>CAIKXY010000001.1 GCA_903831595.1 uncultured bacterium
GCCCCGCCTTTTTAATTTACTTTTTTCTGCTATTATAAATGATAATGAAAAGCTTAAATTTACCAAAAATAAACAAGAATTTACACCATGCTTATTGTATTTTAGGTAATTCCGAAGGTATTATAAATGAACTAAAAACATTTTTACTGAATGAACTAGATTTTCCAACAGTAGATAACCCAGATTTTTGGCATGGAAATTTTGAGGTTATGGATATTGAAGACGGAAGAGCAATAAAAAACTCACACCAAAATAAACCAATTAAAGGTGATAAAAAAATATTTGTAGTTTCAGCAAACTTTATTACAGAAAAAGCTCAAAACGCAATGTTAAAACTTTTTGAAGAACCAAGAGGCGATACACATTTCTTTTTGGTATTACCATCGTTAAGTAACATTATTCCGACTTTTCGTTCAAGACTTTTTATTATTGACACAAGTGAATCTGCCGACTCAATTATTAATCCTAAAGAATTTTTACAGATGTCATATGGAAAAAGAATGGACGCCGTCAAAAAGATTTGCGAGAACGTTTCTGATGAAGAAAAAAGTAAAATTGAAATAATTAAATTTATTAATGCTATTGAAGCAGAGATTTTTACGCATCAGTCAGTTTTAAGTCCGCGTTTGTCTGCGTCTTTGGAAGAAATTGAAAAAGTGCGACAATATGCAAGCGAACAATCTCCATCATTAAAAATGCTTTTGGAGCATTTAGCTATAATTTTGCCTTTAACAAAATAATAATTTTTGATATAATACTCCTATGTCATACGATTTTAAAAAATTAAAAGATAGTATAAAAGGTTCTGAAGAATGGTTAAAGAAAGAATACTCAGGACTTAGAACTGGTATTGCAAGTCCATCTATTTTGGATGGCGTACAAGTTGAAGTTTATGGTTCAAGAATGCCGATAAATCAAGTTGCGAACATTGGTATTGAGGATGCGCGAGTTATCAGAATTACTCCTTGGGATAAATCACAATCAAAAGCAATTGAAAAAGCAATTACAGTTGCCAATCTTGGAGTGTCTGTCGGTATTGATGATAAAGGTGTAAGAATATTTTTCCCAGAGTTAACAGGTGATAGAAGATCTTTACTTATAAAAACAGCAAAAGCCAAGCTTGAAGATGCAAAAGTAAATATTAGAGGATTTAGAGATGTTGCATCTACAGAAATAGATGCACAAGAGAAAAAGGGTGGAATGGGAGAAGACGATAAATTTAGATATAAAAAAGAAATGCAAAAAATTGTTGATGAAGGAAATGCATCCCTTGAAGCGCTGCTTGCTAAAAAAGAAAAAGAAATTAATTCTTAATGATTTATAAAATTAAAGAATATAAAAATAAGCTAATCGAGAAAGCTTATAGAGAAGGAATGAAGGAATTCAATAAGTTTTTTGGTATTAATCTTGAATATAACAAGGAGCCAGATATTTGTATTTTAAATAGTAGAAAAGAAATAGACTTATTAAAACGTTATAAAAGTGAAAGATGGGTTAATGCTTTTGTTATTGGAGGAAAAGGTAATATTGTTTATATTCTTGATAATAATCGGATGGAAAAAGAAAGTAGTCATAAAAAGCATTCTGATAATGAATATTCTGCACTTATTAAACATGAAATTTGTCATCTCTTTGAACATGTAGTATCAAAAAATTGTTATAAACCTTTATGGCTTGGAGATGGTCTTGCTGTATATTTATCAGGACAATTAAAATTTTATAATAAAATTAATACATTTAGTAATTTTATTGAATCTTACGATAAATATAACAAATCAACCTATACTGAGGGTGGTAATGCTTGTATGTTGTTAATAGAAAATTTCGGTAAGAAAAAAATTCTTAGACTCATTTCTCGTTCCAGTGAGGTAAATAATAAAAATGATTTTGCAAAATTATTCAAGAAAATATACGGATTTGATTTGAGCTATAAAAATTTTAATAATTTACTTAACAAAAATATATAATGACTATCGTTTTATTTTTAATTATACTTGCCGTACTTGTTTTTGTGCATGAGCTTGGGCATTTTGTTACAGCAAAACTATTTGGTATTCGAGTAGATGAATTTGCAATAGGTTTTCCACCTAAAATTTTTGGTTGGAAATCTGGTGAGACGCAGTATAGCTTAAATTTGATTCCGCTTGGCGGGTATGTGAAAATATTTGGTGAAGATCCTAACGATGAGTCAATCTCTGGACCCGATAGTGTGCGAAGTTTTGTTAATGCAAAAAAATGGAAGCAAATTGTTGTATTACTTTCAGGAATTTTTATGAACTTAGTTTTTGCATGGCTATTAATTTCAGCTTCATTTAATTTTGGTTTGCTTACATCTATCGAAGACCAATACACAAGTAATGCAAAAAATATTTCTGTCATTGTTTTGTCTGTTATGAAAAATTCTCCAAGCGAAATAGCTGGACTTAAAGAAGGAGATAAAATTCTAGCAATTGAATCTGGAAGCAAAAAAATTACTACTCCGCTTGTTGCAGATATTCAAAATATTATTGAAAATAGTAAAGAAAAAATAAGTATTGAATATCAAAGAGTCAATGCCACGGGGACAGTAAGTATTTTGGCCAAAGATGGAGTCGTAGAAGGAAGAAAGGCAATCGGAATATCCATGGCTTTGGTTGGGACAGTTCGTTACGGCTTTTTTCAATCTTTTTTTGAAGGTGCAAAAATGACTGCTATTGAAACCTCAAATATTGCAAAAGGGATTTTTGATTTTATTGTTGGTGCATTTAAAGGCCAAAGTGGACTGCTTTCGCAAATTGCAGGGCCAGTTGGAATTGCTGGAATGGTTGGGCAGGCAAGTAGTATGGGACTTTCATATTTGTTTGGTTTTATTGCAATGATTTCTATAAATTTAGCAATGTTAAATCTTGTCCCATTTCCAGCACTTGATGGTGGAAGGGTTTTGTTTGTTCTAATTGAAGTTGTGATAAGAAGAAAAATTAAACCAGCAATTGCAAATTGGACAAACATGATTGGTTTTGGACTTCTGATTGCGCTGATGCTTTTTATAACTTATAAAGATATTTTAAAGTTGTTTAAGTAAAAAAAGCTAGTTCACTAAATAGACAAGAACATAACAATTGACTATGAGTCAAGGGTTTTGTTTTATTATAAAATAATGTAGTATTTAAGCCATATGAGACAATCAATGTTACTAACAAAGACCCGTAAAGAAGGTCTTAAAGATGAAGTATCTAAAAATGCAAATCTCCTAATCCGTGCTGGTTTTATTAATAAAGAAATGGCTGGTGTATATTCCTATTTACCACTAGGATTGAGAACATTAAATAAAATTTCAAATATCGCCAGAGAAGAAATGAATAAGATTGGAAGTCAAGAACTTCTTCTTACGGCGTTACAAGATAAAGAGCCATGGGTAAAATCAGGAAGATGGTCTGATGATGTTTATGATATTTGGTTTAAAACAAAATTAAAAAATGGGACTGAAATTGGACTTGGTAGTACACACGAAGAGCCTTTAGTCACACTTATGAAAAACCATATTAGATCATATAAAGATTTACCTGTAAGTGCGTATCAAATTCAGACGAAATTTAGGAATGAAGTAAGGGCTAAAGCTGGGATAATGCGTGGCAGAGAATTTTTAATGAAGGATATGTATTCTTTTTCTAAAGATGAAAAAGAACATGAAATATTTTATGAAAAAGCAAAAGTTGCTTATTCTCACATTTTTAAAAGATTGGGTATTGGTGACAGGACATATTTTACCTATGCTCTAGGAGGAACTTTTAGTAAGTATTCACATGAATATCAAACTTTGGCTATCAATGGAGAAGACACAATCTATTGTTGTGACGAATGTATGGTTGCAATAAACAAAGAGCTTATCGACGAAATAAAAGAATGTCCTTCATGTAAAAATAAAAAATTGATTGAGAGAAAGTCAGTTGAAGTTGGGAACATATTTAAATTGGGAATAAAATATTCTGAGCCGCTTGGTCTTATATACATAGATGAAAAAGGGGCAAAAAAATTTGTTTTTATGGGATGTTATGGTTTCGGGCCTTCAAGGACGATGGGAACAATTACAGAAATTCTTTCTGATGAAAAAGGCTTAGTGTGGCCGGTGTCTGTTGCACCTTTTAAGGTCCACATAGTTGAAATATCTTCTGAAAATAAAAAAGTTAGAGAGACTTCAGAAAAACTCTATGATATATTTACAAAAAATGGTGTAGAAGTATTGTATGATGACAGAGACGCTCGTGCCGGAGAAAAGTTTAATGATTCTGACCTTATAGGTATTCCACTTAGAATTGTAATTAGTGAGAAAGGTTTAGAAAAAGGTGAATTTGAAATTAAACAAAGAATTGATGGAAAAGTATTTAATATAAAAGAAAAAGAACTTATGGATTTTGTAAATAAATATAATTAAAATGTTTAATGATTTAAGAGCAAAAATATATAAGCGTTTTTCTAATGATATCGGGATTGATCTTGGTACGGCCAATACTCTTGTCTATGTTTCTGGAAAAGGAATTATTATTAACGAACCATCGGTTGTTGCACTTAATCAAAAAACAGGAAGAGTTGTAGCGGTTGGTACTCAAGCAAAAGAAATGCTTGGCAGGACTCCTCCACACATAGTTGCAATAAGACCACTCGTTGATGGAGTCATTTTTGATTTTGAAGTCACTGAAGAAATGATTGCATATTTAATAAAAAAAGCTGAAGAACTTTCTCCCAAAATACTTGGGCCAAGAGTTGTTGTTGGCGTACCAAGTGGTGTTACAAACGTTGAAATACGAGCAGTAAGAGATGCTACGAGAAACGCTGGTGCAAGAGAAGTACATATTGTTGAAGAGCCAATGGCAGGAGCAATTGGAATCCGTTTACCAATAAATGATCCCGTGGGAAGTATGGTGATTGATATTGGTGGCGGGACAACAGATATTGCAGTTATATCTCTTGGTGGAATTGTGAAATCAAAAAATTTGAGAATTGCCGGAGATAAACTAAATAACGATATCATCAGTTATATTAGAAGTGAATTTAAAATTTTAATTGGAGAAAAAACAGCTGAAAATATTAAAATTGCTATTGGTAATGTTGTACAGGGTGAACATATGGAAGCTCCAATAAAGGGCAGGGATTTAATCACCGGCCTGCCAAGAGAGGTTATTTTAACTGATTCTGATATTAGAGAAGCAATATCTCTTTCAATTGAAAGTTTGGTGGACGCAACAAAAGAAGTTCTTGAGACGACACCGCCAGAAATTCTTTCAGATATCATGAAAAGAGGAATTTATCTTTTTGGTGGTGGCGCACTTATAAAAGGACTTGATGTTTTATTAAGCGATTATTTGAAAATTCCAGTTCATTTTGTTGAGGATCCATTGACTGCTGTTGCTCGAGGAACTGGTGTTATACTCGAAAACATGGATCTTTATAGAGATGCATTAATTCAAAACGAAGATGAACTTCCACCAAAGAAATAATAATTTTTTAATTAGAGAAAATGGTAAAAAAAATCATATTTTTTATATAGTTGCTGTAATTTTTTTTATTTTAATTTTTTCTCTACCTTGGACCAGGAATTTACTTTTTAGTGCCGGCTCTCCTTTGTGGTCCTTAAAAAATAGTATTGTCACTTTTTTTTCAAATAATATTTCCGTTTTGGATTCAAAAGTTAATTTATTAAAAGAGAATAGTATTCTTAAACAACAAACTTTAACGGATAATAGAGAGCAAGCATTGCTTGGTTTATTAAAGAAGGAAAATGAGGACCTAAAAAATATTGTAAATCGAAGTAATTATGGTCAGAAATTATTGTTGTCCACTGTTCTAGTTAAGCCATTTTTATCAGCATACGACACTCTAATTCTTGATGTTGGCTCAGTAAATGGCGTGGTTGTTGGAAACAAAGTTATAGCTGATGGAAATACATTCATTGGCTATATTTCTGAGGTTTATGATGATACATCAAAAGTGATTTTGTATTCATCACCTGGTGAACAAGTGAAAGTTTTAATTGGAAACAATAATGTTGAGAAGAATGCAACAGGACTTGGTGGTGGAAATTTTTCCGCGCAGGTTCCAAAAGAAATTGATGTAAAAGAAGGTGACAATATTGTTATTCCTTCGATTTCTGCAAATGTTTTTGGCATAGTTGAAAAAATTGAATATAAAGAAACTGATTCATACCAAAATGTCTTGTTTAAGAGTCCAGTAAATATCTCAGAATTAAAGTGGGTTGAGGTATTGTTATCAAATAAAAAATAAAATGTTTAGGAAAAATAATCTTTACAGGATAATAGCTGATATTTTTTTGATTTTATCTATTTTTTTGTTACCAAGTTATATTTCAATCACTTTAATCTTTGTCTCTGTTTTAATTTTTAATAATTTTATTGAGTCAATTTTTTTTGGTTTTATGCTTGATATGCTATACAGCAGTGGAAGAATTTTTGGATACCATTTCGCATATTTTTTCACATTTATTTCTGTTATTTTCTATATAATTTCATTTAAAATTAAAGAAATGGTTAGGGTCTCATAAATAAATGTTTAAAAAAGTAAAAAAAAAGATTAAAGGTAATCCATATAAAGACAGAATAAAAGATATCGATCCAGATGAAATCTTTTTAGATTCTGAAAATTTACCAAAATTTAACGTTGATCAGTTTGAAGGAAGGATAGAAAAGCCTATTTCAAGTAGGACTTTTGTGTTTTTTGGTATAGCTTGTTTTTTAATTTTTGCTGGTTTTATCATTCGTGCAATAAATTTACAAGTAACAAATGGTCCATATTATTTACAAAAAAGTGAGAATAACCGATTACGAAATACATTAGTATTTGCAAACAGAGGCGTGATTTATGACAGAAATGACAATAAACTTGCATGGAATGTTGATAGCGAGAGCAGTCCTGAGTTTTCGTTAAGAAAATACAGCAGTCAGTCTGGTCTATCTCATGTTTTGGGTTATATAAAATATCCATCAAAAGATAGTTCAGGTTTCTATTACAGTGAAGACTTTGTTGGTAAGGATGGTGTTGAGAAATATTATAGTGATATTTTGTCCAGTAAAAATGGTTTAAGAATTGTTGAGGTTGATGCACATGGAGCTATACAATCACAAAGTGTTGTTCGCCCTGCCGTCGATGGTCAAGATATCAAACTTTCTATTGATTCAAATTTACAAAGTGAAATTTATAAAGTTATTTCAGATTTGGTAAATAGAGTGGGTTTTACAGGTGGTGCCGGAGTTATCATGGATGTTAACACCGGGGAGGTTTTAGCTTTAACAAGTTATCCAGAATATGACTCTCAAACTTTAACTGATGGAACGAATTCATTAGCAATTAATCAATTATTAAAAAATAAAAATAATCCATTTTTGGATAGGGTAGTAAATGGGCTTTATACACCGGGTTCTATTGTAAAACCTTATATGTCGATTGCTGCATTAAATGAAAACATTATTGACCCTAATACAAAAATTTTGAGTACTGGGTCTATCTCTATTCCAAATATTTACGACCCTCTACATCCATCAGTGTTCAAAGACTGGCGAGCTCAAGGTTGGGTGGATATGAGGCACGCGATTGCTGTTTCTTCAGACGTGTATTTTTATGAAGTTGGTGGGGGATATGAAAATCAAAAAGGGTTAGGTATTTCTCTTATAGATAAATATATGCATCTATTTGGTTTTGGTTTTGATATACCAAATGGTTTTTTTACAGGGACCAGCGGAGTAATTCCTGATCCACAGTGGAAGGCCGAAAATTTTAATGGAGAAAAATGGAATATTGGAGATACTTATCACACTTCAATTGGGCAGTACGGTTTTCAAGTCACTCCTATTCAAACAGTCAGAGCAGTTGCAAGCATTGCAAATGGCGGAAAATTATTGGAACCATCAATATTGTCTGGCGGTAATCCTGATAAGTTTATTCAGTTGAATCTTGACCCAGCAGATTATAAAGTGGTAAGAGAAGGAATGAAGCTCGGTGTAGAAGAAGGGGTTGCCGTTGGTTTAAATACAGGATATTTATCTTTGGGGGCTAAAACTGGAACTGCAGAACTTGGTTCAAAAAAACAATTTGTGAACTCATGGGTTACAGGTTTTTTCCCATATGATAATCCCAAATATGCGTTCGCAATTATTATGGAAAAGGGTCCAGTTACAAACACTATGGGGGGCGTTTATGTTATGCGCCAAGTTCTTGATTGGATGCATATTAATACACCACAATATTTAAAATAATTATATTTCTTTGACTAAGTAACAATTTATTGCTAAAATACACCCAACTTTAATAATTTAAATCATAAATAATATGGACGAAAGAAGAGAATATTTAACGAAAGAAAAGTATAACCAATTAGTAATCGAGCTCAATGATTTAAAAAATGTAAAAAGAAAAGAAGTTGCTGAAGCTCTTGACTATGCAAGAGGCTTGGGGGACTTGTCAGAGAATGCAGAATATCATGAAGCAAGGACAAGACAGGCTGATGTTGAAGAAAGAATTAAAAAAATAGAGGATATTTTAAAAAACACAACTGTTGTTGAGGATAAACACGGAGATCACGCAGTGATAGGTAGTACTGTAGTCGTAGAGAAAGCAGATGGAACAAAGAAGATGACTCTCATGATTGTTGGTTCTGCTGAGTCAGATATTGCAACAGGTAAAATTTCAAATAGATCACCAATCGGTGCCGCAGTTTTAGGTAAAAAGAAAGGCGATATTTTCCAATTTAATTCTCCAAGCGGAAAGATGGAATATAAACTTCTTGAAGTAAAATAAACTAATAAAAATGTCTTCTTTTGAAGAACTAAGAAAAACAAGAATCGAAAAAATAAAACTGCTAGAGAAAGCAGGAATGGAACCATATCCAGCAACATCGAAACAAGATTACTCAATTTCAGAAGTAATTGCAGATTTTGATAAAATTGCTAAAAAATCATCCATAAATCTTTGTGGAAGAATTATGGCTATAAGAGGTCAGGGAGGTTTGATATTTATTAATATAAATGATGGTACAGCAACTTTTCAAGGTTTACTAAAAAAAGATGAAATGGAAGAAAAAGTTTTTGATCTTTTTCAAAACACTATTGATATAGGAGATTTTATTGAAATTAATGGAAAACTTTTTATAACAAAAAGAGGGGAAAAAACTCTTCAGGTTTCAGATTGGAAAATTTTAACAAAAAGCTTAAGACCACTTCCAGAGAAATGGCATGGTATTCAGGATGAAGAAGAAAGATTAAGAAAAAGATATCTTGATATTATTTTTAATCATGATGTGAAGGAAATGATAGTAAAAAGAGCAAAATTTTTTGCTTCTGTTAGAATATTTCTTGAAAAAAAAGATTTTATGGAAGTTCAGACTCCAACTCTTGAAAACACAGCAGGGGGAGCTGAGGCAAAGCCGTTTATAACACACTATAATGCTTATGATACTGATGTTTATTTAAGAATTTCACCAGAACTTTGGCTTAAACGCTTGATGGTTGCCGGCTTTCCAAAAGTTTTTGAGATTGGAAAAGTTTTTAGAAATGAGGGAGTTGATGCAGAACATTTGCAGGATTATATGCATTTTGAATTTTACTGGGCCTACGCAGACTATAATATGGGGATGGAATTTGTAGAAGAAATGTACAAATATATAGCAAAAGAAACCTTTGGTACACTTAAATTTAAAATTAAAGGATTTGATATTGATCTTGAAACAAAGTGGCAAAAATATGATTATGTAGAAATAATTAAAGAAAAAACCGGGATAGATATTTTTGATACAAATATTAGGGAAGTTGAGAATAAACTTCAAAGTTTAAAAGTTGAATATGATAAGAAGGGTTTAAATTTAAATAGAGTAATTGATTCTTTGTGGAAATATTGTAGGAAACAAATAGCTGGTCCAGGTTTTCTTGTAAATGTTCCTGTTATGATGGAGCCACTTGCGAAAAGAATGAGTAAAAACAAAAATCTTGTTGAGAGATTTCAGCCAATTATTGCTGGTTCAGAAATGGGTAAAGGATTCTCTGAGCTCAATGATCCATTTGATCAAATGGAAAGGTTTGTTGAGCAAGCCAAGCTTCGCGAAGAAGGTGATGATGAAGCTCAAATGATGGATGGAGAATTTGTTGAAGCCCTTGAATATGGAATGCCACCAACTTTTGGTTTTGGTGTGTCAGAAAGATTGTTTTGGTTTCTCGAGGATAAGTCTGGTAGAGATTGTCAGATTTTTCCATTTATGCGAATAAAAGGGTAAAATTATTTTAATAAAATTTTAAAAAGATTCCTTGCATTAGGAATTTTTTTAATTTATTTTTTTTAAATATTTATATACTGTTGATAACTATTTTATTATGTTGAAAAAGGCATATTTTAAGCCATATTTTTATTTATTTATTAATGAAAATAATTGTGAGTTTTGTTGTTGCATTGTGGGATAAAGTGCTATAAAATATATAGTATGTGGGAAGAAGTGGGACTTAAAATTCTTCTCAAAAAACTACTATGCTTATTGGAGAATATATACATACATTAGATGAGAAAAAAAGAGTTTCACTTCCAGTAAAATTTCGTAAAGAAGTTGGTAAAAAAATAATTATTACTGCAGGTCTCGATAATTGTCTTTGGATTTTTACGCAAACTCAGTGGAAAAAAATATCAGATAAACTTTCAGATTTTTCTATGCTACAGGCGGACAATAGAAGTTTCAACAGGTATATGTTTGGTTCAGCAACTGAGGTTGAAGTAGATACAATCGGAAGAATATTATTGCCAGAATTTTTGGTTTCTCGTGCTTCTCTAAAAAACAAAATAGCGGTAGTTGGAGTTCAAGACAGAATAGAAATTTGGAATGATTCAGCATGGAAAGAATATAAAAATGTAGTAGAAAAGAAGGCTGATCAGCTCGCAGAAAAACTTGGACAGGCGGGAGCATTATAAAAATATGATACACAAGACAGTTCTTTTAAATGAATCAATAGATAACCTTAACCTTAAACCCGGAGCAATATTTTTTGACGGTACTTTAGGTGGTGCTGGGCATAGTTTAAAAGTTTGTTCAGATTTTGGTGGAAAAGTAAGAATTATTGCTACGGATAGGGACAATCTAGCAATAAGAAATGCCAAAGAAAAACTTTCTAACGATGGTTGTAATACAGATTTGATTCTTGATGATTACAGAAACATTGACAAGGTATTAACAAATTTAAATGTTGAAAAAATTGATGGAATATTGCTAGATCTAGGACTTTCTTCAGACCAATTGGATGCATCAGGAAGAGGGTTTACTTTTAAAAACAATGAACCGTTACTTATGACATTTTCAGAGGATGACCAAAAGGTAAATGCAAAAATAATTGTAAATAATTGGAGTGAAGAAACAATAGCAGATATTTTGTACGGATACTCAGATGAAAGGTACTCAAGAAAAATCGCAAAAGCAATTGTTGAAAATAGAAAAATTAAGGCGATAGAAACGACGTTTGACTTAGTGAAAGTAATAGAAAATTCAGTACCAGCAGGTTATCGAAGAGGAAAGACACATTTCGCCACAAAAACTTTTCAAGCACTCAGAATCGCAGTTAATGATGAAATTACAGCACTTAAAGAAGGAATGAAAAAAGGTTGGGAATTTTTAAAAAAAGAAGGGCGAATGGCAATAATTTCATTTCATAGTGTAGAAGATAGAGAAGTAAAGCAGTATTTTAAAGAAAAATCAAAAATAGGTGAGGGCAGATTAATAAATAAAAAACCAATAATTCCAACCGACGAAGAAATAAAGCAGAATCCAAGAGCAAGAAGTGCAAAATTAAGAGTAATAGAAAAAATATAATGGTCGCACAAATAATAAAAAAACAAATAGAACAAATCGAATATCGAGAAAAGAAAATTTTCTGGGTTCTTTTCTCGTTGTTTGCATTTTTAATTGTTTCTTATGGAATATTAGTTAATGATATTTTTTCTAATGGAGTTTCTCAACAAAATATGGAAAAAAGTATTGTTTCCTTAAATTCTGATGTAAATACTCTAGAATTTCAATATTTAGGCCTAAAAAATAGTATTACTTTGGCTTTAGCAGAGTCCAAGGGGTTTGTTTCAGTCGCTACAGATAAATTCGCAGTAGTAAATTCAGTTCAAAAAAATCTATCTTTGTCTGTAAATGAAAACTAATCCTTTTCAAAAAAAAGTCAGGTGGATATTTGGTATTATAGTGTTTTTTGCATTGATAATGGTCACAAGACTGTATTTTTTGCAAATTGTTCATGGTCAAAATTATTCTGACAAAGCAGATAGACAATATACAAGCATTTCAGTTGATACTTTTGATAGGGGAAGTATTTTTTTTGAAAATAAAAATGAAGATTTAATATCCGCTGCCAGTTTAAAAACAGGATATATTTTAGCCATTAATACTAAACTCATTGCTACTGATACAGAAATGTATTATAAAAAAATTTCAAGTATCATAACTATTGACCCAGGAACTTTTTACTCAAAAATATCAAAAGTAAATGATCCTTATGAGGAAATAGCAAAGCAAATACCTGAAGAAAAAATAAAACAAATTAATGATCTAAATCTTCCAGGATTAATAATTGAAAAAGAAAAATGGAGATATTATCCTGGTGATAGTTTGGCGTCGAACGTCATAGGTTTTACAGGATACGATGATAGTGGAGTAAACATTTTGGGAAGATATGGTCTTGAAAAGTATTATGAGGACAATTTAAAAAGAGATAGTAGTACTCTATATGTAAATACATTTGCTGAAATTTTTTCTAATATTAGTAATAATTTTATTCAAAATAAAAATAGAGAAGCAGATATTGTCACGTCTATTGACCCTGAAGTGCAGGGTTATGTAGAAAAGGTAATTTCAGATACAAATAACAAATGGAGCTCGAATCTAACTGGAGCCATTGTGATAGACCCAAATACCGGAGAAATTTATTCTATGGCTGTAACCCCAACATTTAATTTAAATAATTTTAAAGGAGAAACCAATGTAAGTGTTTTTTCAAATCCACTAGTGTCTGATTCCTATGAAATGGGATCAATTATTAAACCACTTACCATGGCTGCTGGGCTTGATGATGGGGATGTGACTGCAAAAACAACTTATAATGATAAGGGCAATATCCAATCGGATGGTTATACAGTTTACAACTTTGATAAAAAAGGTAGGGGAGTTGTCGACATGCAGGCAGTACTAAATAATTCCTTGAACACTGGTGCTGCTTTTGTAATGAATTCTCTAGGAAAAGATAAGTTTTTACAATATTTTAAAAACTATGGTATAGGTTCGGAAACTGGTATTGACCTTCCTGCAGAAGCAGCTGGAAATATAGGCAACTTATTAAATAATTTAAATAATAATAAAAAAATTGAGTACATCACAGCATCTTTTGGACAAGGCATTTCAATGACACCAATAATAACAGCCAGAGCACTTTCAACATTGGCAAATGGAGGAAAACTAATAATACCCCACGTTGTTAAGACAATAAATTATAAAGTTGGCCTTGCAAAAAATATCTCTTATGTTGATGAGGCAAAACAAGTTTTAACTAAACAAACTTCAGAGGAAATTACTCGAATGCTTGTAAGGGTGGTAGATGAAGCTCTTGCTGGCGGAACTATGAAAATGAAAAATTATAGTATTGCTGCAAAGACTGGTACTGCTCAAATTTCAAGACCAATAAAGGAAGGTGGTGGATATTACCCTGACAAATGGCTTCACTCATTTTTTGGGTATTTTCCAGCATATAAGCCAAGATTTTTAGTGTTTCTTTACACAGTTGATCCAAAAAATGTTAATTATGCATCGCAAACTCTTACTTCTCCATTTTTTGACATAACAAAATTTCTAATTAATTATTATGAAATAGTACCTGATAGATAAAGTGCTAAAGTAATAAAAATATGTTAGTTTTGGTATATGAAATTAATATTTAAAAAAATAATATCATTGATAATTACGTGTGAAGCTATTTTAATTATAAAAAAATATAAACCAAAGATTATAGCAGTCACCGGAAGTGTTGGAAAAACATCCACAAAAGATGCAATTTTTGCCGTTATGTCCTCCTCATTTTTTGTCAGAAAAAGCGAAAAAAGTTTCAATAGTGATATCGGAATTCCGCTAACTATTTTAGGTTGCCAAAATGCGTGGTTTGATCCAATTAAATGGTGCAAGAATATTTTTCATGGGTTAATGTTGATAATATTTAAAAACAAGTACCCAGAATGGTTGGTTTTGGAAGTCGGTGCCGATAGACCAGGAGATATAAAAAATGTGACAAAATGGTTAAAGCCAGATGTTGTCGTTTTGACTTCTTTCGCAAAAGTACCAGTGCATATAGAGTTTTTTAAAGATAGAGAAGCAGTTATTAGAGAAAAAAAATATTTGGTTGATGCGCTAAAGAAAGATGGAATTTTGATTGTTAATGGTGATGATGATGATTCATTAAAAATTAAGGAATCAACAAAAAATTTATCAATAATATATGGTACAAGTAAAACTTCTGATTTGGTTGCAACTGACATTAAAAATTATTATGGAGAAGATGAAAAAATAGAAGGGATTACATTTAAAGTTGTTTACCAAGAAAATATTGTCCCAGTGATAATAAGGGGTGCACTTGGGGATAAAAGTTTATATTCTTCCTTGGCAGCTATTGCCCTTGGAATTAGTCAAAAAATTAATATTGTTAAAGCTGGTGAAGCTCTAATAAATCTTGAAGCATCAAAGGGAAGAATGAGAATAATTAAAGGCATAAAAAATACCGTAATAATTGATGATACATATAATTCATCACCCAAAGCTTTGGGCTCAGCTTTGAATACTTTAAAAGATATAAAAAAAATTAATAGAGCCAGAAAAATTACGGTCTTAGGAGATATGCTTGAACTTGGGAAGTATTCTTCTGAAGAACATTATAAAGCTGGTAAACTAGCCGCTGGAGTTTCTGATATTTTGATTACCGTGGGGATTCGTTCTCGGAAAATTGCTGAAGGCGCCCAAGATGCACTATTGAATAAAAAAGATATATATCAATTTGAAGACTCTTTTGAAGCAGGAAAATATATAAAAAATTTATTGAAAGAAGGAGATATTATATTAGTAAAAGGTTCACAATCTATAAGAACGGAAAGAATTGTTGAAGAGGTTATGTTAGAGCCAGAAAAAGCTAGAGAATTACTTGTCAGACAAGAAAGTGAATGGAAGAACAAATAAAAAAAGCCGAAGTTAATCCTTCGGCTTTTTGTACAAATACCTGCAATCATCGCTCTCTTTCATTTTTTTAATTATAATGTACCTGTCATATAAACCAAGTACAATAATAATTAACAGTGCTATTACAATAAAGACTAGTATTCTCATGCCTCCTCCTCAATTTTTTTTGTATCGCTTTTACTTAAAATATAATCTTTAACCACAAAATGTAATGTGGCACCTCCAAAAATAATAAAGACTATTAGTGTAGCAACCATCAGAACTAATTCTTGCTCAAAAATAGAACCTATAATAATGAATCCAATAAACGCAAATACAATAATAGGCAATAAAATGTTATTGTCATTATTCATATTTCCTCCTTGTGTACGAACTTTCTATTTTAATAATATATGTAAATAATACAATGTCAATCAACACTGAATTATATTTGTTACTTAATTATATAAACATAGAGTGTTTTGCACATTTTATCTTTGTGTTTAGGTAGGTCAATTATTTCATCTGGATTTAACCCCGAAAACTTAAAAGAACATGAAACAATACGTGTACCAGGTCTGCACTCATAACTAATTTTAGCAATCAACTTATCCATTATTTTAGGAAAAAGATATAAATATATGTGAGTTGCATCTCTAAGAGAAATATTCTCAATATCGCTACAAATTATTTCTATGTTAGTTTTTCTAGTAAAAAATTTTGTTAAAATATAAACAATAAAGTTTTTTTCTACACCTATAGCACGAATATCATTATTTTTTATTGCTTCTAACAAAACTCTTCCATCACCGCAACCCAAATCATACAAAACACTATTATTTTTTAATTTTAATGACTCTATGATTTTTTTAATAACTCTATTTTTAACTGGTACATATGGTGCATCAGTAAAAAAAGAATTAATCAAATATATTGAATAAATAATTATAGATACAAGCCAGATTATATAAACAAATAATAAAATATATATCATAAAATTGTAAATTTTGTGACCTTACGGGGAATCGAACCCCGATTCCAGCCTTGAGAAGGCCGTGTCCTAACCGTTAGACGATAAGGCCCTAAAACATTTTGTAGTCAAAATGTTTGGGCTAACAATTTTTAATAAAATCGTTTTAGCCATAACTAACAAGCATAATATATCAGTTTTTAATGTTTTGAACAAATAAAAGGGGACGAGTCAATGTTCTGACCGTCCCCATATTTTAAAAAATATTTTTTTTGACATTCCATTTTCTTCTACCTTTTGCTTTGCTTTTTCTCCTCGTCTCTCTCATTCTTTTTCTCCAGTACTGAAAGTTTTCTACATTCAGCCCTGGAAATTCCTCACATACTATCTCTAATGCCCGTTTATTTCCTACAGTAGACTCAAGTAAAATTATCCTGGCCAAAACTTTAAAAAATAAATCATTCAGTTCCATTTAGATGTCACCTCCATCTGAAATAAAATGGGGAGCGGTATTTTGCTCCCCAAATCTTTAAAATAATCCATCCGGATATTCTTTAACCTTTTTCTTGTTATCAGCTGAATAAAGGTGGGGGAACATCCTCTTTCTTTCATTTTCTTCCAAAATTTTCTTTTCAATGAAATCCCTCAAACTCTTTGTATTTCTGATACTAGAAAGTTTTGCCGCCATACATATTGCTTCATCCTTAGGGAAGCATTGGCGTTCAGACAAATCTTTGAACTTTTCATACACTGGTGCTAACTTTTTCCCCAAATCTATCTCCTTTTGGATTTTGTTAATTTCTGCTTTCTTTTTGTTTGTTTTTGCTGCTTTCAGCGCAAAAAAATGTGCTGTGGAGCCAGTAGTATATCCGTAAGCATTATCTGTCTTAAGATATGCTAATCTGTGCCCAAAACCTTTTTTATATACTAGGTTTTGAGCATAACTAACTGCTTCTTGCGAGATATTATCATAACCCATAATTCCTCCTTGGAATCATTGAATTTACTATAAAGTTTTGTAGTTATTAATGTGCTCAAATCTAATTATTTTATTGAATAGCTAGATCACTCTATATTAAATTGTACCATATAAACATGTTATCTGTCAAACAAAAAGGGAACCTAGTTTCAGGTTCCCTTTGAACTTATTTTCTCAAAATCAGTCCAACACTTTTTTCTTTCCTCCTTATTATTATTTGTTGCTCTAATATACCACCTTAAAATATCAGGATCTAATTGCGGAAATTCCTTGCATACATTTTCAATAGTATATTCGTTACCATTCTTTTTATTTTGTTCCTCATAGTACTTCATCCCAATCAGATACTTTATTTCAGGTGATTTTTGCCTCTTTCCCGTAGGCATTTTTATACCCCCTTTTTAAGAACATTTGTTAAAATGATAAACAAAATAAATATATTGTCAAACAAAAAAAGAGACCATTTGGCCTCTTTTAATCATTATTTTTATATGTTTCATAATCACTTGGTCTATTCCTTTGTTGCTCTGCTTCCTCTTGTCTCCATTTATCCTCAAGAATTTTTCTATCTTCTAAGTAAGTTACTAGCTTATCTTTTGCAACACCAAATTTTTCTGCTGTTTTTTCTATCAACTCTTTGTCTCTATTTGAGCCCAATTCTTTCATTGCCTTAAAACACAACGAATTATTTATTTCATCAAAAAAATCTGTTTGTTCATTTTGTCCACTTGGAATACTTTCTTTTTTCATAATTTTATTTTACTAATTCCTCTAAAATTTGTTTTACTAACATACCATCAGCTTTTCCTTTGAGCTCTTTCATAATACCGCCCATAAATTGACCAAGCTTTGCTTTATCTATAGTACCTGCTTCAGCTACTTTAGCTTTAACCACCTTTTCAATTTCTTCTTTGTTCATCATTTGTGGCAAAAATGCTTCAAGAATTTTCATTTCAGCTTCCTCGTTTTTAACCAAATCTATTCTATTACCCTTAGTAAATTGCTCAATAGAATCTTTCCTCTGTTTTACAAGTCTTCTTATTATTGTAATGGCATCATCATCCGACATTTCAGGAGTAGTGATTTTCTTAGCTAGCATTTCATTTGTAAAAACAGCGGAGATGTTACGAAGCACAGTAAGTCGTAATGTATCTTTTTTCAACATTGCATCTTTTATTCCATCTTTTATTTGTTTGTGTAGTGACATATTTTTACAAATTAACGAATTATACTAATAATACAAATTGTTTCGAATAATCTAATACATAAGCTATATTATCATATTTAAAATTTATTGGTATAATGTATTTATGGAATCAATAATCTTATTTATTTTGTTAGCAATCGTAATATTATTACTTCTTTGGATAGTATTTGCTAAGAAAGGAAACAATGAAAATAGTTTGATAATAAATCAGATAAACGATTTGCGTAGGACTGTCGATGACAAAATGAGCGAAAGTACCAAGCAAATGACCGAGTCTGTGAGAAATCAGTTTACTGAGTCGGCAAAGCTTATCAAAGATGTTACTCAAGGTCTTACAAAACTCGACGAAACAAATAGGCAAGTTGTTTCTTTTGCAGACCAACTTCAGTCACTTCAAGATATTTTAAAGAATCCTAAACACCGAGGAATCTTGGGTGAATATTATTTGGAAACATTGTTGCAAAATGTTTTGGCTCCCACACAATATAAAATGCAATACGCTTTTTCAAATGGTGAAATTGTTGACGCGGTTGTATTTGTAAAAGATAAAATAATTCCAGTTGATTCAAAATTCTCTTTGGAAAATTATAATAAATTAAGTACTGAACAAAACCCACAAGAAAAAGAAAAGCTGGAGAAAGCCTTTGTAAATGATTTAAAATTAAGGATACAAGAAACCTCTAAATATATAAGACCAAAAGAGGGGACGATGGATTTTGCATTTATGTTTATTCCTCACGAAGCAATTTATTATGATTTGTTGGTAAATAAAATTGGTGCTATGGCTGAAGAAACAGACAACCTTATTCAGCGCGCAGCAAATAAATATAAAGTAATAATAGTGTCTCCAACATCTTTCTTGGCATATTTGCAAACAGTTTTGCAGGGTTTGAAAGCGATGCAAATAGAGGAATCAGTTAAAGGTGTTATTAAAAATGTAGAAGGGCTTCAAAAACATTTTAAGAGTTTTGAAGAATATCAGGAAAAACTCGGTAATTCTCTAGCCACAACTGTAAATCACTATAATGCTTCAAATAAAGAATTTAAGAAAATTGATAAAGATATTGTAAGGATTACAGGAAAAGAATCAGACATTGGACTTTTGGAAGTCGCGAAACCAGAAAGGGAAGATGAGTAGAAAATATTAAACATTTAAGGTAGTATAAAAATATGAATAATAAGACAAATAAACCAGCAGAATATAATCACACAAAAATAGAAAAAAAGTGGCAGAAATTTTGGGAGAAAAATAAATCTTTTGTTGTAAAAGAAAACCCTAAAAAGAAGAAGTTTTATGGCCTCATTGAATTTCCTTATCCATCAGGAGACGGTCTTCATATCGGACATGTAAGAAGTAATACCGCGATGGATATTATTTGTAGAAAAAGAAGGATGGAAGGCTACAATGTTTTATATCCGATAGGCTGGGACGCCTTTGGGTTGCCAACAGAAAATTCTGCAATAAAAACCGGTGTCCATCCAACTATCTTAACGAAAAAAAATACTAATACTTTTAGAAAACAACTTAAATCAATTGGATTTTCATTTGATTGGACTCGAGAGATAAATACTTCTGACCCCAAATATTACAAATGGACACAGTGGATATTTTTACAATTTTTTAAAAAAGGATTGGCATATAAAAAGAAAATGCTTATCAACTGGTGTCCAAAATGTAAGATTGGACTTGCAAACGAAGAGGTTGTTGATGGAAAATGTGAAAGATGCGGAGCGACAGTTGAAAAGAGAGAAAAAGAACAATGGATGCTCGCTATCACAAAGTATGCTGATAGGCTCGAAGCTGATTTAGCAGAAGTGAATTATTTAGAGAAAATTAAGTTGCAACAGAAAAATTGGATAGGAAAAAGTTATGGTGCTGAATTATGGTTTAATATTAAAAATTCAGAAGAAAAAATTATTGTTTTTACAACAAGACCAGATACTTTTTACGGAGTTACTTATGTTGTTTTAGCTCCTGAGCATAGACTGATAAAAGAATTAGAGTCACAAATTCAAAATTTTGATGAAGTTGCTCAATATGTGAAAAATGCAAAAAATAAGTCTGAAATAGAAAGAACAGCTGAAAATAAAGAAAAAACAGGCGTTGAATTGAAAGGAGTCATTGTAAAGCACCCAATAACTAAAGCAATAATTCCAGTCTATGTTTCCGATTATGTTTTGGGACACTATGGTACTGGTGCGGTAATGGCAGTGCCAGCTCATGATGATAGAGATTATGCTTTTGCGAAAAAGTATAATTTACCGATTACTGAAGTAATATCAGATAAAACAAAAATATTGGTTATTTCAAGATCATTAAAGCCAGAATTTTACAAAAAAATTGAGAAACTGGGAACTGTGGTAAAAAAAGATTGGCTCATTGAAGTATATACAGAAAATATTGATGAAGTTTTTGAATTAGCAAAAAACAATTTTATTGGTGGGCCATGGTATATACACTCTGAAGGAAAAATTAAAAAAATATTATTTCATTCAGAATTAGAAAATAAAGTTTTTGATTGGAATTCTGAAAATGATATTAATAGCGCAAAAGAATATGGAAGAAAAATTGGAATTAAAGAAGAACAGCTAGACTTCAGTGATATAAGACAAGCTTATGTTAATGACGGAATTATGATAAATTCCGGAAAATTTAATGGCAGAAAAAATACAGAAATAATGAAAGAAATTACTGAGTATGCTGGAGGCAAAATGGTTACCACATATAAATTGAGAGACTGGATTTTTTCAAGACAGCATTATTGGGGTGAACCTATCCCAGTTGTTAATTGTCCAAAATGTGGACTTGTTGCATTACCAGAAAAAGACTTACCATTAAAATTGCCAATGGTAAAAAAATATCAACCTACAGATAATGGAGAATCTCCTTTAGCATTAATTTCAAAATGGGTAAATACAAAATGTCCGCAATGTGGTGGTAAGGCAAAAAGGGAAACAGACACAATGCCAAACTGGGCAGGCTCATCTTGGTACTATCTAAGATATACTGATGTAAAAAACAGCAAAAATTTTGCTGGAGAAGATAAATTAAAATATTGGACGCCGATTGATTGGTATAATGGTGGAATGGAACATGTTACATTGCACCTTTTGTATTCTCGTTTCTGGCACAAGTTTTTGTTTGATGAAAAATTAGTGCCAACTAGTGAACCATATTTAAAGCGAACAGCTCATGGTTTTATACTTGGTGAGGATGGAGAAAAAATGTCAAAGTCTAGAGGAAATGTTATCAATCCAGATGAGGTGGTAAAAAACCTTGGGGCTGATTCTTTAAGAATTTACGAAATGTTTATGGGGCCATTTGACCAAGCTATTACTTGGAGCACAGACAATATTATTGGTTCTAGAAGATTTATTGAAAGAGTATGGAAATTGCAAGAAAAAGTCGCCAAAAATTATTCAGATAGTGAAGATGTTGTTTTGCTATTAAATCAAACAATTAAAAAAGTAACTGAAGATATAGAGAATATGAATTTTAACACAGCAATATCTGGGATGATGATTTTTACAAATTGTTTAGAAAACCAAAATAAAATAAACAAAGAAACATATTTGAAGTTTATAACAATCCTTTCGCCTTTTGCTCCACATATTTGTGAAGAGTTGTGGCAAATCATGGAAAATAAAAAATCAATCGTTTTAGAAGCATGGCCAAAATACGACGGAACGAAACTAATTTCTTCAAAAGCTAAAATTGTTGTCCAAGTTAATGGTAAGGTGAGATCTATGATTGAGGTAAAAATGGATTCGTTACAAGGTGAAGTTGAAAAAGAGGCTTTAAAAAATGAAGATGTTGTCAAGTGGACTCTAAACAGTAAAATTATCAAGACAATCTTTGTTAAAAACAAAATAATCAACTTTGTTGTTGTTTAGTCAATAGGTAGTTGACTCTATTATCAATGTATGATAATGTACTTATATAAATATTAGTGCAAGGTTTTTTAATTTTATTAAAATATGAAAATAACATTAGGTTTTAAACCAAAGCAATCAGTGAAGAAGCTTCTTCTTGCATTGCCAGAAAGATCAAGAGATATAATTATTAAAAGATATGGATTGGGTAAGAACCCAGATTTAATGACACTTGATGCTATTGGAAAATCTTATGGTATTACTCGTGAAAGAGTTAGACAAATTGAAAACCACGCTATAGCAGCTATTAGAAAATCAAAGAATTATTCAGATGAAAAACCAGTTTTTGATGAGATTGAAAAAATAATTAACGGCCTTGGTGGAATTGTTGTAGAACAAGATTTACTTGATCATGTTTCAAAAGACCCTTCAATACAGAGTTGCATAAACTTTTTACTTGTTGTTGGGCATCCTTTCAATAAAATAAAAGAAGATGATGATTTTAAACACAGATGGTTTATTGATAACAACCTCGCTATAAAAATTCAAGGATCACTTAAAAAATTATATGAGAATCTAAAAGATGATGAACTTATTTCTGAACAAGAAATGATAAAAACATTTTTAAGCTATATTGAAGATGTTTCTGAACAATATAGAACAGAAGAGATCGCAAAAAGATGGCTTAACTTATCAAAGAAAATCTCAAAAAATCCACTTGGCGAATGGGGTAAAACAGCTTCAGCAAATATTAGTATTAAAGGTGTAAGAGATTATGCATATTTAGTAATTAGAAAGCATGGTTCACCTATTCACTTTAAAGAAGTCGCAAAAGCAATAACAACTGTATTTAATAAAAAAGCGCATATTGCTACTACACATAATGAGCTTATAAAAGATCCAAGATTTGTCCTTGTAGGAAGAGGTTTATATGCACTTTCAGAATGGGGATATATAAGCGGTGTTGTTAAAGATGTTATAAAGAAAGTATTAGAAAAAAACGGACCAATGACAAAGAAAGAGATAGTGGAAAAAGTTATGAAAGAAAGATATGTCAAGGAGAACACTATTGTTATCAATCTCCAAAATAAAAAGTACTTTACAAAAAATAAGGATGGAAAATACGAGGTTGTAAAATAATATCATTAAATAAACAAAAGGGCGGGCTCGCTAAGTGAGCCCGCCCTTTTGTTTTAATTTGTAATTTTGCTATAATATTAATACAATATTATTATGATTAGTTTTTTATCGAATACATTAAATTCAGGTTTATATTCTACAACTATTAGGTATTTATTGATTTTGCTTCCAATAGCTTTACCGATCATTTTATTGGTCCTATTTTGGATTGTAAGATTTAGATGGATCACAATGAATTATATTTATAAGTTGAAGCCTTTTATTATTGAAATAAAATTGCCAAAAGAGATATTAAAATCCCCAGCTGCAATGGAAATATTTTTTTCATATTTTGCACAGAGAGGTGCTGAAAATTTAAATGAAGCATTTTTAGATGGTAGAACCCGCCCATGTTTCTCTTGTGAAATTGTTTCTACGGGTGGAGTAGTTAAATTTTTTATTTGGTGTAGTGACTCAAAATGGAAAAATTTAATTGAAACGCAACTTTATGCTCAATATCCAAACCTAGAAATATTTGAAACTGAAGATTATACAAAAGATTTTTATTTTGATCCAGATAAATATCCAATGTTTGCGACTCAATATGCACTTGTAAAACCAGATCCGTTTCCAATTAAAACTTATATAGATTATGGTTTAGGTTTAGGAGAAGATCAAAAAGAAGAATATAAAATAGATCCATTAACTTCTGTTATTGAGTATATGGGGTCTTTAAAAAAAGGTGAAAATGCTTGGATTCAAATTCTTATACAAAAACATGAAAAACCTACTATTTTTCACGGCAAGTCTTCGGTTGATAAGATCTTAAAAGATGAAATAAAAGATGAAATAGAAAAAATAAGAAAGGAGGCAATCCCAGAAGCAGACAAAAAAGATGACAAAGCATTTAAATTTCCAAACCCCACAAAAGGACAAGTGGCTATAATTTCTGCTTTAGAACGAAGTTCAACAAAAACACCTTTTGAATGTATGATAAGAAGTATTTATATTTGTGAAAAAAATGCATTTTTTCCACCAAACATAGGAGGTTTAGTTGCTGGTGTAAAACAATATTCATCTGCAGATTTAAATGGCTTTAGACCTGATACCGTAACAGAGGGGGATCCTATTAATAGAGATTTTGCAAGAATATTTCCTTTTTACAAAAAAATATTGGAAAGAAATGTTTTAGATAGGTCAAGAGACCTATTGTATGCATATAAATTAAGATCGTATTTTCAGCATCCATATAAACATTATGGGAGAAGTCGACCTTTTATTTTAACTACAGAAGAGCTAGCCACGATTTTTCATTTTCCAAGCGGTTTGGTTTCTCAAACACCAACTTTGCAAAGAGTTCCTTCTAAAAAGTCAGAAGCACCTTCAAATTTACCTGTATAAAAATATTTAAATATGCCTCTAGAAGAGCAAAAAATAGAAACTTATCATCCATTTTTCATAATAGATAATAAAAAGATAATAGTTGTTTGTACAACTATTATTTTACTTTCGATATTATTTTACCAGTTTATTTTGAGTGCACCTATAAACTTTCCAGCTGGTCAGATATATGATTTAAAAGATGGTCAGACCTTACCTATTGTTTCAAACAATTTTGCTAGTTCTAATATAATTAGATCAAGTTTCTTTTTTAAAGCATTTGTATATGTATTTTCAAAAGGAAAGGCTACCCTTATTGAAGGAGATTACGCATTATATAAAAAACAAAGTGTTATTTCATTAGCTTGGAGAGTCACTCATGGGTTGCTAGATATTGTGCCAATAAAAATTACTATTCCAGAGGGAACAAATTCATTTGAAATCGCCAATATATTGGCTAATAATTTTCCTTCATTTGATAATCAGATATTTTTAAGCATTGTGCAGTCAGAAAAACTTGAAGGGTATCTTTTTCCAGATACATATTTATTTATGCCGAATATGAAAGAAACGGAAATGATTAAAATGATGACTGATAATTACAAAAGAAAAATTGCCGAGCTTGAACCGCAAATAAATAAATTTGGAAAGTCAGAAAGTGATGTTATTAAAATGGCTTCGATAATTGAAGAAGAAGGACGAACAACTGAAACTAGAGAAATTATCGCGGGAATTTTATGGAAAAGATTATCGGTAAAGATGCCACTACAAGTTGATTCCTCATTTAAATATATCAATGGAAAGACAACTGAAACCCTTACTGCGGATGACCTTAAAATTGACTCACCTTACAACTCTTACACAAACAGGGGATTACCACCTACTCCTATATCAAACCCCGGTCTTGAGGCAATAAAAGCCACAATAAACCCAATAAAAACACCATATTTCTATTTCCTATCTGATAAAGATGGGAATATGCATTATGCTGCGACTTTTGATGAGCATATTGCTAATAAACTAAAATACATTAAATAAAATATCCCCGAGGTGGAGCCTCGGGGATAATATTCTAAAATGGAAGTGTAAAAGTCATTTTTGAATCTTCTTTCTTATCCCAATTTGTTGTATCTATTTTTATCTCTTTAATCTCTTTTCCATCTAAATATTTTAATGATTTATTTTTTTGTGCATATTCATAGATTTCCTTTGTAATTTTTACGTCTTCAATACAGTAATCAATAACTTTTTGCTTCTCTCCATTTCTCCACCAAACAATGGCCTCAAGGCCATGCCCACTTTTATTTCTACCCAGTGTCGCTTCAGCTATTATGTCTAACTTTATTCTTCTTCCTAGAGAATCCTTCACTTCTTTCAATAAGTCTAAACTTTTTATCTTTGTTAAATCCCCAGAATAATATTTGTTCAATATTGGAATATCAAAATGGTCACTATTAAAGCCAATTATCATATCTGCTTTTTCAAAAATAGGCCAAAGTTCACTTAAAGTTTCTCTAGTAAAACTACTATATTTATCAGTATCATAGTCATAAATACAAACAACAGATAAATCTAGTGCAGCTGGGTCAGTAGAAGCCACATCTTGAAAAATATTACTGGTTTCAATATCAAAAACGATTTTTTTCATTATATTTACTGTATATATTTAATTAAATTATGCTAGTATTCTATCAAATTATGGAGGTAAAACAACAAATATTAGCTTTATACAAAAATATGGGAGAAACACCACTTGAATGTTTGGAGCGGTTTAAAATTAATAATCCAGAATACAAAAATGAAAAAATGACTTATGCGGGGCGACTTGATCCACTTGCTGAAGGGTTGCTTTTAGTATTAGTTGGTGAAGAATGTAAAAATAAAGAAAAATATTTGGGATTAGATAAAGAATATGAAGTCGATGTGCTTTTTGGATTTGCGACTGATACCTATGATGTTTTGGGACTTGTAACTGAATACGAAAAAACTGACAAGGAAATTATCCAACTTGAAAAAATATTAAAATCTTTTGTTGGTAAGTTTACTCAAAAGTATCCAGCATATTCATCAAAAACAATAAATGGAGAAACAATGTTTTCCTTATCTAAAAGTGGAAAGTTAAATGATGATGAGATTCCCAAAAAAGATGTCGAAATAGATAGTATTGAATTACTAAATCAAAAAACAATATCTAAAAATTATTTAATGAAATATATTAATGATTCTATTGCTCTAGTAAAAGGCGATTTTCGTCAAAACGAAATTCAAAAAGAATGGGATACTGTAATGGCAAGGTCAGACCTTGACGAATTCAATATTATCTCAATTAAGATTAATTGCTCCAGTGGAACTTATATGCGCACTTTAGCAAACTTAATTGGAGAAAAGGTTGGTATTCCGGCTTTAGCTTTAAATATAAAAAGAACAAAAATAGGGAAGTTTAGTATATAAATAAAAGGGGGGTTCGCGAAGCGAACCCCCCTTTTATTTAAAATTATCCTTTTCTTTCGTTTTTATCCCTCATCGACTTTGTTAAAAGTTTTTTTCTTAGTCTTACTGTCTTTGGTGTAATTTCTAGATACTCATCATTTTGCATTGTCTCTAATCCTTTCTCAATATCCATTCTCATTGGTGGGACAAGATACAAAGCTTCATCAGAACCAGAAGCACGCATATTTGTAAGAGCTTTATTTTTTGTTGGGTTAACTTCCAAATCTTCACCGTTAAGCACATGTCCGATGACCATTCCTTCATATATTTCAACTGCTGGGTCAATGTAAAGCACACCTCTTTCTTGAAGATTCCAAAGTGAAAATGCCATTGTTTTTCCTGTGACCATCGAAGTCATTGAGCCAAATTCTTGTTTTTGTATTTCGCCGGCATAAGGTCTAAAATTTATAAATCTTGAACAAAGAATTCCTAAACCTTTTGTGTCCACAATAAATGCACCCCTGTATCCAAGAAGTCCACGGGTAGGAATTTCAAAAATCATCCTGACTTGGTTGTCGCGGATTTTCATATCTTTCATAATCCCTTTTCTTTTACCTAGTTTTTCAATAATAGTTCCTTGGAATTCTTCTGGGACATCAACTGTGACTTCTTCATAAGGCTCCGACATTACGCCATCAATTTCTTTTACGATTGCGTGCGGCTGGGAAACTTGAAGTTCAAAACCTTCTCGTCTCATATTTTCTATCAAAATTGCAATGTGAAGCTCACCTCTGCCATAAACAGTTATTGGCTCGCTATTAAAATCTATTCTTAATCCAACGTTTACTTCAAGTTCTTTTTCAAGTCTTTCTCTTATTTGTCTTCCAGTAACAAATTTACCTTCGCGTCCTGCAAAAGGCGAATCGTTAACAAGAAAATTCATAGAAATAGTTGGCTCATCAATATTGATAGCTGGAAGGGGATTTTGCTCTGCATTTTCACAAATTGTTTCTCCAATAAATGCATCAGAAATACCGGCAATCATCGCAATATCTCCAGCCGTAGCTTCTTCTACCGCATCTTTTTGAATTCCCTTAAAAGTATAAAGTTTGGTGATTCTTGTGCTTCTTGTTTCGCCGTTTGGCATTTTTAGGAAAATAGTTTGGCCATCTTTTACTTTTCCATTATAAATTCTGACGATAGCAAGTCTGCCAAGAAAATTATCATAAGCAAGATTAAAAATCTGTGCTTCGAGTGGTTTTGTAATATCGTTTTTTGCAGGTGGTACTTTTTCAAGAATCATATCTAAAAGGGGAGTCAAATCTTTTTGCTCATCTTTTGGATCAAGCATTGCTACTCCTTTTCTTCCAACAGCATAAATAACAGGGAAGTTTAGCTGTTCATCATTTGCACCAAGTTCCATAAATAATTCTAAGACTTCTTCGTGTGCTTCTTCTGGTCTTGCTGCTGGTTTATCAATTTTATTTATAACAACGATTGGTTTTAGCCCAAGTTCTAGTGACTTTTTCAAAACAAATCTTGTCTGTGGCATAGGACCTTCTTGTGCATCTACGACAAGTAGCACTGTATCTATAGAACGCAAAACTCGCTCAACTTCAGAGCCAAAGTCTGCGTGACCAGGAGTATCAACGATATTTATTTTTGTTCCTTTATAAAAAATGGAAGTATTTTTTGCATAAATAGTAATACCTCTCTCTTGTTCGAGTTTATTACTGTCCATACTGACGCCTTCTTCAACCATTCCTGTTTGTCTAAGAATTGAGTCTGTAAGACAGGTTTTTCCATGGTCAACGTGAGCTATAATTGCGATATTTCTAATTTCCATAATTTTAAATTAAAAGGCCTGCCTGCGCAGGCAGGCGCCTAAGCACCTTGCTGAATATTTATACCAATTTTTTTACTAAATGTAAAGGATTTTATAATTATAAATGGAAAACCCCTTAGCTTTTTGAGCGAAGGGGTTTGTTTTGGGGTAAGTCACCATCGAATTTGCCGCGTTGGAATGTTATCTTTCCCAATGTTGGACAGATTTTCCGTATGGCAGGTAGTGTCTCAATTAATTGATAATGAGCGGCTCAGTTCTACCGAAATAGAACTATCATAGCCTCCTACCTACGCTTTGTGCCAAACGTCAATTCACATGGCCTATAAAGGGGAATTCAACCCTCTAAAAGCACAACCCTCAAACCTGCATACGACTAGCTGATGCCACCCAAATTGGCTATCTCTAGTCTAAATGCAGAAGCCAAAAGGCTTAATGTCATGTTTCCACGGCTAGAAAGGCATATAATGCTCACCTCTAGACTATGGGAAACAAGCATGTTTGCAATTAGCGTTGTCTTCATTATAGTTTGACTACCCCAAATATATTTTACATATAAATAGTAATTTGTCAACTATACATAGACTTTCTTAAAACGCAGTAACTTATTTAATAATATATTACTTAATTCATTACTCCTTCAAGCACGCCAGCTGGTGTTACTTTCAAATATAAAGTTGCGCCTTGAGATGGTCGCGCAGTCATTGGCTCACCAGATTTTCTTTCCGCATAATTTACATAAAGTTCTTTTGCACTTGTATTTATTTGTGTTGTCTGTGGTGCAATTCTGTCACCAATAAAAAATGCATTTGTTGTTTTATAACCAGTTGAAGTTTTTAGTGCGACTACTACATAATAAAATATTCCACTACCACCCGTCTCTTGGCTGACAAGAAAAGCTTCATCTTGTAATCCATCGTCATTCAAATCTCCGTAAGATTCATTTCCAAAATATCTCGTAACTATTTTCGACGCCGATCCCACAGTCACTGCTTTTTCTGATACTCCGTTTTTAAGTGTTACACTTTCTCCGTCAAGAATAAATGAGCTATTTTTACCATCAAAAGTATTTTGTGTTGTTATATTGCTTTTTGTTTGTAAATTATTGACTCCAGTATTTTTTATTATTGAATAGACAATAAAACCTAATAAAATAATAAGCAAAATAATTATTAATTTCTTTTTCATAAATCAATTGTAGCATAGCTAAGCATTATTGGTAGTTAAATATACGTTTTTTTATCACTTTTTTAGTGTATAATAGTGATTAAATATTAAATGATTTCAATTAGCAAATTAAAGGAGGATGCTTTTTTAAGGCACTATGTAATATATTTTATAGGCTCTATGATAGTCGCTGTTTTAAATTACCTTTTTTATCCTATTCTCGGTAGATTATTAAGCCCGTCTGAGTTTGGAGACATACAGGTTCTTATTTCACTGATTACACAAGCTGGCATTATTTTTGGAGCCTTTTCTCTCATATCCGTAAACATAACAGCCAATACAGAGAGTCCCCATGAAAGAAATGCTATTTTAAGTGAGCTACGAAAGATTTGTTATTATATTATTTTAGCAATCGTTTTATTTTTATTAGTTTTTATTTTTAAATTAGAATCTTTTCTTAATCTAAGCACCGTATATCCCATAATCGGCCTTGTTATATTATTATTACTAAGTTCTACTGCCACTTTTCGAAGCGCTTTTCTTAATGGTAGTAAAAAGTTTGCCGAATTATCTATAAGCGGAATAATATCTTCTGGTGGTAGATTGGTATTTGCAATAATTTTAATTTTTTGTGGTTTGGGTCCAATCGGTGCAATTTTTGGAATTGTTCTAGCCCAAATCGCTACACTTCTTTTTCTTCATTTTCGTACAAAAGATTCATTACAATTAGATACAAAAGCAAATCTACACACATTAGAAAAGGGTAGTATCAGAAAAGAAATCATTTACGGCATACTCATACTATTTTCTACAGGCTTAGTTACTTTTATATATACTTCTGATGTTTTAATTGTTAAACATTTTTTTGATGCGCATGATGCTGGTATATATAGCGGAATATCGGCGATAGGTAAGATAATATTTTTCTTATTGTCACCAATAACAGCTATTATTATGGCCTCAATTAAGATAAAAAATACAGTCAAAGAAAACGCCTCAATTCTAATAAAATCAATATTAATTTCATTAATACTGGGTATATCCGTACTACTTGCTTTTTTCTTATTTAATGGTATAGTAGTAAAAGTACTTTTGGGGCAAAATTATATGAGTTATTCATACATTCTTCCAAAGGTCGGTATAGTGATGTTTCTCTCGTCTATAGTAAACGTTTTTGTTTACTATTTCCTCGCTCTTCGCAGATTCTTTCTAATAGGTATATCCTGTATCGGCATATTAACACTCGGAGCACTTCTAATGTTTTATCACGGTAGTATTAATGCCGTATTAAATAGTCTTATCATTAGTCTTATAGTAATAATATTCTTATTTTTTATATTTTATGTCAAAAATTATTTCAATCGTAGTACCAATATATAATGAGGAAAAAAATATTCCGCTGATTAGCGCGGAACTTTTGAATGTATTTTCTTCACTAAAATATGATTACGAAATTATTTTTATAAACGATGGATCCAAAGATGGTTCTCAACAAATAATCGAAAATCTAGCAAAAAATAATGATAAAATTAAAAGTATAGAATTTTCTAAAAATTTTGGAAAAGAAGCCGCTACTTCAGCCGGCCTCGAATACTCGGCCGGCTCCGCTGCCATTATTATTGACGCAGATTTACAACACCAGCTCCAGTAGGACAAGTCTTGGGTGTATCTACATTCAATTTTAATTCAGATTTAAGATCTGGTATCTCAGGTGATGATGTAAGACAATTACAAACACAATTAAAAGCACAAGGTTTGTTTAATGGTCCTATTACAGGAACATTTGGTCCACTTACTTTACAAGCTGTAAAAGCTTTTCAATTAGCTAACAAATTGCCACAGACAGGATTTGTAGGACCTTTGACAAGAGCTGCATTAAATAATTCAGCATCAACATCAAATGTTCCGTCAGTAACACCAAGTGGATCAAATCTAACAAACATGACACTAAAACAATTTGTTCAAATGTTGATTGATACAGGTGCAATTTCTCAGGATAAAATGGATGCAGCAAAAAAGTTTGTTCAATAATCTATAGATAGATAAACAATCACAAAAAACCACTTAAAAAGTGGTTTTTTGTTGGTATATTTTATATAATAGACTTATGAAAAAAGCGCTGTGTTTTTATAAAATATTAATTATTGTTTTATTGTTGGCAACGCCAGCTCTTAAGCTTTTTGCACAAACTGCTTCATCTACTACACAAATAAATGCCGAAGTGCTAACTAACATTTGGTATTCCACCACGACGATAAATGAAAATGACAATATAAGTATTTATGCTGGTTTTCAAAATCATTCTATAAAAAATCTCTCATTAACCGCTGGATTCTTTATAGACGATGTTCAGATTTCAAAGGCAGATTATGTTGCTAGCCCAAAAAGTTTGATTAAGCTATCAGCGACATATACAGCAGTAAAGGGAGGTCATACAGCACAAGCAAAAATACTTGATATAGCAGAAGTTGGTGGTAGCACAATTGATAAATTATCAGTAGAAAATTTGCTGGCAAAAGACAGTGAAAAAAATAGCTTTAATGTCGTTCACCAGATTACCCAGCAGGAAGTAATTAATACCGCAAAAGATATTGCAAATACTGTTGCTGACACGGTTTCAAAAACTACAGACAGCGTTGTGAGGACGATTGATACACAAGCGGAAAAACTCGCTACATATGTTGAAAGTTTAAAACAACCAACATATCAAACTCCAAATAACTCTGCAAAAACAATTTCGAAAACAACAGGGAAGGTCCTTGGTATTAGTACAGAAAATACACACAGCGCTTCATCTACTGTTAAAAACGCACAAGGTTTTTCAATAACAAACATATTACTTGATGCTTTGGCCTTTATAATTAGACACTGGATTTGGACATTGATTGTAGTTGTTGTAATTGTGCTCATTATATCTTTTAGATAATTTTAAATAAAAAAAACACCGCGCGATTGCTCGCGCGGGTATCACATTTATTTTCTTATCTTTTAGTCAATGTAATCAGCCCCAAAAATCCTGACCACACGATTGAAACTACCATCCATATCTTATAGTTATTTAGATATAGATATGTCCAACCGTTGGGACTTGTTGGGTGAACGATCAAATCAATTTTCACTACCAACATAAGAATCATAAAAACAACTACTGCAACCGCCAAAAATACTGCTATTTTCTTCATATGACCTCCATGTCATAATAATAAAATCTATTGCCATATAATTATATCATATTGCAATAATTTGTCAAATGATATACAATAATAGCAAATAAGTATTTTACTTTTTTATATAAAAAGCATAAAATATAATGGTAAAAAATATGTTTAATAAAAACAGAAATAAAAATAAATTTATTTGGCCAACAATCTCGGTAGTAGTTATCGTGTTGATTGTATCTGTATTTTTTATGCCATTTTCGCAGAAATTTTTAAAATATATTTCTGCAAAAATTTCACAGTTTGCCACAGTTATTTCTTCATCACTTGTATTGGGGACAAATGAATTTAGAGTCACAAATAACGAAAGTGCCCTGAAGGAAAGTTCATTACTTAATCTCGCAGCACAAATGAAGGCAGATGATATGGCGGGTAAAGGATATTTTTCTCACGTAGCACCAAATGGAGATTTGCCTTGGGTTTGGTTTAATAAAGTCGGTTATGATTATAGCTATGCCGGAGAAAATTTGGCAATTGATTTTACTGAGTCTTCTGATATTACGACCGCTTGGATAAATTCTGCAAAACACAAAGCAAACTTATTGAATGCAAACTTTACTGAGATAGGTATTGGTATTGCTACTGGAACATATGAAGGTCACGCTACAACTTTTGTAGTGCAATTTTTTGCAAAACCATATATCAACACTGATGTCGCCACAGTTGGTTCTATTATTAAAACAGAAAAGCTTTCTACGACAACAAAATCTGATGTCGCCGTAGTAACAAGATCTGACTTACCAAGCGGTGAAGTTCTCGGCGCCACCACAGAAAATAACAATCAAAATGGAGCGTTGCTGATCTCTGGTGTGCTTGTACTAATTATAGTAGTTATCAGCTTAAAACTTTTTTCAAATAGAAAAGAAAAGCAAAAAACTATTTAAGTATTAATAATCAAATTTCTCAAAATGAAGTTGTTCATTTGTGATACCAACTTTTTTTAATTGTTTTACCAAATTTGTCGTCATTTGGCTTGGTCCACAAAGATAATAATCTCTATCTTTATAATCAAGGCAAATTTCAATAATTTTTTCTACACTAATTCTATTGTGAACACCAAGGCTTGTATTAAAAAAATGGCTTTCAATTTGGCTTTGTTTTATCTCATGCCAAAAATTTGTATCCTCTTCAGATTTATTTGAATAAAGCAAAATACCCAAGGATGTGTTATGTATTGATTTTATCATTGATAAGATAGGTGTAATACCAATACCACCAGCAATAAATACATACTTATTATTTACTGAGTTTTTTAATGTAAATACTCCAAATGGGCCATCTATCCAAACTCTTGTACCAGCCTTGAGCTTTTCAATTTTAGAAGTAAAATCACCGGAAGCTTTTATTGTGAATCTTAAATGTTTTCCATTATATGTATCTGAAAAAGAGAATGGATGGTGAAACATCATATTTTTCTGCAAAAAAATTAAATTTGCATATTGGCCACTTTGAAACATGTACTTAGCCATGTTTTTACCAGTAATATATATCGAATAAACATCTTCATTTTCTTGCACAATTTTCTCTATTTTAAATGAATGCACAAAATATAAATATATTGGCCGCAAAAATCTATAAATAATTAAAACGCCTATTGAAATAGTATTTATCAAAAACCAATAATACATTGCTCCACCGGAAGACATATCACCAGTCTTTATCTGGTGTCCAAGTGCAATTGCAATAGCGATATAAAGTGGTAAATGTAAAAAGTACCATACCTCATAGCTAATTTTTACACGATATTTTTTAATAGATATAACCGCCACAAAAATTATAATCAGTAGCGCAAGTGTGGCACCAACAATTCCTTCCCACCTAGTAATAAAATTTATAAATTGATCAATTAAACCGATATTTTTTGATTGTGCATAACCAATTGTGAGAAGTAGTGGATGACTGATTAAAAAAACTCCCAAGAAAAACCCAATCTTTTTATGAATACTAATAAGTTTGTCAAAACCATATTGTTTTTCTATAAAAGTAAACCTACTAATCAGTAGCAGTTGAATTAAAATTAAAAATTCGCTCAAAAGACCAGCAAGTCTTCCGAGAGCAATAAATATGTCTCCACTTTTTGCACCATAAATTAAATAGCCAGAATTTGTAAACCAAAAATACAAAATTATATAGAAATTAATTATTAATACAGCATTCCAAAATACTTTTTTCATAATATGTTTATTATTTTAAGTTACCCACAAAAACGTTTGATAGTCTGGAAACATCATGAGCTCCGACACGGCCGTACATTCTTGTCGCATCGACACCGCATCCTTGCAATATTCTATCAACACCTGCTGGGTGAGAATAAATGTAACTAGTAATATCATAAATTTTTCCGCTAACTACAGTCCAGCAACTTGTTTCGTTATTGTGTTGTGATACCTCAGCCAAAGAATAAGATGGGGTAGTCGATATAGTATTATTTTTAGGTGCTATATTTGTGTTGGTATTTGTTGATATAGAAACTTTTTTTGTTGGTAAGCTTTTGGTGGGTTGATTTTTTACTGTTACTTTCGAAGTATTCTGAGTAGAATTGCTGTTTATTACAAAATATAAAATTATTGCCCCAATAAGAGCAATATTTATTGTCCATAAAATTATCTCTCTATTTTTCATATAAAATATTATAACACAACAAAATATACGTTTTTGAATATGTTTTGGGTGCTACCAAAATCAATTTGGTTCAATATGAACTAAAATTTTACCTAATTCAGGAATTTCTTTTTTTAAAATATCGTTAACTTCATGTGCTAGTCGGTGACCTTCTTTGACTGTTGTATTCGCGTCTATTGTAACGTGTAAATCAACATGATATCTCATTCCGGCTTTTCTAACAAAACATTTTTCTGTATTTATTATGCCTTTAACAGTTAAAGATACATTATTAATTTTTGCTACTAAATCATCATGTATATCTTCATCCATTAATTCACTGATCGCTGGTCGAAAAATTTTGTAGCTATTATAGATAATAAAACAAGCTGCAAAAATTGCTGCAATATTGTCTGCAATAGCAAAATTTTCACCAAAAATAATAGCAATTGAAATCCCAATAAATGCTGCAACTGATGTTATTGCATCGCTTCTGTGGTGCCACGCTTCAGCTTTTAGTGAAGAGCTTTTTGTTATTTTACTTTTTCTATTTATTATTTGAAATATAATTTCTTTCCAAATAATAATTGGTGCAAGTATAAGTAATGTCCATGTGTGCGGTACTTTGTGCAAAATAAATATACCTACAATATTGTTTTGGATTATAAGTATAGCTGAAGCAAATAATATAAAAGAAACGATAAGCGCTACTAATGACTCTGCTCTCCCATGCCCATATGGATGGTTTTCATCAGCTGGTCTACTTGAAAATTTTAGACCAAATAATACAAGAAAGGAGGAAAAAACGTCAGTTGTTGATTCTATCGCATCAGCAATTAAGGCATATGAATTACCAAAATATCCAGCAGCACCCTTTATAATTGAAATAAAGATGTTACCAATAACGCTAAAAATCGCTGTTTTTTCAGCAATTTTTTGATTTTCTGAGGCTTGCACTGATATGTTATCCATAAATTCATATTAAATATACAATTTATAATTCCTTATTGCAATTAATATAAAATATGCTATTAAATACATGTAGCAGGTATCCCAATCGTCACACTCCGAGTAATACCTCACCCAAGTAACAAAACAAAAATGTTACTAAGGAGTGATTGGGATGAAAATCTACTACGCAACACAGGACGGGTTGATATACTCAACTCTTGCTGAGGCACAAGAAGCCAAGGCATCAAGGTAAAACTTGGTCCGAAGGGCGACCCTATATTTTGTGAGGTGGGCGCCCTTTTTTAATGTAAACGATATTGGTCTAAGTTAAACTACTAGTAAATCATTAATTTCTTTATAAGATTTTAGTTTTATGGTTTTGTGAAGGTGTGGCTCTAATAGTGCTTTATTTGTCTTTTCTTTATCATTCGCTATCCCAAAACGTTTGCGAGTGACATATATTAACATTTTTAATAAATCAGCAATCGATTCATAATCTCTTGTTGTTTTTCTTTTAATTAGAGTAAACCACTGAGAAAAAATATTACTCCATTTTAAATGGATGATAACATCGGCTTTATCAAGGGCAGATTTATATAAGTGTGAGCTTGATCCTTCCACGATCCATTCATCAGTCTGGTACACCAAATCAATTTTCTTAATACTTTCTTGTCTGTCATGGCGCTCTGTAAATTTCTTTTTCCACAGAAAATCATCAGTTGAATATAGTGGAATATTCAATTTTTCTGACAGTGCTTTTGCCAAAGTAGTTTTTCCACGACCAGATTCACCTATAACTAATATTTTTTTTGATTTAAATATTTTATCTTTCATATTTAAATGTATAGATATATTATTTGAACGCAAAAGACAAAAGGACGATAGTTAGAGCGTTAAGAATGACCAGTGCTAAAACCATATGAAATTTTGATGGAAGGGGATTCCATAAAATATATATTGTGTAAATTATTGCAACAATAGCCGCACCTATAAAATTTCCTTTAATCATATAGACATTATAACATAATTAGGCTTACTAGATATAACTTATGCATAATACATAATTTATTGCCATGTCTATTTAAAATATTCAAAATTAATAGTGTAGAATGGATAATTGACATTTATTTTACGACAGAATACAATTATTATGTTGAATATTTATTAGTTAATTTATTAAAAAAATATGATAGATAAAAATGGTGGTTTTGGAGGTGGAAATGAAAATCCAAATATAAATGAAACTGGTGTAAAGAAAGTAGAAAAGGCAAAAGAAAAAGAACTAAAGATTGAGTGTCCAAATAAATGTTCTAGCAAGGTTGAATTTGATGTAGGTAATGAAACAACAGAATGTCATTGTCCAGATTGTCACTGGACAGCAGTGATTAAGAATTATAAAGACCCCAAAAAAATAAAAATATTAAAAACTGTTTTTGAAGGAGTCAGTGAGGTAAAAATTGGAGATGGCTATGAAGGAAAAAGATTAGAATCAGATGAAAATGAAGACTAGAAAATAAGTATTTTACTAAGAAAATAAGAAAGCGCCATACTCACTTAGGTATGGCGCTTTTATTATGTTCATTTTGGGAGTGGTTTATTCCACACCCCATCGAGGAAACCAAAAGATATAGCTTCATCGATAGTCATTGGTTGATCTTTTGCGTATTCCGACTTAACTTTTGAAAGACTCTTTCCAGTCCTTTTTATGACTATGTCATAAATTTTATTCTGGATTTTTTCCATATTTTCAATTAGCTTTGTTAATTTTTCTTTATCTCTTAGGTCGTCTAAAGACAGACGACGACGAATATTGTGAACCAGTATACTTGCATTGACTGTCCCATACCTTTCGTCACAAGCTTGCAAAATAACAGTTGCCATTGAAGAAGCTTCATTACAGACAATTGCAGTCTTTTTTCCTGGATAAAGGGTTAGTAGATCATAAATGGCGAAACCACAATCTACTGATCCGCCCTTGCTAGAAATTATCACTGTAATATCTGGTGAACCAGCAAGATAAAACTTGGTTAAAGAATTTTGAACATACGATAATTTTTTTTCATTAACTTCACCAATAATCGCAACGATTTTTTTCTTCAAAAAACTTTTCTCAGTATTTTCCATAAGGCCTCCATAAGTTATTTTTTAAAGATCAATAATAAGTGCGAGTGGTTTAAACCACATATGTATTTTCTAAATACATAGTAAATTAAAAATACCGTTTAGTCAAGTCGAATAATAATTTGCTCAAGTAAGTATGAATAGTAAAAAATGATATATAAAATCTATAAAATAAATTGGTTATAAAAACTTGTATGGATATATTGAATATGATAACTTTATAAGGCAAATAATTTACTTAAAATATAAATATGATAAAGGTTACTATAGATGCAGGTTTGCAGTCACTTATACCAAAATTAAATCTTGGGATAGTTCAAGCTAAAGTAGAAGTGAGTAAACACAACGAAGAGCTTTGGAAAGAAATAAATCAATGTGTTAATAATATTTCCAAATATAATATGGAATCTTTGTATCATATCGAAGGTATTGAAGCACTAAGAAATGGCTACAAAGCGATTGGAAAAGATCCCTCAAGATATCGTGGGTCCGCTGAAGCACTTGCGCGTAGAGTTATTTTGGGTAAGGGTTTATATAAAGTAAATACGATTGTTGATATCAATAATCTTATATCGTTGGAAAGTATGAATTCAGTTGGGTCATATGATTTAAGTCATGTCGGCAAAAGTGTTTTGTTTTGTATCGGAAAAAATGGAGAATCATATAAAGGCATAGGTAAAGAAATGATTAATATTGCTGAGTTGCCAGTTTTTACAGACGAAAACGGTCCTTTTGGAAGTCCAACAAGCGATTCTGAGCGAGCGATGATTCTTGAAAGCACAAAAGATTTAATGATGATAGTCATATCATTTACAGGAAAGGAATCGCTAAATAAATATCTTAAAAGGATTTCTAGTCTGCTAGTTCGCTACGCAAATGCCGATGAAAAGCAAATTGAAACTGCTATTATTTAAAATACATTTTGAGCAAAAGAAAAACCTGCCCTCCTTATAGGTATGAGCAGGTTTTGTTTTTCCTCCCTTATGGAATTAGGTGAAAAATTTTTCCAGTCGGTGAAGGTGTTTTCTTTATGCTAGCCTCTTTTTTTTTCTCTGACAGTTGCTTAATTTTTCTTCCGGTGCAGGACCTCAAATCAAAGTCCCGTTTATGAATCGTTGTCTTAGTTTTCATATTAACACCTTTCGGTTGAATCATAATATGAAAGCATCCATTAATGTATCTGACAAACTCAACGGCCATACCGGTATAGCCACTTGGCTTGTCTGTAACCGTACTGCCGATGATTTCAAACGGCACTTCAACCGTTTCAAAATCATCTTCCCTGACGTTCAGCCGTTTTTCACATAAATAAACTGCTTCTACCGGCTGTCCATCCTCATCAAGGCCCTTGGGCTGGAATAGGTAATTAACAAACCCGTCCATATTCAGTACCCAGTGGGTGAGTGTTCCCTTGAGTTCCGTCGCTTTGTCAGTACATACTATCCCCAATTTCAATACCTTCAACTTCATTTTCCCTCCTCAGGGCAAGATTTGTAGAACTTATTCATTATGCAATTTACACTGAGTTATGCTTTTTGTCAAGCCTAACAAAATTAAAAATTAATATTTGATTTATTAATATACATTGAAAGTTGCTCAATTTTTTTAGTTTCCATATTAAAAGTATAACAAATTTATAAAACTTCCGCCTTAATTAGTGGTAAAAAATAATATAGACATTATCAACATTGACAAAATCAAAATCCTTGTTATTATATTTACAGAAAAATATGGAGACAAATGTCTCTTTTTTGTTATTAAAAAACTGATATCACTAAAAGGAGGATATATGAAAAAAATTCTTTTGGTTGTTTTTTTTGTATTTGTACTGACATCAATTTTGATGTCAGAGGAAAACATATTTATGATTGGATATGAAAGATATTGGTTTCCAAGAATAGATATTGTCCACGATACGCACCCAGATGATTGGTTTCTTCCAAACGCTAGTGTTCCAGGTTCTGCTGGAACAACCTCATTGGGGGGTGAGTCTTCGTACTTAGCATTAGGAGTAAGGTATGAAGTGATAAAGGTGTTGCCGTATACAATAAATTTAAAGGGAGCAATACTAATTGGCGATATTACAAATTCTATGCAAAAAAACGCTAATGATCCAAGACCAGATCAAATTGCTGCATTTGTATATTCAAACAATCATTACGGTTTTTATCTAGAAACTGGTTGCTCATATTATCTTTTTGATATAATTGGTATAGGAGCAAACGTTAGATTTACTGGAATTTACTCAGAGTGGGGGTGGAGCAGATTTAGCTCCAACCAAGCTGTGGGGTCAAAGTGGGATTGGGACACATCATTTGGTCCAAATCTCATTGTAAAAATTTGCAATAAACTAAAAATTGAAATCGGTTTGCAATTAAAGGACGGGAGGCCTTTAAATGCAAACATTATTTTTTGCGAGTAAGATAGCTAGGGCTTGATTAGAAATTCTAATCAAGCCCTTATTTTATTGAACTATTATGAGCAAAAATAATTTAATAAAAAACCTCGCTACACCAATTAAGGCGCAGCGAGGCGTTGTTTCAAAACGTATATGCAACTCCTGTTGATAGAGCGATATTTCCGCTTTGTTTTCTTGGATCACCACCATGCACAAGAGTAAGCGGATAAACCACAACAATGTCAAGGATGTTCCAAGTTAAGTCTCTAAAAATTTTTTTTTGAAAAGCAGACTCTAGCTGCAAAGTTAGTAACTCATTAAATTGTTCTATTTTGCTGTTCCATTGTAGACTAAAAACAATGGGAGAATTTAAATCAAAAACACTAATCTGACGATACGGACTAATTGAAATTAATGATACAATCACACCTCCATTATTAAAATTATTTGCGTAGTGCAGATATCCAATTCCAATTGAAGAAATATACACACCATCAAACGAATCACTGAAACAGCTCAAATGAACATTATATAACAATATTTTTTTACTAACTGTGTTTGTTATTGGTAACATATCAAAATATTTTACAAAAATATTCAGAGATACATTAGAGTCAATTGAAAATGCCTTACCAATAAAAATGTCAGTTTCATCGATTGTGTCAGCGTTTTGATTAATGTTATTTAACCAAGAATGATGAGTAATTGAGAAGCCTATTGCCCCAGGTAATTTTAAATACATAGAAACTTCTGTATTTAGCCCATCACATGTGGTAAGACTTAAATAATCGTTAAAACATTTATTTCCAATACTAAATGATAATTGATTGTATTGATCTGTGTTGGCAATTGATGCACTAACAATAACTAGTATTGCTATCAAAACATAAAATACACTTTTCATTTGCATCCTCCTGTTTGTATAGTTATTGAATATTAGTAAAAAAATGAGTCCCTTGACTCAAGTTTGTTTTTGTAAGAGAACATAAAATCTTTAATTAAATTAGCATTAATAAAAAAAGAGTCAAGCAATAACTTCACGTTAATTATTTTTGAAACTATGTCTGTTATTTTAAGTAATAAAAATCCCCGCACTGTTTAAAGTGCGGGGATGTAAAACTATTCAAACTTTATTTCATCAACAAAAATTTTAAAACTTCCTGAATTAAACCATTCATTGGTTACCCAACAAAATCCCCCAATAACATTTGAAAGGTCTTTACCTTTCAAGTCAATTGAGTATTTCTTCCACTCTTTTGTAAGTGTGACAACATGCATTATCTTTTCAAAAGAGTCATGATAGGGAAGCGATGGATCAAATATGCCCCCACTTTTAAATAGTGATACCTCACCACCATTCTCTCCTCTAGCCCAAAAAGTAAGTGCAGTAGCGCCATCTTTAATTTTATAACCAGGATATTTACCCCAGTTATTAGATGGAAATTGCAGGTATAATCCTGACCACATATAGATTGAAAACTGACGATTGGGCGATTTACTATCACTTAAAAGTTTTGGATCGGTATACGAGATGCAAATGCATGTCTTTCCTGAGTGAGGATTAACATTGCAATTGCTATCTACTTTGACAGCATTTGTATTTCCAATATACCCTGAAGGAAAGAAGTTGTTTTGATAATCTTTCGCGTCATCATAAATATAGAATGGTACTGAAATTTCTGTTGCGTAGAAAGGTCTGCCCATCAAATTTTCTGGTAATTCTGGAACAAGTTTTTTAATCTTTGGCTTTATATTTCCATTTGATTCATAAAGCCCCCAGCAGGCGCCAACCTTACCTTCAAACTTTTCTTTCCAAGCTTCATCAAAAACTTCAAAATATAAATATTTGATATTGTTTGACTCAGCAAGTTTAGTGAATTCTTTGAAAAACCTCGCTTGATTTTCCTCAGATGGCACCGCATCCCGATTTGTTTTTCCATCAGATGGCCACCCAGTCTCTCCAATCATAATTTCTTTGCCAGGAAAATATTTTGAAATATTGAAGAAAGAGTCAATAACGTATTGAGCACCATTTTCAATGGAGACGCCTTCCCAATAAGAGTATATGTGAAGCATAATTATATTCACTGACTCCGCTACTTTTGGGTGATCTAGCATAACGCCACCTATTTCCGCGTAAGCAATTTTAAAACTCGGAATATCTTTTGTTCGTTCTTTTACTTCGTTGATATAAGCAATGAGCTCGTCCTCGCTTAAATCTTTACGTAAAAGAACTTCGCTTCCAACAATCATTGCTCTTAGACTCTTGTGCCTTTCGTGAGTAATTTTGATGCCGGCTTCAATTTCTTTTCTGTTATCTTCTTTATTCTTACCCAACCAAATCCCCAAATAACACTCCATACCAATCTGATCACAAATTTCTGGTATGTATCCTGGAGTTTGTCCTGAACCATATGTTCTGATAACCCCCGTCAAGTTCGATATAAATTTTATATCTTCTTCCATTTCTTTACGGCACGGAAATATCCCAATGTCTGGATCATGATTAGCACGAAACGGCCCATAACAAATTCCAGAGAGTTTACCGTCTGATGCTTCCAGTCTGGTTGGAATGTTCCAATCGATTGATAGCATCAAACAAAACGCTAGTACTACCATTTGCAATATCTTTTTCATACTTCCTCCTTAAAACAGATTTTTTAAAGATCAATAAAAAGAGCGTGGATTAATTCCACATTGTATTTTCTAACAACACTGTAGATTATTATTACTATATAGTCAAGTCTAAAATCTTTGCACAAAATTGATAAAAAAATTTATACTTGTTTATGTTCTCAACTATATGATAAGATTCAAAAATGATTAAAACAATTATTTTTGATATTGGTGGAGTTATTACAAATTACGATTTTGATACATTATATTCAAATTTTGCCGAAAGATTGGGAGTTCCAACCAAATTTATAACAGAATATATTGATAAAAATATTGACGATATATTTTGTGGTAAAAATAATTGGAAAGATTTTGAAAATGAAATTATTAAAGTTGGAGCTGACTCAAAACTAGATATTAAAAAAATTTGGATAGAAGAAGGATTAAAATCGGTTAGTGTAAATAAAGAGTTGCTCCAGATAATAGAAAAATTGAGCAAAAAATATTCAACAGGAATATTATCAAATGTTTCTGAAGCCCGAGCATTTATAGATAAAAAATTAAAACTTTACGATAAAGTTAATTATAGAGTATTGTCTTACGAGGAATTTGTTCAAAAACCTGACCCAGCTTTTTACAAAAAGGCTTTATCAATTGCTCATGTAAAGCCAAACGAGGCCGTTTTCATTGATGATACAAAAGAGCTAATTTTTGCCGCAAAAAAAATAGGTATAAATGGTATTGTCTATTTAAATAATAATGATTTGATAGAAAACCTTAGAAAACTTGGAGTTGAAATATAATAAAAATATTATATTTTTCGGCAATATTTTTTTAATAAAGTTTGAAATTAATTAAAAGGGGAGTTGATATTGAAATAAAAAAATACCCCGCGCCTATTTTATAGGACACGGGGTTTTAAACATTAAATCTTTATCTCCTCTGATATCTCCGGCTGAATGACTTTAACGAGCCGAATATTAAATATCTTTGAGGAAAATGGACTGCCCGAGCACTTCATTTTTTCTTCTAGCTGTTTGCTAATCTCTGCTACTTTACAAACTGCTTCCTTATCTGTTTTTGCTTCAATGTCGCGTGTCAACTTTCCAGCCAGTTTTGATTCAGAATAGCTATATTCTAGTCTGTATTTCATATTTAAATCCTCCTTTTTTCAAATTTAAATTTTATAATTAAAACAAAACAAGAAATTAATTTCTCGCTTTTAATCTAAAAATATATTATCAGCAATATGCGCCCTGTCAATGTGATAAAAAAATTGAATTTTGTATAAAAAAACAAGCCTGTTCACCCCTACCACTTTAGTGATCTGAATGAACAGGACTGTTTTGATAATACACTAGACAATTACAATTGACGGGCTATCGTCATGCCAGCCAACATTGAGCCAAATACTGCCCCAATCCCACTTAATACCGTTCCAGTGGAGATAGCGGGTACAAAGCCGACCGCTCAGGTCGATATATATCGTTCCCCAAAAAAAGATGCATTTTCCTTTGAATTCCTCGGGAATGAGGTTTTGGTTATTCAAAAGGTATTCCAGCACATTGGCAGGTAGCACGCCCTTTTTTATCATTTTCTTACGAAGTTCATTTCCTTCAATACCTCCTTTCTTCTGTTTTTTGACCAAAAAAAGTTTTGTTCGAGTGAAGTCAAGCTTGTATTGACCTTTCACTCTATTCTGCAACTGCTCACTCTTGGGAAGAACCGACCAACCCAATGGGACGAATGGCATTTCGTTGCAGTTGACGATATTCTCAAATACCTTTTCACTTTTCATAGTAGGCCTCCTTTTACTTTTTGGCACAATGTTATCTTTGCCACAGTAGAAAATTTTATATATAAATAAAAAACTATCTGCTGTAGCAAAAATATGTAATATATAAAAGAACTATTAAATATATAATAAACCTTAATTTAATCTTTGTCAAACCATGCTCCAGAGACAGGACTTCTTCCATTATATGGACTGTATACCTTTTAAAAACGAGACAGGGAATCGACCCTTACAGGGTCAGTACCCCGATTGGATATTTTGTTTCGTTATGCTCACAAAATATACTCAATCGGGCTTCGATCCCTGACATAAGCAAAGACTTTTGCTTATTTCTCCGGAGCCTAAAAATCAAAAAGACCCAAACAATGGGTCTAATGATTTTTGGCTCGCCCTTCTCCAAGACTTTCGAACATTTGACTGGGCTGACGAATACAAGTATCCGACCGTCGTTCTCTCCCAAATGAACCAACTGCTGGCCGAATGCAAAGAGGGATAACCCCAATTTGCCACTTGTTTGCCCCTGTGGCGAGCGGTTGAGTCGGAGTTAGAGATTTGCACCGATCAGAAACCCTGAACCGAACGTAAACCATTTTTGCGACCGTAATGAGATTTGCTTAAGTTAAGCAATGTTAAGCAAATATGACCGATTTCTAATTTGCTAACAAATCGCAAATTTGAAGATATCTATCAAATAACTTTCTACACATCTCCTTGTTACCAATCTCGGCATAGACCTTGATCATGTTTTCAAAACCTCCATGACCAGTATTTTTATATAGGTGATGCACACCCTCCATTTTCATTTTTGGATTATCAAGCACAATCGCTAAGCCTAAGTGGAAATATCTGGAATTAGAAGTAAAAAAGTCTGTATTTGGGTAGTTATTATTCTTAAGCAGATTAATAAACAAGGAAATGTTACCGCATAATTCTTGGGTTTTAATTAATAAGGCATTCCATGATGACTTCTCAGTCAAAACAATATTATTTTTATAATTTGAAAGTTTTTTATAAAGCCCTCGAATTTTAGCAGGAGTATTTGCTTTTTTGATGTTTGTTGTAAAGATCTGCTCTAGCTTTGGGTCATATTTATATCCATTCTCTTCTGGCTTTTCTATGGCCACATTGGCATTTTTATTGAATTTCTTACAAAAATCTAGGTAGCGTTCTTTAAGTTCACGGAAATCTGAATCA
>CAIKXY010000002.1 GCA_903831595.1 uncultured bacterium
GGTGAATTTTTCTGACCATAGAGTTTTGAGAACAACTACAAAAAGAAAAATGTTTAGAAATATAAAAATGAAAGAAGGAAAAATAGAGACGGTTCAATCATATCTTGGGTTGTTGAGCCATGGGAATGCTCAAAAATTGAGAAATGAGGTTATAAATATGGAAATTAAGTAAATATTAATCCAATACAAAAGGCGGTTCGCGAAGCGAACCGCCTTTTATACTAATTAATTTTACTTTCTACTAGTTTTCCCTATCAAATATTTATAAGGATTTTTGTCTAAATCTATAAAATCATCTACAACTTCTGTAAGTTTTGATGAAGTTGATTTGCCAAATGATACAAGTTCCACTTGACATCCTTGTGTGATCTTCAAATATTCAACAAGTGGAATAAAATCTCCGTCCCCTGTTATCAAAATGACCGCATCAAGCTTTGGTGAAAGTGAAATTGCATCAATAGCCATCGCTACGTCCCAATCTGCTTTTTTAGAACCACCAGCAAAAATTTGTAAATTTTTTGTTTTTGTAGTTATACCTACTTTAGTTAGTGCTTCGAAAAAACTTTTTTCATCACCGGATTCTGTTGTTATAACATAAGCTGTTGCTCTTATTAAAACTCTTCCATCAAGCGCATCTTTTACGACTTGTCCAAAATTTACTTTGGCGCCGTATAAATTTTTTGCAGAATGATAAATATTTTGTGTATCTATAAAAATTCCAACTCTCTGACTTTTGTGTTTAATTACTGACATGATTGATTTTTAAGGAGTGAAGCGACTATAAAAATCATCACCCTGTGAAATATCCGCGTTTAGCGGATAAAAGCCTTAAAGATTTTATTTCACTGGGGTGGCTCTAGTTGCTCACTACTTTATTATTAAAAATTATTATTAAATTTACCCGATAAAAAATTTTGAAATTTTGGCGGGTCGACCCGTTAACATTATACCACTAAAACAAAAACTGCCCTGCGGCAGTTTTAAGTTTTTATTTTTCAACAACCTTTTTCATTATCGAATCGTATCTTTTTGGGGCTGTTTTTTGTAAATATTTTAAGTGTTTTCTTCTGTCCGCTACCATTCCCAAAAGTCCTCTTCTTGAGTGATTGTCTTTGTTATTTTTCTTTAAATGCTTGGTTAATTCCTCGATTCTTTTAGAAAGCATAGCAATCTGAACCTCTGGAGAACCAGTATCTGTCGCATGAATTGCGACTTCTTTTATAACTTTTTGTTTTTTGGTTTTTGTTAACATACCTATAAGATATCACATTTATTAAGGATTTGCAAGATGATTCATAAAATGGCTGGAAGCGAAGCTTCCAGCCATTTTACACTTTTTTATTTTTGACCAGTTAAAATTTTTACAATCATTATCAAATCTTTTATTGATAGTGCATTTAATACCGTGGCCACGTTTGAATTTTCTGGTGCGGCCATCACAGTTGAAGTGGCAATAGTAAACATTACGGTATTGCTTTGACCTCCGTCTGCACTTACAGAAACATTATATGTTCCGGAAGGTACACCATTAGGAACTGTAAAATTTAACATACTACTATTTATTAATGTTACCGGGCTACTATAATTTGTGCCGTATGGATCATTAATATTTAACAAGTTTACAGAAATACCTTTATCACCATTACCAGAAAAATTTGAACCATTTATAGTGACTAATGTACCAGACGATCCATTTGAGCCATTTATAGTCACTACCCCACCAGATGATCCAGACGCTGGACTAATAGATGTAATAGTTGGGGCTGCAACTATAGCTGGAATACATGTGGGCGGTTGAGGACATCCGTTTATTGTTCCACGAGGGACAATTGTCCCACCGCTGCAAAAATTAGGAGCAGGTGGTGTGAACATAGGACAGGCGTGTGGTGAATTTATTAAAGTAAACGGTAAAGAATTGGTAATTCCAAGTGGTGTAACAACCTTTACATTATATGTACCAGGAGTCGTGCTTTCAGCAAAATTAGGACTAATGTTTACCTCTGCATTATTTATATCTGAAAAGAATGGTGTAAGACTTCCGATAAGGCTTCCGGAATTATCGTAAAAGTTAACCGAAGATGCATTATTCATATTTTTCCCAAAAATAGTTATGGCTGCATTCGCACCCCCTGATTGTGGTGTAATTGATATTATAGATGATGTAAGGATTGGAACTGGTGTTGCTGATATAAAAGTAAAATTCACTGCGTTACTTTTAATAGACCCATCTTGGAAAGCTACAATTAAATAATATGTCCTTGGTGCTAATGGATATTCATAACTATTTTCCACAACAACAGTAATACTACTACTATCCATTGATATTATTCGTGCTGAAGAATAATTGCAATTATCAAGGCTTGGGGTTGTACATAAACCAACACTTGATGGATTGTCTTTTATCATACTAAATGAACCGTAAATTGTTACTGTTATGTCAGAAGGTCCCGATGTCGGACTAATTGATGTAATAATTGGAGCCAATGATATTGAAGGAGTAACTATAAAATTTACTGAATTACTGTTTCCACTTGTAGTATCGAGTTGAACTGGGTATGTTCCTGTTGGTAGTGGTGGAACCCTAAAAGTTAACTCATTACTACTATATAAACTATATCCTCCAGCTGATATATTATTTCCAATAATGTGATTGCCTATGTTTACTCCACCAATTGATTGATTCATAAACTGAAAATTTGAACCATTTACAGTGATTAATGTGCCAACAGGTCCCGATGTCGGACTAATTGATGTAATAATTGGAGCCAATGATATTGAAGGAGTAACTGTTATTATTCCCCCTTGTATTGGTGTAGTAATTTTATTGCCATCCTGTAAATTATTTGTCATCGCATCTATCAAAGACAAAGACAAAGATTGAGTATTTGTAATACTTGAATCAGTATCCGCTTTAATTTGTATTGTTACTGATGATCTGGCTGGGATTGAAAAGATTCCGGATGAATTATTTACAAATTTTATTACTTGTCCGACACTAGTTATTCCTAAGTATGGGAAAATTTTGCCGGCGTCACTCCCTGGTGTACTTAACTCAGTATTTATTGATGTAATAATACCACTTGTTGATCTATTTGAATCTGTTGTATTTATATACGCATAGACATTATTCAATGGTGATTTGTCAGATGAAGATGTTGTATTTCCTTGTGTTACAGCTTCTATATATCCAATTACAATTGTGTTTGCTGTTGGGTTTGTGAATGTAAAATCTGCTAAATCAACCTTAGTTTGTCCTGCTGTTACAGTTGTAGCTACTGGAGAACCTGACGAAAGTGAAACAGATAGATTTCCGTTATTGTTTTGTACACAAGTACCCCTACCGCCTATTATATTATTGTTTGGTAATTGTTGTATGAGCCCTGCGCAACACTGAGCGTTATTCCCTGGGTACACTGCACCAAGATTTCCACCTAATGGTACACAAGCTGGTGTCGTAGATATTGTAGATGTAGAAGTTTGTCCTGTTGTATTTCCACAAGTCAAAGATGCAATCTGTGCTCTAGTAAGGGGTCCGACATAACCTGTAGGAATAATATTGTGATCTGACTGAAATGCTTTTATAGCATTAATTGTCATCAGTCCATAAAATCCAGTTGGATTGTTTGATAAATAGTTATTTGCTTGTAAAAAGTCTTGTAGAATACTGACTTCGCCATTTACGCTGGAATCTTTTGTTCCATAGAACATACTGTTTTGTAAACTAATACATACATTACTAGGTACAATATCTGATGGAGCGGTTGCATTATTAATACTATTAGTTAATGAGTCGGCTTGTGTCTGTGTAATAATGCCTGCATTTAATAGCATTGAAATATCACTTGCTGTTAACGCCGATACATTGTTGGTGATTGAAATAATTGAGACAAAAACAAATACTGACAAAACAAACTTAATAATATCTTTTTTCATTTTTAAAATTTTCTGTCGTTTTTTTAACAAACAGAGATTAAAATTTATAATAGGACCTCAAACAAATAAGATTGCAACTTATATAAAGTATATAATGTCCTTTATATTAATACAATATGTCCTTGATAAAAACTGTGGATAATTATAAAGAGTTTTTGTTTCTAGTAAGTAATTTTTTTACTTGGGAGTGTAAATTGCACAGCGGTACTAGTTGCTTTTGTTGCTATATTCATGACGTATATGTCTTTTGGTCCACCAGTTTCAATAATTAAGCCACTACCTGGTAATGGTAATTTTGGGCAAATTTCATAATCTGGTTCAGTACATCCCATCTGAAATGGAGGGACAAAGAAAGATATTATATTATTTGTTTTTGAAATGACCAAATTATCTGGTACTTTAAAGCCACCAAAAAATATTATTGCATCAGACGCAAAACTATTACCAGTGAGCACAATAATATCACCACGATTTCCTGACGCAGGTGTTATGGACGTTATAGATAGTTTGGGTGCCACATAAGGTTTGATTGGAGGAGTCCCAGGAATAATGATAATCTTACTTGGAAGTGTAAAACTTATATCATTACTAAAACCATTTATGTTTGAGACTTGGATAATTTTTTTACCACCCGTTTCAATTTTTGTATCTATCGTTGATGGTAAACAGTTCGCAAGTATACAGCCACTATATTTAGGAATCACAAATGAAATTGACGTACTACTTTGAAATAGTATTAATGCATTATCTATTTTTGAACCATCAAAATATATGTCGTTATCATTTAAAAATTTATTTCCAGTTATTGTTACTATATCCCCCCTATTTCCTGAGGATGCGCTAATGCCCAAGATAGATGAAGTTTCCGTATAGATTTTTCTGGATGGGAGCATTGATGGGTCAACGACAGATATCGATGTAGTTGCATTTCCTGGAATTCCATATTTGTTGTAACAAATAATAGTATAGATTGTTGATTTTATAATTGGTCCGGTTGATCTTGAGCCGTATAAATCTATTGTACTGGACATAATTTTACCAGATGAATCTTTTGCAGTGATTTTGCATTGGTCAACGGCATTAATCGCTTTCCAATCTATTGTCGCCGATGTTCCAGAAGCTACTTCTTTTGGGGTGATTTTTAGCGTGATTGTTGGCACGGCTGCATCTGGTTTGTTTATTATTCCAAGAGGGATTAACGGTATATCATTTGTACTTGTTTCTTGATTTGTATTTGAGATATCAATACTTTTTAAACTGGCTCTTGTAATTGGCCCAACAGTTCCTGTCTGACTTATGTTGTTTGATGATTGATATTTAATAACCGCTTGTTTTGTCAAATTACCAAATGTACCTAAAGCGACTCCAGCTGGCATAGTCAAGTACCCACCGTTAATGAGAATTTGTTGTAATGCAGTGACGTCGTCACCAGAACTCCCAACGTTTAAATTTTGAGAAAAATTGTATGTTGCTCCAAATGTTTTGCTTGCAATAAAAAATAAAGATACAAGAAATAGTGAGAAAATTATTTTTTTATTTGTTTTCATTAAAATTAAAATTAGAGTTAATAAGATTTAACTTGATATAAGTTTATAACGCTCTCTACGTATTTGCAATGTATTCTGCCTTTTAAAAATATTTGGCGACATGGTAGAATAGTAGTATATGTTACTCTCAGACCTAAAAAGACAATTTCTTGAATATATTGAAATAGAAAAAGGGCGCGCTTTGCGCACCGTGGAAAATTATGATCATTATCTCACCGTTTTTTTAGCTCAAACAAAAGTTACTGATCCAAAAGATATTACAAATGAAAAAGTGCGAGATTTTCGCATGTGGCTCAATCGTCAAGCTGCAGGAAACAATCGTGCAACGGGTGACACGATGAAAAAGAAAACGCAAAATTATTATTTGATTGCTTTGCGAACTTTTTTAAAGTTTCTCACGAAACGTGGCATCACTTCCCTACAAGCAGATCAAATAGAGCTTGCAAAAGTTGGTGAAAGATCAATCGATGTCATTTCAAAAGAAGAACTTACTCGCTTATTAAAAGCACCAGATTCAGAGGAAAATCCAGAAAAAAGGGCTAGAGGACACGCTATATTGGAACTTTTGTTTTCTACAGGATTGCGTGTTTCAGAACTTTGCTCACTTACAAATGATTTAGACACGAGGCAGGATGAATTTTCAATTCGTGGAAAAGGCGGAAAAGTTCGAGTTGTTTTTCTTTCGCCTGAAGCAAAAATTGCAATAAAAAATTATTTAACGCTCCGAAAAGATATGTCAGATGCACTTTTTGTAAAAGTCGGTGATGAAAGCGTGATTCCAAAAGGTTTTTCCCGAGGTCGAACCTTGGGAATTAAAAAAGGTTCGACCTCGGGAAACGAGAAATCAAAAGATGATGGCCTTACTCGCAGGTCAATTGAAAGAATTGTAAAAAAATATGCAATTATGGCTGGAATTTCTAAAAAAGTTACTCCTCACGTGATTCGCCACTGTTTTGCGACGGATTTGCTTTCAAATGGCGCGGATATTCGCAGTGTTCAGGCCATGTTGGGCCACGCAAATATTGCTACAACCCAGATTTATACCCATGTTACCGACAAACACTTGAGAGATGTGCACAAGAATTTTCACAATAAGCAAAATTAAAATTATAGTATAATAAAAAGATGAAATTATTATCTTGGAACGTAAATGGTTTACGAGCAGTACATAAAAAAGGCGCTTTTGACGCTATTTTTCAAACCGACCCAGATATTATTTGCTTACAAGAAACGAAAGCTCACCCAGACCAGCTTCCAGAAGAAGTTCGTTCCCCTGCTGGATATCACGCATATTTTGACCACTCAAAAGTAAAAAAAGGTTACAGTGGAGTGGCAATTTTCTCAAAAATTAAACCAGAAAAAATAGAATATGGCATTGGAATACCTAAATTTGATGAAGAAGGACGCACTTTGGTGGCTTATTATAAGGGTTTTGTGCTTTTAAACATTTATTTTCCAAATGGTGGCGGAGGTGAGGAAAGGCTCGCATATAAAATGGAATATTATGATGAATTTTTGAAATTTATTGATAAATTAAAAAAGAAAGGTAAAGAAATTATTTTTTGCGGAGATGTAAATACCGCGCATCAAGAAATTGATCTTTTCCACCCAAAAGAAAACGAAAAGCACACCGGATTTTTGCCAATGGAAAGAAAATGGATTGATAAATTAATTTCTCACGGATACATTGATACATTTAGGAGTTTGCATAAAGATAAAATTCAATACAGTTGGTGGGATATGAAAACTTTTGCAAGAGACAGAAATATTGGTTGGAGAATTGACTATTTTTTTGTCTCGGATTCTTTAAAAGATAAAATAAAGAAAGCAGAAATACTTGATAACATTTTTGGAAGTGATCACTGCCCAATTTTGCTAGAATTAAAATAATTTTTCTAACTAGCCTGCTCCCAAGCTTTCTCAAATACAACCTTCATCATTTCATAGATAAATTGGTCTTGGATTACTATTGCAAGCGGTGCTTCTGGTTGCCAGAAAACAACTTTGTTTCCAAAAAGCATAAATGAAGATGAAAAATCCCTACTTTCCAATATTTTTGTTTTTCGTAATTCCTTTTCATCATCTAAAATAAATTTATCTGCATAGTCTGATGGTACAGACAAAACTTTTATAAAAATCCTCTTTTTAATTCTATCCTCAATCCATTTTCGCTCAACATCCCAACTGACAAACTTTATAAAATCTTTTGCAGAGCCAAAATACATTATTTCATTGCTTTCTTCCTCAAGAGATTGTTTAAATATTGAAATGTATTCACTTTTACCTTTATAAATTTTAATTTTTGAATCACTTTCTCCTTGATTATATAAAGTGAGTAACTCTGGTAGGTCCACTGTATAATTTCTGTCGATTTCGGCTAGTTTTTCTCTTTTTTCTCGAAGTTTTTCCAAAAGTATGGTTGGTGGTTCCACAATAAAGTTTCTCGCAAATTTTTCTTTATCTGAAAATCTAGTCAAACCATGTTTTTCAAGTCCTTCAATCACTTTATATACATTTGGTCTTGAAATTTGAAGTAACCCAGCAAGTTTTTTGATTGGAGTTGGACCATTTTTTACAGAAATTATATATAAATTTGCTTCATGGTCTGTTAAGCCAAGTTCTTTTAAAGAAGTGTAAACATTCTGAAACTCATTGACCGATGTATTTTGTTGTGTTTCCATAGTATTATATTAAATATGTATATTTATATTATACATATTACAGAAAATAAAGCAAACTAGCCGTATTATATTGACATCTATGTAAATATATTCTATACTTATCCCATTAGCTTTAGTTTAATAGTTAAATTAATAAAAAAAATGAATAAAATCACAAAAATAATAATAGGAATAATAGTCATTGCTTTAGTAGTTATCGTTTGGTTAAATATGTCTAGTAATAAATTTGTGGGTAATACTATAAAAATAGGCGTATTGACTCCCCTAACTGGTTCAGTGGCTGAATATGGAAATAACGTCAAGCAAGGAATTCTATTGGCCACCAAAGAAATCAATAATGCTAATGGTATTAATGGAAAAAAAATAGAATTATTTTTTGAGGATAGTAAGTGCGACTCAACCGAAGCGGTGAATAGTTTCAATAAACTAGTTAATATTGATGGTGCTGGTATAATTTTGGGAACCGTATGCTCCAGTGAAACATTAGCTATTGCGCCATTAGCGAATGAAAAAAAAGTTATAGTCGTTTCGGCTGCCGCAAGTAGCCCACAGATTACAAACGCTGGCGATTATATATTTAGAGTATATCCATCAGACGACTACGAAGCAGGAGTGGCGGCAAGTACAATTTTTTCTAAATTTCAAAAGAATAAAGTTTCAGTACTTTATTTAAATAATGATTATGGCGTTGCTTTACGTGATGCTTTTAGAAAAAAATTCACTGCTTTAGGTGGTAAAATCTTGAACGAAGAGGGTTATGTGCAAGGAGCGACGGATTTTAGAACCCAATTACTTAAAGTTAAAGATCAAAAACCCGATGTTATCTACATGATCAGTTATCCAGTTGATGGTGGGTTAGCCATTAAACAAGCAAAACAATTGGTAATTAAGGCCATATATTTCGGTACTTCAGGTCTTAAGGGGAATGATTTTATATCAAATGGCGGCATATCAACAGAGGGGTTTGTTCTAGCTTCACCTATTGAATCGTCATCAACAAAAACAGATACTTTTACAAAAAATTACGAAACTGAGTTTGGTGTAAAACCCGGAATAGCTTCTGATAGAGCTTATGATTCAGTATATGTAATAAAAGCTGCATTTATTGAAGCAAAAAATATTACAGATATCAAAAATAACCTATATAAAATAAATCAATTCGACGGTGCTAGTGGAGGTATAAGTTTTGACTCTAATGGTGATCTTGCAAATATTAAATATAGTTTATTTGATATAAAAAATAGCAAGTTTGTTAAGTACTAAAAATAGTGAAAATTAGTAAAAAACTATTTGTATAATTTTATACAAATAGTTTTTTATTTATAAAATTATAAAGGACAAAATATATATATTTAAAACAAAAATATTTATAACACAAATACATGGCTTAATATATTGATATATTTAGAAATTAATTATTTACATCTATCTTTAGTTATCAACAGTTAATGTCCTTTACATAATTTCTATCGGACATATAATATATATCAGAGGATGTTCAGTGCGGATAAAATTTTGAGTATGCAACGCTCGATTTTATTCTCCTCGTACTAAACATAAGTTGTTCTTTAAAGAAGATTTAGCTAATCTTCGAAAAATCGAAAAGGTTTTTTTAGTCAAAATAAATTGGATTAATATCTAATGTCACATAAAAGAATATTTATATTGTGATATTAGCAACAATGCATTCTTACTAGAGGATACCTCATTCGTGACCGCAACAAATGTCGCTCAGATGTTTGGAGCGGTTTTTTGTTGTCCTTTGCCTAGGCTCCACCTCGGCAAGCGCGCCGAAATGGAGCCTAGGCAGGTATTTAAATATCTTATTATATGCCTATAATACTACGTTTTCTAGCATGTTTACCTTTGAAACAAGTCTTTTTTTGTCGATATAAACTGTAATTACATCAAATTGCCAATCTGTTTCAGATGAAACGTTCTTTTCTTGCAAATATACTTGTATCGTTCTAGCTAATCTTTGAAGTTTCCACGGATGAACATTATCTTCTGGTCTGAAACTATCAATACCGTTTGTTTCACCCGAAACACCCACTATGGTTTCATGGGAAACACTTTTTACCTCGATAAAGTGTATTTTACCCATATTTTTAGCTATTATGTCTATTTCCCCACACTTTTTTAGATAATTTTTTTCAATAACATCAAAACCTCGTTTCATAAGAAACCTACAGGCCAGATCTTCCCCAAGGTTTCCGGTCTTTCTATTTTCGGTAAGTTTTTTCATACGCTACAGCAGATTGTATCAGATAAATAAAATAATACAAAAAACATAACATTCAGTGTTTCGCGTGTAACACAAAAGTGTTACTAAGAAACACTTTATATGAGACAAATAGAACTTTAAGGACGTGTTTGTCGAATAAACCTTATTTATAGCCATATTTTTGATAAAAGACCTAAAAAACACCAAAAGTCTAATAGTCTATTAGACTGTCTTTAATTCACATGTTCACATAGTTATCCACAGTTTATGGTAAAAAAGCGTTAATTTAAAAGGCAAAAAAAGACATATTATTCACTTTTTATCAAATTATGTTCTTATGTGTCTATTAAAATATTTTGAGTGTCTTTGAATAAAAATTAAATTTCTGTCATAAAATTCAGGTCACATCCCAAATTATTGACAACCACGAAACGCCGGGACCGCTTCGCTTATCTCTTCTTACAGGAGCAGTACAGGTTTCCCATTTTTTCGCAATATTAGTTGCTCAACAATATGGTAGAACCTTTTCGATTACCGGATGAAAGCAAAGAAAATTGTTTTTTCGCCCGCACAAAAAGAAAAATAATCCGAAATTATCGGATTATTTTTCTTTTTGTGCGGGCGCCGGGAATCGAACCCGGACCCAATCCTTGGCAAGGACTAGTTCTACCATTAAACTACGCCCGCAAAATTGACTTCATGTATTATACACAAAAAAATTAAAAAGAAAATATAAATTTAAGTAATTTTTTAATTAAATAATTAAATTTTGTTTGGCTTGATTTATTTAAAAAAATGGGTTATGACTATGTTAGAAGAACCAAAAAAATTGATAGGCCATAAGGAGGCCAAAAATGAAAAAGTTAAATGTTGTAATAGTCAAACCTTCGAAATATGGGTTTGATGGTTTTGTGGAAAGATTTTGGAAGGGATTCATGCCAAATGCTAGCTTGCCATTCTTCAGAAGTATGATTCCGGATTTTATTGGAGACACGAAAACTTTTGTGTCAACGATAGATGAGTATGTTCAGACAAATTTAGAATATTTGAACTTACTCAGTATTGCTGATGGTCCAACGCTTTTGTTGTTGGTGGGGGTTCAATCTCATCAGTTTCAAAGAGCTTTGGATCTTGCGGCATACTCGCGCAAGAATGGGTGCCTAGTTGTCATCGGCGGACCGCATGCAATGACATGCGATACCACGATGTTACAAGGATATCCTGGAACCAGCTTTTCTTTGGCAGAAGCTGAAGCAGTACTCCAAGAAATTTTGGTGGATGCAAGTAAAGGGGAACTGAAGACGGTGTATGGAGCGAACCAACGCTGGGTTACAGGTGTTTTAAACACACCGGTACTGATTCCTCCTTCAGAAGAGGACTTAAGTCATTCGATTATCAGAATGGCGGGTTTGTATCCATCAAGAGGGTGTCCAAAAGTCTGCAAATTTTGTTCTGTGATTAAAATTGCCGGGCGAAGAATCAGAAGTCAAGAAATCCAGACGACAGTTGCCTCATTTAAAGCATTAAAGGCAGCTGGGGTAAAGTTGGTTATGGTTACATCGGATAATTTTAATAAAATTCCGAACGTAACCGAGCTACTAATTACACTGATAGAAGAAGATGCATGCATTCCGTTCTTTTGCCAGTGTGATGCACAAGTATGGAGCCAGCCTGAGCTACTAAAGCTTATGGCGCTTGCAAAATGCTTCGATATTTTCATAGGGGTTGAAACATTTAACCCGAAAACATTGAGCAAACAGGACAAGATTCAGAATAGGCCAGAGAAGTATGGTGAAATTGTGAATTTGTGCCGTGAAGTTGGCATAAATACACACTTCTCAAATATCATAGGATTTCCTGATGATACAGAGGAGAGTATTTTGAAAGATATAGTGGCTCTCAAGAAAGCAGATCCTGACCAAGCGTCATTCTATGTGCTGTGTCCTATTCCCGGAACAGTACAGTATGATGAATTTATGGAGTCGGGCTGGATTATTGAGAAGAATTTAGACCGATTTGATACAGTAAGTTCGGTCTGGCAAAATCCAAACGGGGGGTTGTCTTTTGATGATAGAACCCGTTTGTTGTTTAAGTGTTACAAAGAGTTTTACACAATGCCACAGGCGTACAGAAAAATCGTGCGCTATGCAAAGAGAAAAGGGAGAGAAGGCAACTTGATTCATGAAAGCCTCATGACACTGGCATATGCGTCTTTCTCAAGATACAACGCATTTATGGGGAAGCACCCTATGTCAGGCGGCATCTGGCAGAAAAAGCTTGATCACGTTTCCGAATATATCCACTTAAGAAAGAGCGTATTCGGTTATGAGCTCGTTCCACTTCCAAAGAGTTTAAAACTCTCTGAAGCGGACGAACAGTGTTTTAAAAATAAAACAGCAGTTTAAAACTGCTAAGGAGGGTAGAGACGGTTGGGGATTTTTCTCAGCCGTCTTTTTTTTATTAAAAATATATTTTATCTTCGAAATTATATTGTATTTCGAATAATCAAATGATATACTTTGAGTATAATGAAAAAATGCTCAAAATGTAAAAAAGAAAAACCAATTGAAGAATTTAATTTTAAAAATAAAAATTTAAAATTACGTCAGTGTCAGTGTAGAGAATGTACTAGATTATTAATAAAAAACCATTATAATGAAAATAAGCAATATTATTTAAAAAAGGCTAAAAAAAGAAATCTAGAAATTAAGTCTAATATTGTTAACTATTTACAAGATTACTTATCAAAAAAGTCATGTATTGATTGTGGCGAAGCAGATATTGCGGTTCTTGAGTTTGATCACAGAAACCGATCAAAAAAAACCGAAGCAGTTTCTACTCTCATAAGACATGGCTACCCAATAAGCATAATACGGAAGGAAATTGGTAAATGTGATATTAGATGCGCAAATTGTCATAGAAGAAAGACATCAAAAGATTTTAAATGGCTTAAAACAATAAAGCCCCTGTAGCTTAACGGATAGAGTACTGGTCTTCGAAACCAGTGGTGAGGGTTCAATTCCCCCCGGGGGCACAAAAATATATTTTATTTGATTATTTTGGTAAAATACAAACAATGAAAACAAAAACAGAAGAATTCGGTCCAATACCTAAAGAAGTTTTGGAAGTTTCACAAAAATTGAAAGATGCGGGATTTGAAGCTTATATGATAGGTGGTTGTGTTCGTGATATTTTGATAAATGTGAAACCAAAAGATTGGGATTTCACAACAAACGCGAAGCCAGAAGACATAATTAAAATTTTTCCAGATACTTTTTATGAAAATGTTTATGGAACAGTTGGTGTGGTAAATGAAACGGTTTCTGACGAAACATTGAAGGTAATTGAAGTAACGCCATACAGACTTGAAGCAGAATATTCTGATAACAGAAGGCCAGATAGTGTGTCATTTAGCGACAAACTCGAAGATGATTTAAAAAGAAGAGATTTTACAATTAATGCAATTGCACTTGAAATTGATGGAGATGGAAGTAAGAAAGATTTTTATAAAGGGAAAATTGTTGACTTATTTCACGGGCAAGAAGATTTAAAAAATAAAATAATTAGAACTGTTGGAAATCCACATGAAAGATTTCAAGAAGATGGACTAAGAATTTTGCGGGCTGTAAGAATAGGGAACTATGTTGGTTTTGAAATTGATAAAGGTACAGAAAAAGCACTTGCTGAAGAATCTAGTTTGCTTTCAAAAATTGCAAAAGAAAGAATTCGTGATGAATTTGTAAAAATAATTATGTCTAACACGCCAGCAGATGGGATAAAGGCCTGCAGAAAATTTAATTTACTAAAATATATAATTCCGGAGCTAGAAAAAACTATTGGGGTGGAGCAAGGCGGCGCACATAAATATGATGTGTGGGAACATTCACTTCGAGCGCTTCAACACGCTGCAGAAAAGAATTTTTCTCTTGAAGTTCGGCTTGCTGCACTGCTTCACGATATAGGGAAACCAAAATCTAAAAGAGCTGGTGAAAATAAACCAACTTTTTATGGACATGAAGTTGTTGGCGCAAGGATGGCAGAAAAAATTTTGCAGGATTTGAGGTTTCCATCGAAAATAATTGAAAAAGTTACAAAATTTGTGCGAACACATATGTTTTTTGCTGATACTGAACTTATTAGTTTGTCAGCTGTTCGAAGAATTGTCGCAAGAGTTGGAAAAGACAATGTTTGGGACCTTATGGATTTGAGAGCCTGCGACAGAATAGGAATGGGTAGACCAAAAGAGGATCCATATAGGCTCAGAAAATACCACGCGATGATTGAAGAGGCGACAAGGGCACCAATTTCCGTTGGGATGCTAAAGATTGATGGAAAAAAACTTATGGAAGTGACTAGAGAGGTTCCCGGGCCAAAAATTGGCTTTGTTTTGCATGCACTTTTAGAAGAAGTTCTTGATGACCCAAAATTAAATACAGAAGAATATTTAAATAATCGAGCGATTGAACTTATCAAACTTCCAGAAAAAAAGTTGAAAGAAATGGGGGATGAAGGTAAGAAAAAAAAGGAAGAGGAAAATGAGGAGGAAATAAAAGTTATTAGAAAAAGTCACAAAGTGAAATAGAAATTTATTATTATCTTACAATCAAATTATGAGTGAACAATTACAAATGTTAGAGGTTGTAGACGGTAACGACAATGTTATAGGTCTAGAAACCCGCAAAAAAATCCACAAGGAAGGTCTTCTACATAGAGAAATACATATTTGGTTTATTACCCCAAGTGGAGAAGCCATTTTTCAGCATAGGGCAAAAGATAAAGATACATACCCAGATAAACTGGATGCAACTGTTGGTGGGCACGTTGAGCCAGGTATGTCTTATGAAGAGACTGCAGTTAAAGAATGCGAGGAAGAAACAGGAATAAAAATTGATCCTTCAAAACTTATTCTAATCAAAAAAATAAACAGAAAATCTTTTGATAAAGACAGTGGTCTTATAAATAATGCAATGAGAAGCCAGTATGCTTACCTGTACAATGGTTTAATAGCTAGTTTAAAGATTGAAGATGGTAAATCGGAAGGTTTTGAGCTTTGGAAAATTGATGATTTACCCAATCTTTCTGAAAAAGACAAAAACAAGTTTATTCCGCTCATTCTTAGTGATGAGATAATAAGTGTTTTGAACAAGGCCAAAGAATTATTGCTAGCATAATTAAACGCAAGCAATACAAATTGCTTAACCGTCCCAACAAAAAAATAATAGCTGTGCTATTATTTATCTTGTCGGAGTGCCGGGATTCGAACCCGGATCGCATGCTCCCAAAGCACGAATGCTACCGTTACACTACACTCCGATATTCAAAAAATATTAACATAAAATATAAAATTAAGCGAGAAAATTATAATACCTTTAATCTATGGTAAATCAACCAAAAAAGTTTCAAAGAAAAATAGAGGATTTTATTTGTGAAAAATGTGGGACCAAAAACATTGGAAATGGTTTTACAAATCATTGCTCAAATTGTCTTTGGAGCAAACACGTAGACATAAATCCCGGTGATAGGGCTGAAAGTTGTGGAGGAATGATGGAACCAATTAAAATTGATTTCGAAAAAGGAAAATATCTAATAAATTATATATGTGTTAAATGTGGGATTTTGAGAAGAAAGGGAATAGAAAAAAATGATAATTTTGATGCAGTGATAGAGATAGTTAAAAAAAGCACGAAATAATTGCTCCAATTCAATATTTCTGCTAATATTACAGCGTTCTTTTCTAATGCGGGCATAGTTTAGTGGTAAAATGGGAGTTTTCCAAACTCTAGTCGGGTGTCCGATTCACCCTGCCCGCACAATTAAAAAACGCCATGAAATGGCGATTTTTAATTGTGCGGGCAAGAAAGCAATATTATTGCTTTCGGGGGTGAATCGGAAGCCGGAATAGATTTTTCTTAGCAAAGAAAAATATGAGGCGGGGTCGCGGGGATTTGTGAGCGTCGGCGAAAAAATAACCTGTGACCGATCTCACAATGCTTGCACAAAATAAAATACCCGAAAGGGTATTTTTGTGTGGGGCAGAGCAAGCAAATTGCTTTGCTTGCGTGGTGAATCGGACAGCGGAATGATACCCCGCAAGCTTGCGGGGTGAATGAGCTGGTGCCTAGCCCGAGCCGAGCGATGGCGAAGCGAGAGGCGAAGGAGATTTACTCCAATTTTGTGACGAAAAATAACGACTAATGACCGATCTCACAATGTCCGCACAAAAATATTATCTAATCCAGTTTAGAATGATTTCCAAATAGTGTTATGAATGTTTTTGAATAAATCGGCTATGTCTTTGCTTTCAATCACAAGCGCTGATAAGTCACGTAAGCTTATTAGTGCGACTTTATTATTATAAATAAGCATATCAACATTACTTTTGAATGATTCTGGTAATTTTTTTGTAATTTTATTTTGGATGCCGTTTTTTTGTCGTATCTGCTCAACTTGTTTGAAATATTTATCACCAACGATAAGATCTCTACTTTTTAATGCATATTGGCTTATTGAAGAATCAAATTCATTGTATTCATTTTCTGTAAAGTTTTCGAAAAATGCTGATGGGGGAAAAATGGAGTAGACATCTCCAATGGTTTTGAATAAATCATCATAAATATTTTTTATTTCTCTTTTTCCTTCATAGAACATTAATTTTGGCTTGTGAGTTGACTCCTCATATTGTTTTGACATTTCTTCCACAGCTGATTCAAAAGCAGAATATCTTTTTTTTGTTGTAGCTAGAACCTTTTGAGGACTTACTGCACTATAAAACATTCTTTTTCCTACCGGAACGCGTACTACAAAATCTTTTGAAAGGAGCAAATCTATATATTGATAACACGTTGTACGTTTTTTGTTTGTGGCCCGAGCAATTTCAGAAATAGTCATCTTGGGGAACTTAAGAAGACAGGAATATATGATCGATTCATCTTCAGAAAGTCCAATTTCTTGTAGTGTTTTTATAAATTGAGTTTCCATACTTATAGTTTAGTTTAAATTGCAAATATGTCAAATATTTCGACACATTTATTATTTAATACCATATAATATGGCTTATTTTGGTGATAATTAATGATATATGACAAAATAATAAGCAATATTTGTATTCTAAGTATAAAATTATCGTATGAAAAATATAGATAATTATGTTTCAACAATTATAAATACACCTAATGGAGCTTTTAATTTCTGGGTACGTGATGGAGAAAGAGGACAGGAACCAATAGCTCTTTCCACGCTCAATCTTGATTCAAATAAAGATGTTTTGGTTCGTATTCACTCAGAATGTATAACTGGGGATGTGTTTAATTCGTTGACTTGTGATTGTGGTCCACAAAAAGAACAAGCTTTAAAAGAAATAGGAAAATATGGAAATGGTATTTTTATTTATCACAGACAAGAAGGCAGAAATATGGGTATTTTTAAAAAAATTCAGGCGTATAACCTAATGAGTCAGGGATTAGATACATATGAAGCAAATATATTATTAAGTGGAAGCCCAGACGCGAGAGAATATTCGGATGCTGTTCAAATACTTGATAAAATTCTCAATAATAATAAAAGTAAAATAATTTTATTATCTAATAATCCATATAAAAAAATAATATTGGAACGTCATGGATATCAAGTAGTAATGAGACCTTTGATTGTTGGTGAATCAACATATAATATTGATTATACAAACACAAAAAAGGAAAAATTTTTGCATTATCTAACTAATTATAAGCCATATGTTGGTGTCACTTTATCAATAAATGATATTTATAGAAATCAAAATGAAATAATAAACCTTATAAAAGGTTACAAAATTGAAAATAATAGCAGAAGAATTTTTCTTGGTATACCAGTCTCTTCACAAAACGGTGATTTCAAAAATACAGAATTAATAAAGAAAATTAATAAATTTGCGAGCAACTTCAATAACTCTCACAATATATGCATAGTTTTGCATATGGATTACTCTGAACGTAGACAATTTTATCGTGATTTATTACATTTTCTTTCTTTGTTAGATTTTCGTTACTCAATACAGTTACGTCCTAGTCCAAACCAAATATTGTCAAAGATAGATTTTGAAATTATTGATTCATTAAACAGTGAAAATGTCGTATTTCAAATTAATAAAGAAAATTACTCACTATTTGAGTGTCAAAAATTTATTGAATATTTTAGATCAAGCAATAGTTTTTTATTGTTAGATGATAGTTTTGGAAAAGGTATCCAAGAAAAATTATTACCAGTAAAAGAAAAGATAATGGGAGTAATAAGAAAGGGAGTAAGTCATTTAGCTGTAGCGGGGGGTTATGACCCATCTAAGTTAAATGATATATCAACACTCGAAGATTATTTTAAGATTCCAATTTCTCTAGACGCAGAGTCAAAATTGCATGATAATGGTAAACTTGATATGGGCGAACTACACAAATATTTGGGTTTCTTTTTTCCATCTATTTAATACATCTCATTGAGCAATTTTTACAATTAAAAAATCACCCGTGGGGTGATTTTTTAATTGTATACAAATATACTAAAATTATTTTACGGCTTCCTTCAAAGCTTTAGCTGCTCTGAATTTTGGAACCTTCATTGCTGCGACTGAGATAGATTCTCCTGTTCGTGGATTTCTAGCTTGTCTTGCAGCTCTCTGCTTGACTGAGAATATACCAATACCTGCGATTGATACTTCTTCGCCTTTCTTCAAGCTTTTGACTATTGAATCAAAAACTGTGTCGACGACTTGTTCAGCTTGTACTTTTGTTCCTCCGAGAACTCCTTGTACAACCTCAACGATACCTGCTTTATTCATAATAATTTGCAAATTATTTCGCGTATCAGGTCTGGACGCGCGAAGCTTATAAAACTTTTACATGCTTTCTTTACATATAAAAGGTTTAAATGACCTAAATACTATTATAATACCTTGTATTTAAAGCGCAATAGAGGAAGCAAGTAGACATAATTTAGAATATAGTATGTAGAATATACAAAAATTACGGCGTAAATTTGAATTACTACTATGCATAATCTGTAAAATAATATATCCTTATATCTATATGTTAGAACAAACACTAAAAGCGGGGGCAATTATATTTAGCTCTATAAATAAGGATAAAATTTTATTATTATACAGAAGTGATCAAAAAGACTGGTCATTTCCAAAAGGGCATGTAGAATTTGGGGAGGAAATTATTCAAGGGATGCTGAGAGAAATTACCGAGGAGACTGGGCTTGATGTAGAAATAATTAAAGCACTGCCAGATTTAAATTACACAACTTTAAGACAGGGGAAAGTTTGCTCAAAAATGTTTCTAGTAGCCTCAAAAGATGATTCAAAAATAAAACTTGAGCACGCTGAAGATAAATTAGAATGGGTTTTATTAAGTGAGGTAAATAATAAACTCAGTTATGATAATCTGAAGGAATATTTTAAATTAGTGTTGCCGATAATTAAAAACTAAATACAAAAGGCGGGTTCGCGAAGCGAACCCGCCTTTTGTTTACTTTTAACTTAAAACTTTCAACTTTGGGCTCGCTTTTAGCGCGCGTATTCAATAATCCTATTCTCCCTAATCAAAGTAACCTTTATTTCTCCCGGATATTTCAAATCTGACTCTATTTTATCGGCTATATCTCTAGCTAATTTCTTTGCATCAAGGTCAGAAACTTGTTCTGGTGTAACGAAAACTCGGATTTCTCTTCCTGCTTGCAATGCATAAGATTTTTCCACTCCTGCAAACGCATTTGCTGTTGCCTCAAGTTCCTGAAGTCTCTTTATGTAGTTTTCAATGCTATCGCTTCTTGCGCCGGGTCTTCCTCCAGAAATTGTATCTGCAACTTGAACAATTATTGCTTCAACACTTTCATAAGGATATTCCTCATGGTGAGATTGCATCGCTTTGATGATGGCTTCATTAACTCCAAATTTTTGCAAAATTCTTTTACCAATTTCAACGTGAGTTCCTGAAACTTCATGGTCGAGTGCTTTTCCAATGTCGTGTACCAATGCCGCTGTCTTTGCAATTTGAACATTTGCGCCAAGTTCTTCCGCAATCATTCCGGCAAGCAATGACATCTCAATTGAGTGTTGAAGAACGTTTTGCCCATAACTTGTTCTAAAGTGCAATCGTCCTAATATGGCTATAACTCTAGGGTCTAGGTTGATAACGCCACATTGATATGCAGCTTGTTCCCCCTTATCCTTAATGATTTTGTTTATATCTAATTGAGCTTTTTCAACTATTTTTTCAATTTTTGCCGGTTGAATTCTTCCGTCCAATAGTAAATTTTCAAGAGCAACTCTTGCAACCTGTCTTCTTATTGGGTCGAACGAAGAGATAGTAATAATTCCTGGAGAATCATCAACGATTATTTCAACGCCTGTAACTCTTTCAAATGCTTTAATATTTTTTCCTTCTTTACCGATAATTTTCCCTTTCATCTCATCTGAAGGGATACTCAAAATCGTAGACATAATATCCGGAGCGACTGAAGTTGAAAGTCTTTGAATTGAAGTAGCAAGAATTTCTTTTGCTCTTTGTTCAAATCTTTCCTCGCCTCCATCCTCAAGTTTTTTCATTCTGCCCAAAATATCTTCTTCGTATTTTTTCTCCATTGCGCCCATTAAACTGTTCTTTGCATCTTCCTCGGACATTTTTGCGATAGACAAAAGTTCGGCATTTTTTTGTGCCTCAATTTGGTCGACTTTATCTTTAATATCCTTGATTTCAACTAGCTTTTGCTTGAGATTTTCCTCTTCCTTGTTCAAACTAAGCTGTCTTTGGTCGAGAAGACTATCTTTTTTTATCAAACGATCTTCTGTGACTTTCAATTTTTCCTCCTTCTCTTTTGTGTCTTTTTTGGTTTCTTCCATTATTTGGACAGATTTTGTCTCTGCTTCAATAATGATTTTTTTCGCTTTTTCTTCTGCGCCCAACATCAATTGGCGGACCTCAAGTTCGACAGAACCTTTTTTCCCCAAAGAGATTACGAGTCTCAAGAAGTAACCGATTGCAATACCAATAAGACCAACAAGGCCTGCAATCAGCGCGACTATTTTTAATGACATGTTATTGTGAAAAAGACTTCGTCTTTTTAGGACTTTTTTCTAGCTTTATGTAGTTTGTTGCCCAAGCAATTTATCGTTTAGGCGGTTTAAAGTTTGAAATAAAAACATTTTTTTCTAGACTCTTAAATCTTTCAAAAACGGAATCTCTTAAAATTAAATTACTAACATTCTCATAGTATAATATTTTTGATTAATTGTCTATTATTTTGTAGCAGAAAGAAAAAAGGCTATATTTATGGCCAAAATTTTCATACTAGCAATAATTAAATAAAAAGGTAGAATAAAAAGGTCGAATGTTAAACAAATAAATAATACAAAACACATGTCATTTGAATTTAATCCACCCTTCCCATTTGCCGGTGGAAAAAAGAAAGAGATTGACCAAGCCGCAAAACAAAGAGCAGAACTGATTATGGTAAGAAGTGAAAAGAATGAAAGAAATAATTTTTTAAAAAAAGTAGATTTTTTTATTGGCATTATTGATAAACAGCTAAAGAGTATTGATAACAAAATTAAAGCTGATGCAGGTTTATTGGTTGGTGCTAAAATGGCGATAAGAGGATTGATTGAAGCCTGTGATTTAGAAATAAGTAGAGAAAAAAATAGATTTTCTGATGCAGAAAAATATAATGGTAACCTGAAAGAACTTAGAGACGCATTTGACTCAATAAAAGATAGTTTATTAGCAACAGAAATGCAAGCAATTGGAAACGCTGGAGAATTGAAACCACAGATTAAAATTCAAGAGGAAGGAGGCGCATTGTTTAAAGTAAAACAATCAGTAAATAATGAGATAACCTTAAATAAAGCGGCATAAAAAATTAATAAGGCGGGTTCCTTACAGGAACTGTACACCTTTCACTTTTTGATTACAAAATATTCAAGGTCTTGCGGAAGCAAAGACTATTGCTTCCCCACGCCACGCAAACCCGCCTTTTTGTATTATTTAAATTACCTTATCTACTATCCCGTATTTTTTTGCCTCTTCTGCCGACATATAATAATCTCTATCAGCATCTTTTTCTATTTGAGAAACTGATTTTCCGGTATTGTCTGCCATTATTTTTGTAAGTTTGGCTTTTATTTTTAAAATTTGTTTTGCGCTTATTTCTATATCTGAAGCTTGTCCCTGCGCTCCGCCCATTGGTTGGTGAATCATTATTTCTGAATTTGGTAGCGCAAATCTTTTTCCTTTTTTACCGGATGAGAGAAGTAATGCTCCTGCAGAAGCTGCAAGACCTACGCACACAGTTGAGACATCATTTTTTATGTGATTCATAGTATCAAGTATTGCTAGTGCTGCCGTGACAGATCCTCCAGGAGAATTTATGTAAAGTTTAATATCTTTTTTGGAATCTTCTGACTGCAAAAATAACAATTGCGCTATCACAATATTTGCGGAATCATCATCTATTGGTCCGCCTAAGAAAATTATCCCTTCTCTTAAAAGTCTTGAGTAAATATCATAGGCTCTTTCGCCGAACTGAGATTTTTCTATAACTGTTGGTATTAAATTCATATAGAAAATATATAACAAAAAATCTTTGAAAGCAAATAATATAAAATTGACAACAGAAATATAATTGCTACATTTAGTGAAGATATTTTTTGCGATCTTTTTTCAGAAAAATAAATGGCCGAAGTTCGTGGCCTAAAATTTACCAAAAATTTGTCCTAAGGAGGATAGCGATGAACAATCAATGGATATTGTGTATTGTGGCTGGATTGCTTTGGGGTATGGCCCCGCTTGTTGGAAGGCTTTCGTCGGTCAATGCAATGATGATGACCGTATTGATTGCCGTCGGCACCTTAGTTGCCACTCTTCCGGTTGCATTTTCACAAAATTATGCAGCTGTTGGGTGGCAATATTTGGGATACGGCGTACTTGGCGGGGTATTGAATGGTGTTGGTCTCTTGGCTTTTTACTGGCTAGTGGCCGGTTCAAACCAAGGGCTATGGAATGCCTCACAGGTTTTGCCGATATCGTTTGTTATTGTCCCGATAGTGATTGCTGCTGGAAGTTGCATATTTTTCAAAGAGCCAGTAACGGTCAGTAAGGTTTTAGGTTTGATCTTTGCCGCTTTTGCAATATATTTTCTAAATAAGTGAAAGTTTTGGCGCCGATGTAATGTCGGCGCCTTTTTTATTTATTACTTTATACTTATTATCAAATAATATATACTTATTTTATGAGATTACATAGATTTTATATTAATCAACAAATCGGTAAAGAGGTTCGAATAGAAGATAAAGAGCTGCTACATCAATGGCAGAAAGTTTTTCGCTTGAAAGCAAGTGATAGGGTGATACTTATTAATGGGGGAAATTTTGAATATGAGGGTTTTTTTAAAATTCTTGCTAGAAGTGAGGCGGTTATTGCAATAGATAAAGAAAGGGAAGTAAAAAATCCAGTAAATGTTGACTTGCATTTATTTCAATCAATAATTAAGAAAGATAATTTTGAATTAATTGTAGAAAAGTGCACAGAAATAGGCGTGTTTGCATTTCACCCAATTATTTCTGAAAGAAGTGAAAAAAAATCTTTAAATATTGAAAGATTAAATAAAATTGCAAAAGAATCTGCCGAACAATCTGGAAAAACAAAGTTGCCACAAATTTTTACACCAGAATCACTCGGGAAAGCGATTAAAGAATTTGATGGGGAATTATTCGTGTTAGATTTTGATGGAGAAACGTCATTGCGAGCGGAGCGAAGCAAACCAGGTGCAAAGATCGGCATTCTCATTGGCCCAGAAGGAGGTTGGTCTGAAAACGAAAGGATTGTTTTTGAAGAAATGGGAATAAAAATTTTTTCTCTTGGTGAACAAGTTTTGAGGGCTGAAACAGCAGCGATTGTTTCAAGTGCGTTAATTTTAATAGGGGAAAATTAAAAAGGAGTTTTTGTCGTTTTGTAATATTCCCTAAGTGAACTAAATTTTTTATCTTTTACTGTAAAAATTGCTACTTCATCCATATCAATAAATAGTTTTCTTTTTATATCTTTAAAAGTTGCATTCCACTCTGCAATTACTGTCTCTCCGCTGACCCAAACATGTTTTAAGTTAAACTTGATATCGTCTTGTTCGCCGACAACTTTGAATTCCCAGTATTTTTTTATTGCATCTCTGCCGATATTTTTTGGCTCTTTAGGGTCATGATAAGTTGCTTCATCTGTAAAAATAGTAATAATTAAATCTGGGTCTTTTGTTTCCCATGCTTTGCCATAAATTTCAATTAATTTTTTTGCTTCTTCTGTAGTCATGTGTGTTTATGCTATCACAGATAATAGCAAATACAAAAGGTTGGACTTTTAATAGCATAAACTATATTATTAAATTATGATTTACTTTTACTACGGCACAGATGAAGAGTCGGCAAGAAAAAAGGCAAAAGTCACTGTTGATTCTTTGCTTTTGAAAAAACCAGATGCAACTTTGATTAAAATCGGTGATGAAGAAATTACCCAAGACAAAATAACTGAGCTTGTAGGAAGCCAGGCACTTTTTGCTAGTAAATATATTGTCTATTTTTCAAACACATTTCTCAACAAGGAAAATAAAGAATTAATTTTGAAAAATTTAAAAGAATTTGCAGGTTCAGACAATATTTTTATTTTTACCGAGGGGAAAATGGATAAAACAAGTTTGGCTAAGATTGAAAAGAATGCTGAAAAGGTAGAGGAGTTTGTAAAACCTGAAAGAGCACTAAATAAAAAAGAAAAACTTGCACTTATTGGTGAGAAAATTGATTTTTTTGAGTTTGCTGATGCACTTGGTAAGCGAGACAAAAGGGGATTGTGGGTACTTTATCAAGATGCACTAGCTGAGCAAGTACCAGCCGAAGAAGTGCACGGAATATTTTTCTGGCAAGTAAAAAGTATGTTGCTTGCGAAAAAATGTAAAACTGCCGAGGAAGCTGGAATGAAATCTTTTCCGTTTCAAAAATCACGAGAGTTTTCTAAAAATTTTAAAGATGGCGAGCTTGAAGAACTTTCATCAAGACTTGTAAGTATGTATCACGAAGCACACAGAGGAAACATTGATTTCTTTGTTGCACTTGAACGGTTCATCTTAGAGCTTTAAGATAGACTTTTAGCCGTTTATCTGGTATATTTTTCGGGTGTTAGTGATAGGTTGTAGGAATTAGCTTCTTAGCTTTTTAGGAATTAAACCTAACAAGCTACTTACCTAATAAACTACAAGCTAGTTATGCGCTTATAGCTCAGTCGGTAGAGCAGCTCCCTTTTAAGGAGACGGTCGTTGGTTCGATTCCAACTAAGCGCACAACGCAAGTAATTAAAAACCATCAACAAATGCAAGATGGTTTTTTCTTGCGTTGTGCGGGCCGGACTGAGCAAAGCGATGGAGGCCGGGCTGTAACTTTTCATTGAGTTCACGAAATGAAAAAGTTATAGCCACATACTAAATCGTGCGCTTAGAGTGAGCAGAAGTATTTGCTCACGGTTGGAATCGAAAGACGGACTGAGCGAAGGCGAAGGAGTCGGGGTCGCAGGTTTCGCTAGCAAGCGAAAACCAGTGACCGAAAGTGTACTCACGGTTCCAACTAAATGAATTCTAATTGGAATCGAACTTTTGATTGTAAGCTACCCAAAGATTTATTCTACTTTAGAAAGAAATATTTCTTAAACACCCTTCTTAATTTATCAGCTTTTCTTTTATTATACGTAATTGAAAATTTATTTTTTCCTTTTTGCATAAGTATTTTTTCAAGCTTCTTTTTTTCAATATCATCAAACATTTGTGTATTAATATAAAAATCATCAATTTGCGAACTAATTTTCTTATCTAAATACACTTCAATAATAAAATCACCAATTATATTTATATAATAATTATTTTTTTCAAATGGAAGTTTATCAGTATTTTCATATTCGTTTGATCCATTAAAATATTTTTTTACGAATTTATCTAAAAAAGTATTATTACCCGCTAATAACTCTAGTTTTTGGCCACGTTTGGATATTTTTTCAAATAAATCTATTTCATTCCTCGTTCTTGCCAACAAAAACCATTCATGGGGATTATAAATTAATATTGGTATCTGTGGTGAAGATGATTCAATAAGTGTTGTAAAAGCATGTGACCAAAATGCATCAGTGAGTATTGGATTCTTAAAATTATATTGAATTTTTTCTCCTTGTTTTAGATTTAGAAATTCGTTTCCAGATGAAACTAAATTTGTAGTATTAAACTGTGCTTTTGTCACAAATTCTTTCATCAAGGAAAGCCAAACACTACTTAAACTAATATTTTTTTTGTGTACAACAACTATCTCTTGTTTTTTTAGTTTACGTATTATCAAATATACCCCTTGTTTTGTCGTCTCCGGTCTTATTGTTTTTATAGTTTTTATAAGCTCAACAATAGACACACTTCCTTTCTGTAGGGAGGAAATAATATGGTCTTCAATTGAGGTCGGGGTAATAATATTCATACCCATATCATAACAAAATGTAATATAAAAGTAAAGTATTTGTTTACTAATTGACCTATTTATATAATATAATTGACAATATATATAATATAGTGTATTATATACATAGGATAAATAAAAAGGAAAGTTCTTTAATGGTTTGTGGAGAAAACCACTATAAAAAACGGGAGGGAGTTATGATATATGATATTGTTGAGGTATTTTTGTTTGGGGTTGTAGGTACGTCAATTTTCTGTCTGATGATATTTCTTCTCAGTCTTATCTATGGAGATAGAGATTCACAGATTGGCAAGATTATGGTAGTGACCTACATGGTAACGGTACCATTGGGAATATGTTTACTACTTGCATTCATTTGGGCCTCAGTATTAGTAAAATTAATATTAATACTTTGCGCCCTGGCGTTAATAAGTTTGTACGTACATATATTGTCTTGGCATCTCACAAAATATTTTAGAAGTATCCAGAAGTAATAAATGATGTTTGCCGCTCGTATAGAAATATACGGGCGGTTTTTTATTTCCCAATCTCTTTTATATACCCATTATTTTTTTGTAAAAGATAATGGTCCATAATATATTTTGTCTTATTTTTAAAAACAGAACTTTTTGTTTTTAATAATAAAATTGAGGATTTTTTTGAACAAATACTAAAATTAGGAAATATTTTTTTAACATCATCTTTTGAAAAAAAATTAAAATACTGGCCCTTACTAATTTTATATTTATTTTTTGGACAATGTGGGTCTCTCGCAGAAAAAACTGCTAATAAATAAAAACTCCCTGGTTTTAATAATGACTCTATTTTTCTCGCATAAGAATTAAGTAATATCCTTGGAGTGTGAGTAATCACTGACCACTCAAAAATGAAGTCATAACGCTCCTTTGGTGAATAATTTAATAGATTTTTAACAAGTAATTTTGGTTTTTTATTTTGATTTTTAAACTTATTTAGTACTTTATTTTTTGCATTTGTTGAAATATCTACACCAGTAACTTTATTAAAATATTTGACTAACCAACCTAAGTTTCTACCATCACCAAAACCTATCTCAAGACAATTATTTTTTTCCTTAACATATTTACTAATTAAGTTTTTATCCTGTCTATCCATATCGGTATCTGGCCAACCGTATCCTTTATCTCTTCTTGATTTTTCAGCAAAAGCATTCTCATACCACTCCTGAGTTTTTTTATAAAAATTTTCTTCTATATATTTTTCGATATGCTTTTTTATATCTGAGGCTATCTTTCTTAATATCTGGCCTTCAACATCACTAAGTATAATTTTTTTATCTGCTTCTACAGTCTGATTTGAAATAATCGTTGGTCCAGAAACGACAACTCCATAATTCTTATCATAAATACCGAGATGATATAGTGATGAATTTTTTGAGAAAAACTTTTTTAAAAAATCTGAAAATTGCACAGCTACATTTTTAACTGGTATATCATATTCCCTGACATAATTAAGTAACATTTGGTCCATTTTTTTATATAAATCAAAATAATATTTCTTTGTTTTACTTAAAACTGGTATTGCATTACCATGACTACCAACGAGATATTTGATTTTTGTACCTAGCATTTTTTCGTACCTTAATAAGTCCAACTGGGCTCCATATCCATAAATATTTAGTCTTTTTAATACTCCAATTAAATAGGTTGCAACCTCATCTGTTGGATTAGTGATAACAATTATAGGCACTGTTTTAGGAAATTTTTTTATTAGTGGAAGCAGTGTATTTATTTCATATATAGAGCCATGTAATTCCTTGAGTCTAATTTCATAATTATTGTTTAAAGAAAAAATATACTCCATTCTTTTTTCGGGAGTTATACCAGCCAAACTAATTACAATTAAATCAATTTGACTATATTCCTTTTCATTTTTAAAATAATCGAAAAAATATTTGTATTCTTTTTGATTGTTTTGATTCTTGTTAATATAAAAGGAGTTAGCCCAATCTTTTATCTCATTAGCTATACCTTTCCCAACTCTTCCCATCCCCAGAAACAAAATTTTAGGTTTTTCTACATTATTTATCATACAAAAAGTATAACAAATAAATATAATATGTATATACCTTTGTTCCTTTCCATAATTGAATTTATTCAAAAAAATGATAATTAAAGTTTTTTTAAATGTATATCAAGGTTACAAGATAAAAACACGAATTTTCTTCGTGTTTTTTAATATGTAAGCGAGTCAGTGCCGTGAAAATTTTTGAATGACGATGAGAAAATTATTCCTAGCTGCACTAGTGTGCACTTAAATAAATTTAATAAACGTGATATTATTTATCTATGATTACACAAGACCTATTAAATTATATTGAAAGTGAAATAACAAAAGGCACTCCACAGGATATTATTAAATCAAATCTATTATCTAACGGATGGGATGAGAAAGATATTGCTGAGGGTATGATAAACACTCAAACAAAAATAAATAACAATGTGCCTAAACCACCAGAAAATAAGTCTGTTATCAATTCTAGTTTTATAGAGCTTTCAAAAACACAACCGATAATATCTATTGAAAACCATAATACAAAAACAGAGCTATCAAATAAGTCTACTGCTAAAAAGAAATTTCTTGTCGTTTCATTGCCTATTTTGGCCGTGGTCATTATCGTCGTTGCATACTTTGGCTATGGTTATTATGCTGCTAATCAAATAACTTTTGGTGGTGCCGTGATAAAAACAGTGCAAGCATTTTTCAGTAATCAAATTAAGAGTGGTCAGTTATCGATATCTGGAGAATTTACTTCAAAAGACGTTGGTAATAATTTCTCTGATTTAATTCCATCAGTTGATGCACGACAGACAATTAATAAAATTAATGATGTTTCTATAAAATTAGATTATTCAAGTATAATACAAGAAAATGCTGACAATAATATTGAAACCGATGGCAATATTGCTGGTTCACTGAGGTATTCTTATTTTGGTTTGCAGAGCACAACTTCTGTACAAGAATTTAGTTTAAAATTTAAATCTTTTGCAGATAAAACATATCTCAGCGTACAAACATTACCGGCGATTACTTCAGTGCTTATTTCTCCTGACGTAGTTAAGCGATACTTGAGTAGTTGGTTTTATATACCAAAAGATCTTATTAAGGCTTACTCTGGGCCACTTCTTAATAATGCATCTAATTCAACAATTATTAATCAAAATATAAAAAATGATTTAATTGATCTTTTTGATAAAAGTGGTGCCTTTATAGTCTTGGATAAGAAGTTTGAGGTCACCGGTAATGGTATGCCTGTTAATGCAATCTATTTTAAAATCGATTGGGATAAATATAGTGATGGGCTAATAAAAATTACCAGGGATATTTCTGAGAATGTAAATATTAGCTACCAAAGTTCCTATGAGGATATGATAAAAAATGAGATCCAAGTTATAAAAGAATTTTCAGTTAAAAATAGTGTGTTCAAGGTATTAATAGGTTCAGACGGCTATATTCATGGATATTATTCATATTCTGATTTATTGGATAAAAATAACAATAATATAGGCAGCTTAAAAATCAATGTTTCTGGAGATAGCTATAATAAATCATTTATAATTGATAGACCGAAAGATGCCAAAGACATTAAAGACGTATTTATTGATATTTCCAATTTTTTAAAAGAGAAGAATGGTCCCACATCTTTGTCCGTCTTAGATTCTTATAAAGCAAGGGAGGTTATGGGTGTTTTACAAAACATGAGAGCACAAAACGAAATATATTATGATGAACACAATAACTCTTATGAGGGTCTTTGTACAACAAATAATATTTTTAAAATAGCTATAGATAAAATTAAACAAGATACTGGCAATGATGTTTCGTGTTTTTCATCTCCAACTAAATGGTCAGCTTCTGTTAGATTACCAGAAACAACAGTAAATTTTTGTGTCGACTCAACAGCTTTTGGTAATACAGTATCTTCACCAAAGGTAGGGCTTACTGGTAAATGTGATTAAACAACATCGCTATAAGGTAGATAATATATATAATTTTCTTAATTAAAGATAATAAACTTTTTTCTTGACATTTTTTTATGTATATGGTTATATGTATATGAAATCGGAATAGAAATACTTCCGATAATCCACTTTGTGGATATCAGTTCATAGGAGGAATTATGTATTGCCCAAGATGCAGAGTTGAAAAACTCAATGGAAGATTTTGTTCCGCGTGTGGGGTTAAACTAGATAAAATTCCCACATGTGGCTATTGCGGGACAGAAATCTGGAGCACTGCGAAATATTGCTCGGGTTGCGGAAAGAAAAAAGAGGACGCGCTCGACAAGGCAACATCAAATGAATCGATTCTAAAAGAAGCGGCAAGGCAAGAAGAAGTCGCTAAGAAAAAGAAAGGTTTCTTGAAGAGATTGCTTGGTATGTAAGTTTTGGCTCTCGTGGATTTATTCCACGAGAGCTTTTTAAAATAATTAATTTCCAAAAAATATTTTAATGGCAACTCTTGTAGCGTTCGAAAATTGCCCTGCTTCAATGCCAGCGATATCATCCTCGATTCGGACCTTTCTTGTTGTGCCGACATAATAAACATACTCGCCTTCAATATATGCAATTTTTTTACCGGTAGTGTGATCATAAATCAAATTTCCAGAAACATAGCCGATTTTTTTTGCCATATGATTGAAAAGGTAGCCGTCTTGAACCCAGCCAAGCTTTACTCCATTTCTAAATAAATCTACACCGTTTACTTTTATCATATTCAAATTGTATCAGATGAAAAGACATAGTCAAACATCTAAAAACAAATTTAATATAGTGGTTGATAATATGTCCGATGTCTGCTAGATTTTTAGAGGAAGTTTAGACACCAATTAAATAAGGGGGAGGGAAATTATGAAAATTTTCAAGATGGTCGTTCTTTTTTGTCTTATTCTTACAATGGTTGTATTGTGGCTGGATAAAAAGATAGAAACATTTCCTGCAGCTCTTTTAGCTTTGTGTTTTGTTATTTTGCTGGTTGAAAAAATTTTTTGCAAAAAAGAAAAAAATTGTTTTTAACATAAGTAAAATTCAAAAATCTTTCAAAGATAGGGGGGTGATAGGAATGAGATTTTTAGAGGTTGTTGCTTTAGAAGGAAACATACCGTTAGAGAAATGGCAAAAGTTAGCAGAAGAAGTAAAAAAATTCTGCTCCCTACAGCATATAACGATAGTACGTCAGAAGGTTGATTCACAGGGGATAGAGTTTGCCGTAGATATCGACCATGGAGCAAAAGTTAGAACTTACATCTATGCGAGACTTTTGAAAAAAATCTGAGCAAGGGGGAAAGTTTATGAATAACATAGTTGTTTGGCAAGGATTAAAATTCAAAAAAAACATCAAGACATGTTCAAGATTCCGGGAGGTATTTCAAAGCATAAACGTCCGCCTAAAAAAAGGGGACATAATTAAATGCTTCAGAAATATCTCTATGGCGCTGGTCATAGGTAAAGAAACCGATCATACTGATATTGTTAAGAGAGCTGCAAATGTTGGGCTGATTCTTGATAATGTTCAGAACGGCTACCTTACGAGAATGAACGGTGCCTTTGGGAAATCAAAGGAAGTCGAGGGTCTTCATTTTGTGTTTTCTTCCGGAGACGAAAAAGATGTTGGTGTTTTTTTAAGGTATAAAGACCATCTCGATTTTGTGGCGAGATTGGCTGTTGCATAGTTTTACACCTGCGCACTCATTTTGAGAGCGCAGGTGTATTTTTTTGTTAAAATTATAATGGCAAATCAACTGCAAGAGCTCCTGCGCCAAGGAAAATAAGAGAAAGTGCAATTCCAAAAATTAAAATATAAAAAGTGAGGTTTCTTCTTTGAAGAATTGGCTCTCTGTATTCAAGTACTGCTTCGCAAAAAAACAAAACTGCAAAAACCATCGCAGTAAGCTGTGTATAAGATCCTGCAATAAGCATAAGCCCGCCGATTATTTCTATAAAAGCTAAAACTCTTAAAAAAATTCTTGAAGGATGAATATTTATTGTTTCAAAAAGTTCTTGCCAAGCAATTTTTTCACTAGTTAATTTTAAATATCCGAGATTGATAACAATAAAGCCTAAAATAACTCTCAATATGAGAGGTGAAAACATGCTGAACGTTAGCAAAGTTGGAAATGTGTTTAATATCATATTGAAAGTGTATCATATTTATTACAAAAGTTAAAAGAATTATATTATAGTTGGTGTTTTGTGATTACTTGTATTCTAATAATTGCTCTTGACAAGAATGTTTATTTAGTGTATACTTGTTTCTGGTAAACAGTTTAAGAGTCCTAGATTTCCGAACAGGAAATAGGATTCTTTTTTTAAAAAAAATGAAATATTCTTACTGATTAATGATTTCATCTAATCAGAAGAATGAAAAGGAGGAGTAAAATGGCACAACCGAAAGAACCAATAAAATGGGAGGAAATGACTGAAGAGCAGAAATTCAAGAAGGGCCTGAAAGTGTCGGGAATAATTGCCGGCTGTGTGTTGGGGGTGATTTTAGCTCTCAGCATTATTTTCGGCAGCTATTTTCTTGTTCAGGTCGGTGAAGTCGGCGTTGTTTTTAACAAAATGTCCGGCAAAACCACAGTGTCGAATCAGGGACTGCACTTTAAGGTCCCGTTTTTTGAAAATGTCACAAAGTTTGATGTTCAGACACAGAGCATCAACTTGAACGAGGAGGGGTCCTCGAAAGATTTGCAGATAGTGAAAATAAACACTGTCTGCAACTTGCACTTACAGGTCGAGAGGGTCAATGATGTTTACATGAAGATTGGCCCGAACTGGATAGGGAAAGTGGTAAACCCTATCACGATCGAAGTGGTAAAATCTTTGTCAGCTGGTTATAACGTAGAAGAGATTATTGTTAAGAGAGACACTCTTCGCCAGCAGATAGAAAAGGAACTTCGGTCTAGGTTGCTCGAATACAATATTATACTAGAGACAGTCAATCTAGTTAATATTGGCTTAACGAAGGAATATAATAACGTCGTTGAGCAGAAACAAATTGAGCAACAGAATATTCTCGTCAAGGAAAATATCCGCAAGCAGGCGGAAATTTCTAAGGCGACGAAGATTCTTGATGCGGAGGGCGAGGCTCGGAAAAATCAGCTGATGCAGTCATCAGCTACCGAGCAGATAATAGCGCTCGAGTGGATCAAGAAATGGAAGGGTGACCTTCCTACTACGATGCTGGGTGATGGAAAGAACATCATGATAAGCATCGAGCACGAAAAGAAATAACAGTTAGTGAGGAGCGGTTTATGAGGCCGCTCCTTTTTTATTGTCAAAATTTGCAATTTTATTGTATTAGACTAATATCATATTAAATGAAAAAGGCAGAAAAATTAAAAAAAGTTGTAATACTCGATAACATAAGAAGCGTTTATAACGTTGGCTCCATTTTTCGTACTTCAGACGCGCTTGGAATTGATAAAATATATTTATGTGGTTGTACCCCAACGCCAACGGATAGATTTGGTAGAGCAAGAAAAGATTTGGCAAAAGTTGCGCTTGGTGCAGAAAAAGATATTGCTTGGGAGTATGTAAAAGAGACAAAAGAAATAATTAAAAAGTTAAAAAAAGAAAAATTTCAAATAATTGCTGTTGAACAAGATAAAAAATCTATAAATTTCAAAAAAATTAAACCAAAATATCCCTTGGCAATTGTAATGGGCAATGAAGTTGGTGGAATTGATAAAAAAACTTTGAATTTGTGTGATTTGATAGCCGAAATACCAATGATGGGGAATAAAGAATCATTAAATGTTTCAGTTTCTTTTGGAATTGCTGGGTATCAGATATTTGGTGATAAATAAAATAAAAGCGTAATTTCGCGAAGCAAAAATGCCCAATAAAAAAGCCGCCTATCTTTCGACAAGCGGCTCAACCAACCTATTTAACCTTACACATTTGTTTCTGTTCCCTTTATTCCTCCCTTAATTTATTTGTGATTTCCAGCGAAATTAATATAACAAGAGCTGAGAAAGGATTGAACCTTTCCATTAAAGTCATATTACCTTTTGGGTAGATAATTTCTGATACTACAAAAAGTAGTATCATTATTCCTATCAACTTTCCGGTGTTTACGATGTTATTTCTAATTATTTTTTTCCAGTCCATTTTTTCCTCCTCAGGAAATTTTATTTTACTTCTGCAATTTTTGACTCTATTTTTTTTGGGATAGTTAATATGTACTTATGGCCAGCAACTAAATTTTCACTGGAATAAGAAACATATGCTACATGTCCCCGTTCCCACCTACAGTCCCTGATAAGTGCGAACTTACCGTCTGTAAATAGGACTTCAAACTGATGACCACTAACTATCGCATTTTCAATGGGGACATAAGTACCTGCCAGGTCTTTTTTAAAGGCAATAATAAACAGACATATCACTATTGCCACCATGACAGTAATAAGCATATTACCCAAAAAGTTTTGATTAGCATCATTATTTTCTGTCATATTTCCTCCTCAGGAAATTATTTTGATAAGCGCCAGCAATACAAGTAACACGGCACAAATTATCATATCTCTTCTATTTTTCTTCATATCCTTCACTAATTTTTCTAACTGCTCATTTTCAGTCATATCCCCCCCTTTTTTTTTGTATTCAGAAGACTTGTAATATTTTTTTGACCCCTTTACTTGATGGGGTAACAAATGTGTTGTCAAAGAACTGTTTAATTTCTTTACCGTAATTCTGATAACAGTATAAAACATTTTTATGTAAATGTCAAGATACGTGACACACTTCATTTTCATTTTGTCACACATTTTTATTATAACCTTGATATTTGACACAAATTAGCCATTTTGATATACTAAATATGTTGTCATAAATCATGACAAAACTATGAATAATGAAATAACTAAGGCATTACTAGATATTGGATTGTCCAAAGAAGAGGTAAATATTTACCTAGCTGGGCTTGAGCTTGGAGAAAGTTCTGTGCAAAATATAGCTAAGAAAGCTGATATAAAAAGACCAACGGCGTATCTTATTATTGATGATCTGATTAAAAAAGGTCTTTTTTATCAAACATTTAAAGGTAAAAAAAGATATTTTAGTGCACAAAGCCCAAAAGATTTGGAAATTGAGCTAAAAAGAAAAGCATTTGAGCTTACAAAGGTAATGCCGGAGCTTAATTCTATTTATAATACTTTAGGATTCAAACCAAGAGTAAGATTTTATGAAGGAGTTGCAGGCGCTATGTCTGTATATAATGATACGATTGATTCTACACCAGAAAATGGTGAAATTTTAGATTTTGCAGGAATTAAAAATCTTTTTGACACTTTTCCAAAAGAATTTGCAATAGAATACTACACCAAACGAATTCGAAAGAATATTATTGATAAGGTAATTGCAGTTGATTGTGAAGAAAGTAGGGAATGGAAAAAAAATGCAGAAGAAGAGATGAGAGAAATATTTATTGTTCCCGAAGATCAGTTTAATTTCTCTGGGGATATGGAGATATATGGAGATAAGGTGGCTTTGATATCATATAAAGAAAATTTTATGGCTGTCGTGATAGAAAGTAAGGAAATTGCAAATATGCAAAGGCTTATGTTTAATTTGATTTGGAATAATTTGAAGGGGCAGAAATAAGCGGTGGAAAAAACGGAGGTCTCTCCTTGAGGAGGAGCATAGCGACGGGAAAAGGTGAGTCCTCGGTTTTTTTGAGCAGTAATTTTTTGAAGATTTTCCGAGGAGAGACCTTTTTAAATTCCCAAGGTCTCACCTCCAAAAATCTGGATTCCCGCCTGCGTGGGAATGACACACTTTATAAAAACTTGAATTAGGGTTATTATGTAAATTATGCAAAAAATACTTTCAATATTGAAAAAATTAGTGCCGAAGAAGTTGTTTAAGATGTTGCAACCAATTTATCACTATACTCTAGCTCTTGCGGGAGCGTTGCTATATAGATTTCCCTCAAAACAAATTAATGTGGTGGCTGTGACTGGGACAAAAGGTAAGACCTCATCTGTTGAATTTGTAAATGCGATTTTAGAAGAAGCAGGTAAAAAAACCGCGCTTGCAGGAACCTTGAGATTTAAAATTGGTAATGAATCAAAACCAAATTTGTATAAAATGACAATGCCGGGAAGAATGTTTATACAAAAGTTTTTAAGACAGGCTGTAGATGCTGGATGTGAATATGCTGTCATTGAAATCTCTTCAGAAGCTGCAAAACAATACAGAAACAAATTTATTGATTTGAATGCACTTATTTTTACAAATCTTGCACCAGAACATATTGAGTCTCATGGAAGTTATGAAAAATATGTTGAAGCAAAACTTTCTATTGCAAAAGAATTGGAAAAATCTTGTAAAAAAGATAAAGCATTGATTGTAAATGCTGATGATAAAGAAAGTGAGAAGTTTTTGAAAATAAATATCACAAACAAGATTGAATATTCATTATGCGAGGCGACTAACATTGTAATTTCCGAAGATTTTACAAAATTTACATATAATGGAGTGGAAATTGGAACTGTGTTACCGGGTAAATTTAATATTTATAATATTTTAGGTGCAATAAAGTATGCTGAAGTAGAAAAAATAAATTTGGATGTGATAAAAAAAGCAATTTTGAAACTAAAAGAGATTGGTGGTAGGGCACAGCGAATCGAAGAAGGTCAGGATTTTAAAGTGATTGTTGATTATGCTCATACGCCTGATTCTTTGAAGGCGATTTATGAAGCGTATTCTGAAAGCACAAAAATCGGGGTACTTGGGAGCTGCGGTGGAGGACGTGATAAATGGAAAAGAAAAGAAATGGCTGAAATTGCAGATAAATATTGCGAAAAGGTAATTCTCACCGATGAGGATCCTTATGATGATGAACCAAAAGAAATTGTGGAAGATATGGCAAAATATTTTGTTAGAAAAAAACCAGAAATAATTATGGACAGAAGAGAAGCGATTGCGACTGCGTTTAAATATGCAAAAAGTGGTGACGTAGTAATAATCACGGGAAAGGGAACGGACCCATACATAATGAGAAAAAATGGAGTGAAAGAAAAATGGAGCGATGCGGAGGTGGCCAGGGAGGAATTAAGAAAATTAAAATAAAATTAAAAAGAGCGGCGCCGAAGGCGCCGCTCTTTTAATTTATTTTTTTAATTCACTTGCAATATATTTTTCAATTGCAATTGCAGTACTTGATGCCGCATATTCAATAAAACTATTTCTTGTGCTAGAGCTCAACATCATTGGTTCGTAAATATATGCATACTCAATGACAACTACGGGAACTTTTAAAGTGTCATAAACACCCGTTGCGATAAGTTCTTGATCTTCAATTATCAAATCTTTTTCTTGTAGCATATTGCTTGGTTTTTCTATTTTAGAAATTTCAGTATTTAAATAATTTGCAAATATTCTGCTTGATGAAGAGTTTGAATATTGATGTTCTGGAATATACATACAGTAACCGTGGAAAACTGGTTTGCCATTAATTTTTGGATTGCTGTTGAAGTGGACATGTAAAACTAAATCAATATTATTTTTTTCTATCCATTTATTTGTTCCAAATAAATATAGAACAGCATTTGTTGCCGCATTATTATGTTTCATGTTTGGGTCTATCAATTCTATTTCTCCAGAATCAACTTTTCCGATCATTTTATTTTTCATCGCAGATGCCCATTCCATTATTGTGGTAGAACTTGTTTCAACATAATTTTTTAAATCAGGATTCCAACCGTTGTTGTCTCTCGCTATAATTATTTCAAGATTTGGATTGGCAGAAAGTATATCCTGTAAATCATTTGAAAGCTGAAGATTTAAATCTCTTTCTTTTATTGTTTTGAATTCATCAGCACCACCAGCTTTTGGCTCATGACCTGCGACAATAAGTATTTTTGTTTTTTTATTTTGGAAAAACTTTTTGTTTGGTTCTTTAAATAAGGAAAAAATGATAGCCAGAAGTATTAATGTTAAAAGTATTATTTTTATTGCAAGGTTTTTTTTCACTATTATATTCTATGTTATTAAATGGATAAGTTCAATCAATATGATAAAATATATACATATGAAAAACATCAACAACAATTTTGAATCTAATAAAGAACAGCCAAAAGAAATTGAGAAGAAATTCCTAATAGAATCTTCACCTGAAAATCTAAATACTTTTCCTCATAAGGAAATCATTCAGGGATATATTGCTATTACCGAAGATGGGACTGAGGTTCGTTTAAGGAAGAAAAAAGATAAATATTATCAAACTGTAAAATCTGGGTCAGGAAAAATAAGAACAGAAAATGAGGTAGAAATAACGAAAGAGCAGTTTGATGTTTTATGGGGTGCAACAGTTGGTAAAAGAATTAATAAAACACGATATGAAATCCCAGATAAAGCAGGTGTAATTGAGCTTGATATATACCATGAAGATTTAAATGGGCTTAAGACTGCTGAGATTGAATTTAATTCTGAAGAGGCGAGTTTGGATTTTGTCCCCCCAGTTTGGTTTGGAAAAGAAGTTACAGAAAATAAGGCGTATAAAAATCAAAATCTTGCTCGAAATGGGATTCCCCAAGAATCAATCAAAGCAATTCCAGAATATGAATTGAATATTGGTGTTGAAAAACTTATTCAAGAAGTAGAACAAAAAGTATTAGAAAATAAGAATGGAACAATCATTGTTGAAATAGCGGGCGGTTCAGCTTCTGGAAAAACAAGCGCAGTTTCAAAAAAATTAATGGAGGCGTTCAACGACGAAGCAGTTTTGATATCGATGGACGACTACTACTACGGGCAAACTTTTATGGATCACAAAAAAAATGAAGGCAATGAATTAAACTGGGATCAGCCGGAAGCTTTAAATATACCAGAACTTAGAAAAAATCTTGAAGATTTGAAACAAGGAAAAACAATTCAAAAACCAAAATATGATTTTAAAACGGGTGAACCAATTGGATCTGAAGAAATAATGCCAAGAAAGGTAATTGTAATTGAGGGACTATTTGCGTTAAATGATGAAATTAAAACCGAAGGCGATGTAAAAGTATTTGTTGATATTGGTACACACGGAAGAATTATAAGAAGACTTCTTCGTGATGTTGTCACAAGAGGAAAAAAACCTGAAGATATAATTAGTTATTTTTCTGGAGTTGTTGAACCAATGCATGAAAAATATATTCAAAATACAAAACAAAATGCAGACATGGTAATAAAAAATGAATACAAACCTGAAGTTGAGGCTGAACGATCTGGTCTACATGAGATCCAGTTAAAATTTAAAGCAGATATAGATTTAGAAAACCTGAGAAAACTTGGGGTAGATAAATTGGGACAGACAACTCAAATTGATCACTATTATAATCCTAAAGATAGAAATTTAACTGACACAGATGAAATATTGAGAATTAGAGAAGAAGGAAGTGCGACTATTTTAACTTATAAAGGACCTCGAATTAAGTCACAGTATCGAGATAGGCCAAAATTTGAATTCAATATTGATAGTGAAACTAAAACAAAATTTTTATCTATTTATGGCAATGAGTCAAAAAGTATAAAAAAAGAAAGAATACTATACCAATTGGATAGCATAGTATTTTCAGTAGATAAAGTCAGTAAGCTTGAAGGAGATATTGAAAAGATAATTGGCACGTATGTCGAAGTCCGTTCTACGGACAAATCTATTGATGAGAAAAAATTGAATGAGACGTTATCAAAACTTGGTTTAAATATCAAAGATGGAATAAAAGAAACATATTTTGAACTTGCAGAATAATAAAATAGTTTTACACTGCAAATATGCCCGAACTACCAGAAGCACAGACAACTGCGGATATATTAAACAGCAAGATAAAAGGCCTGCGGATTTTAGACGTGTGGACGGATTATGACTCTGTCTTTAATCGCGGCAAAAACAATGTAAAAGACAAAAATTATTTTCCATATTTTAAAAAAGAGGTATCAAATAAAACTATTTTGAGCGTTACAAGAAGGGCAAAAAACGTGTTAATCAATGTTTCACACAACCCTAATGTTGGTACACGGGCAGGCAAAACTATTTTGGTACATATGAAGATGACAGGGCATTTACTATACGGAAAATATAAATTTGAAAACGGAAAATGGCTTCCCCCAAAAGATAGCTCACTTTCTGATCCGTACAACCGTTTCATCCACCTTGCGTTTAATTTATCTAATAAAAATACTTTGGTCCTATCTGACGCGAGAAAATTTGCAAAAGTTTTTGTCTTTGATACAGACAAAATAAATAAAATTTCTGACCTTGAAAAACTTGGACCGGAACCACTTGAAAAAAGTTTTACATACAAAGTATTTAAAGAAAAATTATATGAAAAAACAAATGGTAAAATAAAAACAGTGATTATGGACCAGACAATTATTGCCGGTATTGGAAATATTTATTCTGACGAAACTCTTTGGTATAGCTGTATTCATCCGACAACAAAAGTGCAAGATATCAGTGAGGACAAATTAAAATTGCTTTATAAAAATATTATTAAGATTTTGAAAGAGTCTATAAAAGTTGGTGGAGATTCTATGTCGGATTATAGAAATCCGTACGGTGAAAAAGGCGGTTATCAAGACCTTCATAAAGTTTACAGAAGAATTGGGGAAAAATGTAAAATGAAAAATTGTAACGGTATAGTCCGTAGAATAAAAGTTGGTGGAAGGAGCGCACATTTTTGTGATGTGCACCAAAAGAGTATTTAGTATCAAGTATTCAGTATTAAAAAAGGCGGGGCGTTTACGCCACGCCTTTTTAATTTAATTTATTTGCCTAATATTTTAAGTGCCTGTTTAATTCTGTCTCCAGTTTTTGTAATTTTCTTGTCTATATTTGCAAGTGCATCACGTGCATCTTTTTGTGTGTAGCCAAGTGCCTTCAATCCTTCCACTGCATCAATCTCATCTCTAAATGTAATATCATTTTCATCGCTTGTAATATTTATTTTATCTTTAAGTTCAAGTACCATTTTTTCTGCAATCTTTTTTCCGATACCGGAAACTTTTGTAAGATGTGATGTATCGCCGGTCGAGATCGCTCTTTTTAGTGCGGTGACGGAACTTATATTTAAAACGTTGAGTGCAGTTTTTGGACCGATACCAGAAATGGAAATTAACATTTCAAAAAATTGTAATTCTTCTTCTGTAAAAAATCCGTAAAGGTCGAGGGCATCCTCTCGCACAACAAGATGTGTAAACAAAGAAATTTTACTTCCTTTTTGTGCAACTTCTTTTGTTTCTGCTGTAGAGAAAATTTTAAAACCAACACCACCAACTCCGACGGTAATGAATTTTTCATTTGTGTCCCAAACTATACCTTCGATTTTTGCTATCATACGTTTAATAATACTACGAAACACGGAAAATAAAAATTGTTTTTATACGTTGATTTCTTTAGACAAAGATGTTAATGTATAGACCTGTCAAAAAACATCGTGTCTCGATTATTATTTGATAAATTAATTTAATTAAAAATGCCTATAACATCATCAGCAAAAAAAGCATTAAGAGTCGCCAGCAAGAAAAAAATCTTTAACACAAGACGAAGTAATGCTGTAGACGGTGCATTGAAAAGCATCAAAAAGCTTATAAAAGAAAATAAAATAAAGGAAGCTGAAAAAATGCTACCAGAAGTTTATACAGCAATCGATAAAGCCGTTAAAATAAAATATTTGAAAAAGAATACAGGTGCAAGATACAAATCAAGAATCACACTGTTTTTAAACAAATCAAAAGCTAAAAAATAAGAAAATTTTAAAAGCCGTCGAAAGACGGCCTTTAAAATACCAGGTTTTCTTTACGGTATATGAGTCCGCCACCGCGGATCTCAGAACACAACTCGCTTCACTCAACTGATTACAGTTTCGCGAATCGATCTCCGTTAAGAAAAAACACCCATATGGGTGTTTTTTACTCTTCTTTTATAGCATCCCACATGATATTAAAATATTGTTTATGCATATCAACAATATTTTTGTTTTCAATGATTATTGAGATATACGGTTCAATCAATTGTGTGATATAAATCTTTGTTGGAATGATCGCGACATTTGCTTTTAAATCTAAATTTGATTCAAACATCTTTACTTTAAAATTATAGTTCTGTTCGTTTTTCTTATAAAATGCCCCCACATCATTGTTTTGTAGTATTGTCCTAACTCTTATATTCAATTTTGCTCTTTTTTCAATGAATTTTGTAAAAAATTCCCTATCAATGTTTAAAAACTTTTTTAAATCAGAAGTAATTAAATATTCATCATTTGGTTTTAAGGAATTATATATATCTTCATATATGGTTTTAACCCCCTCAATCCCTTCATAATACTTAATCAAGCTCTCACCACCTTTTAGATTATATAAAGCAGAAAGCTCAGGAATCATACTATTAAGCCTATCTTTTTTCTGTTCAATTATTTTTTCGAGCTTATCTGGGCTTTCAGCAACAAAAAGGTTTTTTAAACCTTTTAATTCAATATTCATAATCCCTTTTCTTTTTAAACTTTCAATAACAGGATAAACAGTGGTGCGTTTTACACCTGAATGTTTTGCTATTTTATTTACAGTAGATGGACCCAACATAATAGAGGAAAGGTAAACTAGTGCCTCATGTTCTGAGAGACCAAAATCTATAAGTATTTCTTTAATATCTTCTTTTTGCATAAAATGTCAAATCTTTTGACAACAATACTATCATATACCATATAGTTTATTTAGTCAAATACAGTTATGTGTTAACATATTTGACTATATTACACAATATATTATAATATAGTCAAATCAGGTAGGATAGTAAAACCTGATAAAAAGAACCTTGACAATCCCATAGGAGGGAAAAATATGAAAAAATTACTTGTAGCTCTAACAGCGTTAGTTGTACTCGTTGGGGTCTCATCCGCGGATGGATGGGTTCCTAGCGGCAGTGTAACAACTGCCGTAAGCAGCAAGTTGCTTGTCCCAGTATTGGGATGGGTAAAGTACGAGAAGGCAGCATGTTTTACTGCCGACGTCACACTTAACTTGCCGGAAGGATTTATTCTGGAAGTTACGGAATATGGCGGGGTTGATTTTAACCTCGACAGTGACGGCGCGGATGAATTGGACTTTATTCTTTGGAAAAAGTTCAATTTGTCTCAAGACTCTTATTTAAAATTAAGAGTTAAGTATGCCAATGGCTTCCCTTTATCGTTGATGAACGGGAATGACATGTGGTCATACGACCTATTTTTAGGTCAGACTGTTAAAGTTAACAGTCAGATAAGTATGGTGGCAGAAATGCGTTTAGAGTATTGCCACTATGTTCGTAGTCTGGCTGAAGGTGTCTGGGTAGTAATGCCCAGCATCTCAGCTTCATATACAATTGATCCTACGTTTTCCATTTATGGAAAGGTGGGGGGATTGTATAACAGCAAGTTTCTTAGTTTTGGGGAACTTGTATCGGGTCAGGCAAGTCTTGGTGTAAAAACCAAGGTTATGAAAAACCTGACCCTGGTGGTGGATGCATCTGGACTGCTGCTCGACGTTAAGAGCGGCGATCCTCGGAAGAGCGATGTGGTTTATACCACGTCGCTAACACTAAACTACTAAGTTTAGTGACACGCCAGTCTAAAAGACTGGCGTGTATTATTAAAATCACCTAACAAAGCTTGATCCCAAGGAGGGAGATATGAAAAATACAGCAAACGTGTTTTTTGTAAGGTATGGTTCATACGTAAATGGTTTCCTAAGCAAAAAAGGTGAACAAGAAGCTGCAAAAGCTGGGAAAAAAATATTCAAATACTTGAAAGGCGAAGGTGCTACAGTAATAGTGACGTCTCCACTAACTCGTGCGGTGCAGACAACATCAGTTATGGCGAAATACCTTAGGGTGGAATTGATTCAAACTGAAAATTTTCTTAACTATGAGGTGTATTGCAACCGCAAGAAAAATTTTGAAAGAGTAAAATCTAGTCTTGCCAAAGCTGGATATGAAAATATTGTTTTTGTATCACACCAGCCAATCCTAGACGGGTTTGGCGTAATGGGAAGTGGTACTGGCGACGCCTATGTGTTAATAAAGGGCGTTGTAAAAAAATTGAAGTAGTTTGTATTGTATAGCCCGTTCAAATCATTTATGATTTGAACGGGCTTTTTTTATTGTACTTGTCCTCTCAGTAGGAATCGAACCTACATCTAACCCTTCGCAAGGGTTTGTCCTATCCATTGAACGATGAGAGGATGTGCAATTAGCAGTTTAAGCTAGATATGTTAAAAAGTAAAATATATTTGTCTAATATAAACCTTATAAATTAAATATTACCATTTCCCAATAGTTCCCAAGTGCATAGGAAAAAAGATTTAATCATTTGTACAATTGTTTTTGACTCTATAATCATAGAAATTGGATCTTTTTTATCAAGAGAAAACAACGCAATTTTATCTCCATAAATATATAAAGAACCCTGAAAGACAGACCCTTCCGGTAAAGTACGTACTTCTCTAAAAGCATCACTCTTAAAATACGAACCTAACTCTGATTTATCTGGGATAAGTATCATTTTTGTGTAAATTTTATTTTGTTTTTTTATTTCATCTAATTTTGTAGGCAAATTTGGTGGGAGTAACTTACTTAATAAGGTATTAGTAAGCACATAAATGTCTTTATATTTAGTCATTTCATTTTTATCAAACATTTCATCATATACTTTTTCAAGACTTCCATTTCCACGATATGTTCTTGTTGCAAAATTTGTTTCTTGGTTTTCGGCAAGATTTTTTATATCAGACAATATGGATTTGAAAATTTCACGTTTTTTATCCAATGATTTTTCGATTCGCATTGGATTTTCAGCCAAAAAATGTTTTTTGTTATTTATTGTATATGGGGAAATCAATTCTTTTTTTATTAGCCTTTCAATATATAGATAGACCGAGCTTCTAGGTATTGAAAGATTTTTTCCAACAGCAAAAGCAGTATTATCTTTCTTGTTGGAGCCAACTTTTGTAAGATAAAGATATATCTCAGCTTCTTGTCTATCAAGACCAAGTTCTATTAGAGATTCAATTGTTTTTGAGTTTTCCATAAAAAGTCATCATTTATGACTACTAATTCTAGCAATTATACATAAATAAATCAATGATAGAATTGTATATAGATAATAACTGTCTAAAAAATATAGACAATATGTAATCTAAATGTTATTGTTTAGTTATTATTAATTTATTAATTAATTTATAAATATTATGAAAAAAACATTTACTATCGCCGCCATCATATTTGTTGTCATTATTCTTGGTTTATATTTTGTAAACAAAAATCAAAAGAACATTACAAGTCAGCCCATCAAAATTGGTGTAATACTTCCATTGACAGGCCCTGCTCAATCGGCTGGAGAGGCTGGTAGAAAGTCCGTTGAGCTTGCTATATCAAATCTTCCAGAAAACATTAGAAAAAATATTCAAATAGTTTATGAGGATGATCAATCTGATACAAAACTTACAGTAACTGCAGCACAAAAACTAATTGAGGTTGATAAAGTTAAATCTTTAATTACGTAAAGTTCAGCTTCGTCTGTTGCGGCTTCGTATGTCGCTGAAAAAAGTTCTATTCCAATGATTGGACTTGGAAGTTCAGCAGATATTAATGCAAATAAACAGTGGGTAGTTCGATACGTACCAAGTTCATCATTGCTTATTAGTGCAATGGAAAAACAAATTCTTAACAGTAAGTATAAAAGAGTGGCAATAATTTGGAATCAAGCTGATGGCCCAAAAGCAAATGCTGAACAAACTGTTAAAACACTAACCGCTGCTGGTTATAATATTGTTGCGAATGAGTCAGTCGCTAAAGGAGAAACTGATTTTAGAACATCAGTTACAAAAATAAAGTCCGCCAATCCTGAAGTGGTCATTGTTTTATTGTCTCCACAAGCTGGTGCATTCGCTAAACAGGTCCAAGATGTGGGCTGGAAAATACCTTTGGTCGGTATAATAAATTTTGAATCAACGGGACAAATTAAGATAGCCAACGGAGGATTAGATAATCAATTATATGTTGGAGATAAAAATGCTAATTTCCTTGATGAATATTACACCAAATACAACATGTACCCAGCAACCGCCGGAGACAATTTGTATGACGCCGTAATACAATTATCTAAAGCAAACATAGCAAGTAATGGGTCTAATTTGTCTGTGATGAAATATTTGAAGAAAGATTTCGTTGGAGTTTCTGGTGAATATAAATATTTGGGTGATGGTTCCTACGACATTAGGCAGGTTGTCAAAACATGGAATGGCACTAAATTTATTGAGATAATATAGCTAGATTAAAAAACCACCAGCCTGCGGATGGTGGTTTTTAAAATCCTAGTTTTTCCATTATTTTTTGGGATAAAGGTTCATGCATCTCTACTTCTGGAAGGTACTTTAGTAAAAATTCTCTCACATCTAAATGATGATGTTCTTCAAGTGGTATTGAAATAAGTGTCATTGCTAATTTTTTTGATTTAAAAATTATTTTTTGATTATCTTTATCCATATTTTCTACCCAAAAAGATTCAAGTGTCGCAAAAGGATATACTTCTTTTCCTACAGTAACACCTTTTTGATTGATACTTATATCAACGACTTTTGGCGCAATAATTGAAAATGACATCAGAATTACTGTGGAAATAATTACAAGGATTGCAAAGAAACCATTGTGTGTAAAAAATGCACCAATAACAATTGCAAGCGCAATAAGAATTACTGCCCAGTACCAATCAGCAGTTTTATCTTTTCTTTTATATTCGAGTGCTTTCCAAGAAATTTTGTTTTCCATGAAATTAAAATTATTTAACATGGTTAATTATACCAAACTTTTTTAAAATGGTATAATCGATCCATGTCTAACAAGTTAATTATTGCAAATTGGAAGATGAATCCCGCTTCTCTAGATATGGCAAAAGAGATAATTACTGAAATCAACAAGGAATCAAAGCATTTTGGAGATGTGAATCTAGTTGTCTGTCCGCCGTTTGTCTATTTAAATGAAGTTACGGGTGTTATTCATAATTCTAAAAAAATTGTTTTGGGTGCTCAGGATGTTTTTGTTGGTGAAGGAGTGTCGCATACGGGTGAAGTTGGTATTAAATTGCTTAAAAAAGCTGGAGTAGAATATGTTTTGGTTGGACATTCCGAAAGACGAGAATTGCTTGATACTGATCAGATCGTGAAAGAAAAAATGATTGCGTCAATGAAAGGTGGATTAAAAGTGGTCCTTTGTGTTGGGGAAAAAGAGAGGAGTGAACATGGTGACCATTATCATGAAGTAAAAAGACAAATTGAAAATGCAATTATTAAACTTCCCAAAAAATTAATTAAAAATTTGATAATTGCGTATGAACCTGTTTGGGCGATAGGAAAATCTGAGGAAGAAGCGATAAAACCCGAGCAGCTTCACGAGATTACAATTTTTATTAAGCGACTGATAAATGATATTTTGGGTTCGAAAGAATTGAAGAAAGTAAAAATACTTTATGGTGGTTCTGTCACGAAAAATAATGCAAAAGAGATAATTGGGAAAGGAAATGTTGATGGATTACTTATTGGAAGAGAAAGTTTAAAAGTTAAAAATTTTGTCGAGCTGATAAAACAAATAAAATAATAAAATTAAAAGGCGGGTTTGCGAAGCAAACCCGCCTTTTAATTTATCTGCTATAATATCCAAATGAAAAATTATTCAGTCAGAAATGAAATTTCAGAAAAAGCTAGTAAAGAATTGGCAAAATACCCAGAAATTTTACGTAAACTCCTATTCTATAGAGGAATTAAAAAAGAAAAAGACGCTATAGTATTTTTGAGCCCAGTCTTCGAAGACAATTATGATCCATATTTAATGAAAGATATGGATATTGCAGTTGAGAGAATACTAAAAGCCGTAGAAAAAAATGAAAAGGTAATCATTTATAGCGATTATGATGCCGATGGAATACCAGGCGCTGTAATTTTGCATGATTTTTTTAAAAAAATAGGTTTCAAAAATTTTGAAAATTATATTCCACACCGAGTGCTTGAAGGTTTTGGTCTTAATGACGAAGCGATTGATGAATTTGCAAAAAATGGAGTTAATTTAATCATTACAGTTGATTGTGGCATTGCCGATGTTGAAGAAGCTGAAAAAATTAAGAAACACAAAATAGATTTGGTAATTACGGATCATCATTTACCAAGAATTTCTGAAAAAAATAAAGAGGAATTACCTCATGCACTCGCAATATTAAATACAAGGCAATCAAAGTGTAAATATCCTGATAAAAATATTTGTGGAGCTGGCGTTGTATTCAAACTTGTGCAAGCACTCATAAAAAAGTCTGGGAAAAAGTTTGACATAGTAGATGGATGGGAAAAATGGCTTCTTGATATGGTGGCAATCGGGACAATTTCAGATATGGTTCCTTTAGTCGGTGAAAATAGATTATTAGCACATTATGGTTTGAAAGTTTTGAGAAAATCTAGAAGACCTGGATTGCAAAGTCTTTTTTCTGTAACAAAAATTGACCAAAAAAATATTACAGAAGATGATATTGGCTTTATGATTTCTCCACGTATAAATGCAGCTTCAAGAATGGGTTTGCCTGAGGACGCATTTAATATGCTTGTGGCACAAAATGAAATAGATGCTGTTAAATATGCACTTCATTTAAATAAAATAAACGATGATAGAAAAGTAATTGTAGCTCAAATGGTGAAAGAAATCCGCAAACACTGGGAAAAATTTGACCCAGATAAAAAAAGAAAAGTTCTTGTCGCTGGAAATCCAGATTGGAAGCCATCACTTCTCGGACTTGTTGCAAACTCACTAATGGATGAACATGATGGACCTGTATTTCTTTGGGGAAGAGAGGAAGGAAAAACTTTGAAAGGTTCTTGTCGTTCCGATGGATGTGTCGATATTGTCGCCATGATGCGAGAATCTGGAAATCTTTTAGAAGAATATGGTGGACACTCTGCTTCAGGGGGTTTTTCGATTAGTTTAGAAAAAGTTGATTTACTCGCCGATGGGCTTGAAGTCGCATATCAAAAACTTTCTATTATTGGCAAAGAAAAAGAATTAATTGCTGATGTTGAAATAAAAATAGATGATGTAAATAATAATTTAGAAAGGCAAGTCAGCCAGCTTGCACCTTTTGGAATGGATAACCCCAAACCAATTTTTGCACTCCCAAATATTGAAATACATGATGTAAAGATTTTTGGAAAGAAAAATGACCACTTAAAAATCAATTTTAAAAATAGTAAAGGACAAATTATTTCTGCCATTGGATTTTTTATGAAGCCGACTGATTTTGATGCAAAAATAGAAAAAGGAGAAAAAATAAATTTGCTTGCAAACTTGGAGAAAAGTTTCTTTGGCGGAAGGGAGGAAGTAAGGCTTAGAATCGTTGATTTGTCGTAAGCGCGCCTGTTTTTAAACATAAGCTATTGTTGTATAATTAAATTATGGAACAAGAATCTCAATTAGTTGATGCCGGTCTTAATGAGGAAATAAGCAAAGAAGCGATTAAAAGGCAAGAAGACGAAGCCAAATTTATTAGTGGTTATATAAAATCGACAGAAAATATTAATCAAGAAATTTCTAAATTAGAAATAACAATTAAAAGAATATTTGGTATTTTTTCTACTGAAATTAATAAAAATGACTATTTGCAATCGCTGCCTGATATAGAAAAAAGCCTAAAAGATTTACAATTGAATGGCAATAAAGATATTAATTATTTTATCGAACAATCCCCAATAATATTATGTAGCCTTAAGAAACTAAAAGAATCAACTGAAATAAATTTAGAAGCTGACAATCAAACTAAAATAAATAAAGAAAAAATTAAAAAAATTGAAGAAGAGATTGCATCACTAAAAGAGTATAATTTTTTCAAAAAAATAGTAAGGTCAGCAGACTCAAAAATCAAAAAACTAGAATCTGATAAACAGCAGCTAGTTAGTATTAATAATGAAGCTTCAAGAATTAGTACAGAAAATGTTAAACTTAATAAAGAAATAGGCAAAACTTTGCTTGAAGTTGAAAAAACAATTTCAAATATCGCCCAAAATGAGATTACAGAAAAATTGGGCAAAGAAGTAAAAATGGCGATTAATAAGTCTTGGGAATTAATGCAAGACATAAATTCAAACGGTCTTAGCTTATCAATTGGTGAATCATATATAAAAAATATTGCCTTACCATCTATTAATGGTTCTGTGGACAAAAATCTTGAAAATAAATTATTTACTGAGTATAAATTATATACAGAAAGCGGGTATGAGGAGTACACAAAACATAAAAATAATGTAATTGATCTAGCTGACGAATTAAAGATAATAAGACCAAATGAGCTTTTTAATATTGACAACGATGCACTGGGGCTATTGTTTTCAATAGATGTCTCAGAAAAAATCTCTAATTTAAAAAATACATTTATTAATCTACAACAAACATTAAGCAAAAGTAATGCTGTAAATAATAGTTTTATATTATCAGATAGAGACATAGAAAATAACTTTGGTCTAGAAATTCGTACCTCAAGTCAATATAATCAAATTATTCTTGATATGGAGATGGAAAAACAACCACTCCTTAAAAAATTAGGCTATCATGAAATAAAAGATTGGCAGGCAGTAAAAAAATCCCAATTGGTTAATTCAATTTTTGGAGAAAAAGTTAAGCGTGTTGATGATGCAATATATAAATATCTAATTCCTCAAGTTACAACTAGTTTTGATGACTCTGCGTTAATATTTTCATTAAATTACTATAAAACACCAGAAGCTGTACGTGCAGCTTTATTATTGAGCATATCTAACAAGTATTATTGCTCGCGTGAAGCCAACTTTCTCATTAATAGTTTGTCAAAGGATAAAAAATGGTTAGAAGTTTTGGATAACACAGAAAAAAAATATCCATATTTAAAACCTTTACATGAGATATTAGCCAAATGGAATGAGTCTGATTTTGATAGTAGCTCAATTTTTTCAAGAAATCCTAAAATTAATAATAATTTGCTACAAAATCTTGTTACTTCCATAGCTGAAAACGAGAATAATAAAAGTGAATTGGGTAAAAAAACAACAACGTTGGCCTTTAATTCTCTGGGAGCAGATCAAATGGTTCCGTTTTTAGAAAAAAACGATTTGATTTCAAAAGATGAAAAAGCAAAAATAGAAAGTCTTTTTGTATCATGGCCAGATAACCATAATTTGAAGATTAAATTAAAAGATTGTTTTTATGCAATGCTATGTAATAAATATGAGAATGAAGATACCAAAGATGAACATGAAAAAATGGATTTCTATTTAAAAATTTTTGATTCCTATAAGGAAAGTTTTTCTAAGTACAATAAATTTGATGAGGAAAAAATAATCACATCTTTTATTGATTTAGTAAATAAAAATAGATTAACAAAAGATAGGGTATTGGAATTGGCTAATCCAATTAAAACGAAAAATGGTGTGGTAAATTTTATGAATCTTGAATCAAATGCAGGAGCTCTAGATGCACCTGAACTTTTTTTAGATAGTAATGATGGTTTAGATATATTTACTCATTTAGAAAAAAAAGGAATCGATTCAATAGATCCAAGATTAGATGGTGTAATTGGAGACAAACTAATCCATAGTGACATAAAAGATTATTTAATAAAAGATACAATTAATTATGTTAATTCAAGATTTGTCAATAATAATTTAGATGGCAATTTAGAAATAACAAAAAATAATTGGAAATCATTATTACTAAATTATATTCAATCTAATAACTGGGATTTTAATTTGGCGACTGGGCCAGCAAAAGGATTACACGAAAAAATATATTATATTTTTTCTTTGGACGGCTCAAAAGATTTATGTCTTAATGAAATGAAAAAAACCTGGATTCAATACTTGAATAGTTCAGATAAAAATAAATTTCCCTTATCGTCAAGTATTATTGCTCAATCTATTAAAAATAATGGTGGTGCTGGACCGCTTAGCCAAATTGCATCACTTGGTTTTTTCCAAGATAATTATTCACTGGTTATTGCCAGTGAGCAAATTACAGAAAAAACAAAGAATCAACTTTTTGATGGTATGAAAATGATGGAGGAGAAATTTATTAAAGAAAAATGGTCGAACGAGGACACCACAAATTTCTATAATATATCCAGAGACATTTTATCTGTTGCACCGAGCTTATTCTCAACATACCTTGAGGTTTTTGTGAAGCTTAAACAAAAAGATACCAAGACATTCTTGCAAGATATATTCCCATTACACAGGGCAGTACTTTCGCTTATAGAAAAAAAAGATGGAGATGGACACAGAACATTTGCTAAGAGGGGGTTGGCTGGGATAAGAAAAAATTTTGTAAGATCAATTTTGGATGAGTCTGGATCTATTAAGCCATTCTCTGAACAAAAAAAAGAGCTCACTGATTTTATATTGGAAAATTTTAAAAATAAATTTGGAATAATTAAAGTTAAGGAAAATTTTACTCCAGAACACCTTCGTTCGACGAGTAATATTTCAATGTATTGGTCAAATTTTAATCGTAAGAGTGATACATATTTTGAAAAAGTAATGAGTGTTTATTTAGCCCTAATGATTAATGATAAGTGGGATGATTATAAAAAAGGAGAAAAAATAAATTTTGAAGAATTATTGACTCAAGAAAGAGCATCTTTTGCTAATAATCTAAGTAAGGATAAATTAGAAATGAATCCAATTATACAGCAAAATTTAGGTATAAATGAAAAGGATTTGCCAGAGTTTTATAATATTTTAAGTTCAGAAGTGGGAAATATAGTAATTGGAAACGTTGAAACAATAGATAACAAGCTAAATAATGTTATTTTAAATTTAGATAGTCTTAAAGATTTGGATTTATATCCACCAGATTCATTAGATAGGCAAAGAATGAAAATACTATTGGATTATGGAAGCAAAAAAATTGGTGAAGTAGTTGCAAAAACTTATCAATCACTAATAAAGACGAAAGGGGACATCAAATTCTCGGCGGACGAACAAAGTATCAAAAATGAAATAGAATCTATATTAAAGATTAACAATTTAGAAATAAACACAGCAAATATTAAGAAAGTATTTCAAGAAGAGATGAGACCATTTTCTACTGTCATTAATATGTTTAGTTTTGTGGAAGAGATTGGAGTTAAAAACGACATATCAGAACTCAGAGAATTATTGAAACCTTCATCAGAAATAATCTCTATTTTTAATAAATTAGGTGAAGAATTTAAACAGACATCTGGTGCTATGGCCCTATCCCAGGATTTGGGATATTTGGAAAGTGTAATTAGTAAAAATGAAGATAAAATATCTAGTGAAGAAAATTCGTCAGTAAAAAAATACTTAGATGAGATAAATAAAAAATTAACAAAACTTGAAGATAACTATAAAAAGATTATTGATAAATTTAAAAATGTAAAGCAAGGGCATGGAGTTGTCGAAAACAAGTCATTAAAAGATAGACTTAATAATATAGACAAAATTATTAACTTGCCAGATGATCAGGTTGTAGTAACGAGCGGCATAACGTCAAATTTAAATTATATTATAGAAAATATAAGAAATTGTTTATCTTGTGTGACTAATGGTGTTAATAATGATACCAATTTGACCTTTGGCGATCAAAACAAGTTTTATTTGTATAGCAAAACCAATCAAGGGCCAAAATCAATCTCAGATCAAATTTTGTTTCTTGAGCCAGTAAAATATGATGGTGTATCTGAAATGTCTTTTGTTTTTGATAAAGTATATGGTACAAAAACCCCAACGATTTTATTGAACCAAATTGAAGTTGTAATAAAAAAATATAAAGAAATTAAAAAGAAATTTCCGGATTCAAGACTTTCTTTATTCGTTACTAATGCAGCCTTAGAATCTTCTGGTTTATCTGTCGAATCTCTTAAGCGCGATCTACCAAATATGAAGTGTGGGACAAAAACTATTAATATAAACGTTTTAAAATCCCCAGTGGCTGATCACTATATTGAAATTGGTAGCGGAAGTAGTAGGTCATCTGGTGGTGAGATGGTTGTTAACGGAGTGTTATTAAAATAGGAAAAGGAGAAAGAATTAATTTTCTTGTGAACTTAGAAAAAAGTTTTTTGGTTTAAGGGAAGAGTTGAGATTAAGAATTATAGATATAGTTTAAATTTTGCTAATCTAAAATCATTAATCCACATATCAGCAAAGGCTGATATTGCTGGAGGAAATTTTTTTGTAATATATAACTTTTTTACTTGCGAATTGAGCAATTTTAGGGTAAATTAATGCTTGTTTGGGAAAAAACACGGAGAGGTGTCAGAGTGGGATAAAAGTGAACTGCTTTACTTTTATCCACAAACGAAGTTTGGGCGGCAACCAATCTGACACTATTCCGAAGGACGACAAATTTGAGTGACAACGAAATATATTTGGAGAGGTGTCAGAGTGGTTGAATGAACCGGTCTTGAAAACCGGAAGGCCGGAAACGGTCTCGCGAGTTCGAATCTCGCCCTCTCCGCATAACAAAAAGCGCCGCGGATTACCGCGGCGCTTTTATTATTTTGCAATATCTTTATTTTTCCTACCTTTTATATATAGATATACCAAATAGATTATCTCTATAATTCCCGCTGTGTTTAAAAATCCTAAAATTATAAAAATAGTCAAATGGTTATTTTTTACCGCTTTCCACGAAGCAATAAGCTTCCAAACTATTGACCAAACTAATAAAATAATCACCCAAGGATTTGCACTCATATAGGAGCTGATTGCCCCGTTTACTATTTGTGTGTTCATAAGATAATTATAACATAGATGTCTATATTTTGAATACTTGCACCATATTTTGTATTATTTTGTGAATTATAGAATGACAAAAGTTGTATATATCTAAAAAATATGAATACTCTTTTAATTTTCAAAAAAAGTGTTACTATTAATTAAGATAATAGCTTGATTTTTTGCTATTATTTTTTATATTATTTAACTAAAGATGAATTTAAGAAACATCAAAATAAATCTATCGAATATCTTTAGAAAAAATATTGGAGAAAGAGTAAAAGTGTGGATAAAAAATCCAATATTCTCCGTTGTAATTGTGGCACTACTTTTTTTTGTAATGGCCGCAGTTTTTATTTTACCCAGTTATTCTATTCATAAAGATAATGTAATTAAAAATCTTTCCATTACCCAACTCCCATCTACTCCTGGCCAACCAATAAAATGGATAAAGAAAATTGCTGTAAATCAAATTAATGAAGACACACATTTGGTGGAGATTCCAAAAATTGCAACAAAAGTTTCAATTTCTACTTCAACAATAAAAAATATCTCCCCAGTAAAAACCTCTAAACTTACAAACGCAGATAGAAAGAAGCTTTCAGCATTAGCTGCACAAAGAGTAAATTCTACTTCCACACTTCAACTTGCAGAAAAAATAAAACAACAAAAAATTGAATCAACTAAAAAATTAACTTTTTTTCAAAAAATATTCCGTGCCATTAGAAATTCAATTTCAAATATGTTTGCTACCGTTGAGGACGCAGTGGCACCTGCACCTGAGACAACCATTATAGATGTTGCTCCAGTAGTTTCTCTGACACAAGATCAAACACAAACACCAGTATCAACAGATAATTCTTCAACTCCAATAGCAGATAATTCATCCACAACAACTTCTCCTGATAATTCTATACCAGTACAATCTACATCAACAGATAGCTCTCAATCCACATCCACAGCTCCCGCTACTCCAGAGATTTCAACAACAAGCGCATCAACAACACAAGATCAATCAGTTTCAACATCATCCACATCAGCTTCAGCACAAAGTACTTCCGCATCTACTACATCAACAAGTTCTGACCAATCAATAGCCACTTCTACTGGAACATCCACAGCACTTGTAAATGCATCATCCACAGCATCAACGACGGTAGATGTTATATACGAAACTCCAGCACCAACTATCACCGAAGCAAATACTGACACTGGAAAAATTGTCACCATTTCTGCTACGGATACTTCTGACACACCAATAACAAACGTCTTAGCTTATGCAAACATCCCAAAAATATATAAAGTAGGCCAAGAAGATAAGATAAAAATAAAATGGGTGAACAACGGCGACCAAAATGTTGTTTTTAAGGCATATGACTTAAACAAAGATGGATGGCTCGACTACGTAGAATGGACAGTTCCACACCTTTCAACACAAACATTTGAAATTATTTTCATATCAAAAGCTTTCCAGCTTGATACAGACCAAAGTATTCTCGCAGATATTTATGATTCAGTAAAAACAAAAGATGGGAACTACGCGACAATCAGCGACGGACAATATGTCAGAACAACTTTCAATCAAATTTTGACCAAAGGAAATGACATCACTATTTATGCAAAGCCAACAAACACAAGTGGCTCGGCAAGTATTGAAGTTTATCCCGTCTATGTTGACGCAGAAGGTAATCAAACAGAAGGAGACAAGCTTACACTAGTAAATGATGATGTTAATTCAAATTTCGATAATATCAATCACACTGGCAAATACAGAATTTTGCTAAAAAATCTCGTCACCCCAACAAACATTTTTGACCTAAAAGTCACTGGAAACATAGATATAGATTATATTGTTGACCCTGTCCCGACACCTTTTATCTCAACATGGGATACAAGAAATACTTCCTCTGGTTCAAGTGCAGACAATCAAATACATATTCCTCTCATAGATCCAGGCCGATTTGGTAATAATAATACTGATACACAATATGGTTTTACAGTTGATTGGGGAGATGGGAACACCGATACTATTACATCATTCGATGACCCAAATACCACACACACATATTCAACAGCTGGTGTTTATACACTTACGATAACTGGTACGCTTGTCGGTTGGAGTTTTGCGCTGGCCCCTATAAATGATAGTAAAAAAATTATTGAAATAAGTCAGTGGGGTTCTCTAGTTTTGCTTAATACACTCAATGACAATGATTTTATAAATGGTTGGGCTTCTTATTATTACATAGGCTATTTTGCAGGGACATCAAATTTAAGCATTACTGCAACTGATACACTCAATACTGCTAGTACAACAGAAATGATGAGCGCTTTTGATGGAAGTGGTATTAGCACTGTTCCCTCTATGAATAGTTGGGATATGTCAAATGTTAGAAGTATGAACAGTATGTTTGCAAATACTCCAAATTTTAATCAACCTATTGGAAATTGGAAAACCTCAAATGTATGGATAATGAAAGATATGTTTGCAAATGCCACGGCGTTTAATCAACCAATTGGGAATTGGGATGTAGGTTCACTTCAAATGGATTCATGCCAAGGAATGTTTAGAAATGCAACATCTTTTAATCAACCACTAAATGGTTGGCATTTTAGGGCGCCCAATGATTTTAGGTGGATGTTTTCTGGTGCGACTTCATTTGACCAAAATATTAGTACATTTGATTTTACTAATTTGGGCGGGATTTATTTAGCAGGTATGTTTGATGGAGTTACGCTTTCTACAACAACTTATGATGCCATATTGATGGGATGGGGAAATCCAGAACATAACGCAGGTAATTGGCCAACGGGAGTCACTTTTTCCGCTGGCAGTTCCACTTACGACTATTCTGCATCTTTAGCAAGACAACATCTTGTAAATACTTTGGGTTGGACAATTACTGACGGTGGTCCATCTTGGCCTGCATCAGACGCAACATTACTTATTGCAGCTACAACTACAGCTCAGGGTCTAATAGATGCAAATGCACCAGAGTCGACGGATATTCCAGGCAATCATTTACCAGGTTCTCTCGCTACACTTCAAACTGCGCTTGGTGCAGTATATGCGGATATTAGCTATCCACAAAGCGTCGTCGATGAACAAACTCTTGCACTAAATACTGCCATTGATACTTACAATACATCCCTTGTTTTACCATCAAATGTTGATGCACTAAACAGTGCGAGAAATGACGCTTCTACAATTCTTCTTAATTACTGTAATGATGATTATCGACCTGGTTGTTATCCTGGTTGGCTTTTTTCTACTCTCAACGGTGTCGTAGAACAATATTCCGCTGTAGATAATACTTACACCCAAGGTGCTGTTGACTGGGCGGCTGGTGCTATACGAGGTGCAATTGATACTTTTTCTTGGTCACAAATACAACCATCTTATACTGGAAATCTTGAAGGTGCTAGATCACGGGCCCAGGGTACCCTAAATAATTGTAGTAGTTATGATCAACCAACCTGTTATCCCCCAAGCTCTTTTGAAAGCCTTAGTAGTACTCTGAATTCTTACTCTAGTGTTGATAGCAATTCGCCGCAAGGAGATGTTGATAGTGCAACCAATGTAATAAATGATGCATGTAATTCTTTTGATGCCACACAAATACCGCTATCTTACACTGGAAATCTTGACTCTAATCGTCAGTGGGCTCAATGGATGTGTTGGGACGGCTGTGGTAGTTCCGGACAACATTATTGTTCAGACCGTGATGCTATATGTAGTGCTGCGGGTTCATATTGGGCAGGTCCCTATGACCCACAAGGTTATGTTGAGAGTATGGCACAACAGATTCAGGCTGCCATAGACACTTATAATTCCTCTCCTTTAATTCCCTACGCTGATACGTCTGGACTCGATTTTGCTAAAAGTCAAGCTCAAGATTTAATAAATCAAAATGCTCCAGAATCGAGTACACCCGGTGACCATATAGTTGGCTCACTTCAGATACTTTCCGGCATTTTATGGTCAAATTATTGGCCTGATATTAACTATCAAAGCAGTGTTGACGCAGCAACAGCGGCAATTAATGATGCGATATCAGCTTATTATGCAGCAATCGTGCCATCATCAGATGTTACTGACCTGAACTTTGCTATAAGTGTGGCTCAAACTTTTATTACAGAAAACGCACCAGAGTCTTACACCCTAGGTAATCATATGCCCGGCTCACTCAGTGCACTTTCTTTGGTCCTTGCATCTGCTACCTCAACGGTAAATGATCCTCAATCTGTTGTCTACACACAAACATCTGACTTAAATAATGCTATTAAAATATACAACGCATCTGTAATCAGTGCGTTTATGCCAGATGCATCAAGCGATATAGAATTATCACAGCAGGCTGTAATTTCAAACAGCATAACAAATCTTTCTGGTATCCTTACACAAAATCAAAGTGTCCATAATCTTATTTTAGGTACGGGTGGATATTTGGATTTGGCTGGTCACACGTTGACTATATCGGGTACATACACAAATAATGGTGGAACACTTACTGATAGTGTTGGTGGAGGAGCAATGAACATTTCAGGTGCGCATTGGTGGGAGTATTCAAACGCATCAGAAGTAATAAATGGTGCGACAATAAATTATTTGCCAAATAGCGATGATGTAAACAGCGATGTTTCAATAGGTAGTGATGTTAATACAAAGTTATTATTGCATATGGATGGTACAAATGGTTCAAATAATTTTGTTGATAGCGAATTAACCCCTAAAACTGTTACCGCAAATGGCAGTGCACAAATAAGTACGACGCTATCAAAATTTGGGGCAAGCGGACAATTTAATGGTTCAACGGATTATTTAACTATTCCGGCAAGTAATGATTTTAATTTTGGAACCGGAGATTTTACTATTGACGGATGGTTCTATTTTAATAGTCTTGGTACACAAATAATAGCAAGTGATTACAATGCAAATAATGAATGGGGAGATGCTGGTTGGGCAATGTTTATTGAGTGGGGGCAATTCTCTTTTCTTTCAGCCTCCAGTCATGGGTGGGATAATTGGTCCGTTTATCATTCATCTTTTGTTCCACAAATTCACACGTGGACACATCTAGCAGTTGTAAGGCATGGAAATGTCTTTACTCTTTATGCAAATGGGCAAAGTGTTATGTCCGGGACATATAATGATGGAACTGGCAATTATTCTGGGCAACTGGTAATTGGAGCAAGATCCAATGGGAGTGCTTCATTTGATGGTTATATGGATGAATTAAGAATTTCAAAAGGGGTTGCCCGTTGGACAGATAATTTTACACCATCTAGCTCACCATATGGTTCTGATACAAAAAATATTTCTCTATTTAGAGATTCATATATCAGGAATATTGCCATAAATGCAGGCAGTACATTAAATTTGGCTGGTCACTCATTAACTATTTCAGGTACATATACAAATTCTGGAGGAACTCTTACTGATAGTGTTGGTGGTGGTTCAATTGATTATGCAGGACCATGGTGGATGCCTATTAATGTTGGCGGAAGTGGTATCACTGTAAATTATTCGGCAAATAGTAGTGAAGTCATCAGTGATTTAGTTCTAAGTACAAGCACCAGGCTTTATAGAGATGCATATATTCATAATCTTACTTTAGCGACCGGTGGAACTTTAGATTTGAATGGTCACACACTAAATATTTCTGGACATTGGTGGAATTTTAATAACACAGGTGGAACATTAATTAAAAATGGTGGAACAATAAATTATATATCCAAAATTCCTTATCCTTTAGATACTGTAAGCGATGCAACAATTGATACATCGATTACTCTTGATAGAGACCAAAGTGTAAACAATCTCACCCTTGCAAGCGGTGGAACTTTAGATTTAAATGGTCATACATTAAACGTTTCAGGTAATTGGACAAATTCAGGCGGAACACTTATAAACCATGGTGGCACAGTTAATCTTACTGGAACAAACCAAAGTATTTTGGGTACAAACACATTTGCAAATTTAGTTAAACAAACACCTGTTAGTGATTCATTATATTTTGATGGAACTGCATCAACCACTATTACTGACAGTATATCTTTAAACGGAAGTTTGGGGAATTTGTTAACAATAAAACCAATAAGTGGAATTAGCAACGGCCTAATCTTGTCCCTCCCTTTTAATTCTCCAAATCCGACAGTCGATATGTCATCCAATAATAACAATATTGTGGTGAGTGGGGCTACATATAATAGTACCGGTGGAATTGATAGTAGTGGAGCATATACATTTAATGGCAGTAATGTAATAACCATACCTTCTCTCACTCAAGTCTTTGGTACAAACAATTCATTTACTTTTACTGCTTGGATAAAAGTCCCAAATCCTTGCACTGGTGGCAATGTAATATTTACAAAATCTGTTGCTTATCAGGATAATGTCGGTGATATGATACTTCAAACTGGTACCAATTGCCATTTGTATGCCACAGTTCAATCAAATTCAGGATGGTATCCAGGTTTTTTATCTCCATTAGGAACAGCGACATTAACAAGTGATTGGACTTTTGTCGCTTTAACTATAAGTCAAAACAGTTTCAAAACTTATGTCAATGGACAATTAGATATTAACCGGCCAGGAGTTTCTTTTACAGAAAATATAAATAGCAAGCATTATATTCGCTTGGGTACACAAGGTTCTTCAAATAGTGAATTTGGTGAAAGGCCGTCGATGGTTGGTACTATAGATGGAGTAAAAATATTTAATCGACAACTTTCGCAAGAAGAAATATCTTCAATTTATAATGCAAGAGAAAGATCAGCAGGAACATTTAGTATTTTAAAGACTGGTTCTGGTAACGTTTCTCTATCACACCTTAGTGTCGCAAGCTCTACAAACTTGAGTTCAAGTCCATTCGTGTGTACAAAATGTATTAATGGTGGAGGAAACACAAACTGGACATTCACTGCACCAGAGGCCCTTACATCTGTGATTATCTCACCTATAAGTCCTACGGTATATGTTGGGGCAACTACAACATTTAGTGCGACAACACTCGACCAATATCAAAATCCGTTTACAGCAACAACTACATGGACAAGTTCTGCGTCATCTATTGGTACTATAAGTTCATCGACAGGTTTATTTAATGCACTTGCGATTGGTACTACGACAGTCACAGCAACAGCAGGAAATGTCTCATCGTCAACGCTAGTTACTGTCTCAAGGGTACCACCAAGATTGGGCTCAATTACTATTTCACCTTTATCTCAGACAGTAGGGGTTGGTTCTACTATAGCATTTACGTACCATGCACTTGATCAATATGGTGCACCATATAATACTTCAGTTTCATGGACAAGCTCTAATAATTCTGTCGGTTCAATTGATAGTAGTGGATTCTTTACAGCTGTATCTTCTGGTGCAACTACTATTACGGCGACAGCAGGTAATCTATCAAATTATACATCTGTGATAGTAACGGCACGTGGGAAAAGAGTTTCTTTGACAGGTGTTGGTGGTGATACTGACACTTCAACATCAACGGCTTCTTCGACCATTTTTAGTGATATTGGTAATGCTATCACAAATCTATTAACGCCAAAAGAAAAAGTTTTGACCCCAATAAACACGATTGAAATTCCAGTATCAGTGCCAGCTTCATTAAAACTTCCCGAGCTACCAACATTTGCTGGGACATCGACAAATTCTTTCACATTTGAGCCAATCATAAATACATTCCTTTCAGCCGCATTACCAGAAGATATTTCAAGCGCTTTAAGTAAATCAAAAGAATTGAAAAATTATTTGGCTACAGTTGGTGTGGCAAAAATTCAAGATTTCGTTTCACTTGATCGTAAACCAATAACTGTAGTTGGCTCAACAGTTCCAACTGATTTGTTCTCTGTGCTAAATGGAACAACAACAATAAAAACTTACATAACAAATGATATAAATTATAAAATAATTCAGACTGTTCGTGTAGCGTCTGGGACGGAACTTACGGTTTCTTTTAAGCCAAAGGACAACGACCTAATAACTGGAAAATGGAATGGCAATAAGGTCTCTTTTGTACAGCAAGGAAAACAAGCAGTATTAAAGATAATAGCACCTTCAATGCCTGGTAAATATTATTTGAGTACGTCAGCTTCGCCATTACCACTTGTCGTTGAGGTACTTGATCTTAAAACAATACCAATCGCCAAAACAACTTGGGTGTCGAGGGTTTTGGGGTGGTTTGGGTTGTAGTAGTGTTGTAAAATAGGAATTGTGATATAATATTTATAAGTTATTAATTAAAATTTATTTAAACATATGAAATTTGAATCAGGAGTTTTAGACAGAGCACGCTTATTTTCAAACTTTCTTTTGATACTTCTTGTTGCTGGAAATATTTTTTTCAGTATTCAATATATTACAAATTTACAACAGCAAAATAATGCCCAGACAGACAATACTGTTACAAGAATACAAGCATCAAAATTATTAAAGCTGTTTATTGATGTGGTGTTAAACACGGAAGGTAAGACTATCTCATACGCAGACCGTGTAGCTCTTGAGAATGATGTTGTTCAAATGAATGATTCAGATATCACAAAAAAATGGGATACTTTCGTAGCTAGTGCCGATGCAAAATCTGCTCAGTCAAATGCCGTGACACTTATGAAAGCTTTGACCAATAAGTTGTTGTTGAATTAAAAAAATAATAAAGAGCGGCGCCGCAGGCGCCGCTCTTTTTTGTTTAGTATTTGCTATATCAGCCATGGCTGATATAACTTGAAGTCAATTACGCCACGGCGTAATTGAGGAAACGATTTCTATATTTAAATAAATCGAATATTATCTCCTCCTTTTATTTTTATTGATTATTACTTATAATGTATATGTGAATTTACTCAAAACAAAAATTAAGTTGCCAGTCTTTGTTCTCATCTGTGTTTTATTTGTTTTAGCGATTACTCTAGTCATTTCTAACCCAAAATTTAATTGGAAATGTGTTTTTGGTGGGAACAATTTTGCCACGGCATATATTCCACCAGTTAACCCGTCGGGGTTTACTGTTATAAAAGAATCTGGATCAGCTTTTGTTCCAGCAACTACGACAAATAATTTTGCATTTAAGATCTATTCTTATAAAAATACTCAATATGGTAGGGTTTATTCAAATAATTATAGTAGTGGGGATGTAACAGCTTATGGCGGAACAATTACTGGAGTCAGTACAACAACTATTTTTGGTGGGGGTGGTTATAGTGTCGGAGATATTTTGACTGTGCAAGGGGGAAATAATGATGCAACGGTAAAAGTCTTAAGCACGTCAACTGGCGATGGCCATATAATTGGTTACAGTATTGCCTCGTCCTCCGGTTGGGTTGTGGGGCATAATTTTGATTTTAAAAGTCCACTAGAAAATAGTGGTGGATTACCAGCCAGTTTTATTGTTGATAGTGTAAATAAAATATGGGGATCAATTTCTGGAGTTATTATTTCGGATCCTGCACATGCTGGCTATAGTTATAAAGTCGGAGATGAAATAACTGTTGATGCATGTCCATTAGGGGGGGGAGGAAAGATTGTTGTTGACTCAGTGTTTTTGGGAATAATCAGAAGTTTATTTGTTTATGAGCCTGGTAGCAATTATAAAGTAGGGGACCAATTAACTTTACCTCAAACTAATAGTAGCAATGATGCTACAGCGGCTGTTTCATCCGTTGATGAGAATGGCGGTATTTCTGGAGTTAGTGTACAAAATGGCGGTACAGGTTATTGTAGTATAAATGCATCATATTGTCAGATAAATAATAATCAAAAAATAATTAATCCAACTGGTGGAAGTGGAAGTGGCGCCAAATTGCTTGTCGATCAATCTGATGGCACAATTGGGGCTATTATTTCTTCTCATCCATCTGCGACTTCGCCAGGGTCAGGATATGTTGGCTGCCAATTTTGTCCTTTTGGAAATAATATCCAAGCAACTGTATGCGCAAATACTGGTGGAATTATTACAGCTTCTCATATGACATCTGGAGGAACTGGATTTCATGTTGGAGAATACTCATCGTCTAACACATCTTACGGAAATAACACTCCAGTAACGATTAATATAAGCTCTGTTGATGCAATAGGTAAAGCAGATACCGTACAATTATTAAATGGTGGAACTGGTTATCAAACTGGCACTTATAGTCTTAGTGGTGGAAATAATTCAGCAACGGTACAAGTAAATTCTGTAAACGTTGATAATTCTCCATACGAAATAAAATTAAATTGGGATGCGGTTTCAGGAGCCGATGGGTATAAAGTTGTCGTAGCGCAAGATTCAGTAAATGGATACAACAATAATTATTCTTTTGATACAGTAAACAATTCTTTTACTTATATCGGTGCAACTGCGAGTGGTACAGTAGGCACAATAACTGGAAATTGGTGGAATACCGCTGGAACGTTATTGAACAATAATGCCATTATTAATAATGGAACAACAACACTTACTGAAAATGAATATGTTAATGATTTGACACTTGCGGTCGGTGGGACTTTAGATTTAGCTGGCCATACATTAAGTGTCGGTGGTAATTGGACAAATACCGGAGGAGTTCTTTTGAATAATGGTGGCACAATAAATTTTGTTGGAGTCAATCAAAGTATTTTTGGGGCAAATACATTTGAAAATTTAACAAAGAATTCATCCATAACCTCATCATTATATTTTGATTCTACGGCAACGACTACAGTTACCGGGCAATTAAATTTGAATGGTGTAGCAGGAAAACTCTTAACAATTAGTAGCCAAAATGTTGATAATGGAAGTATTGTTGCCCATTATTTGATGAATGACGCAACCAGTTCAACTATTATAGATAGTATCAACGGTTATAATGGGTTTACTTTAAGTGGAATCAATACCGGCAATTATTATGCGGACCATTATCCAATTTTGGGGAAGATTAATTCTTCATTCTATAGCGAGACTTATGGAGGAACATGGATTCCATATAATGATAATTTTAATTTATCAAACACTAACTTTACAATAACCGCTTGGGTAAAACCAAATGGCGCTTCATCGATTTTAGATCAGTATGGTGGCTGGAAACTTGCAATCGTAGCAAATCGTGTAATTGAATTCGGTTCATATCCATATATATCAGTTAATTTACCAAACTCATTTCAAAATAATCAATGGAATTTTATTTCTGTTATGTACGCGAATGGGGAATATACATTTCAAATAAATGATACCGTCTTGGATTCTGTAGCTGGTTCGTCGCCAACAAATACAAATAATAATATTAATATTGCAAATGGTATTGGTATTGATGATTTAAGAATATTTAGAAATGCTCTCTCTCAGGATTCAATTGACTTTATCTATAATAATGGGAATGGCACAGAACTTGAATTACCAAATAGTAGTTTTAATATTAAATTATCTGACTCAGCTGTAGCTTCTTTATCATACTTAAATGTATTTAATTCAAACAACGTGAGCACAAAGCCTCTCGTTTGCAATACTGAGTGTATTAATGGTGGAGGAAACACTAATTGGACATTACCAACGCAGAGCCGTGCAAGGAAAACTCTACAATTAAATATGTTGGCACAGAATTCTGCAACAACTACTGTCGCTTTACATGTTATTGCCACCAGCACTGATTTGCTAATTTCTCCTGAGCAGTCTGGTACTTACTCTAAGGATACAGCAGATGGAAAAATAATTATTGATGTCCCGATAAATGCAATTCAGAGCACAACAACCTTTAGTGTAATTTCAGCAACAACAACCACGACTACAACAACATCTTCTTCCACAGAAATAAAACTTGCTGGGAACGAGACTTTTGATGTTGTAGCAAAAGATACTGATGGAAATAATATTCACACTTTTACTTTTCCATTAACAATTACTATCCCAATACCAGCTGATGTGACAAGTACAGAAAATCTCGGAGTATATTATTTTGATGAAACGACAAGTCAGTGGGTTTTAGTACCGGATGCGACATTTTTAGATGGTAATGCGGTGTTCCAGGTTAGTCATCTAACAAAATTTGCAATATTTAGTGTTGTTAAAGAGATCACTATCCCAAAAAATAATTTGGCCACAACAACTGAAGCAACAAGCACTATCCCAGCTCAATCAAAAAATAGAAAACAAATAATTATTTCAAATGAAGAGGCTTCAAGCTTTGAAAATATTGGTGTTAGTAGTTCAACAGAAAGTTCAGTGAGTGAGACAAACAAAACCGACATAAATTCTCAGGCATCATCTAGTTCGATTATTCAAAATTCATCAACAACTGAAAAACAAGCTGAGGTTTCAACAACTCCTTCAACTATTGCTGAATCAGTTAAACAGGCCTACGAACAGACGACAACTGCCGTAAGCGACATAGTTAGTAGTCCAACAGGAAATACGGTAACAAAGGTTGTTTCAACTGTCGGTATTGTCGCCGGTGCTTCAGCCTCAGTAGGAGCGGTTGCTTTTGCTACACCACTTTCACTTGCTGAAATATGGCTAATTCCAGCTAGAATTTTTGGTTTATTTATCGGTGCATTGGGTGCTAGAAGAAAAAATAGACAGTGGGGGACAGTGTATGATTCAATAACGAAACGGCCACTTGATCCTGTTTATGTTTCACTTATTAACACAGAGACTGACAAAGAAGTCGCGAGCGCTATTACAGATATTGACGGCAGATATGGTTTCTTAGTACTTCCTGGAAAATATCGAATCGTCGCAAATAAAACAAACTATACGTCACCATCTATCATTATGAAAGGTAAATCTTTTGATGAAGTTTATAATGATTTGTATTTTGGAGAAGAGATTGTTGTTACTGATGAAAGTCAAACAATCACGAAAAATATTCCGATGGATTCCATGTCTTTTGATTGGAATGAGTTTGCAAAAACAAAAATGAATGTCAACACCTTCATGAAAGGAAAAGACATACAAAGGGCTAAAATTTCAAAAATATTATTTACGCTTGGTGCGGCTGTTTCACTTATATCTTTGATTTTTGCCCCATCGCCATACAACCTTATAATCGCTGCTTTTTACATTATCACTTACTTATTTAATTATTTTGTTTCAAACACAAAGAAATCTGGAAGTATCACAGAAAAGAATACAAATGCTCCACTTTCCTTTGCTATCGTGAAAATATTTAGAGAGGGAGAAGATACACCAGTTACAAAAAAGGTTGCTGATAAATTTGGTGCTTATTATGCTCTTGTTCCAAAAGGAAAATATTATGTTGAGATTGAAAAAAAGAATGATGATAGTACATACACCGAAGCATTCAAATCTGAAATAATTGACGCAAACAGAGGAATAATTAACTATAATTTTAGTTTGTAAAATATAAAAGTGCGGCAGGCTATGCCTGCCGCACTTTTATATTTTTCTTTTACATAGTAGTATATAGGTATGAAATATTTAGGTATTGATTATGGAGAAAAAAATGTTGGGGTTGCTATTTCTGATGTTGAAGGAAAAGTCGCATTCCCTAAAATTGTGTTGCAAAATAACCCTGAATTAGCAGAAAAGATTTTAGATATTTGTAAAGAATCAAAAATTGAGGCTATTGTTATTGGGGAATCAAAAGATTATAAAGGAGAAGATAATAAGATTAGCCCAAAGGTAATTTCTTTTAAGAGAGAATTATTATCTTTAATAAAACTTCCAATTTCACTTGAACCAGAATTTATGTCTTCAATGCAAGTTGAGAAGACTTTTGGAAAGACAGAAATGATTGACGCTTCTGCCGCTTCAATAATTCTTCAAACATTTATGGACAAAGAGAAAAGCAGAAAAATTGCAAAGGCAAAAAATGAAGAAGGGCTGAAAAAAAAAGACGTAAAAGTTGAGAATAAAAAAATAACTTACGATGATTTTAAAAAAGTCCAAATGAAAGTCGGAAAAATACTTTCTGCTGAAGCTGTAGTCGGTTCCGATAAGCTTTATAAGCTTTCAGTCGATTTTGCCGAAGAAAAACCAAGACAAATAGTCTCTGGTATAGCAAAATATTTTCCTGACGCAACAGAAATAGTTGGTAAAAAAGTTGCTTTTGTTACAAACCTTGAAGCACGACCACTTATGGGACTAATAAGCGATGGAATGATACTTGCAGTAAAGTCAGATGACAAACTTGCGATTATGGAAGTTCCAGATTTTATAAAAGAGGGGACAGAATTGAGCTAAAGACATGACAAATATTTTTCACATGCTTGATCCAATGATAATAATTAAGACACTTGGTCTTATTGGTGTTTTAATAATTGTTTTTGCAGAATCCGGATTGTTTTTTGGTTTTTTCTTTCCAGGTGATTCTTTGCTTTTTACCGCAGGCTTACTTGCTTCTCAACATCTCATAAATATTGAGACCCTTGTCATAGGGGCTTTTGTTTGCGCAGTACTTGGGGATAGTGTTGGTTACTGGTTTGGGAAAAAAGTTGGGCCAAAAATTTTTACAAAAGAAGATTCAATTTTCTTTCACAAAAAACATATAGAAAGAGCCCAAAATTTTTATAATGAATATGGAAATAAAACCATATTTTTAGCCAGATTTGTGCCAATTGTTAGAACTTTTGCACCGATTGTGGCTGGAGTCGGCCAGATGAAATATCGAAATTTTTTAACTTACAATATTATTGGAGGATTTGTTTGGGCTTTCGGAATGACGCTAGGGGGATATTTTTTGGGTGAAGCAATACCAAACATAGACAAATATATACTGCCAATAATTTTGTTAATTGTCTTACTTTCAATAATGCCAATCATTATTGAAGGTTTCAAGAAAAGATAGTTTGTTTATTGTTTGTTACCATTGCTATTTCCGAAAGGCGTTATTTTTTGTTATAATTACGCATAGTTTATGAAGGTCAATTTTTTGAAAAAATTATTATATATACCAAATTACTTATCTTTGCCAGTTGCTGGGATAGAGGTATGTAATAAATCTATTAAATATATAGAATTTTTAGATTATAAGGGTAATACTTCTATTAAAAAATTTGGTGAAATCGTACTAGCTCCTGATATTGTAAAAGATGGCGATATTTTGAACAGAAATGCTTTGGTAAAGGCGCTCACTGAGGTGAAAAAAAATATTTCATCAGATTTTGTTAAGGTATCTATTCCTGAAGAAAAAACTTATATTTTTGATGTTCTAATCCCTAGAGAAGCAAAAGATCATATTAGAGATGCACTTGAGTTTAGAATAGAAGAAAATGTGCCGTTGAAACTTGAAGAATCTTGTTTTGAATATGAAATAGTTGATGAAGACAGTTGTGAAAAAGATATGGTAGTAAATGTTTCTGTAGTTTCAAAAAGGGTCATCGCAGATTTTTCTGAAGCGTTTGACCAAGCAGGTTTGTACCCTGTTTCTTATGAAATAGAGTCAAAAATGATTGCGAACTCTGTAATAGGAAAGGGAGATAAAAAAAGTACAATAATATTAAATATTAAAGACGATTCAACCACTCTTGTCGCGGTTGTTGATGGTTTTGTAAGGCTATCGTCATCTGTTTCAATAGGTGAAAACACTATAGTTGATACACTTTTTAAAACTGGTTTATTTAAAAATAGAGCGGAAATTGGTAAGTTTTTTGAAAATGATTTTTCTTTTGAAACAATATACACCAAAGAGTCCTATCTTTCTCTTGTGAATATATTTTCTATTTATAAAGATGAAGTAGAAAAATTTAATGAATACATATTAAATAAATTCCCAGGTATAAAACTATCTCCCCGTGGGAGTGTCGACAAAATAGTTTTGTGCGGGAAAAGTTCTTCATTACCAGGATTAACAAAACACATAAATCAAAATATAAAGACGGATATAGTTTTGGCAAATACAATAAGTAATGTTTGTGATGTTAATGAATGTACCTCAAATATAAAATTTCAAGATTCGTTGAATTTTGTAACGCCAATAGGTTTGGTGTTAGCTTCATATAGACAAGCAAATGCTTAATTTTTTACAACAAAAAAATAAAAAACAAATCATCATTGAATACTTGCTAAGGGCATTTGTTTTACTGCTTTCATCCATTTTAATTATTAGTTTAGTTATCACTATTCTATTTTTACCATCTTTTTTCTTTTCTAAATATAAAAACATTAGTTTAAATAATCAATTACAATCTGTAAAAACAGAAAGTTCGTCATTAATAGACGACCCAATACTTTTAATAAAAAATACCAACAAGTTTGTTCAAATATTTGCACAAGATAACATTTCCCCCATAAAATCAACTGACATTATAAATAAAATTACCTCTTTAAAAAATAAGGATATAAAAATATTATCAATAAATATTAGGGCTAGTGCAGACATTAACTTTGCTCGCACGATACAAATTTCTGGTGTAGCAAACACTAGGGATAGCCTAACTTTATTTGAAAAGGCTATAAAGGATGATGGATTTTTTTATAGTGTTATTTTTCCAGTAGCAAATTTTATAAAGAGTACAGATTCTGCATTCACAGCAACTCTAACTTTAAAATAATATGCCCAAAAAAGAAACAAAAAAATTATTAATTATACTCATATTCATTAACTTATTATCTATAAGTGTTTTTGTATTTTTGTATAAATATACAAATAATATGATCAAGGAATCGATAAATGATGAAAGTGCCATAAAGTTGGAATTACAAAAACAGGATGCTAGAATTTTAATGAAAAGTGACTTGTCACAAAGCGATATGTATCAAAAAGAACTTACGGATTACTTTGTTCCAAGTGGTGGCACTGTAGATTTTATTAAAACGATTGAGAAAATAGTTTCAAATAGTAATATTAAATCTGACATTAAGACCGTTACTTCGGAAAGCAATGATAAAACCAATGTTGTTGGTGCCGAATTACTAAAAATAAATATGGATGTAATAGGGGAATGGAAAAATATTCAATTTTTTATAAACTTACTTGAAAATTATCCATTAAAAATTGAAATAAAAAGTGTTTCTCTGAATAAGTTTTCTGATAGTATGATAAAGGGTAAAAGTGTCCCACAATGGGCGGGGAATTTTGAATTTACCGTATTGAAACTTAAAGACAAATAAAAATATTATGGAAAATCCTTCAAAAAATATTAAAATTTCAAATAACACTCAAGCATCCAAAAAATTTTGGTCTAGTAAAATTATTAAACCAAAAAGAGACTGGAGGAGTATTCTTGTTATTTCAATTACACTTTTAATATTTGCTTTAGGTTTTGATTTTTATATTTATGAACAAATCTCGAGTGGAGAGATGTATGTTAATGTTAATAGGGCAGATCTTTCCGTACAAAGTTTAATGAAAAACGAGTTACAAAAAATACTTGACGCTTTTGAAGCGAAAAAACAAGTAATAACAACACTAAAAGTAAAAAATTTAGTTGACCCATCAATATAAAGTTGATATAGTGTTTTGGCTTAATTATTAAAAGTTTACTATCCTGCCCTTGTAGTTCAATGGATAGAACAGAGCTCTTCTAAGGCTTTGATGTAGGTTCGATTCCTGCCAAGGGCACAAATGACAGAAAAACCCGGACTGCTCCGGGTTTTTCTTTACATGAGTGAGACGGAGCTATGTTTTGTGAGCACGCAAAACTGGCGAGTCATGGTCGAAACTTTTTCTGAGCGACGGCGAAGAAAAAAGTTGTGACCAATATAAAACCGCTAAAAAGATAAGCGAAGTGGTCCTGCCTCGTGTATTCGTGTTTTGAGTTTGGGATGGGCCCCAAAGAAATAAGCAAGTCCAGTTTTTTATTTCACAACAATTTTATTGTTGTGTAGTAGTTGATATTGTTGTCGCTGTTGTTGTGGTAGATGTTGTCGTTGATACAGTCTGGCTATTATTAGAATGAGTAACAATATATCCATAAACCAAAGCGATAACGATAATAATAATTATTGATACAATAATTTTTTTTGACATAATCATTTATAATTTATTTTTGATCTGATTTCTTTGTATCAGACGGTTCTTCTCTAGAACCAAACTTTGTCATCATTTCATAATACCCATCAAAATAACCTTCACGGTGTGCACCTCGTCTAATAAATACATAAAGTGGATATAACAGCATTACAAGCCCAACCAAAACAAGCAATTTGTTTTGTACAAAGAGAATTACTGCAATACCAGCGACAGAGATTAATAGAAGCCCAAAAGCGCTCATTTCGTTAACATTTTTTTTAGCAGCTTTATACTCTTCGTGTAATTTACCAAGCTCTTCCTTAGTTGCCTTTTGTATTTTCTTAACATCTTTCTTTTTAAATTCCATTTTTTTAGTTAATTTATTAATAATTTTATAAAAATTTGACCTTTTCTTCTACTTAAGCCGTTTCTCTCGTAAAAACATTACAAGTTGGTAGTTGTAATGTTTATCAACATGAAACGGCAGCATACCAGGAATTTTTACTAATAATAAATAAAATATGAATTTAAAAAATCACACAAATATTGTAAGTAAGTTATTTTTAGCTGCTGCCATAATTATGCTCCTTAGTTACCCTGGATTTAAAATATTTTTACCACAATACCCAATTTTTATGATCGGAGCAATTACTCTATTGTCTGTCATGGCCGGACTTACCAATTTGAAGGGAAAATGGTTGGCACTTATCAATATCGTTATATCAATTATTGCAATAATCTATTTTGAAAGTCACGCGATTATGTTTGTGAGAGTCCCCAATCTCATAGGTATATTTCTCATAGACGAAATACTTACATTGATATTTGTTCTCGCACTTTACTTTAGTATCAAGACTTTTAGAATAAAATCACCAGAAATAAAAGTCTAGTTTTAAACATTGTTATATAAAGCTTTTAATTTTTCCAGCCCTCTATAAAGTTGTACTGCCATAGCGTTTTTTGATTGCCCAGTTATAAGTGACATTTCTTTAAGCGACAAATCTTGAATATACTTCATACGCATGATTTTCTGGTATTTTTCTGGAAGGCGTTGAATCAAAATAAGAGCAGCTTTTCCATCTAAAACATTTAAAAGATTTTCAGGATGAATATCTTTTGGTTCATATCCTTTTTCAACTAAAACATCGAGTGATGTTGTTTTGTGTTTTCTATACTCATCTACAATAAGATTATTTAAAATATGATAAAGAAAAGCTCTCATGATATCTATCTTGCCACCTTTCGCAAGATAGCTCCAAGTTTTCATAAAAGTATTTTGTACCAAATCTTCTCCAAGCTCATGGTCATGAACTTTAAAAAATGCACGAGAATTAAGCCCCTTTTCAAAGTCGTGGTGAGCTACGGTGAGGATTTCTTGCCTATCCTTTTTTTGTTTTGGAGTCATCATAATATTTTTTGACTTTTTATAACAATTGAGCTGACTGTATGAGTAGCATATTACACACCTATTACAAAGTTTTGTAATAGATTCTAATATGTCCATATGATTGTGTACTTAGTTATATTCGAAGAGTGAGTTTTTATTACACGAACATTACAAAATGTTCGGTGCTTGAGAGTAAGTAAAATAACCTACCTAGAATTATAGCACACAATACATCTATTAGTAAGTTGTAATGATTATGTAGTTTTGACGGCTTTATAAGTATAAACTCATTAGAAATGGGTTAAATAGCTTATAACAAGTCTTAGTAGTCTTTTTTGAGTGATTTTAAAAAGAATACTAGACGTAAAAATGTTTTTATTTATAAACAATCACTCAAATTATTAGTTTTAATAAAAAAAAGTATGAAAATATTTAATAAAAGTTTGATAACAATAATAAGTCTTGCATTTGGTCTATCTGGATCAATTACAGCATTTGCAGCAGGGCCAGCAGCCGTAAATCTTGGGTCAGCAGTAAATTTTGAAATTTTAGCAAAAACAGGAATCTCAACAACAGGAACTACTTTGGTCGTTGGTGATATTGGAGTTAGTCCAGCCGAAGCAACTTATATTACTGGATTTGGTTTAATTCTTCCTGCGGCAGGTTCATATTCAACAACTCCATTGGTTGTTGGAAAAGTATATGCACCAAGTTATGCAAATCCAACTCCTTCAAATATGTCTACAGCAGTTAGTAATATGGAGACAGCTTATACTGATGCAGCTGGAAGAACAAATCCAACAACAACCGAGCTCGGTGCTGGAAATATTGGTGGAATGACACTTGCCCCAGGACTTTATAAGTGGGGAACTAGTTTGACAATACCTTCAAATGTTACTTTATCAGGTAGTGCAAATGATGTTTGGATTTTTCAGATAGCTGGAAATCTAAATATTAGTTCAGATGTAAAGGTTATATTAAGTGGTGGTGCACAAGATAGTAATATTTTCTGGCAAGTTGCTGGACAAGCTACTCTTGAAACAACATCTGTTTTTCACGGAAATATATTAAGTCAAACGGCAATAGTATTAAATACTGGTGCAAAATTATATGGTAGAGCTTTGGCTCAGACTGCCGTTACTCTAGATTCAAACTCTGTAAATATTCCAGTTGTTGTTAAGACTCCTGCAACACCAGCAGTACCAACAGTAAGCTCAGCAATTCCAGCTACTCCAGCGGTATCAGCTAATTCATCATCAAATAATAATAGTGGTGGAAGTGTTACTTATTCAAATTCATTACTAACTTCACAGCAACAAAAACAATACGATCAACTTATTTCTACTGGTGTAAATTCAAGTAATGCATTAAAAGCAGTAAATCTTCTTTCAAATCCAGCTTCAATTTCTACGCTCTCAGCATCTGCTTTTGGTCAATTAGTTAAAATAATTTCAAAAAATCTTGCACAAGGTGGTCGCGGTGATGATATAAAAACCCTTCAACAGTTTTTAATTTCTCAAGGTAAAGGTTCAGCAGCCCAAGCTTTATCAAAAATCGGCGCAACAACTTACTTTGGAGCTTTGACTCGTGCAGCGCTCGCTGAGTTTCAAGCAAATGTAGGAATTAATCCTGCTCTTGGAAATTTTGGTTCAATAACTCGAGCTTATCTAAGTTCGCATTATTAATTTATTAATTAAAAAATATATGAAAAATTTTGGTAAAAATTTAATATCAACAGTAATCATTTCTCTATCATTTGCTATTATTGGGCCGATTTCTGCATTTGCGGTAACGACACCAAACCTTGGAGCCGCAACTACTTATGGTATTCTTGGTGGTACTTATACAAATACAACAGTTGGAGGAACCACGATTACTAACGGAGACGTCGGATATACTACTCCGCCGGCGGCAGTACCTACTATGGTTGGAGGTACGATTTATGGAAATGTTCCACCCACTCCTGCTGCAAGAACAGACGCAACCGCAGCTTTGACTACCTTAAATGCGATGACATGTCCGCCAGCTAATAATTTAGGTACTACAGTTGATTTATCATTAGTACACAGTGCTTCATATACACCAGGTGTTTATTGTAGTACTGGTGCCATGTCTATAGGAACTGCAGGAATTACTCTTAATGGTGCAGGAACTTATGTTTTTAGAGCCGATGGAACTTTTGGTACAGTTGTAGATTCTGTTGTTACGCTGGCAGGTGGTGCGTCTGCTTGCGATGTCTTTTGGACACCAACAGGAGCAACTACACTTGCTGCTAACACAACACCAGCAACGACATTTTATGGAACTATAATTGATAATAATAATTTTATTACCGTTGGTATAAATGTTGGGTGGCTAGGAAGAGCACTTTCATTACTTGCGGGAACAGTTACGACAGACACTGATTCAATTACTGTCCCATCTGGATGTACGTCCGATGTTACTCCACCAGTGATTACTTTGGTCGGGACTTCTCCAATTACAAAAGAATTTGGTTCAACTTATACAGATGTCGGAGCTACAGCGGCAGATAACATTGACGGAAATATTACAGCAAATATCGTAACCGTTAACCCAGTCAACACTTCAATTCTTGGTGCGTATACAGTTACTTATAACGTTTCAGATTTAGCAGGAAATCCTGCTACTCAAGTTACAAGAACGGTTAATGTTATTGATACCGCGATACCAGTAATTACAAGGCTAGGTTTAAACCCAGTCTCAATAGTAATCGGTACAGTATATACAGATGCTGGAGCTACAGCGGCAGATAATGTTGATGGAAATATTACCCCAAGTATTATAACTGTTAATCCAGTAAATAAAGATGTTGTAGGCACTTACACAGTTACTTACAACGTTACTGATTCATCAGGAAATCATGCAGCTCAAGTTATAAGAACGGTTAAGGTGATCGCTGCTATTGATAATGTACCACCAGTTATTACAGTTGTGGGTTCAAGCACAGTGTCATTGACAGCCAGTACTGCATATACAGATGCTGGAGCAACAGCGTTAGATGATGTTGATGGAGATATCACAACTAACATTGTTACTGTTAATCCAGTAAATATTAATTTAATTGGAACTTACACAATCACTTACGACGTTGTTGATTCATCTGGGAACCATGCTATTCAAAAAATAAGAACAGTTAATGTTGTTGGTGTTGCACACAAAAGACCAACTTCTACGACAGCGCCAATTGTACCAATAATCGGTATATTAAAAGTACCTTCACCACTTAATTTACCGCAAGGAGCTGGAAAAGTCCTATATAATTATTCAGTTTGGAATGTTGCAAAATTACAACAATTAATTGACGTCACGGTTGTTGATGATAAATGCAATCCTGTAGTTTTAGTTTCCGGTGACGCAAATAATAATGGAAAACTTGATATTGATGAAACTTGGAAATATACTTGTACTTCAACACTTGCAAACACTACTACAAATACTGCGATAGCAACTGCTCATAGTAGTGATGGTTATTACAATACAGCAATAGCAACTGCAATTACTACAGTTGTTGTCGGTGCACCGATACAACCACCACTTATTCATGTAATAAAAGTTCCTAGTCAATTGACCCCATTCCCATTTGGAGGTGGTGAGGTTACCTACACATACACCATAACAAATCCTGGTTTAGTTTCATTAAACAACGTTGTTGTTACTGATGATAAATGTCCCACAGTTTCCTATGTTTCTGGTGATGCAAATAATAATAATTTGCTTGATGTAGGTGAGTCATGGATTTATGCTTGCAAACAAAATATTAAAGTTTCAACTGGAAATGTTGCTACAGCTACAGGTAAAGCAAATGGTTTAACTGCTGTAGCTTATGCTTTTGTAAATGTTCTTGTCTCTTCTCCATCTCTCCCAGATACAGGATTGATTCCTGAGTTAAATAATACCTCATGGATTATTGCTACTCTTGCTGGTGTAATTATTATTCTTTCAATCTCACTCACTGTAGTTTTAAAGAAAAAGAAAGTTTAGTTTAAGTTCTATTATTAAAATTAATTAACCCGCTAAAGTTTTGACTGATGTAAAATCAAAGATTTTACGGGCATTAAACAAAAAGTTTAATGCGTCAGTCAAAATTTTCTCGGGTAAAAAAAATATGCTTACAACAATCGCATTTGTGCTTATAGTTTTGTGGCTCGTTGGATTTATTGCTTTTCCTGTGATAGGAGGATTTATTCATATTCTTCTTGTGATTGCTGTTATTACAATTCTAATAAGGGTTATCAGAGGTAAATAAATCTAAAAATAATTTATAATCAAAAAAATGGGATTAAAAATTTCATCAAAAATATTTCTGCTTATTATTATTTTTGTAATAGTTTCATTTTTTGTGATTTTGCTTTTCTTTCCAACATCAAATGTTCAAAACCAAATTTCTTACGCAGAATCAATACCAATTCCATCTGTTGTTGTGCAAACTTTAAAAAATATTGTTAGCACCACTTCCAAAGTGCAAACAAATTTATCCGCAGTAGGACAGGTAGGAATAGGACTTCCGATCAGTTTAAAAATTCCCAAAATTAATGTTGATGCCACGTTTGAATACAAGGGACTTACATCTGGTGGAGCAATGGATGTGCCAAAAGGCCCTGATAACGTCGCATGGTTTAGTCTAGGAACACTTCCTGGTAATATAGGTTCTGCTGTTGTGGCAGGGCATTATGGTTGGAAAGACGGCATACCAGCAGTGTTTGATGATTTACACACCTTACAAAAAGGAGACAAAATATATGTTGAGAATGATATGGGAAAGACAATAACTTTCGTTGTGAAAGAAATCGGAATATATGGCGAAAATAGCGATGCTTCAAATGTATTTGGTTCAAATGATGGAAAAGCACACCTAAATCTGATTACTTGTGAAGGAATTTGGGATGCATATAAAAAAAGTTACTCAAACCGTACAGTCGTATTTACTGATATGGAATAGAAAAATATCAAGCAAAATATAAACAATTTGTAATAATATGAGTTCTCTAACGTCTTAATAAATATGAAAACCCCCACAAAAAAGATAGATTTCGTTGAAAATTTTTTAGGAGAAAGTTGGACATATATAAAAACTGTAGTGGATGTTATGCGGGAACCAATTTTGATTCTTGATAAAGATTTAAGAGTAATGGCGGCCAACGAATCTTTTTATAGAGTGTTCCAAGTTGAACAAAAAGACACCGAAAAGAAAGTTGTATATGAGCTTGGAGATGGTCAGTGGAATATTCCTGCATTAAGAAAACTTCTTGAAGATATTTTACCTAAAAACACATTTTTTAAAGGATTTGAAGTTATTCACGAGTTTCCATTTATAGGAAAAAAAGTGATGATTTTAAATGCACGACAAATTCATTTTAAAGAAGAATCTGTTTCAAAATTATTTCCATCAATTATACTTTTAGCAATGGAGGATATTACCGACATGATGGTTGTTGCTGAAACACTTGCTGGTCATGCAAATCATTTAGAAACAAGATTTACAGAAAGAACACAAAAGTTGAGTACCGATATTGTAAAATTAGAAAAAGAAATTATTCAACTAAAAAAGAAAGTATAAATTTACATACTCCGAAAAATCACTGTTTAAGCCGCAGTGGTTTTTTATTTGTTTTTCCCATTTTTTCGTGTATATTACATATGTTTGGGCGCTTAGCTCAGTTGGTTAGAGCACCTCATTTACACTGAGGGGGTCAGGGGTTCGAATCCCTTAGCGCCCACAAAAATATCCGCCGCGGATTTTTTTGTGGGCGCTAACACGCAAACTTCTTTGCGTGTGTAAGGGATTTGAAAGACTTTTCCGTACGAGCAAAGCGAGGTGGAAAAGTACCCGCGACGGTAGTCGAGAATCCCAGAATTATTGTAAATAGCAGTTATCACAAATCTATGCTAAATTATTAAAATATCTCTATGAAAATCCCCATTCTCTATGAAGATAAAAATGTCGTTGTGATAAATAAGCCAGCAGGGCTTATTGTTCATCCAGATATAAAAACCAAAGAAAAAACTTTGGTTGATTGGATTTTGAAAAAATATCCTAAAATAAAAAATGTTGGGGAGCCGATTATCCTTTCAGATGGCACAAAAATATTGAGACCTGGGATTGTGCATAGGATTGATAGAGATACGACAGGTGCTCTTATTATTGCAAAAAACCAAAAAGCGTATGAATTTTTGAAAGGGCAATTTAAAGTTAGAAAAGTCCATAAAGTTTATCAGGCGTTTATTTACGGTGATTTAAAAGATGAAAGAGGAATGATAGATAGACCTATAGGTAGAAGCTCAACGGATTTTAGAAAATGGACATCGCAAAGAGGTGCTCGTGGGGAGATGCGAGAGGCAGTAACATATTTTAAAGTTTTGGGAAATAAAAATAATATTACTTTTGTTGAAGCAATGCCAAAAACAGGTAGGACGCATCAAATAAGAGTACATTTTAGCGCCATAAATCATCCTCTGGTACAAGATAAACTTTATGCATCAGATTTTTTTCTAAAAAAGAGGCAACAGTTTGGTTTTAAAAGAACTGCGCTCCATGCAAAAGAATTGGAGATTACATTACCTGATGGTAAATTGCTAAAAATTACAGCTCCATATCCAGAAGATTTTGCGGATGCAATGAAAAAAATGAACAAATAAGGCCGTGGTTTTTCTTGCGAAAAATGACCTTATGTGCTAAATTACTACAACTTATGCAATTAAAAAATATTAAGATTTCACCTATAGATATGGAAGCCAGAAAGAAGATTGATATGAGATCTGGCGATACTGTTCGTGTATGGCAAAAAATTAAAGAAGGAGAAAAAACAAGACTTCAAGCTTTTGAAGGAATGATTTTGGCTATAAAACACGGAAAAGAAAATGGCGGAACTTTTACTGTAAGAAAAGTTATAGATGAAGTTGGAGTAGAAAGAATCTTCCCTTTATATTCTCCAATCATTGATTCAGTTGAAGTTTTGAAGAGAGCAAAAGTTAGAAGAGCAAAATTATATTACATTAGAGAAAAAGCAGCCAAAGAGCTCAAGAGACATTTGAAGAGTGAGCTCCTAAGTGCAAGACAAGAAAGCAACACTGATACAAAGAGAGTAGAAAAAGCAGAGAAAGCAGAAAAGGCTGAAAAAGAAGAAACAAAATAAATTAAAAAATCCCGTGGCAAACGGGATTTTTTGTTTGAAAAAAAATGGTTTTAGTATATTATGAACTCCGATGCTCGGGTGGCGAAACTAGAAGACGCACTACCTTGAGGTGGTAGCGGGAGCAATCCTATGCAGGTGCAAGTCCTGTCCCGAGCACAAACTGCAAATAATTGAAAATCGCCTAGTAATGATAGGGCGATTTTCTTTTGCAGTTTGTGAGACGGACTGAGCGTAGCGAAGGAGTCGGGGGCTGCGACTTTGCTTTGAGTTCACGAAAAGCAAAAGTTGTGGCCCAGATAAAAATATCAAACAAGCCTGTCCCGTGTATGAAAAAACATACAACAAGCCTGTCTCGAACACATTTTATAAAGAGTTTTAATGATATTTTAGATGTGGTCTAGAACTTTCGTGTTATAATTTTATTATGAATAATACATATATTTTTTTACGTCACGGTGAGACAATAAAAGATCCAGCAGTTCATCCAAAAGAATGGAAACTTACTCCAAAAGCTCTAACGGTGATTAATGAGTATCTTAATTTAGATATATTTAAACAAGTTAATTTTATTTATTCATCAACAGAAAATAAATCAATTGCAACTTTAAAACCGATTGCTAATTTTTTGTCTAAGAAAATAATTGAAGTTGAAAATTTTGTAGAAATAGGCAGAAGCCCAAAATTTTTAAGTGACGAAGAATTTTTGGTTCAAAAGAAAAGACAACTAACTGAGTTTCAGGTGGAGGTAGATGGCGGCGAATCTGCGGAGCATGCCCTCAACCGTTTTAAAGAAGGAATAGGACAAATTGAAAAATATTATAATAACAAAGTCGTTTTGATTGGAAGTCATGGAACTGTTTTAAGCCTATATTTTGCTAATATTTTAAATAAAATGGACCAGGCTTATGAGCGCTGGGGGAAATTACCATTTTGCGCATACGGTGTAATACGAGATGGTAGGGTTGAAAAAGACATCATTTGATTTTTTTAATATTAGGACTATTATTTATACAGATAAAAGTTGTTATTTAAAGTCGATTTATTAACAAAAATTAAGTCCATTCCATAGCGAGTGGCAAAATATTATGGTAAAAGCAGTCAAAAAAGAAAAACCAATTGGCGTAATAAGTCATTGGTATGGCAATATAAACGTTGCAGTTATTAAACTTACTGGCGCATTAGCAGTTGGTGATAAAATAAAAGTTAAAAAAGGCGATGTAGAATTTGAAGAAGTTATTGAATCAATGCAATTAAATCACGAGGCAATAAAATCTGGTAAAAAAGGACAAGATATTGCAATCAAACTCGCTGGATTAACAAAAGAAGGCGCAGAAATTTATAAAGTAAAATAAAATGTCTCAAACAAAAAGGGGTGATGATGGGAAGACAAATCTCTATGGTTGCGACCAAAGAATTTCAAAAAGCTCGGCTATTACCGAGGCACTTGGGTGTTTGGATGAGATAAATTCTTATCTTGGTGTTGTAAAGGCAAATCTAAAAAAAGAAATATTAGGGAAAGAGGAAATTTCTGGCATTATTCATGGTATTCAAAATGATTTGTTTATTGTTCAAGCACAAGTGGCCGGTGCGGACAAAAAAATAAGTGAAAATAATGTTAAATATATTGAGGATATTATTTCAGAAATTGAGAAAAAATTACCCCCGATAAAATCTTTTCTTGTTTCTGGTGCAAATAATATTTCTGCATATTTTGATTTTGCGCGAACACTTGCAAGAAGAGCAGAAAGAAGAGTCGTTGCTGTGAGCGAGGAGGGAATAGCAAAAATCGACCCCAAAACCCTTGTTTTTTTAAACCGTCTATCGAGTCTTTTGTATGTGTTCGCAAGATACTTTGCCTTAAAAAATGGAGATGAGGTAGCTCCAAAGTATTAAACCTAGATTTAATCGTAAAAATCTGTTATAAATAGTTTGTTTGATGGTGGCTACGGTGAGAGGTAGCAGTTATGCTTGTTATTAGACAGTTTGTTTGATGTTCATTTGTATTTGATGGTGACTACGGTAGGAGGTAGCAGTTATGCTTGTTATGAGACAGCTGTTTTGAGGTTCGTTATGTTGTTTGATGGTGGCTATGGTGTAGCGGTAGCACAGAAGCCTGTGGAGCTTTTAGTTCGGGTTCAACTCCCGATAGCCACCCAATTGACAGCAGTCAGAAAGTGTGACCTGATTGCGTCGTGTTCGCGAATTTTCGTTCTAGACTCGTACGGTTCAAATCGTGAAAGGGACCCAAGAGTCAGCGATTGGTTTTCAGACCGGTACGCGTCAGTTTTATAGAATTTTGGTTCTAGACCAATACAGTTAAAAAACTATGAAAATAAAAAACTGGCGTAGGTTAGTGACGTCAGTTTTTCAATGTTATAACTTTGTTATATTTTATCTACCTAAACATTCAGGGAGATAAAGTAAGTTATCTCTTTTTGTTTCATCTGCAATCGTTTTGACATACCTTGTTCCCTCGTGTATCGCTACCATAAGTCGTGCTCGAGTTAGTCCTGATGAAACGTATGCTTCTCCTCCTTTGATTACGAAGTCATACATTTGCAATCTAGTACTCCAACCGACTTGTCCTGTGATATCATTTGTCCAACCAAGACCTCTAATTGCCTTATGTGGATTCTGATGATACCCAGCGTCTTTATTGATACATGTAATTTTAATAGCCATTTTTGTATTGTGTGTGTTTGTATCCCGATACTTGTTAATATTCAGCCTTTTAGTTATTATACTAAGGGTCATTCAATCGAGTTCTAACCAAATCCCAATCATAGACTCTCATCAGCGTAGTATCAGATTCTTGTCGATGAGACCTAACAAAAATAGGAAGTCGTTTCTTTCGCGAGCAACATCTTCCGCATTTTCGTGCTTACCACGGTTTTCACCATGTTATATCTATATTATCAAATTGATAAACGCTTGTCAAATCATTTTGATAAGTGTATAATGCCAGTATGAAAAATGAAGAAAATAAAGGGTCATCTATAGGTTCTCGAATTAGAAGTGCTCGTGAGGAAATGGGTTATTCACAACTTGATCTAGCTAAGAAGCTGGATTTTGAGTCTGCAACAGCAATCTCACTCATTGAGAGCGGGGAACGTAATATTACTATCAATAATCTAGAAAAAATTGCTGGCATCCTCCATCGAAGTGTTAATTATTTTCTAGGGAAGCCAGAAAAAGATAATGTTACAGTTGAATATGCTCTTCGTGCTGATAAACATCTTTCTCCAGATGCAAAAAAGGCTATTCTCCAATTCATAGAATTAGCAAAAAATAACAAGAATGGAAAATGATCCTATTAATCTTGGCCCACGAAAAACGGCAGCAAAAAATCTTGCTAAGAAGCTTATTAAAGACACAAAAATAAGCGAAGCTCCAGTTTCTCTTCAAACGATTATTGAACATTTACAGTCTACGTACACTATTTCTGTACAGAGAGTTAATTTTCCAACAGAGGTATCCGGTTTGCTTGTTAAGTGTAAAGAAGTTGATGGGGAATATTACACGATTGGTTTTAACGAAAACCACCCATGGTGTCGTCGTCGATTTACCATAGCTCATGAAATCGGGCATCTACTTTTCGGTCATGTTTGCAAAAAGGGGCAAAAAGATGAGACGGATGACGAAAAAGAAGCGGATGCTTTTGCCGGAGAATTATTAATTCCTACAATATTAATAAAAAAAGATTTTGGAAAAATTAAGAAAGTTCCAGAACTTTCAAAATTATATCGTGTTAGTGCAGAGGCTCTCACTATAAAATTAATGGATGCACGTTTATTGTAATTCTAGTTTTGTAGAATAATTTTTCTGTCATCTAACACGATTTTATTCTTTAATTGTTCGAGTAACTCCCGTTTCTCATAAATCGTTCCTTCTCTAAGTATATATTTAGCATATGCTCGTATATCAACTTCTTTTTCTTTTATTTTTTTATCATCTTTTATTCCAAATACGTTTGAACGTAGTTTGTTATGTTTTTCGATCTCTCTATCAATGATATGTCTTGCACCAATCTGATTGATATCAAGTTTGTCGATAATTTCTTCAAGCTGAGTTATTAAATTATCTTCTCTGATATATGGATTTTTGCAAAACATATCATTATGCCTTGTACAACTGTAGTAAATGTATGAATGCACACTCCCATCGCTAATATTTTTATGTTTTTCCTGTGCTGTTATTCCTGATCCACATTTTCCGCAAGTCATTAGTTTAGTAAATGTAAACTCATGATAAAGTTTTTTACTCTTACTTCGTTCTTCTGCCATATTTTCTTGTACACGCTGGAAAAGTTCTTTGGTTATAATCGGCTGATGTTTCCCCTCGTACCAGTTACCGCTTCCACGCGGATATTCGAATGTTCCAGTGTAGAAAGAGTTTTTTAATAGGTTGTATATTGTACTTAAGTTTAGATTTTTATTATTTTTCGTTTTGAATTTCATATCATCTCTCAGCCAATGATATAATTTTCGTCCACTCCATCTTTCATATGCAACTTTTTCAAATACTTGTTTTATGATTGGAGCTCTAATCGGATCTACTATTACATAGCACTCTCTACCGATAATTTTCTCATTCGTATATCCTACCGAAGCCACTGATGGCCACAATCCCATCTCTGCCCGTGCTTTGAGTCCACGTTTTACATTTACGCTCTTGTTGTCATTCTCAAGCTTCGCCTGTGAGCCAAGAATCATCAACAAGAACTTTTCATTAGGGGAGTCAGTGAACTTTTGACTGTAGGTTCTTATCTCAACTAATTTCTTTTGATCAATAAGATCGACTATCATTCCAAGATCCCCACCATTTCTTGAAAGTCTGTCTGGTGCCCACGTCAATATTCCATTAAACATTCCTTTTCGGATGTCCTCAAGAAGTTGTACGAAAACCGGTCTTGAACCACTAGCTTTCGCCGAATGACTCTCTTTACGAATTTCAGTTATGTTTAAACCATCTCGTTGGGCAAGCTCTAGCATCTCCTTGATTTGAGAATCAATTGATAACGCTTGCAATTCATCCGCCTCACTGCTCTTACGTGCGTATAGGCAGTATTTGATTGTCACATCCGCCTTTTGTTCTCCACGAGCCACTTGTGCCCCTGAAAACCCTTGTTTCGCCTGTTGCATATTTATTATTCTTTAATATCTTTTAAATTCGACTACATACATCAATGACGCAACCCTTTCGTGGAGTCCAGAGAGGGTAAGTTGGTAAGAAGTAGATAACTAGCGAGCTCTTTATTTTTCTTCAATTTTGTTGTACTTTTATGTAATAATATCAATTATGGATTTTCAACAATATTTTCAATCGAAAAATCTCACAAAAACCCCAATGGAGGGTGTTCATTATGAGCAAAAAATTACACCAGATTTATTGTGGTGTGTTGCTTATGTCGTCTCAGATCTTATCAAGGATGATCCCGAAAAGATATTTACTGATAGTGATGTGAGAGAATCTCCAATTTTTAATTCATTAACACAGGATTATTTTTCGAAGGCACCCCAAGAAAATGCCGAAAATGAATATAATAAATTCAGCTCATATCAACTCGGTGTTTTGTCTTTTGCTGGTATCTTTGAACAAATTTCAGGCCGCCCTAAAAAATATAGAGTAAACAATTTAGAAGCTTTAAAATATATTGCAATAAATGATTTTAATGCCGCAAGATTTTTAGGGGAATATACAGAAAAATTTATTCTTGATAATGGTCTTAATGGTATTTTTGAAATTTATCATCAAAATCCAAATCAGGATAATTATCTGCGTGTAAAAGAAGCTTATTGGAATTGGGCAAAAATAAATACAGCAATAAAAGGTACTGATAGAAAACACACTTATCGTGTCTTCAATAAAATGTTTAATGTTTTTTGTTACAAGAATCATTTACCAGGGGAGGATGGTTCAAATATAATAAATGGTCCATGTCCATATTCCTTTTTACTATATAATCGAACAAATTTTAGAGATGTAGATATGCCCTCTGGTATGACAAGACAGCAATATCAGGAAGAAGTACTTTCAGAAGTCGAGCAAGGGGGTTTGGTTGAAACTCTATTACAAAAAGTTAAGGAGGCTGTAAAAATAAAAAGTGGTAATAGTAGTGAAATTAAAGATATTGACTGGGGATATGCTCCCAATGATGGTGGTATTCATGTTCATCACATACTTCCTCGTCATTCATATCCTCAATTCTCAATTGCAAAAGAAAATTTAATAGCTTTAACTCCCGGTCAGCACCTTTCGTATGCTCACGTAGAAGCAAATACTAGAACAATAAATCATGAGTTCCAAATTATTTGTTTAAAGAGAAAATTTGAAGCTGTAAGGGCATCTTTAGAAGCAGGAGATGGCTTCTATGACTTAAAACAATTTATAAGAATGTTCAATACTTGTTTTAACTGGACTATCAGTGAAAATTCTTCTGTCGATCAAGTTGGTTCAGCACTTGCAACTGTTTAGTCTTATCTTTTAACTCCAAAAAAGAATACAGAATTGTTATCAATATTGAGAGATCGAGTACCATGATTTCTTGCTACTCTATAAAACTCAGTAAATTCTTCCGTACCAAAGTAATCTAAATCATTTTTTGTTATTTTTGCTTCATTTTCTTTTAGGGTAAGGATAGCCACTGATCCATCAACAAGTGTATTCTCTGGCAGAAATGAGGCTCGTGGGGCGTATGTTAGATTTGGCACTAAAACACTATTTTCTTTATTCCAAAATTTCGAAATAGATAAACCGTCCAGTGAATCAACGTAAGAATCATAATTGGGAATATTTAATATTTCGTTCCGTCCAATATTTCTTGATTTTAATATTCTTATCCTACCTTCATTTTTTGTTATTTTCTTGGTAATTTGACGATCCCTGTATGAAATAAAAATATTAAATCGAAGTTTTTTTGCTATAGAATCAAAAAAGGCATTTCTATATACTAACCAATAAGGAAAATCTTTTGAACATATATAAGATTGATCTTTATACTCAATTATATTTTTAACATAAGACTCCACCAGTGTTCGTGTGCCTTTGTTTTGAGTATTAATAATTAAACTTATCGTCTCAATTTTTACACCCTTGAATCCCTTTTCTCCGTAATCTGTAATTTTTTCAATAGCAAAAGATGAAACAAGTTCTCTTGTCTTGTTAAATTCTGGCGCTGAAAGAAAACTTTTAGGAATAATAAGACCAACAGTATTTCCCAATTGGATTGTTTTTTCAAGGAAAAAAGAAAAAAGATTATTTGTTTCTGTATTATATTTATTTTTTTTATATAGATTTAATAATTCTTTATTTTCAGATATGTCTCCGAATGGAGGGTTACCGATAATAATGTCATATCGTTTTGATTGATTGAATAAGTTTGTTTCTCCATATAGTAAAAAGTCAGCATTAATCAAGTTGATGATAATATTTTTAGGAATGTTTAGTTTTTTCAGTAAGAGTTTTAATATTTCAATCGCATTTTTATCAATATCAATCACATCGATATGAACTTCTTTAACTGTTTTATATTTTTCGATAAGAAGAGGAAGAAAATTTCCAGCCCCAACGGATGGTTCTAATATCGAAAGCTTTTCGAATTTAGATGTGTCGGGTAAATCTTTCACAATGGTAAAACAAATATCTTGTCTTGTGTAATATGCCGCGTGTTGAAGACGTTGGGCGTTTGCAAGCTCAACAATTTTTACTAGTTCAGGATAAGTCAAATCATTTATATTTTTTTTAATAAAATTTTTTAGATTTTCCTCAATATCAAGTCTCTTATCTACAATAAGTTTTTTTATTTGGGTTTCGTTTTTATTATTATTTTTTAGTTTTAAATTTATATTTTTAGCAATACCTTTAAATATAACTGTTGGTACAGCTTCACCAAGAGACTGTCTAATATTTATCTCTTCTTTTTTAAGAATTTTTCTTTTTTCTTCAACCGATAATTTATTTAATATATTGAGTGGTGTTGATACCCAATTAAAAGAATCTGGTACTGACATCATTCGCATCAATTCTCTTATACTGAAAACTCTATTATCCTTTGGGTGAACTGTGGCTTGGCTTGCCAAAATATCATTTCTTGTGTGAACACATGGTGCAACCTTATCCCAATAACAACGTGAATATTTATCTGCATTCTTGTTTTCATTACAAACAATTTTTCCATTTATAATCTGATGTGGTCGTCTTTTTGGATCAATGTTATCGAAAGCTGACTGTCCCTCTTTGATGTTCTCAATCCAAGGAAGCATATGTTCCCCATATGATCTAAAATTATGATAAATATCTTTCTTATCAATTTTTCCCATTATTTTAAGAGAAGTAAGATCGCCAATTGCATCACGTAATGTACCTCCATTTTTTAAATTAGGCATAAGGTCAAGAGGTGTAACTTCCTGTATGTCTTTTCTTACCCCAATAACTAGTGTTCGTGTTCTACTTGATGGATTTCCATAATCTTTAAAATTTATTATTTGATAGTGGATATTATATTTTCCGCCAAGGTTCAATTCAATTGCTTCTCGAATTTTTTTCTGTTTTTTGTCGGTATCAGTGCAAAGACTAGAAAGAAATGCTCTAACATTCTCAAAAATAAATACTTTTGGTCTAATTTGATCTACAAGTTTAATTGATTCTACGACAAGAGAATTTCTGGCAAGCTCGTCTCCTTTTTTGTGATTAGCAACAGACATACCCTGACAAGGTGGAGTTGCTAGTAAGACATCAATTTCTTTAATTCCTTTTTTTGATTTCCATAAATCGATTTCTGAGAATATTTTTTCTTTTGCAGATTTTTTTGTAATATCATCCGCTATATAGCCACTTGGATATAAACATTTATTATTATGTTTTTGGACATCTAAACGTCTATTAATCAATTCAATAGTTGCGACACAATCAAAATTTTCCTGAGAAAATCCGTAACATCCAACACCTGCACTACTGAATAAACTAATGTATGTTAATTTTTTCTCGTTGCTTTTCATTTGTTACATTATAACTTTTATATTTTTTCTTGGGAAGGCCTAAAACAATAATGACTGAATATAGTTAATTGGTCTAGTGGCATTGTTGGTAACTTTGCTTCGCAAACTCTCTAATCTAAGCTAGGGTATGGAGTAATACCTAATTTTTTGGTATTATGTTATTTACAATTAAATAAAAGACGACCTAACCCCTTTAGAAATAGAGGATATGGTTGCAAAACCCGCTAGAGAACAAAGGACTCCTCGTCAGAGTCACTCTAGCGGGTCATATTGGGAAACTGATATGGGTGAGGCTGAAAGGTTTCATCGCGATGGCGGGGAGCTCTTTGTTTATATAAAGACTCACCTCTATCGATTAAAACCCGCTAGAGTTTTATGAATGATCAAAACCAGTCTTTCGAGATTAAGACTAAAAAACAAGTCTCAAATATCAATCTATTATTAAGCTGGGCATTTGGAATATTTTTTATTTTGTGCGGAATAGGACTTATATTTACAAGCATTGTATCGGGAATTATTTTTATTGTTGGTGGCTTAATATTACTACCTACAATAGCTGAAAAAATAGAAAAAACTTATAAAGTTTCTTTTTCTAGAAATATGAAAGTATCTATTGTATTTTTAGTGATTATATTATCTGCAGTGTTATCATCAATAACTGATAAAAAAGATGACTCGCCTTCTCTATCTAAGGTCCAAGAAGTAAAAACAGAAACAATTAATAATCAAAATTCTATATCTAAAGAAAGTGCTCAAAAAGATTTAGATGAAATAATTTCATTAGGTAAAAAAGCAGGACTGATAGTTTCTTACGAGTTTTCAGATAAAGCTACTGTAGTATATATTGGAAGTACATGGTATACACAAACTGTAGCATTCAAAAAAGATTTTATGGCTAAAATCGCATCACTAAAAAAAGTCATAACTGGATATAATCATTTTGAAGCCAGAGACGCTTATTCAAATGAAAAAGTAGCTGAAGTGACAGCTTTCTCAAATTCTATAGAGGTATATAAATAATATATGGGAAAACGATTAAACATAATAAAACTTTCTTCCTTAGTACTGATATTATTTTTTATTGTTTGGATATTTTCTAACATAGATACAAAAGTTGAAATTCAAAACGAGGAAATAACCGCGTCCTCTAATGTAACGATATCTACTACAACAGATAAAAATGTTCAGCAAGATTTAGTGTCTGTCATTTCTGTTGTAGACGGAGATACAATAAAAGTTTTAATTGAAGGAAAAACAACAACGCTTCGTCTTATTGGTATAGATACAGCAGAAACAGTTGATCCAAGAAAGCCCGTTCAATGTTTCGGTGAAGAAGCTTCTAAAAAAGCGAAGGAACTACTAACGGGAAGAAAAGTTCGTATAGAACAAGATTCTTCACAGGGTGAATTAGATAAATATGGTCGTTTGCTTGCGTATGTTTATCGTGATGACGGATTATTTTATAACGAGTATATGGTTAAGCAAGGATATGCTCATGAATATACTTATAACACCCCCTATAAATATCAAACAGAATTTAAAGCAGATCAAAAATATGCTCAGGATAACAAACTTGGATTATGGTCACCGGATACTTGTAATGGAGATACCACAACACCTGCTTCTTTAGAATCTGCAGGGGTAAGCTCATCCGTGACTACCACAAACACAAATACACAAACAGGAACAATATATTACACCTCTTCATATAGCACTTCTAAATATTACTATCCAGAATCTTGTGATAGTTGGAAAGGTCTCACCCCTAAATATTTGAAGTCATTTAACTCAGTTAGTGCTTTGCTCTCAGCATACCCATCAAGAACTTTAAGTCCACAGTGTAATTAATAGGACAGATCTAAAAATATAATTATATCGGAGTAATTGGTTCTGATTCTTTTACTCTTTTTGCTTCGTCGATTTTTTTCTTTTTGTACCACTCGTCAATATATGTTTCATAGTTTAACAGTTCGTCTTCACGTATGATGGTACCGTCAGCCTTAGTTGGTATTTCCATTTTTAAATATTTCCCTTTAACTCTTTCCGTTTCTATCTCGTTATTATCTTTAAATATTTTATCAGCCAATTCAAGTAAGTCTTCCATATGTGGTTGTTGCTTATCAGTATCTTTTGACGTTGTTTTGTGCAAAATAACAACGTTGCTCGTTTGTTTCTGTTGATATCGCTGAGAGTTATGGCTCAAAACGTATTTGATAGCATCCATTTTCTTTTCTTTCACATTCAGGAGGAGAGCATGCTCAGCAATATCACAGATATTTTCTCTGCCCCGATATGTTGATTTATCAGCAAGTTTTTTAAAATCTACATCCGTTTCTTTCCATCGATAGAGAGTTGAACGACCAATGCCAACTTTGAGACAAGACAAATAAACGTTACCGCTTTTCTCAAGCTCTTTCAGAAATTTTTGTTTTGTCTTGTCATCTACCATATTAATTTACCTTTACTGGTTTTTTCCCAGTTTCTTTTGACCAACGTCTCAATATAACCTCAACGTACACGGGAGATTTCTCCATGATATAGCATCGGCGGTTCATTTTGATGGCTGATATTAATGTTGATCCACTGCCTCCGAATGGTTCAACAATTAAATCATTTCGTTTCGTAAGCACTTTGATGTATGGAATTAATATTTCAGTCGGTTTGGTCCCGAAGATAATTCCTTGTCCAGATGATTTTTCATCTGCCGCGATATGTTCAATAAAATCGGTTGGACAGATTTTCTTGCCTTTTTCATATGATTCCCAGTGTGGTTTTCCTGAGATTGCATATAGGGCAGTTTCGTATTCATTCTCAAGCAACTCACCCTCATCAGTATTGTTTAGTGTTACTTTATCTGAGGTTCCAACCACGGCGATATCATGTTTATTGAAGAATTTATTTTTTGCTGAAAATCCTTGCATACGATTTGGAACATGCCAGACGATCATGTTTTTTACTTTCCAATATTTTTCCATTTCGTTCCAGATCGTGCGGATATTTTTCCAATTTTCGTATACGATAACTGAAAAGTTTTCTTTGGCTATTTTACTCATATTACTCATCCACAATTCAGTGAAATTATCTGGTAACACATCAGTCTCAAGGTAACGTCTGTTTTTCTTTGCACCAAATCCAACAGTCACTCCATCTTTTTGTTTCGTTTTACCTTTGAGGTAATCAAGAATATATGGAGGGTCTGTAAAACACATGTCAGCTTTTATACCATTCATAAGTTTAAGCACGTCTGTTTCAATTGTTGAATCACCGCATAATAATCGTGATCCATCTAATTCATAAACATCTCCTTTTTGTACAGTAATATTTTGAATGTTTAACTTTTCTAATTCTTTATTAAGATCAAACTGCTCGACATTTTCTTCTGTAGGAAAGATGTCGTCTAATTCTTCGCTATCAAAGCCGATATCAGCAAGGAATGTTTCATCAAATTCAGCCAAGAGTTCTAAATCAAAATCTCCGACGTTTTTATTTAAGCGAAGATTTAATTCTTTTTCTTTTGTTATGTCTGTAATGTGCACATACACTACCGGCACTGTTATCATTCCAAGCCCTTTGGCTACTTCAGCTCTAAAATGCCCTCCGATAATAATATTCTTGCGTTCTGGCGCGCTATTGCAAATAACTGGGTCGACTAAGCCGAATCTTTTTATCGATTCCTTTAGCTGATTTGTTTGTTCTTCTGAATGTTTGCGAGGATTATATTCTGATGCGCGAAGTTCATTGATTGGAACTTCAACAATATTTATTTTTTGATTATTCATTTTGTTAAATTAATTACTAACTAATAAAAAAACGCCCGAACATAGATTCGTACCGTTTTGGTACAAATATATGTTCGGGCGTTCCGAACGATGCTCGATTAAATTTTCAAATTCCTATACGACCACTGCCCTTTTAGGGGAGGCGATTACGTAACTCATACCCAACTGAATTTTATTCGTCATAAAAGTGACATCTCGACCACACTTTTCACAACAAATACTGCATTGATTACCAGAGTAAGATATAGTAAATCCAACACGCTGTCCCTTGTGGTTTTTGATCATTCTAAATCGTCTACTGTCGAGGCGTTGTGCTATAGGGGTACCACATTCTTTACATTTTGTAATCTCTCTGGGGGACATGCTGTTATCATATATAACGGATTTTAAAAGTCAAATGAAAGTTGTGTATATTGTGTTAATAAGTTGTGTATACAAAACTTGATTTTTATTTTGTGATTTGTTATTATACTAGGTAACATGATAAAAAATAAAAACATTTTGACAGCAAAACAAGAAGAAACCCTTAAAATAATAAGGAATTACCTTATTAATACTGGTTATTCTCCTACTATCAAGCAGTTAAGCAATGATCTTAACGTTAAGTCCCTCAGATCCGTCTCTCAAAGGTTGGAAGCTCTAGAAAGGAAGGGTTTGATCAGAAGAGACAAATTTAAACATAATGGAATAACTCTTTTGGAAAATTTAAACCCCGGTGTGCCTTCATCTACACTTCAAGTTCCCATTCTCGCTTCAGCCGGCTGTGATGCTATGCAAGTATACGCCCAAGAACAGTACGATCAATATCTTACCATTGATAAATCTTTCGCTAAACAGGCAAAAGATATTGTTGCCATAAAAGCTGTCGGGAACAGTATGGTCGATGTCGGTATAAATAATGGAGATTATGTTTTGGTGGAAGTTACTGAAAATGTTAGCAACGGGGACAGAGTAGTAGCTATAATCGGGGATATGGCGGTGATCAAGAGATATCAAAAGACTCCTAATGCTATTGTTTTGAATCCAGAATCAAAATTTGGAAATTATTCTCCGATAGTGATGAAAGAAGATTTTAAAATTTTTGGAAAAGTCTTAAGTGTAATATCAGCAGGTAATAAAGAAGAGCAGGAATATACATACGAAAAAATTAATTGAGAGTCGAGAAAAGCTACCCCTTTGAGAGTAGCTTTTCTTGATTCTTAATTGAATTTTGAAAATATAAAAAACGAATCCATTAAATATTTAGTAGAATATTTATTTAATAGATTTGTAGGTCGATTATATTTTTAAAATAACGCTTTTCAACAAGCTAATTCTACCAGTTAAGAATCAAATTATAAAGTTAAGATTGTTGATAATTATGGTTTACATGATTACCTATGACCTTAATACTCCTGGTAAAGACTATGCAGATCTTTATAAATCCATAGGAAGCATTTCGTTGAGTCTAATACACCCACTGGAATCTGTTTGGATAGTAGAAAGTAATCTAAGTCTTAATCAAATCTATTCTTCTTTAAAAGGCATAGATAGTAATGATAGGGTTCTAATAATTAAGATGAATTCGGGAGAGTATTATGGTTACCTAAGCAAAACTGATGTAGACTGGCTTGCCAGTAAGAGGTTTTAGGTAAAATAGATGTGATTTCAGAACCTTTATCTGATCAATAAAGGTTTTGATTAATCACATATCATTAATTGATCAGCACAAAGTTATGGCACATAAAGAAGACGCACCCGGAATGAAAGGGTATCGTACAAGGAATAAAGACGGTGAATTAAGAGATAAAAGAGATGATACTTTAGTTTCTACTATCGAGAAAAAATATAACAAAGATTTTGGAGTTAGAGACGATATGAAATTAGGTACTCTTTTAAAACAAAAAGGAGTTAAATCATTAAATGATTTGATAACTGGAAAATAAAAGAAAACAGGTAGAATTAAATGTTCTGCCTGTTTTTTTATTAGATTTTAGGGAAGTTAAATTTTGTTATATCAAGAATAACGTTTATTCCATAAGAAAACCAAACTCCCATAAAAAATGATAAGAAGAGTCCGAGAAGAATTGCAACTCTTCTCATCCATTTTTGTGAGGGAGTTTTTTCTTTGTTATCTATACCTATGCCAAAAAAGTTTCTTGTTGTAGCAAATATACTTAACGTTTGGGTGATAGAACTAGAACTAACTGCAAAAAATATTATTGAAACTGGAATAAATAAACACATATCCCAGATTGCTCGGTATTCATATACCCAAGAAAAAATTACTCCTGCAACAGACCACAGTAATACATATCTAAATAGAAACAAACGCCACTGAACTTGTTCAGGAAACTTGAACCATATTTCAAGCCAGAGGAGAATAATCCCTCCAACCAAAAGAAAAGATATTAACTCCGCAATAAAATGAGGAGATAGATCTCTGGAAAAAAAGATTAATGTTGCCATAACTGCTGTTGATGATAATAGAACCTCATTATTTGTAATGAATTCCTCGAGTGTTTTTCCTGTTTTGTTGTTTATTTGAATATTTTTACTCATGTATGTTTTTTCATACTATAACAGTGTAGAATACAATTCAATACCCTTGGTTAATTAAATAACTATGAAATATTTAAAAGAAAGACAAGAATATATTGATCGTTATGATCGAGTTACAGTTGAAAAATGCAGATGGGCAGAAAAAGCTGTTACTACTGATTTTGTAAAAAAATATGCCAAAGATACAGATGAAAAAGAGATGAATAGAATGGCAGATGCATTCAATAATCTTCAGGTATGGATTACGGTAGGTGAAATGTATTCTAAGAAAGAAGAAACGATTAATAAATGGATGAAAGAAGACGAAGATCATGATAGATTTTTTGAAACTGCTAAAGCCCCAATAAATATTAAATGTCTAACTTGCAGTAGAGATATGTTTGTCAGTTCCAAGCACCTTGAAACTCGTTTGAATAAACCCGACAGAGTTCTTTTTATGTATGATTGCACTTTAGACCATATTCCTAGACGAGCATTTTATGATAATGGCGAAGAATGGAAATATAAAAAACCGCTTTGTGTTAAATGCAGCGCCCTAGTTGATAGAGTTGATGATGATACTGAAAAAATGTGGAAGTCTACTTCAACTTGTTCAAATTGTGGTCATATAGAAGTAAGTGAGATTGAACGTACAGTAAATAAACCAGCTGATCCTAATTTTGAAAAAGATCGAGCCAGATTTTGTTCAGAAACAGAACGTAGGAAGTATATCGATTGGATGCGGACCGCGCATGAACTAACAGCGATACTTGATAAGCAAAAAGAAAAGGAAAACAATAAAGAATTATATGATTCCGTTGCAAAATTAAAGAGGTTAAAGATTATAGAACTGGAACAACTTCTTGCACCGATTTTTGAAAAAGAAAATTACATAAAACTTCAATTTAAAGATCCTGAAATTACAAAAGATGTAATAGTTCCATTCACTGTTCATGATACAAAACAGGGAAGAGAAGATAGAATATCCTGCCATGATTTACAAAAGCTTATAAAAAGGACGCTCGAAGATACAAACTGGAGATTAATGTCTGACGGTGTTAACTATCGACTTGGAATGCTAGAGGGCAGACTCAAAGTTTATGAAAGGGAGGAAGACATTGTAAAACTAATTAGTCGTTAGAGTGTCCCATTTGTCCCATTTTAATTTGGTTCAAGACCGTAGTTTAACCATCATTTATTCTGGAACTATATTGCAAAAACATCTGAAATTCTTTGAATGGCTTTTGTGGGGCTTGATGGAATGCTTCTATTATTTGAAATGGGGAAGCATAAGACGGGTAGTGTACTAATGAACACTTTTTATCTTTTTATATAGTGACCGACACTCCTATTTTGAAGAGAGTAGAAATCGTTTGAATACCCTTGTGGTCATTGGTATTGGATTATTCAGGACTCATACAGCACCCAATTTATGCTATTATAGTTTTATGATTGAATTGCAAAAAATTAAATCAATTTATTTTATTGGAATTGGTGGTAGTGGCATGTCATCAATTGCTCACATGATGCTTGTGAAAGGTAAGAAAGTATTTGGTTCTGATAGAGAACGTACTTCGGTCACACAGGAATTAGAGGCAAGTGGTGCAAAAATATTTTACGAACAAAATGGGAAAAATATTCCATCAAATATAGATCTTGTTATATACACCGTGGCAATTCCTGACCATAATAAAGATTATCAAAAAGCCAAGGAAATTGGTGTTCAAATGCTTACTTACCCACAAACCTTGGGCTTGTTATCAAAAAACATGGTCACTATTGCTGTGGCTGGAACACATGGAAAAACTACAACAACCGCGATGTTATCCCATGTATTGAGAAATACAAAAATAGAGCCAACAGTAATCATCGGAGCAGTACCCGTTGATCAGAAAACAAACTTTATTGAAGGAAAAGGGGAGTATTTATTAATCGAAGCAGATGAATATAGGAAATCATTTTTAAATCTAAATCCAAAATATTTAATCATTACAAACATAGATGAAGATCACCTAGATTTTTATAAAGACTTAAAAGATATACAAAATACATTTGTAGATTTAGTATCAAAAATACCACAAGATGGTTTGTTGGTATGTGACAAAACAAATCCACACTTAAAACCAGTTATTAAAAGTGCAAAGTGTGTAGTTGTAGATTATAAAAATAGTTTATCAAAAGATATTGCCTTAATATTACCAGGTGAACACAACAGAAAAAATGCGTCTGCAGTAGTGGCGCTAGTAAAACATCTAGGTTTAAAAGACAAAGCAGTTTATGAAAAAATAATAAGCTTTAAAGGAGTCAGACGTAGGTTTGAGTTTAGCGGGAAAACAGTTCATGGTGCACATATATATGATGACTATGCGCACAACCCACAAAAAGTGGGTGCTGCTTTGCAAGGAGCCAGAGAATTTTTTCCAAATCAAAGAATAATTGCTGTATTTCAACCACATCTATATAGTAGAACAAAAACTTTATTAAAATTATTTGGAAAATCTTTTATAAATGCCGACAGAGTTATATTGGCGCCGATCTATGCCGCCCGAGAAGAATTTGACAAGACAATATCATCTGAAATTTTAGCTAAAGAAATAGAAAAAAATAATAAAACAGCCGAAGCACTTTTTTCTGTGTCGGAAATAGAAAAAAAATTAAATAAAATCTTGAAAAAAGATGATATTGTAGTTATCTTGGGCGCTGGAGATATCACAAACTTATCAAAAAAATTAGTTACAAGTAAATAATTTTTGATGTAACCGAATTATTTTTTCCAATTATCTAAAATAATTGCAGCCGCGATAGCAACATTTAGTGATTCTGCCATACCAAACGCAGGAATAGTAATTTTTTCTGTTACAAATTTTTCAATTTCTTTGCTCACACCATTTGATTCGTTGCCCATAAGGAGTATTCCGCTAGCGGGGAATTTAGTTTTATGAATATTTCCTCCATTTAGAAATGCTCCTAAAACAGGTAATTTCTTTTTTGAAAGAAAATCTTTTAAGTCAGTATAGAAAATATTTACTCGTGTAAAAGAGCCTTTTGTGGCAGTAATAACTTTTGGATTATAAAAATCGACGGTTTCTTTTGATGCGATTATGTTTTTGATTCCATACCAATCGGCAATACGGATTATCGTCCCAAGATTTCCCGGGTCTTTTATTTCATCAAGTACCAATACTATTTCGTTATTACCAATTTTTGGTTCAGTGTTTTTGTTTTGCTTTACAACGGCAAGTGCAGAATTATTCGTTTCGAATGTTCCAACTTTTTCTAAATCAAATTGATTTACTATTTCATAAGATTTTGCTTTTTCTCTTATTTTTTCACCGCATTTATCGAAAAATTCTGTTGTTGTAAGTACAAAGTCAATTTCAAAAGTTGAATTTAAGACTTCAACAACGCTTTTTTCACCCTCAACCAAAAATAGACCCAGTTCTACACGGTTTTTCTTATCTTGAAGGGATTTTATAATTTTTGCTTGGTTTTTTGTGAATGCCATAAAGGCATAATACCACAAAGATAGTATGTGTGGTATATTCTTTTTATAGATGAAATTCACATTTATTTCAGTTGGAAAAAAGAATGATTCTGATATTGAAGAGGCGGTCGCTGATTACACGAAGAGAATTGGCAGGTATTTTCCTATAGAATGGAAATTGATTCCTACATCTGATAAAGAAAAAGAAGGTGAATCAATTTTGAAAACTATGGATAGTGGAGATTTTGTCGTTGTACTTGATGACAAGGGCAAAGAATTAAATACTATTGAGCTCTCACAATTTATTGAAAAAAGAATGTCTGCTAGCGACAAAAAAATCATTTTTGTTATTGGTGGAGCTTATGGTTTTTCTGAAGAAGTCTATAAAAGAGCGAATTTTAAATGGTCACTTTCAAAACTTACTTTTCCACACCAACTCGTACGCCTTATTTTGGCTGAGTCCTTGTATAGGGCGATTTCAGTTATTAAAAAAGAGCCATATCATCATGAATAAGAAAAATATTTCCATTTTTCTTACAAACTGATATTATAGTGCAATGCAAAAAAATTTTCACAAAAAAGCACTAGATTTACATAAGAAATATCATGGCAAGATTGAAGTCAAATCTAAAATAGAAGTCAAAAATAAAAACATATTATCACTCGTTTATACTCCTGGTGTTGGGCAAGTATCTATTGAAATAGCTAAAGACCCAAAAAAAGTTTACGATTATACTATAAAGAAAAATACTGTTGCCATTGTTTCTGATGGTTCTGCTATTTTAGGGCTTGGAAATCTTGGTGCAAAGGCTGCAATTCCTGTAATGGAAGGCAAAGCTCTTTTGTTTAAGGAATTTGCTGGAATAGATGCTTTTCCAATTTGTCTTGATACTCAAGATACAGAAGAAATTATAAAAACTGTAAAAAATATAGCACCAATTTTTGGAGGAATTAATCTTGAAGATATTTCAGCTCCAAGATGTTTTGAAATAGAAAATAGATTGAGAGCAGAACTTGATATACCCGTGATGCATGATGACCAACATGGTACAGCCACGGTGTTGCTTTCTGGTCTTATTAATTCTTTGAAACTTAAAAAAATTAGCAAAGAAAAAGTCAGAATAATTGTGAACGGTGTTGGTGCCGCTGGTACGGCAATAACAAAAATCCTTGTTAGCTATGGATTTAAAAATATTGTTTTGTGTGATAGTAAAGGCATAATGTCAGAAAACAGAAATGATTTGAATAAAGAAAAAATTGGATTGATTAATTTTATTAAAGATGTTGCAGGGCATTATGAAAAATTAGAAGGCGATTTATCTGACGCGGTTTCAAAAAGAGATGTTTTTATCGGGGTTAGTAAAGCAGGATTACTTACAAAAGAAATGGTGAAAAGTATGAATGAGAAGCCAATAATTTTTGCTCTCGCAAATCCAACTCCTGAAATTATGCCAAATGACGCTAAAGAAGCAGGAGCTTTTATTGTTGCAACAGGAAGATCTGATTTTCCAAACCAATTAAATAATGTTTTAGGTTTTCCGGGAATATTTAGAGGTGTTTTAGATAACAATATCAAACAATTTGATGAAAAAATGTTTGTAAAAGCTGCAGAGAACATAGCTAAATGTGTTAAAAATATAACAACCGAAAACATATTACCAAATCCGTTTGATAAAAATGTTGTGAAGGTAGTGGCAAAGGCGTTTAAAAATAAATAAAATAAAAGGCGGGTTCACGTAGCGAACCCGCCTTTTATTAATTTTTAAAGTCCTAAACCAGAAAGACTACTTGTGTAATTACTAATAAATGAAGGTAAGACGAGCATTAATATTATTAAAGGGATAACAATAACCGCTACTGTGACAATCATTGTCCAAAGTAAATATTTCCTCGTTTTTTCTACGGAATTGTAGATTTTGTCAATTTTTTCTTCAAGTTCCTTAATTTTTTTTGTTGTTTCTTGTTCCATGCGTAAATAATATCATACATATGTCATTCCTGCGAAGGCGGGAATGACAACTCATAAATGGGTGTTATAATAGAGTTATTATTAGCCTAATAGATTAATACTATGAAAAATGGATTCGTATCAAACATTGAGCAAGATGTGCTATCAAATGACAATTTTAGGAAAGTTGTTTTTACTTCAAAATACGGACAAGTAGTTCTTATGAGTTTGCTTCCAAACGAAGAGATAGGAATGGAAGTTCATGAAGTCACAGACCAATTTTTCCGCATTGATAGTGGGGAAGGAAAAGTAATTATTGATGGAGAGGAAGCAATAATAGGAAATGGTTCTGCAATCGTTGTTCCAGCTGGTTCACAACATAATGTAATAAATACTTCAAGCGAAAAGCCATTGAAACTTTATACGATATATATGCCACCACATCATAGAAATGGTGTAATTCACGCAACAAAAGCTGATGCAGAGAAAGATACAACGGATGAATATCAAGGATAGCCAAATTATTAATTTACTAAAAAATGATGGAGTAGGAGTTATCCCTACTGATACTTTGTATGGTCTTGTTGGTTCCGCTTTTTCAAAAAAGGCAGTTGAGAAAATATATGAACTAAAAAATAGGAATGAAAAGAAATCTTTGATAATTCTCATTTCTTCAATTGATGATTTGAAAAAGTTTGGTGTAGAAATTAAAGAAAAGGCCAAAATTTTTATGCAAAAATTTTGGCCTGGCAAAGTTAGCATTGTCTTATCTTTTAATAATAAAAAATTAGATTATTTGGACCGAATGGGCGGTACTTTAGCGTTCAGGTTTCCTGACAATAAAGATTTAATTGAACTATTAGAAAAAATTGGGCCACTTGTCGCGCCATCAGCAAATCCAGAAGGAAAAGAGCCGGCAAAAAACATTGAAGAAGCGGTAAAATATTTTTATAAACAAGTTGATTTTTATGTTGATGGTGGAGAAATTGTTTCAGAACCATCAACACTTGTTAAAATAGTCGGAGATAAGATTGAAGTTCTTAGAGAGGGCGCAGTTAAAATCGTGTTATAATATTTTTTATGAATCAAACAATTATATTTAGTGACGGCTCAGCAAGGGGGAATCCAGGACAAGGTGGCTGGGGGGCCATCATTAGCGTAAACGGAAAAGTTACCGAGCTTGGTGGTAGAGAAGCACACACAACAAACAACAGAATGGAGCTTGCCGCTGCGATCAATGCACTGTCTTCACTTGGAAGCCAGGTCACTAAGCTTGGAGAAGTTATTTTAAATATCGATTCTGCTTATGTTGTAAATGGAATCACAAAATGGGTTTACGGTTGGCAGAAAAATAATTGGAAAACATCCGAAAAAGAGCCGGTGGTAAATAAAGATTTGTGGGAGGAACTTGTAAAAGTATCTGGTGATAAAAAAATTAAGTGGAATCAAATCAGCGGGCATATCGGTGTACCAGGAAATGAAAGGTGTGATAAAATCGCCACTTCTTTTGCAGATAATATTCCAGTTAAATTATTTAATGGTAAAATTTTTGACTATGAATATAATTTATCTGATACGAAAGGTAGTGGTGTGAAGAAAAAATCAAAATCTCAAAATAAATTACCAGCTTATTCTTATTTGAGTTTAGTTCATGGAGTATTAAAAATAGATAAAACTTGGGCTGAATGTGAAAAAAGGGTAAAAGGCGTAAAAGGTGATGTTAAATTTAAAAAAGCAGTAAGCGCAGAAGATGAAAAAAAGATTATTAAAGAATGGGGTATAAAAAAATAACATGAATATAATATTTTTTAGATATAAAACAAACTTTGATATGTGCAATGTCTGGATGCGAATTCAGGAGCATTGCATGAGTACCAGTATTGGTCATAAAGTAGTTAGTCAGAAAGATATAATCGATTGGTGGAAAACTTTTCCAAGAGGCAATGTAAATTACATGAATTATTGGGATGGATTTAATGTTCCAAGTAAAGACATAAATAGTTTTTTGAAAACATACAAAAAAGAGAAACTATTAGCTCAGGAACAAAAAGTTATAAAGATTTTAAAGAAAATTTATCCAGCTTCTTCATATTATGTAATCACTGGAGTTCATAATGAAACCTTTATTCATGAATTACATCATGCGTTATTTTATTTAGATAAAAAATACAGAAAGGACATCACAAACATACTTAAAAAATATGATGTTAAAGAAATAGAAGACAAGCTTGCAAGTGAAATGGCGTATCCGGCAGATACTATGGTAGACGAAATATCAGCATATCTGATTGGTAGCGAAAAAGATTTGATAAAAGAGTGCGGTATAAACACAAAAAAATATAAAAATACCATGTTAAAATTGCTTCAATTGTACACACAAAATATTATTAAATTAGCAAACATTATAACAATAGATAGTTGAGAAAATGATAAACCCCGCATTATTAGTGCGGGGTTTGTGTTTACAAACTGTCTCTAATTTCCGTCAAAATCTTACAAAAAACTTTTGATGGAAGAGATGTTTGGGGAGATTCTGACCCAACCTCGTGAGTCAGAACCATTTCTTTTGTACACATGAGGGTCATCATCGCTCCATCGTTTTGGTAAAATTTCGCTTTTATTGCCCTTGCAATAAGCTGGTGGTGTCTCCGAGAGCCATACTTAATTTTTTTACCTTTCCACCACACGAACTTATTGTGCGCCTGTTTCCCAAGTAATTTGGCATGCATACCAACTTCTTGGAAAGCCTGTTTCCTCAGGGGACTTTTTTCAGGGAATTTAATTCCTTGAATAAATCCCTCGACGCAAAGAAGCTTTTCCCCATCTAGAATGAATGGGTCATAAGAGAAATTACTTAACCTCCTAGCTCTCCAGTCTTCTGAATTGCTACTGACATTTAAGGTTTTCATATTACCTCCATTCGTGGATGATTTTTGCCAAACTTTTAACTTGGGCAGCATCCAAGTTATTAAAGTCAGAGCTGATACTTGTAGCTACCAAAAAATATTTGGTGTACGGCAGGAACTGCTCAACATTCTCACTTGATATCCCGCTTGCTATTGCTAGCGGTTTACTTCCGAGCGTCCCCTTCATCGCTTTGATTTTTTCGATTGAAGGCGGATACCCAGTGGAAGGTCCACTTGTAGTGACAACATCAACATAAGGCATTACAAGATGGGTGGCCATGCTTGGGTTCTCAATGTATTCTTGACCCTTGAAGGCAACACCTCCGAAAAATAATCCTTCCCAATCCTTCTTTTTTCTTAGCCAGTAAAACTTAATGAGCTCTTCTGTCGGTGTTTGGCTCCTAATTTTTAGCCCAACACTATCAGACCATAGCCCATCAATAAAATTTTCACTGGAAGAAATAAATTCCAGTGCCTCTATTGCGCTCAGGCCAAGAAAATTTAACCCCATCCAAAACTCGCCGGGGCAGTACTGTTTCTTTTGCCTTACTGAACTGTAAATATTTAACAGTTCTTTGTGGTTAAGAACCCCGTGATTAATCAAAAAAGCTCCGTCTGCTCCATTATCCTTTGCAGTTGCCAAATTTTCTAGCACCTGCATTTGATTGTAGGCGTGTATCACAACTAGAAAAACCTTTTCATTATTCATAAGTTTGTCCTCCTTTTGGGTTGATTTGCTAGAAGTTCGTCTGTATTAAAATTATACTTAATATCATCATCTGTCAAACAATAAAAATTAACTTTATGTTAAAATATCTGGGTGAAAAATAATTTTTCTTTAATAATTTCTATTGCCGGATTTGTTGGGACAATTTTTTTGTGCTCATTTTTTAAATTTGGTATTACTTTTGCCTTTTTTTTAATTTTTCTCTCAATAATTATATTTTTATTTAGAAAATTTGTTGTTACTGACCCTGAAAGTAAACAAAAAATATTTTTATTAGTAGTTTTTTTATTTTCATTTGCACTCGGCATTATAAGATATGAAATTAAGGATTCTAAGCCACTAGACATAAATTTAGAGAATAATGTTGGTAATAAAGTTGTGATTTCTGGTGTAATTTCAGATGAACCAACTAGAAAAGAAAAACAGGCGATATTGGTGGTAGATTTCAATAATATCATTATTTCTAGCTCAACATTGGCGGTTTCTGGTAAAGGAATAGTGAGCACAGATTTATACCCAGAGCTTAAATATGGCGATCTGATAAGTATTTCTGGTAAATTAGAAAAACCAGTAAATATTTCAAACTCAAGTAGTGATGTAACAAGCGCTAGCGGGTTTGATTACGTTTCTTATCTAGGAAAAGACAATATTTTTTATAAAATTGATTTTGCAAAGACAAAATTTATATCAAGTGGGCATGGAAATATAATAAAAAGAATTTTATTCAAAATAAAAAATTCTTTTATTTCAAATCTCAATAAAACAATAGTAGAACCGGAAGCGTCATTACTTTCTGGAATATTACTTGGTGCAAAAAGTTCTATAGACAAAAATACATCAGATATTTTCCGTTCGGCAGGTCTTTCTCACATCGTTGCGCTTTCTGGATACAATATTACTGTAGTTGCAGACGCAATTATGAAAGCTTTTTCATTTCTTCCACATATTTTTGGATTTTTGGGCGGAATTATTGGAATAATTTTATTTGTAATTATGGCTGGGGCATCTTCTACTGCTGTGAGAGCTGGTGTAATGGCATTAATCGTGATTTTGGCACAGATCACCCGAAGGAATTATCAAGCGGGAAGGGCACTTATTGTTGCCGGTCTTTTAATGATTATTATTAATCCAAAAATATTAGTATTTGATATATCATTTCAGCTTAGTTTTTTGGCAACTATTGCAATTATTTATGTTGCACCAATTTTGAAAACAAAATTTACTTTTATAACAGAAAAATTTGGTATGCGTGATATTATTTCTTCAACAATCTCCGCACAGATACTTGTTTTGCCTTTGATACTTTATAAAATGGGTTTGCTTTCACTTGTTGCATTACCTGCAAATATTTTGGTGCTAGCTTTTATTCCAGCAACCATGCTTTTTGGTTTCATAACTGGAATGCTTGGTTTTGTGTGGATTCTGTTGTCACTGCCTTTTGCTTGGATATCTTGGGTATTGCTTGCCTATATAATTAAAGTTTCAGATTTCTTTGCGAGTTTACCATTTTCATCAGTAAATATAACGTGGTTTTCGTTTAGTGTAATGACCGTGTGTTATATTGTAATTGCTGTTTGGGTTATTTATCAGAATAGAATAATTAAAAATGTTTAAATTTCACAAAATAAAAATATACTTCCTACTTCTGCTTATTATTGGAAATTTGATGATTTTTTATTCTGTTTTTGCTGAAACAAGAGGAAATCTTTTAAAAGTTTCGTTTTTAGATGTCGGACAAGGTGATGCGATTTTTATTGAGTCACCGACAGGTAATCAACTACTCATTGATGGTGGTCCTGACAAAAATATTTTAAACGCTTTGGGTAGGGTGATGCCATTTTATGATAAAACAATTGATGCTGTGCTTGTTACACATCCGGATCAAGACCATATTGGTGGGATTCCAGAAGTTTTGAAAAATTATACAGTTGGAGAGTATATTAGTAGTGGTGCGACTTCAAGCACTGGTACATCTCTCGAATTGCAAAATGATTTGAAAGAATTTAATGTAAAAAAAGAAATTGCAAGAGCTGGAGAAATTATTGACCTTGGTGGGGGAGCTATTTTAAAAATATTATATCCGGAGACTGACCCCAAAGGTACAGATACAAATAAATATTCTGTAATTGCAAAACTTTATTATGGCGATTCAACATTTTTATTTACCGGTGATGCACCGACTGGCGTTGAGCAATATTTAGCTATGACTGATGGAAAAGAACTAAAAAGTGATGTTTTAAAAGTGGCGCATCATGGTTCAAGAAACTCACTTTCACCAGAGTTTCTTTCTGCAGTAGCTCCAGAATATTCTGTAATTTCTGCGGGGAAAGATAACAGTTTTGGGCACCCGCACAAAGAAATACTAGATTTTCTAAATAGCATACAAAGTAAAATACTGATTACCTTTAATTTAGGAGATATTGTTTTTGTATCGGATGGGCAGGCGCTAAAGGAAAAATAAAAGAGCGACCACGAAGTGGCCGCTCTTTTGTATTGACTTATTTTCTGTTGGGGCTAAAATTATAGTATAAGATTTATTAATTAATATTATTAAAAATATGAGTGAAAAATATAAACCAAGTGATAAAGAAATAAAAAAGGCTGAAGATATGATATCTCCGGAACAAAAAGCTGAGAATTTTATGGGCGCAAAAGTAATAGACCATAAAACAATTATGTTTAACAATAAACAGATTTATAGCATTGATGATTCAAGGTACACGATTGGTACTTTAAAGGAAAATAAAAGCCATATTGTTTGGCTCGAAAGTGCCATGATTGATGTAGGTCAGCATGTGAATGCAATAAGAGCATATGATAAGAAAAAGAAAGTTGTTAGAGATATATTTAGTATAACAGACGAAAGACTACATGAGGAATATAACGTCTATTTGAATGGTATTGAGGGAGATACATGTGATATTAGTATACTTCCTGAATCTGGGGATGAAACGAAGTATCAATGGCACAAAAAAATAAATTTAAAAAATGGAGAAAATTAAACCGGCAGAGGGAGAACCAAAGATAAAAGCCCTGTATATAGATGATAGTAAAAGCCTGATAGAATCTGCAGGACGTGCATTTCTAGGAAATAAAAATATCCTTTTTGTCGAATGTCATAATGTTGAAGAAGCACTTAAAGCGATTAAAAAAAATAAACCAAGTATAATATTTCTTGATCATTCCCTTTCAGATGATGGTAGTGAAGGATTAAAAATCGCCGATAAAATAAAAGGAGAAGATATTAAGATTTATTCAACAACATCAAATTCTGGAGTGGCTTCTGAGTATGAGAAGCGCGGAATAGAAAAAATTGGTAAGACTGACATTTTGAAAATTAAATCAATTGTTGAAGAAGAAAAGTAAAAAATAATACAAAAGAGCGGCGCCTAAGTCGCCGCTCTTTTGTATTATTTTTTACTTTCTACTTGAAACTTTTAAACTATTATTTTATTACCCCCGCTTTTTTTAATGTAGCAAAAGCACCATTTTTCTGAATCGTCTTGATTCCTCTTGTTGAGATATTCAAAACAAAAGTTTTTTTAAGTTCAGGGACAAAAATTCTCTTTTTCTGAAAATTTACTTGTTTTCTAAATTTTCCGGTAGGGTTAAACTGGGTAGCACGAGTTGCGTTGCTGTATCCACCACCCATAATTGAACTCTTTTTTGTTATTGGACAGATTTTTGCCATTTGATTTACTTTTAGTTTTAAGGCTTTTCATGTTATCATAATTCTGTAAAAAGGCAATACATAAGACTTTTTTCTTTTTCACAAAATGCAAATAGATGTAATTTTTCAAATTTTAATACTGATATTTTCTGTAGTGATTCATGAAGTTTCTCATGGATTTACTGCACTTTGTTTTGGTGATAAAACTGCCCAATATGAAGGAAGGCTCACTTTAAATCCATTAAAACATTTAGATTGGTTTGGATCTGTGATTTTACCACTAGGTTTATATTTATTAAACGCTGGATTTATGATTGGTTGGGCAAAGCCGGTCCCATACAATCCATATAATTTAAAACACAGAAATGTCGCTGAACCTCTTGTTGCCCTTGCTGGACCAGCATCAAATATTCTTATTGCTGTTATTTTTGGAATAATTATCAGAGCAATGACTTATTTTGGATATATTAATTCTCCACTTATTTTAATATTTAGTTTTGTTGTTCTAGTAAATATAGGCCTTGCTGTTTTTAACTTAGTTCCTATACCACCACTTGACGGCTCAAAGATTCTTTTTGCTTTTTTACCAACAACCGCCAAATATAAATTTTATGCAGTTTCAGAAAAATACGGGTATCTTCTTATCATCGCTGTTGTAATGTTTTTACCAAATTTTATTTCACCAATAATATTTTCTTTGTTTAAATTGATAACGGGGATGGTAATATAAATATGAAAGAGACAAAAACAACAAAAGAGAGAGTACGATTATTTAGGATAGTTCGTGATATTCCTTATTATATCGGTATAGATAATGAACAAGATTATAGTTGTGCCACAAAGCCAGCAATTTTAGAGGCTCTGTTTAAATCTATTGGGCTTAAGGTCCAGCGTGTTCTTTGTAGTTTTAAATGGGAGAATTTAAATTTACCCAAAAATTTAATTGAGATACCACATAATTCCATCGAAACCCATGAGTATCTTCAGGTTTTTGTGCCTGAAACAAAAAAATGGGCCAAAATAGATCCAACATGGGATTCAAAAATCATTAATCCAACTTTTCCAATTGCAGAGTGGGATGGTTTAAATGATACTCTTATTGCTGTTCCGACTGAACAAATTTGGTCAGTAAAAGAAAGTAAAAAATTAAGTGCCCAAGAGGATGAAAATAAAGATGAATATTTGAACAAAAATAAAAATTTTTTTATTGCCTTTAATAAATGGCTTGAATCGCAACGCAAAAAGATATAATTTTTCTGTCAAATAATCTAAATTAATTGCAGTTGCTTTTTTGAGCGTTTTATTATATTATCTTTTCACATTAGCTACTTGGCTGTACGCGGAATGTTGCAAGATAGGGAGACCTATCTTTAGATCATCCGACTTTTTAAGGTAAAGTTGTTTGATGAATAGTTAAAAAGAGTTGCGGACTGCATTTGCAGGTCTGTGATTTTTTTGTTTTAAGTAAAGAATCGTTAAGTTTGTTTATAAATTTATTAGAAATTATTATTAAAAATCGTGCCTACAATAAATCAATTAATTAAGAAAAACAGAAAGACCGCTCCAAGAAAGCCAAAAGCTGTGGCTTTGATGAGAGGTTTTAATACGCTTGAAAATAGACCAACACATCTATGTTCTCCCTTTAAGAGAGGAGTTTGTGTGAAGGTTACAACAAAGACACCAAAGAAACCAAACTCAGCTATCAGAAAGATTGCAAGAGTTCGACTTTCAAATGGTATGGAAGTTACTGCATATATTCCAGGTATGGGACACACACTACAAGAACACTCAGTGGTTCTTCTTCGTGGTGGAAGAGTTAAAGACCTTGGTATCAGATACACTATCGTAAGAGGTGTTCTTGATGCAACAGCGGTAGAAGGAAGAAAGAAAGGTCGCAGCCAATACGGTGCAAAGAAACCAAAACCAGCAGGAAAATAATTTTAATCTGAAAATACTATGAGAACAAAATTAAAAACAAAGAAAGGTTTAAAACCAGATTATAAATATCAATCTGAAAAAGTTGCAAAACTTATAAACTATATAATGTATAGTGGAAAGAAAAGTACAGCCGAAACAGCAGTTTACAAAACTTTTGAAATTATAAAAGAAAAAGCAAAAGTCAAAAATCCTATTGAAATTTTTGAGCTTGCACTAACAAACACAGCTCCGAACATGGAAGTCCGCTCAAAAAGAGTTGGAGGTGCAAATTATCAGGTTCCAGTTGAAGTAAGACCAGAAAGAAAAGCTGCGCTTTCTATGAAATGGATTATAGAAGCGGCAAGAGGTAAAAAAGGTGCAGGAATTGCAGAAAAATTAGCTACAGAAATTTTAGCAGCTTCAAAAAATGAAGGAGAAGCAGTGAAGAAGAGGGAAAATGTACATAAAATGGCAGAAGCTAACAAAGCTTTCGCCCACTTCGCCTGGTAATTTTTGTTGTATTTTTATCGAATTTCATAGTTGCTAGCGTCTCGAACTTCAATAAAAATCCTAACAAAAATGATTCTTAAAAATTTATATATTTTATTAACTAATTAAGTTTAAAAATGAAAAGAGATTATCCATTAGAAAAAACAAGAAACTTCGGTATCATTGCACACATTGATGCCGGAAAAACAACAACATCAGAGAGAATTCTCTACTACACTGGCTCTCAACACAATATCGGTGAAGTTCACGAAGGTGAAACAACCACTGACTGGATGGAACAAGAAAGAGAAAGAGGTATCACCATCACCTCAGCTGCTATTACATGTTTTTGGAATCCTTCATACATGCCAAAAACAGATTTTAGCAAGAAAGTAAGATTTAATATTATTGATACACCAGGACACATCGACTTTACTGCAGAAGTTAAGCGCTCACTAAGAGTTCTTGACGGAGCAGTCGTCGTTTTTGACGGTGTTGCAGGAGTTGAACCACAGTCAGAAACAAACTGGAGATATGCTGATGAAGGAAAAGTCCCAAGAATTTGTCTTATAAACAAACTCGACAGAATTGGAGGAAATTTTGAAAGATCATTCCAATCAATCCTTGAAAGACTTACAAAACATGCAGTAAGAATGCAACTTCCTATCGGAACAGAAGAAAATTTCAACGGAGTCATAGACCTTTTGAAAATGAAAGCCTACTATTTTGAAGGAAAAATGGGAGAAGATGTCAAAGAAGCTGAAATTCCAGCTGAATATTTGGAAGATGCAAAAAAATACAGACTTGAGCTTGTAGAAAAAATCGCCGAACAAGATGAAAAACTTATGAATGATTATTTGGAAGGAAAAGAAATTCCAATTGATGAGTTAAAGGTTGTTTTGAGAAAAGCAACTATCGCAAATACAATCGTTCCAGTATTTACCGGTTCAGCTTTAAAAAATAAAGGTATTCAACTTACTCTTGATGCTGTTGTTGATTATCTTCCTTCACCACTTGATATTCCACCAGTGAAAGGAATTGACCCAAGAAACGGAGAAGAAGTTGTAAGACACGCATCAGATGAAGAGCCATTTTGTGCTTTGGCTTTCAAATTGCAAAACGATCCATTCGTAGGGCAACTTACATATTTTAGAGTATATTCTGGAACAATTTCTTCTGGAACATACATTTACAATTCAACAACCGGAGAAAAAGAAAGACTTGGTAGAGTTGTTAGAATGCACGCAAACGATAGAGAAGAAGTTGAAACAGTTTTTGCTGGAGAAATCGCAGCAGCCGTCGGTTTGAAAAATGCAAAAACAAGCCACACACTTTGTGATGAAGCAAATCCAATTCAACTTGACCAAATCGTATTCCCAGAACCAGTTATCAATTTGAGAATTGAACCAAAGACAAAAGCAGACCAAGAAAAAATGGGATTTGCTTTGAAGAAACTTTCTGATGAAGATCCAACATTTAAAATTAAATCAGACCCAGAAACAGGAGAAACTGTTATGGCTGGTATGGGTGAGCTTCACCTTGAAATTCTTGTTGATAGAATGAAAAGAGAATTCGGCGTTGAAGCAAATGTAGGAAAACCACAAGTTGCTTACAAAGAAACTATTACTGGTGAAGCTGAAAAAGAAGAAAAATACATCAAGCAATCTGGAGGAAAAGGACAATACGGTCACGTTCTTATAAAAATCAAACCAATGCAACCTCTTGAGGAAGGTAAAAAGATTGCAAAAAATATCAAGAGGTATGATGACTTCGAATTTATCGATTCTATTAAAGGAGGAGTTATTCCTGGAGAATTTATTCCAGCAGTTGAAAAAGGAGTTCGTGAAAGTATGGAAAGAGGAATTCTCGCTGGTTATAGAGTTGTAAATATTTCTTGCGAACTTACATACGGTTCCTTCCACGATGTTGACTCTTCAGAAATGGCTTATAAGATTGCCGCTTCTATGGCTTTCCAAGATGCAGCAAGAAGAGCAAGACCTGTTATTCTTGAACCTGTGATGAAAGTTGAGGTCGTAACTCCAGAAAAATTCATGGGAGACGTCTCAGGAAGTATTAATTCAAGAAGAGGACAAATAACTGAAATGTTTGACAGAGGAATGAACAAAGTCATAAGAGCAAATGTTCCTTTGGCAGAAATGTTTGGTTATGTCACTACCTTGAGATCTCTTACAGAGGGAAGAGCTAGCTCAACAATGGAATTTGGAAGCTACGAAATAGTTCCACCAAACGTTGCAAAAGAAATTATAGAAACAAGGGGAACAGCAACTCAAAGAGCATAGAATCAGTTAATAATTTCACTTTTTAAAGTTGAAATACAATACAAAAGGCGGGGCGCGAAGCGCCCCGCCTTTTGTATTGACTCTTTGCTTTTCTTTTGCTATTATTTTTGGTACGCACTGAGTGCTTTTTTAATTTGCCCTGAATCTATTTTGGGGTTTATTTAAAAAATTCACATAAGTTGCAAGTCGTAATTTATAAGTTTCCCAGTTCGCCATTTTGCCTTGTGTAATTGGGTGAATGATGGGAGTTAATTAATTAGTTTGTTTTCTAAATAGAGCACTTCTCGTGCACTCTATTTAAAAAATAAACAAAAAAATATGGCAGATTTTTTAAGAGATAAACCACACGTAAACGTTGGTACAATTGGTCACATTGACCACGGGAAAACAACTTTGACCGCAGCTATCACACACGTGCAGTCATTAAAAGGTTTAGCAAATGATATTGCTTATGATTCAGTTGCAAAAGCATCAGAATCAGCAGGAAGAAGAGATGCAACAAAAATTATTACAATTGCAATTTCTCACGTTGAATATTCATCTGACAAGAGACACTACGCTCACGTAGATTGTCCAGGTCACGCTGACTACATCAAGAACATGATCACAGGTGCCGCTCAAATGGACGGTGCTATTCTTGTCGTGTCTGCAGTAGATGGTCCAATGCCTCAAACAAGAGAACACATTCTTTTGGCAAACCAAGTCGGAGTTCCAAAAATTATTGTATTCTTAAACAAGGTTGACCTTGTTCCAGATGCAGAACTTTTGGATCTTGTTGAAGCAGAAGTTAGAGAACTTTTGACAAAATACAACTTTGATGGAGAACATGCTCCTATTATTAGAGGTTCAGCTAGCCAAGCTCTTGCCGTAAAATCAGCAGATGAGCCAGCAGCAAAATGTATAACTGAGCTTATGAACGCTCTTGATACATACATTCCACTTCCAGTAAGAGACGTAGATAAGCCATTCCTTATGCCTATTGAAGATATATTCTCAATTGAAGGAAGAGGAACAGTTGTTACAGGAAGAATTGAAAGAGGAGTTTTGAAAATCGGTGATACAGTTGAAATTGTCGGTATAAAACCAACAACAAATACAACAGTCACTGGTATTGAAATGTTCAATAAACAACTTAAAGAAGGACAAGCTGGTGACAACGCCGGAGTTCTTTTGAGAGGTACAAAGAAAGAAGAAGTTCACAGAGGTCAAGTTTTGGCAAAAATTGGTTCAGTTACTCCACACACAGAATTTGAATCAGAAGTATACGTGTTGAAGAAAGAGGAAGGTGGAAGACATACCCCATTCTTTACAGGTTACAAACCACAATTCTACATGAGAACAACAGACGTAACAGGAGATGTTACACTTGCTGCTGGAGTAGAAATGGTTATGCCAGGAGATACAGTTACATTTAAAGTTAAGCTTGTTGCTCCAGTTGCTCTAGAAGACAAAATGAAATTTGCTATTAGAGAAGGAGGAAAGACAGTCGGTTCAGGAGTTATAAC
>CAIKXY010000003.1 GCA_903831595.1 uncultured bacterium
ATAAATAATAATATAACAATTATATAATTAATTGTTATAAAACACAAAGCAAGTATTATTGGCAATACTAATAATGATTAAAAAATTCAACTATTTAAATTTTTTGTTAGTATTTTCCAGTCTTCTAACTTTAAATTTTCAGAGCGAGACTTTTCCGGAATTTTTAGATGTTGGAATATTTTTTGTAGGTCGTTTTGGCCAAATTTTTCTTTTAAATTTGCAACTAACATTTTTCTTTTATGTGCGAAGCCGGTTTTTATAATATCGAAGAACTTTTCTTCGTTTATTTCATTGAAAAAGTCTTTAGAAATGTCATTTATAAGCAAAATAGCCGAATCTACCTTTGGCTTTGGACTAAAATTCTCTTTTTCTACTTTCATAATCTTTTTTACATCTCCGTAGGCTTTTACTGATAGAGAAAGCAAACTTTCTTTACCATCTCGGGCAACTATTCTGTCGGCAATCTCTTTTTGGACCATTATCACGAGTTTTTTTGGCTGAATATCGCCAGAAAGGAATTTTCTGAAAATAAGGCCTGTAATATAGTAAGGAATGTTGGCAATTAGCTTAAAATTACCATTTTTCAAGCCCATTTTGTTTAAGTCTAATTCCAAAATATCGCCATGAATAAGAGTAAACTGACTATTTTTCACAGATTCTGCAAATTTTTCATCTAACACCTCAATAAGTCGGTCGTCTTTCTCAACGGCAATAACTTTTGCACCAGTTTCTAGTATTTTTTCGGTAAGTGCTCCCTGTCCTGGGCCTATTTCAAGCACAATGTCATCCGAAATAATTTCTCCAGCTTTTATCATAGCCAAAAGAGCAGTCTTTGACTTCAAAAAATTTTGTCCCAGTGATTTTTTTGCTTTTATTTGCATTTATAATTAAAAAATACCTTTTATAAAGAAAATGTAAAATATAATCGGAGGTAAAATTCCGAGTAAGATATATTTCCAATCTTTAGATTTAATTCCTAATATTAAAGAAACAATGCAAGTAATAGGAGTGATTATTAATATACTAAATGAAGTTGGGAATATAAAATATACTATCCAACTTGGGATACTATTAGAAGGGTAAAAATGTATAAATAAATAACCTAATAAATAAATTAATATTGGTATGTAAGTACAAAAAAATATAGCCCGATAATGTGTTTGTTTCATAATTATAATACTATCACGATCGAATTAAATTATATATTACCATTCCAAATAAACGATTTTTTCCCGATATTCAAAATTTTCTTCTTCAAGATGCCCATTATCAAATTCTCCTAGAAAAATTGATGGCAAATTCATTTGTTGCGAACCATAAATTGTTCTCATTTCTGCATAAGTTAAGAATAATTTTTTCCTTGCACGAGTCAAAGCAACATAAAACAATCTTCGCTCCTCCTCCATTTCTTCTGGAGTTTTTGCTTCTGTGCCCATTCCTTGATGCGGAAATAAATCTTGTTCAAGTCCAGTAATAATAACATAATCAAATTCCAAACCTTTTGAAGCGTGAACCGTCATAAGCTTTACAGCGTTTTCATTTTTTTCTAATGAATCTTGGTCAGTCATCAGCGCAGCTTCTTCTAAAAGTTTTTCTATTCCTTCCGGCTTTGGAAGGTGGTCATATTTGATTGCAAGAGTTGCAAGCTCACGCATGTTTTCTAATCTTTCTTTGTCTTCATCGTTCCCTCTTTGCAATTCTAATTCAAGACCACTTTCTTTAATAATAAATTTAATAACTTCTGACGGTTTTAATTTTTCTGTTTCATTTTTAATTTTTGCGAGTAAATTAAAAAAACTATTTACTTTTTCTTTAATTCCATCTGGCAATTTATCTTTTCCACCTTCAAAAATTTTTAAAATAGTAACTTTTCCTATTCCACGTGCCGGAATATTTATTATTCTTTTTAAATCACTCAAACTTTCTGGATTTAAGCTTGCACGAAGAAAAGACAGCACATCTTTAACCTCCTTTCTTTCAAAGAATTTTGTTCCTAAAACCTGGTACGGAACATTCTCAGTGAGAAAAGCTTCTTCAAGCACACGTGACTGAAAATTGGCTCTGTATAGCACTGAAATCTCTCTTGGACTAACTCCTTTTCCTATCAATTCTTGTGCTTTTCTTGCGATAAATCTTGCTTCTTCTATCTCATTTAATGCCTTTAAAAATGACACTTTTTCACCCACAGTATTTTTTGTAAAAAGATTTTTTTCTTTCCTCAATTTATTATTTTTTATCACTTCATTTGCGACAGAAAGTATTGTTTGTGTTGAACGATAATTTTCTTCAAGCAAAATTACTTTTGCTTCAGGATAATCTTTTTCAAAACTCAAAATATTTTCAATATCTGCTCCGCGCCAGCTGTAAATGCTTTGGTCCACATCCCCCACCACACAAATATTTCTATTTTTTTCTGCCAAAAGTTTGGCCGTCATATACTGAACTTTGTTTGTATCTTGATATTCGTCGATATGAATATATTTCCAGAGATTTTGATATTTTTCCAAAACCTCTTTATGATTTTTTAAGATGTTATAACTTTTCAAAAGTAAATCATCAAAATCGAGTGCTTTTTCTTGCGCAAGTTTATTTTCATACATTGGCCAAACTTTTTGTGTGACAGATTGCAAAGTGTAACCATTTTTTTCTGACCCGACTGAATATTCTTGAGCAGAGATCAAATTCCCTTTTTCACGAGAAATAATATTTAAAATTTTGCTTGGTTCAAATTGTTTTGGATCAATATCTAAACTTTTCAAACACTCTTTTACAAGTTTTGAAGAATCACTCCTGTCCATAATGCTAAAATTTTTTGTGAGCCCGATAATTTTGCTATTTTCTTTTATAATATGAACTCCGAGTGAGTGAAAAGTGCTGATAAAAGGTTTGTGATTGTAAGTAAGTGGAATATTTAATTTTTTGTCACTTGCAATAATTTTTTCTACCCTTTCTCGCATTTCTTTTGCGGCTTTGTTTGTAAAAGTTATAGCCAAAATGTTTTCTGGGTGGACCCCGTTTTTAATCAAATGTAAAATTCTATGTGCGATTGTTTTTGTTTTACCTGCTCCAGCCCCTGCAATAATCAAAACCGGCCCGTTTTTTTGCAAAACTGCCTCTTTTTGTTGCTCGTTTAGTCCTAAAAGGTGTGTCATAACACTAATATAGCATGGACAAGGTGTATGATACTAATTTGGCCAATTATTTGCAAAAAACGTTGATTTTATTGATGATTTTAAGAAAGTATGGATAACAAAATAGGTATTTATTAACTAATTATAAACAACTATCATGTTGATAAGTCAATTGACTATGGGGATGTAAGTAGTATCATTATATACATACAGAAATCATGTAATAAATACATATATAGTGGCTCAACAGAGCCATTAAGATTCAGAGAATACCGTATTCCCTTAATAAAATCGGCTTATTTTAAGAAAAAACTCTAAAACTGGCTCTAAAAGTGAGTTAAACTCTAAGCGCCATTCCATAAAACCTATATTACTAGCCATTTATACAAGATGGCTATTGGTATTTATAACAATCTTTTCATTAAGTTATTCATTGCCTGTCACTGCAAATGCAGGCATTTTATCTGCTATTTCTAATTTCTTTTCTGGAAACAGCCAAGTCATTGAAAGTAAACCAACCGATACTAATTCACAAAACGTTCCCCTACTTCAAAGTGCAGTCAATTTTGATATTAATGCTGCTGTTGGAGGTGGAGACATTACAGTTGCAGATAATAATGAAGCACTGGTATCTGAAAGTGGTCCATCAGGAACGCTGGCAGATATTAGCGACACAGTAAGTACAGGACAAATTAGTAAATACGTAGTTAGAAAAGGCGATACAGTCTCAACAATAGCAAAAATGTATGGTGTCACTTCAAACACAATTATTTGGGCAAACAATCTTAGTTCTTTAGGCCTGAAAGAAGGACAGTCCCTTGTTATTTTGCCTGTTTCCGGAACATTACACACGGTCGCAAAAGGAGACACATTAAAATCTATTGCTAAAAAATATAAAGCGGATGCGGGAGAAATTTCTCAGTTTAACGGTTTAGATTCGAGTTCCTCACTTGTTATTGGTGATACTATAGTAATTCCTGATGGTGAGGGGGCAGCAAGAGTCAGTGGAGCAAAACCAGCAGTAAAAGGCAATCCTTATCGCGGTGGAAGTGGTCCACAATATGCTGGGTATTATATTAGACCGGTTATTGGTGGAATGAAGACACAAGGTTTGCATGGATATAATGCTGTTGATATAGGAATACCAGTTGGTTCAAATTTATATGCAGTGGCAGCTGGTCAAGTAATAATTGCTAAAACCTATGGTTGGAATGGTGGTTATGGAAAATATATTGTCATTTCACATTACAATGGAACACAAACCGTTTATGGTCACTTGAGTCAAGTATTTGTTAATGAGGGAGATACGGTTTATCATGGTCAAATAATAGCCAAGACTGGAAACACCGGAAATTCTACAGGACCTCACTTACACTTTGAAATCCGTGGGGCCTATAACTTCATGCAGGATCCTTCTGAATATTAAATATAAAATAAGAGCGGCCCACTTCGTGGGCCGCTCTTATTTATTGATTCCTTTTTGGTCTGTATTGTAGTGCTTCAAGAATGTGTGGAGATTTAATTGATTTACTGTTGTCTAAATCAGCTATAGTTCTCGCAAGTTTTATGATTCGGTGGTATGCGCGAGCAGATAAGTCCAATTTTTTAGCTGAGGTGTTTAATATTTCCATCGCGCTTTTTTCTAAATCAACAATTTTATTGATATCTTTTGCTGACATTTCACTATTTGTTTTTATTTTTCTTCCGGCTGTTGTAAATCTTTCTCTTTGTATTTCTCTTGCTTTTATGACACGTTCTTTGATCAGTTCAGTCTCTTTTTTCTCAGAATTATCTACAGATAATTTTTCATAATTAATTTGTGAAACTTCCACCCACATATCTATCCTGTCTATGATTGGTCCGGAAATTTTTCTCTGATATCTTAGTAGGTCAGTCGGCTTGCAAACACATTCTTTTGTTTTAGAGCCAAAATTTCCACATGGGCATGGGTTCATTGCAGCAATCAAAATGAAATTTGCAGGAAAAGTTACAGTACCGCGAGATCTTGAAATACTTATTTCACTTTCTTCAAGTGGTTCACGAAGCGTTTCAATTACTTTTCTATCAAATTCTGGAAACTCATCAAGAAAAAGGACGCCGCGATGTGCCAAAGTTATTTCCCCTGGTTTCGGGATTGCTCCTCCACCAACGATTGAAACATAAGAGGCTGTGTGATGCGGAGCTCTCACCGGAGATTTCGTAATAATATCTTTTTTTAATGTTCCAGCAACAGAATGAATAGAAGTAATTTCTAAAATTTCATCAAAAGAAAGCGTTGGGAGAATATGAGAGAACGCTTTTGCGAGCATTGTTTTTCCAGTTCCTGGTGGACCATACATTGCAATGTTGTGACCACCTGCCGCAGCAATTTCCAGTCCCCTTTTTGCGGTTTCCTGGCCCTTTATTTCGCTAAAATCAATAATAGCGTCTTCATTTTCTAGAATTATCTCTGTTTTTGGTTGCTGTTCTAATTTTTTTGTTTGAACAACAGCGGTTCCAGATTTTTTGTTGATTTGTTTTGTATTTAAATGCTCAATTATTTCTTTTAGAGTATTTGCTCCGTATATTTTTATATCTGAAATGAGGGCTGCTTCCCTAGCGTTTTCTTTGGGTAAAAAAACTTCAGTAAAGCCTTCGTTTTTGGCCTGTGAAACTATTGGAAGAACACCATTTATTCTTCGGAGATTACCATCAAGTGATAGTTCGCCAAGAAAAAGTTTATTTTTTGCATCAAATTCAATTTCACCACTTGCGAGCAAGTATGAAAGTGAAATAGCCACATCAAAAATAGGCCCTTCTTTTTTAATATCGGCTGGAGCAAGTGAAACAACAACTTTTTGATTTAAACTTTTAGGAGAAGTAAAGCCACTATTTTTAATTGATGCGGAAACTCTGTCGCGGGATTCTTCAACTCCCTTGTCTGGAAGACCGACGATGGTGAAAGAATGAAGACCTTTTGATAAATCTATCTCAACATCAATTATTTTTGCACCGAGACCTATAGTCTGGGCACTTTTGGTTTTTGCAAAATTCATTCGTTAAATATTATACAGAAATTTTTTAAAAAACAAAATAAAAAGATGGTTTTCGTTCTGCGAAAACCATCTTTTTATTTACTTTTAAACTTTTAACTTAAAACTTTTGAACTACTTTGCATGTTTTATACAAGTTCTAGCAGCAGGATTTGCTTCGAGTCTTTTTTCTGGTATATCTTCGCCACCAACTTCGCACTTTCCATAAGTTCCGTTCTTAATTTTGTCTAATGCTATTTTAATATCGTCATATTGTCCCTCAAGTTTGCTAAGTATTGATGCATTCTCACCAAAATTTTCCATCTCATCTGCGACTTCGTCTGAATCGGCAGTATCTGCATTCATTTCGGACTCAACTGGTTCCCAATCATTAGGATTTGATGGATTTTTCCGTGCAATTTTTTTCATCTCATCTTCTAATAACTTGAGTTCTTTTTCTAAACTTGTTTTGTATTTTTTTGTATCAATCATATGCAAATTATATCAAATTTTGTCTATTTAACAAAACCTACTGTGTTACAACCCTTGCCTTGCTCACTCTATTAATAATCTCTCGCAAAGTATCTGTACTAGTTGTGATTACTACTGTGTCTTCATCAATAATTGAGTAAAGAAAGATTATATTTCCCGACGAATCCCTCACCACTCTGCAGTCTTTGTTATAAAATGTCGCATCTTGAAATTTTTTAATATCTAGACCATATGTGGCACTTAGGGTTGAGTTATCATTTTTTAGACTAAACAATTCTTTAAAATCTTGCCATAAATTTGTTTCCCACTGGAGCATGCCTGAAAATGTCGTGTCATAAGCGCCTACTTTCAAAATAAGGAACCTCTGATTACCATTATAATTATAGGAACCAAACATGTAGGGGTTTTTTAATGTCCTTTGTATTTCCGAAGGTAGTGTTGCATTCATTAGTGATAAGAAATGACTAGCGGTAATTAAAGTCTCAGCTGTCCCGGTGCCTTCAGTAAGAAAATAATTTTTTATTTGTCCAAGTTGGGTACTTGATTGGTCTACCCTTTCCTTTAAAGTCGTGCTTACTCTATTTAAAACGATATCTTGTATATTAATTTTTTCTTCTACGTCAACTGTAATAATTGGGGCAGAAGAAACGGTCTCAATTGGTGTTGCTTTTGGTCCATATTGTGCCTGGATTAATAATTTTGGGATAATAAATGTTAATGCACCACCAACAACTAGAATTACACTTATTACCATGATGTTTCTATTTAATTTTATTTTTTTTGTTTCTATATCCGTGGTTTTTTGTTGGCTAAGCATTTTTCTATTCTCAGCAATTGCCATATTTATTGAAGAAATGTGATTTGTCTGAATAGTTTCTTCAACATCGCTTTTATATGTGCGAATTATTGGGCGATTTTGCTTGGGCTGTTCTTTGTTGTCTAAATTCTCAACATTTATTGGTGAAACCTTTTCTTGCATTGAAGAATATGAACCAATATTTGGTGTATTTTTTGTTTTGTCATTTGGATTGATAAAAGAGTCTAGCTGATTTGCAATTGCCTCTTTTGTTTCCACATTAACATTATTAGTTCCTGTTTTTTTTTCTTCGTCCATAGGTTTTTTATTCAAAACCAATTATACTAAAAAATACCGAAGTTGTCTCGGTATTTTTTAGTTTAACTATATTTTTTCAGGTCCAGCTGGTGGAACTGTTGGTGCTGGCGGATTTTTCCTTTTTATAAAATCAGGGTTCCTTGCTTTTATAGACAAGGCGATTCTGTCTCTTTCATCTATTTCTTTTACAATAACAGGGACTTTATCACCAATTTTTAGATAATCTCCAACATTATCAATTCTAAATGGTGCAATCTCTGAAACGTGGACAAGCCCATCAGTTTCATAACCAATATTTACAAATGCACCAAAAGCCTCAACTCTTACCACGGTTCCCTCAAATTTTTCTCCTGGTTTGTATTCGTGGGTCATGCTTTCAACAATTATTTTTGCTTTTTCTGCAGAACCATTTTTACCAGTAAGATAAACTGTTCCATCATCATCAATATCAATTTCTGCACCAGTTTTTTCTTTAATACTCTTTATTGTTTTTCCACCCGAGCCGATTACCCCACCGATTTGTTCTGGATTTATTTTAATTACCAATATTTTTGGAGCGTGAGCGGAAATATCTTTTCTTGACTCAGCTAAATTTTTTGTAATTACATCCAAAATTTGTAATCTTGCAGTTTTTGCTTTTTGGAATGCAGTTTCAAGAACTGAAATTGGAATTCCACTTACTTTTACATCCATTTGTATTGCAGTGACTCCATCTTTTGTTCCAGCAACTTTGAAATCCATATCACCGTAGTGATCTTCTGGACCTTGAATATCTGTAAGAACTTTGTAAGTTCCTTTTCCGTCTGACATAAGTCCACTTGCGATACCTGCCACTGGTTTTTTTATTGGAACTCCACCGTCCATAAGTGCAAGTGTTGAAGCACAAACAGAGCCCATTGAAGTTGAACCGTTTGATGAAAGAGCTTCAGAAACTAGCCTTATTGTATAAGGGAAATCTGCTATTTTTGGAATCATTGGAAGCAAAGCTTTTTCAGCAAGATTTCCGTGTCCAATCATTCTTCTATTTGTTCCGCCCATTCTTCCTGTTTCTCCAACTGAGAAAGGAGGAAAATTATAATGGTGCATAAATCTTTTTGCTTCTTGTTTGTCTTCCATTCCTTCTATGACCTGTGCGTCTCGTGGTCCGCCAAGCGTAAGAACCGAAAGAATATGCGTTCCACCTCTGTAAAATATTCCTGAACCGTGAAGAATTGGAGAAACTCCACCAGCCTGTGCATACAAAGGTCTGAGTTCGTCTATTTTTCTTCCGTCAGCGCGTTTATCATTTTTCAAAACTTGTTCGTGTATCAATTCATCAAGTTTTTCTTCCATATATTTGTCTGCAAATTCAAAATCTTCTTCTGATAGAGATTCTTTTGCAACGGTCATCCATTCTTCGGTAATTTCATCAATCTTTGAATGTCCTGGAATTCCGCTCATCACAGTTTTTGCAAATTTACTTTCAATTTTTTCAGCAAAAAGTTTTGAAACACTCTCTGGCATTTTTGGTGCAACTAATTCTGTCTTTTTTACTCCAATTTTTGAAATTATTTTTGCTTGCCATGCATTTATTTTTTCAATTTCAAGAGATGCCATTTTTAGACCTTCAATAACTGTCGCTTCTTGTGCTTCATCTCCACCAAGCTCAATCATATTTATATTTCCGTCTTTTCCGCAAGCCAAAAGGTCGATTTCATAGGTTTCATTTTCTCTTTCTACATAAGTTGGATTTAATTGGAAGCCGTCGTTCTTGTGTTTTGAAACCCTAACAGCACTCACTGGGCCGTTGAAAGGTATTCTTGAAACTCCAAGTGCAAGTGATGCAGCAATAACACCCAAAACATCTGGGTCGTCTTGGTCGAGTGAGAGAACAGTGATAACAACTTGTATTTCATTTCTAATCCATTGTTCAAAAAGTGGGCGAATTGTTCTGTCGGTAATTCTTCCAGAAAGAATTGCTTCATCAGAAGGTTTTCCTTCCCTTCTTGTGTATCTTGAACCTAAAATTTGTCCTGACGCATAAAATTTTTCTTCGTAATCAATTGTCAAAGGAAAATAACCTGCTTCTGGCTTTTCTTTTTTTGACATAACAACGGTGGCGAGGACTGCTGTTGCACCGTATCTTAAAATAACTGAACCATCGGCATTTTCTGCCAAATCATTAAACTCGGCGCTGAGTTTTTTCCCGCCAAGTTCCATTTCAAACGATTGTGTTTTCATATTTACTAGCCTAATTTACAAATTCCAGATTAAAAAGTGTTAAAAAACGCTTTTCAAACTGCTTATTTGTAAACTAAGCAAAATTAATAACTAATAAAGGCGGAAATTCGCTCCGCGAATTTCCGCCTTTATACTAGCACAAATTATATTTTTTAAAAATTAACTCAAGGGGCAGTTTCCTTTGGAAACTGCCCCTTGTTCTGCCCTTGACACACAAGCCCAAAGGGTGTATAATTGTAGTTAGTTAATAAAGTTCATTTAAATTATGTCTTCGTTATAGCAGATAGTTTCTATATCGTATGGAAATTATCTGCTGTGGCAAAGATAATATTATGTCGAACAGCAAACGGACAATGTTCGAAAGAACTGGTCCAAAAAAGGAGGTTTTATGAACAACAATGATCTTATGATCGATGTTGGTCAAGCCAATGAAATTAAATTGGCAATGCGGCGTGAAGGACCATGGACGAACGAGGAAATAAAAAAACTTTGCGAACAGAAAGGTTTTCTCACCAAAGTTCGTGAGGTCTTGCTCGGGCGTGCCGAAATTAAGCCGTTTGAATGTCTTGTCGACTGCAACGAAACACCGTTCACACCTGATGGCTGGTCAATCCTACCTGAGAATGAACAGTTGCAGAATCGGATTAAAGGATTATACAAGTTGGATATGACGAAAGTCAAACTCCACTTGTCCAAAGAACAAATCAAGGGACGGATTAGTGGCAATGAGCTTCGCAAGAGGCTCAAAAAGGAGCCAGTGCTCCCCGCCAATGTGTTAGATTTTCTTCTCAAAAAAGAAAATCAGCACCTAATCCCCGAGGAGTTAAAAGGTAAATACGTTTTCTTTTGGGGAACGATTTACCGCCGTTCCGCTGGCGGCCTGTATGTCCGGTATCTGTACTGGGACGATGGCGGGTGGGACTGGGACGACTTCTGGCTTGGCAATGACTTCGATGGCCTCAATCCGTCTGCGGTGTCCGCAAGTTAGGACTTTGTTCTTGGGTCACTGTGCACTAGCACTTTGACTCTTTGAACTTAGTTCTTCCGAATGTAATACAACAGTCCTGTTCATTCAAACTACGAAAGTGGTGAGAGTGAACAGGCTGTTTTTTTATGTTAAAATAAAATTGGTATTAGGTGAATATGTGAGAGATTACGATTTCTTGCTACCGAATCCAGTATCCATAAGTTGAGAGCGTTTGTGACCAAGGTTTCAAACGGAGGGCTTATTGTAGACACTTCAATAAAAAATGAAGATACTTGGTATAGAAAACTAAGGCATTACGATGCCGAATACGATACAGCCCTGAGAACATTCAAAGGGCAGTGATTTGGATGGTTTTCTATACACAACCGCAATTCCGCTGGCAACCTGTATGTCCGGTATCTGTACTGGAACGATGACAGGTGGAACTGGAACAACAACTGGCTTGACAATGACTTCAATGGCAACAATCCGTCTGCGGTGTCCGAAATTCTTTTTATTTCTCTCCCATTTATTTGGGAGAGTTTTGTTTTAGTATCTGTCCATTCCAACCACCTAGCATTTTTCCAATTTCATTTAAATGCAGGGATAGAGCGATATACTTTTTATTGTCCAAAGATTTTGTTTCCCACAAAACCATAATCAAGATTTTCAATGTGTCCAATTTTCTGATGGCAACAGATATATAAGTTCTTTTCTCTTCTTTTGGCAGAAAACTTGCTACTGAAATTGCTTCTATTATTTCTATAAATAAAGTATCAATTCTATTTCCTAGAGAATATCTATGTGGTTTGGGCAGAATTTGATAATATTCATACCAAAGAATATAAGCAGTTTTTACTTTCTGTAAAAGTGGCAAAAGTTTCTGTAGAGGGGGG
>CAIKXY010000004.1 GCA_903831595.1 uncultured bacterium
GGTGTTGGTCTTTTGATTGTTATTATTTCAATAATTAAAATTGTTACATTAAGAAGAGAGAATAGGGCATAAAAATGGGCAGTTGGCCTTAATGATCAACTAGCTATTTCTACGCGTCTCGTGCTCGGCACGACTTGGCTCCGGAGACAGGGATCGAACCTGTGACCAATCGCTTAACAGGCGACTGCTCTACCGCTGAGCTACTCCGGAATCTAAAAAAACAAACTATTCCGGTTTTCAACTACTCCGGAATGCGATTAACATACTATCAAAAAAAATGTTAAAAGTGAAGCGTTTTCATAAATACTGTATAATTAGAACATGTATATTAAAATTAAAGTTACGACTGAGGCAAAGAAAGAAAGAATAATAAAAAAATCGAGTGACCATTTTGATATATCAGTAAAAGAACCAGCCGAAAGAAATCTTGCAAATAAAAAAATAGTAAAACTATTGCGAGATTATTTTAAGGTGTATAATAGGGAAGTAAGGATTGTGAGCGGTCATCACTCTCCAAGTAAGATTATAAGTATCCCTGAAAATTAATTTAAATAGGGAAGTTAAATAAAATATTTTATGCGACACAATATAAAAGCAACAGGTTTTTCGATGACTCCAGCTATTAAGGAATATGTAGAAAAAAGAGTAAATCATCTAGACAAATTTGTTGATCCGAACCAAAAAGAATTACCTATTTGTTATGTTGAAATTGGTAAAACAACCAATCATCATAAGACTGGAGACTTATTTAGAGCAGAATACACACTTTATATCGGAGGAAAATCTTTAAGGATTGAAGCTGAGAAAGATGATTTATATGTATCTATTGATAGTGTTACTGAGGGCTTGATCGAAGAATTAAAATCTTTTAAAGAAAAAAAAGTTAGTTTAATTAGAAAAGGAGGAGCAAAAATTAAAGCGCTAATAAAAGGTTTCTACGGAGATAAATAATTTTTATAAATAAAAAAGCCCAACAAGTAAAAAACCATGTTGGGCCCATGTGATGCTACTGCCGATGCATCACATGTTCGCCACCATATTTTGGTGACTTGCGAGTAAAGTTTCCCCCTCTTACCTCGCTATGGAGAAAAATGATACTACTTTTAAATACGATGTCAACAATCTAGTTGTGAACACCTCTCAAAAAATCCTGGTAATTCATTTCTTTTTTCCCTTCAGGGATTACTTTCTGTATTTCTAAATTATTATTTTGCCAAATTGCTTTTGTAATAATTATTCTTTTACCATTTACTTTAAAATATGTTTTTGGCCATTCTTCATAAGCAAGTGTTTTTAAATAGTTTTTGTATGGATTATTTTGTAAATCAATCAACCCATTAGTTTTTTCAACTTTTCTTGTGTGAGTAACTTCACTTTCATTTTGAACTTTAGCTTTTAATTTACCACTTAAATAATCTGGCAAAATTTCTGCTAATAATTTTGTTCCTTCTTTAGCAAGAGTTTCCTGTAAAGCAATAAAACCAACTGGCCAATCAAAAATATCAACTTTCTTTTGCACTAATATTGGTCCATGGTCCTCTTTTTCATCTATAAACATTACTGAAACGCCAATATTTTTTTCATCATTTATAATTTGTGTTTGAAGTGGGGAAGGACCACGATACTTTGGCAATAAAGATGGGTGAATATTCAAAACTTTATATTTTGGTAAATCAATAATGTTTTTGGGAATAATTTTTCCATATGATGCGACAATAAAAAGATTATGATTTTTTATCTTTTCAATAAAAGCTTCGTCTTGAAGTTTTTCTGGTTCTACACATTCAACACTATTATTCTCGGCCCAAATCTTTGTTGGTGTTGGTATAAGCATCATTTTTCTGCCCTGTGGTTTATCTGGCGTAGTCACAACAAGCTCAGGAATAATTCCATTTTTTTTCAATTCTTTTAATACAATCAATGAAAAATCTGAATTTCCAAAGAATGCGATGTGAATAGAGTTTGTAAGCATAATTACATAGTTTTTAACATTTTCTCATATTCCTCCTCACTTATTTTTTGAATATCTGTTGCTTTATCTGTGAACAAAACTCCATTTAAGTGGTCATTTTCGTGTTGAACAACTTGTGCAAGTAAACCAGAAAAACCACGAGAAAACTTTTTACCATTCTCATCATAAGCTTCAATTGTGACTTTCTCCGGTCGAAGAACTTTTCCATAAATATATCGCACAGAAAGACATCCTTCCTCAAGTAATTGCTTTGTTTTTGATGTTTTAACAATTTTTGGATTTATAAAAATTAAGTCTTTCTTGTCGCTATTTTTTTCTGGATTGTTTATGTCAATGCCAAATATTTTTTTTGCAATAACAAAGAGACGAATTGGTTTTCCAATTTGTACAGCAGATATTGCTGCAGCATCTGCTTGACTATCAATCGCCACTTTTAACTGAGTAATTATTTTTTTAATTTCAGCAGACTTAACTTTATTTACTGGAATGACAGAAGAAACCTGTCTCAAAACAGGGTTACCAGCTTGTAATATTTCTATTTTTGGTTTTTTTTTCTGAACCATAATAAACATACAATAACATTTATATTGAATTTAGTAAATATAATAAAAGTATGCTAATATCTGGCTCATGAATAATTTTTGGCAAAAAATTGCAAAAAAGGGAGTATTTTTCTGTCTAGCACCAATGTCTGATGTTACAGATATTGCTTTCCGACAAATAATTGCAAAATACAGTAGACACGGCACAAAAAAAGGCGGGCCAGATATATTTTGGACTGAATTTGTTTCAGCTGATGGTATTGCTTCAATTGAAGGTAGAAAAAAATTATTACCAATTTTAAAATACTCAAAAAAAGAAAAACCAATAATTGCACAAATTTTTGGTGCAAAGCCAGAGAATATTAAAACAACCTGTCAAATTATTTCAAAACTAGGATTTGATGGCATTGATATCAATATGGGTTGCCCGGATAGGGCTGTGGTGAAGCAAGGAGCTGGCTCTGCCCTTATAAATACACCTAAGCTCGCTTGTGAGATTATTCGTGCTGCTAAGCTCGGTGCTCCCAAGTTACCAATTTCAGTAAAAACTAGGATTGGTTTTAATCATATTCAATATAAAACTTGGCTTCCTAAAATATTAAAAGAAAATATATCCGCTTTAACTATTCATTTGAGAACAAAAAAAGAAATGTCAGATGTGCCTGCACATTTTGAACTCGCAAAAGATATAGCAAAAACTGTTCGCAAACACGATGAGAAAGTCGCATTGATTGTAAATGGAGATATACAAAGTTTAGAGCAAGGTAAAAAGCTAGCAAAAGAAACTGGTTTTGATGGAGTAATGATAGGACGTGCAATTTTTGGTAATCCTTGGTTTTTTGCCTGCCCGAATGACCATTCGGTCGGGCTGGACTCTAAAAATAAAGCAGAAAAAATTTCAGTAAAAGAAAAACTTAATGTTCTTGTTGAACACACAAAACTTTATGAAAAACTTTTACCACACAGAAATTTTGCAAACATGAAAAAACATTTTAAAGCTTATGTTAATGGTTTTGATAATGCAAAAGAGCTAAGAGTTGAATTGATGAAAACAAATTACGCAAAAGAGATGGAAGTAATTACTTACAATTATTTAAAGCGAAGCTTGACACAAAAATAGGTTATGTTATGCTCTTTTGATAAAAGTTTTCATAACTTTTAAATTGTTCTTTAAAGGGGGAATATTTATGCATGAAATATGTGCCTGGCATCTTAACCAGAGTGAGGATAAAATAACAAAACAGGGAATGCCCGACTGCACGAAGTGTCCATATTTCGATCACCATAAAAAGTGATCGAAGGAGGTGATCAAATCTACTTCTGTTTAAGGGAGGGGGCGACCAGCAACCCAAGAAAGGGCTGCACAAATCCACGAGTGGTGGGTAGCAGAAACTCTTGGGCCGGTAAAAGATTACATCGAAATACATACGAATGCGAATAACCTGGTCCGGCGTCGTAGACGCCGGACCTTTTTAATTCCAAAATATAATTATCATGCTATAATATTTTTATGACAGAAAGTGCATTATACAGAAAATATAGACCAAATAAATTCAAGGAGGTCCTTGGACAGGACCATATTGTTAAAGTTTTAGAGTCTTCAATTAAAAATGGAAATATTGCCCACGCATATATTTTTGCTGGTTCAAGAGGAACGGGTAAGACTTCTGTCGCCAGAATTCTTGCAAAAGAAATTGGCACAACACCAAATGATATTTTGGAAATTGATGCTGCATCAAATACTGGTGTGGATGACATTCGTGCATTAAATGAATCTGTTAGCACGCTGCCATTTGAATCAAAATACAAAGTTTATATTTTAGATGAAGCGCACATGCTTTCAAAATCTGCTTGGAATGCACTTTTGAAAACTATTGAGGAACCACCAAAGCATGTGATTTTTATTTTAGCGACAACAGAGGCAAACAAAATTCCCGACACTATTGTTTCAAGATGCCAAACATTTTCTTTTAAAAAACCAACACAAAAAGTTCTTAAGGATGTTGTTGTAGCAATTACTAAAAAGGAAGGTTTTTCTTTGGAAACATCATCTGCGGATCTAATTGCACTCCTAGGTGATGGTTCTTTCCGTGATACCCAGAGTATCCTTCAGAAGGTTATTAGCGCCTCAAAAGACAAGAAAATCAGCCCAGAAGAGGTAGAAATGGTCACTGGAGCGCCAAAGTCTGAGGTTGTGAATGACTTTATACGAGCAATAGATGAAAACAATATTACCATTGGTTTAGGCGCTATTTCAAAAGCAACCGAGTCAAATATAGATATGCTTTTGTATTTTAAACTAATTCTTCACAAAATGCGTTCAATTTTGCTTTTAAGAAATCTAAAGAGCTCAGAAGGGAAGTTGAGAGATGAAATGACTGATACAGATTTTAATTTTTTAAAAAGCATTGCAGACAAAAAACCCGAAATTACAGAAAAAGGTCCAACCGGAATTAATTCTGATACTTTACTAACCCTTTTGTTTTACTATGATATGATTGCAAAAGCATATATTCCAGAATTACCACTTGAGATTGTTTTAACGAAACTTATAAAATAAAAAACCACTCGATCGAGTGGTTTTTTATTTATGCAGCAATTTTATATTTTTTCTCCAACTCTGTTTTTGTAGCAATTATCCACATTACACTATCTCTAACGTTTATTTCACGTTTAGATTTGGCAGATTCTGTTTTCCAAGAGTGGTTATTTATTAATTTTAATACAAAATCAAGAGACTTTATGTATTCGGCTGGTAGAACATCACATACCTGAATTGATGCATCTGGGTTTTCAGCTCTTTTTTTACTTACTTCTTTGAAATGATTTTCCTCAAATAATCTATCGAAAATATAGCTAAAATCACTTCTACCAAAATTGCTAACATCAGCATCTAATACATAGTTATATTTTCCGCCAGTTTTTACCAACGCTGGTTCCTTTATTTCTGTTATTTTTTCTTTACTAATTTTTAATTTTAAATCAGACAATTCTTCATCAAATACTCCACGTTTTCGTAAATCTTTCTCATTTTTTATTTTTTCTTCCAGTATCTCTGTCGGTGTCATAAAACTGATTCTTGTTCCTAAAATAGTATTCACGATTTCTGCCCTATCGTCATCTGACAAATTTTTATATGTATCACTGTTTTTAAATAGGTTTACAGACTCTTGCTCATGGTTTTTGGGATCTACTGAAAATCCTGTATCATGCCAAGCTGCTGCGATTGCTTGGAGTTTTATTACGACATCATTTTCATTATTTGCCACTGCGAAAGATACGGCTTCCCTCATCACATCATTTGTGTGTTTTAAATTGTGATATGTAAAGTTTTCTGGTAATTTTTTTATTATTTCAAATGCCTCGATAACTTCAGGCATTTTTATGAGTTCGTCGTAAGTTAGCTCTTTATTTTTTTCTAGTGTTTCAACCATTTAATTTTTTATATATTTGTAATAGAACAATTATACTATAAATATTACAAAAATATATGGTATTGACAATTCATAATAAAATATGTAATCTGTTATTAGGAGATGTTTTACATATTAACGCACAGTTGGGGCGAATCCAACAAAAGGAGGAATTTATGAAAATTGTATCGATAGAGAAGCCACTGAAACTGAAAAATGATGGTGAGCTAGAAATTGTATTTTTGGGTGTTGGTTCAGCCTCAGCAAAAACATTGAACCAAACAAATTTTTTGATCATTAAGGGTACTGAACATATTCTTGTTGATTTCGGGATGACTGGACCGAAAGCTCTACTCGAAACAACCGGGCTTGAACCAATGGACATCGAGGTGATGTTGCCAACACATTCACACGCTGACCATATTGGCGGAATTGAATCTCTGGCTCTCTTAAACAGATATGTTGGACGGAAGTTTATGGGTAAACAAAAGATCGTGATGATAATAAACCGAGATTATCAGAGAGTTCTTTGGGAAAATTCGCTTCGTGGCGGATTAGAATATAACGAAGAAGAACAAGCGACAAAAAAAGCACTGTCATTTGGAGATTACTTTACTGTTGTTAGACCAGAATGGAAGGCACATCAGCCAAGGGAAATATTTCAAGTGAAATTTGGAGATATAAAGCTGGAAATATTTCAGACAAACCATATCCCCGATAGTTCAACAAACTGGGAAGGCGGTTTTAACAGTTACGGACTACTGATAGATGACCGGATTTTTGTTTCCGGAGATACAAAATTTGACCCAAAACTTATTGAAATGTATAAAGATAGGTCGGAAGTTATGTTCCACGACTGTCAATTTTTTACAGGAGGAGTCCACTCATCCCTGGAGGAGTTAAAAACCCTGCCAGATGATGCAAGAAACAAAATGTTCCTATTACACTATTCAGATGATTGGGAGAAAAAAAATATTGAAGCAATCCAATCAAATTTTAGGTGGACCAAACAAGGAGTGCGTTATATGTTTTAATTAAAAAGGCCTTGCGCAAGCAAGGCCTTTTCTGTTTGTATTAATTACTATGAAAGATGTTTTGAAACAAGCTTTGTCATCTCAAACATATCAACGACTGCTTTTCCACCAAATACTACTTTCAAATTTGCATCTGCAATTATGTTTCTCTTTTTTGCAGGATCTTGAAGCTTCTTACCTTTGATATAAACCCAAAGTTTCTTTACAACTTCTGATCTTGGCATTGGTCCCTTACCAACTATTTTCTCAAGGTCAGCACTAACTTTTAAAGGCTTCATAAATGCAGAATTTTCTTTTGCCATATTTTTGTTTGCCGTCCACCTGTCGGAGGATGAGGCTTAAATTATTAAAACTATTAATAAAAGAATTATACTCCTTTATGCTAAGTCTAGCAATACCTTGAAAAAGACGCATAAATAGGTCTAATTATAAGTCTAAAAGATTCAAACCTACTTCATCACTAAATTTTCTATCAACTTCACCCTCAATTGAGTCAATTATAACTTCAAAAGTGGCGCTGACTAGTGCTGAAGTGAGATGCCCACCAAATGAATTGTGTTTTGTGTCAGCGATATTAGCGTGTAAATGCAAATATATTTCTCCATTCATGGTTGAAATATTTCCGACAAGTGGAACAATTTCAAAATCACCACTAAACTCTTTCGAATGATATTTTTTTGTCCCTGTTTCAAATAGACCAATGATAATTTTATTTGCTGCACCAATACCAGAAACTGAGCCAAGCTTAATTTGATTTTCTTTACAAATATTTTTTAGCGTTTCAACAATTTCTTCACCTTTATCAATTCTGACAATGTATTTTGTTGCGATTTTTTTATATTGCATTTATATATTATTTAAAAGGAACTTTATTGTCTTTAAATTTATCCTCTGTAATTTGAATACCAATTTTTCTTGAAAGGACTGAGCGAATTTCTTCAGCAATAAATTTATCAACTTTATCAATAACGACCTCATCCATAACATGACCAGATTCTTGTTCGGTGCTTAGCATTTTTATATCAACAGTGCTCAAACCGAGTACCTGATATATTAGTGAACGTTTAATATGGACATCTTGTATTTGACGATATGGAATTAGGGTTTCATATTTATTTATAATACCTGTCTTTATTAAAAAATTAAATTCATCAAATCTGTATGTATAATTTTTGTGTTCAAGCCATGCAACTAAAAGCCCAATCGCTGTAGTAAAAACGCCGAACAAAAAAAGTATTATATCTAGAAACATCACAATTGAGGTAACGTTTATATTTGCTGTACTTAAAAAATTTAAATTTTCAACAACACTGGAAATACCTATAACAATGAACTGTCTCAATAGGCCAACGATCAACGCAAGTAAAAGTATGATTACTCCAACCGTAACTCTTCTTAGAGCAAAAAGAAAAAGCGCTTTGTATTCAAGATGCTGTTCTTTGCCCATTGGAATCATACTGGTATTATATAATATGTTTGCTAATTATGTAAATACCTTTGCTAATGTTAATGGTAATGGCGCAACCTTTTATTGGTTGCGCCGTTTTATTTCTTTTTTTTCTTCAATATTTTCCCGGTTTTAAGGAAATGTTCTGCACCCCTTTTTCCTCCCAATTTCTGAATTACTTCTACTATAAAATCAATGCTTATATTTCTTAAAACTGATTTTTTCATATCAATCTCCTTGATTGAATTTTGTACTAACCCCTACAATGATATCAAGAAAGAAATAATTATCAATAATAATTTGTTATAATTAAACTATATGCAAGTGAAAAAAGAAAAAACGATTTTACACATTGATGGGGATGCATTTTTTGTGGGTGTTGAAATGGCAAAAAATCCAAAACTTAAAGGAAAGCCGGTTGTTACTGGTGAAGAAAGAGGTATTGTTTCTGCACTTTCATATGAGGCAAAGGCACTTGGTATAAAAAGAGGCATGCCGATATTTAGGGTAAAGCGTGATTTTCCAAAAGTCACAATTCTTCCTGGAGATTATAAAGCTTATGTTCAATATTCAGGGAAAATGTTTGATATTGTCCGTAGATATGCTGATGATGTTGAGGAATATAGTATTGATGAATGTTTTGCTGACCTTACTGGAATTGAGCGTTTACATAAAATGAATTATAGGCAAATAGCTGAGCAAATTAAAAAAGAAATAAATGATGAGCTAAATATTTCCGTCTCGATTGGCCTTGCGCCGACAAAAGTACTATCAAAAGTAGCATCAAAATATGTTAAACCAAATGGCCTTACAATAATTACAAAAGATACCACTTTGGATTATCTTTCAAAAACACCAATAGAAAAAATATGGGGTATTGGCCCAAAAACGTCTGACTACTTAAAAAGAAAAGGAATTATAACTGCAAAAGATTTTATCCAAAAAAATGTTACGTGGATTAGAGAAAATTTATCAAAGCCATACGAAATACTTTGGAATGAATTAAACGGTGAATATCTGATGAAAATTGATCCAATTACAAAGACTATTTATTCTTCAATACAAAAAACGAGGTCTTTTTATCCGGCAACTAATGAAAAAATATTTTTGCTTTCTCAGCTTTCTAAACACGTGGAAGAAGGTTGTGCAAAAGCAAGATATTATAAACTTGTTCCAAAAAAAGTTTCATTTTTTCTTAAAACAAAAGATTTTGTAATTAATGAACATCAAATTACACTTAATTCAACGACAAATGTTCCTGAAATATTAATACCATTGATTGAAGAGAATTTTAATAAAGTTTATAAGAAAAATATTTTGTATAGAACTGCAGGTGTAACTTTTAATGAACTTATTTCAGATGATATTAATCAGGGTGATTTATTTGGTAATAATAATTTGTCAAAGAAATTTGAAGTGATTCACAAACAAATTGATTCACTTGAAAATAAATTTGGCAAACATATTGTCTATCTTGCTTCCACGCAAAAAGCAATTAAAAGAAAAGTGAAGGGAACTGACTCAGATGATTTTGATAGAGATTTGTTGTTTTTGTAAATAATACTTATTTGATACAATACCAATATGGAAGGTGGACCAAAAAATACAAATGAATTAGAAAAACAGGCCTTGATTGATGAGGTGGTATTAAATCTTAAAGGTGGTTTTATTGATAAAGCTTATAAAATTATAAAAGATAAGCCATTTGCTGATGAAATTATTAAATTACCCATAATACAGAAACTCGCAACTGAAGAAATGGTAAGTAAAATTGATTATTTAAAATTTAATGACGCTATTAGAGTTAAAAAAATTTATGATATTCCGGATAAAGTAATAGAGTCCAAAGATATACAACTCAGTATTAAAAAAAGTGTTTTTTCTTTATTAAGTTACTCATTGATTTTTAATGATAATTCAATTAGGGAAAATAATAAATATTTACCTCTAATAACAAATGATGAAATTAAAAAAGAGATAATACTAAAAATTACGGATGCTATGGGTCATACTGACCTAATCAAGCAATTAGAAAATATAGCAGAAACATTTTCTATACCTGATAAAATAATTAATTCTCCGGAAGTACAAAAATCGGCAATAAAATCCATGATTTCAAATATTGATATTGGTAACTTTGATATATTCATAAAAATAAAAAATAAATTTAATATTTCTGATGAAATTTTAAATTTAAATAAAATATACAAATCAGTAATTAGCGGAGTGAAACGTTGTATAGAATCAAATTATAAAGATAAAGAATTAGCAGGTATTATTAAATATTTTAATGTCCCCCAAAATGAAATACAGAAAATTGCTATAAAAGCAATGATAGATACATTTGTTAGTGACAGTAAAAATAATGAGTATAGTGAATATAAAAAAATTATAAAAAAATATTCTATATCTGATGAAATATTAAAAAAAATTAAAACACAACATGAAGTTTTAGATAAATTACTAAATGATGATTTTTTTCAACCAAAATTGATTCAAAAAGTTAAAGAGGCATTTTTTATTACTGATGAAACCTTAAAATCGCAAGGTGTCAAAAATATTGTTATCAATAGTATTGTGAATTCGCTTGCAGATGACAATGTTAATAGATTTATAAAAATTAAAAAAGCCTTTAAAATATCAGACAATGAACTAATATCTCCTGATATACAGCAAACTGGTTTGAAAAAAATATACGCAAATTTTTCTGATAATTATAAAGGTAGTTTTTCAGGAATTATAAATCTAATTGAAAAATTATCTATTCCTGACGAAATATTAAATTCTAAAGAAATGCAGAGAAATGCTATTGATGGTATAGCACACAAACTTAATGATTTTAAAGAAGAAGGTAGCTCTTACATACTGAAGATAATTGATAAATTTCAAATAAATGATGACGTACTAAAATTACCAAGGATACAAAAAGCAGCAAAAAATGCTGTAATTAATTGCATATATTACTGGGATTCAAATGGGGCTTTGGAAATAATAAAAAGATTTGGATTATCAAATGAATTATTAAAATCTTCTAAAGCTCAAAAAACTATTATGACTAGTATTGGGCTTTCTCTTAGTCAAGGTTTCATTGATACTGCATTAGAAATACAAAAAAAGTTTTCAATAAGCGATGATATATTTAAATTACCCGATATGCAAAAATATATTATTGATGGAGTCACTTATTTATTAAGTATTAATCATGGCAGAGAAATTGACCAAGTAGTAAAAATGCTAGAAAAATTTCAAATCAATAAAGATATTTTATCTAAAATGTTAACAGAAGATATAATCAGTTTTTTAGTAAATTACGGCCGTGCTCCTGAATATGTAAAGAGAATCCAATCATTATCATTGTCTGATAAATTATTTCAGTCCACTGAAATACAAGAGGTAGCAATTCAAACTATAATTAATAAATTTAAAGATAATAAATATGTTGATGCATTGGAAATAATAGAAAGACTAAATGTTGAGATTCCAATAGAAAAGCTATTTGCTTTGCTTCCAAAATTTAAAAAATTAATAATTGAAGTTGAAAAAATATATCCGAAATTGAAAGAAAAAATATACAAATCAAAATCATCTGAATTAAAGTATGAACTAATAAAAATATCAATTAAAAATTCTGATACAAAAGAATTTATTAGTGCAATTAAAGATAATCCGTTTTTAATGGATGCCGTTGATAGAAATGAACAGTATGGCCCACACCTTCTAGCTAAATACATTGAATTTGATGGATATTCAAAAGAAAATATTTCAATGCTTTTTGATACAAAAAAGAAAATTATGTCTGAGAATCCTGATATTGACCCTGAATCAGTTGAATTTAGAATATTAATGCAAGAATCGTTGATGGATTTCAAAGATAATAAAAAGATTATTGCTGAAATAGAGAAGTCAGGAATAAAATCACAAGAGTGGTTAAACTACGAAGAAACAACGAATTTCACACTAAATTCAGCAGAAGGAACACTTTCTTTTGCAGAAACAGTACAAACTCCATTAAATAGAATAAAAGAAACTATTGGTAGTTATTCAAATAAGATAAAAGAAGTTCTCAAACAATACATTGAAGAACTCAAAAAAGCACAGATTCCGATTGAAGATGCATCACAAATACAGTCACAGATACAAAAGATGGAGAGTGAGTTAGAAAAAGCCAAGGTAGAAGGTAATGAGAGAAAAGTGCAGGGGATTGAAAAAGGATTATTGGGAATGAGAAAGAAACTTGAAACAATCAAAACTGTTTCAGTTTGGGAAAAAATACTTAGTGACATTAGTGGATTTGATATGTTGAAGAATGATATCTCTTCTGCACAAGAAAAACTTACTGATGCTGAAAACCAGATTTATTCAGCAATGTCCGAAAAAGAACCGTCTGGCAAAAAGATTACCGAACTCAAAAAGATTTTGGGCGATTCAAAACGTGATTTCCAGGATAAATTTATGATGCTTGGAAAAAGAATTGCTAATTTCAAAGAAAGTTTGCTTGATAGACTATCATCTCTTGGCAAAGAACGTGCAGAATCATTAATCCAAGAAATAGAACAAGGACTAGCTGAGCAATTTGCTCACTATGATACCGATAAAGATACATTGCAGAACTTATTTGGTGAAAAGATGGAAAAAGATAAAGAAGTACTTGAATCAAGACCTATGAGTATTTTTGTTTGGGCAAGAAACCCAGATGTAGACCTATATCAAGGTAATTATTCACCTTGTTGTATTTGTATAGATAGCGCACATATGGGAGCAGAATCAACAATAGCAGACTACGCTACTGATCTTGGAGTACAGATTGTAAATATCTGGGATGAAACTACAAATAAACCGGTAACGGCTGCTTGGTGTTGGATAGGTGAAGATGATGCAGGTAAGCCAGCACTTGTAGTGGACAATGTCGAGTCAAATACTTTGTATAGTTCAAATTATTCTGAACAACTCTCAAAAGAGTTACTAGATTATATAAAAGGATACGGAAAAGCTATTGGCATAAATAAAGTAGTACTTGGTAAAGCAAACAACGATTTGCCTAGTGCAAGTATAATGTCAAAATTGAAAGATAACGAAAAAACATTTACTAAACTTGGTGGTGCAAACCGTGCAGATAGTTATTTCCTTGAAGCTGAAGATGAAAATGTAAAAGTAATATGGGATAAAGCAGAAAAAATTGAAAAGAAATCAAAAACTGAAGAAAAAGAAAGAATAAAATTTAATGATATTAGTATAAAATCTATTGAAAATACTGATTTTGATTCTATAAAAAAACTAGAGAAAATTATTTACAGTGATGATTTAGCAATAGGTCAAGAAATGATAGAGGAATTGAAACACAGTAATGGTATGGAATATTCATTTATTGTGGAGGGTGTTCCGGAAGGTAAAACTGAAGTAGAACCTATAGGATATTTGGTTGCCACAGAAGATGAAACAGATGAGGGTGAACCATGTGTATATTTGGATGACATAGCTGTATTACCAGAAGCACAAAAACAAGGAATCGGTTGGAAAATGTTCAAAAATATAATTGATATATTAAAAACGAAAGCACAAGCCAAAAACCAACCTATACTCTTTGATATGCACTTGAGAAATTCATCAAGGGAGATGCTGGACAAACACATTAATGACCTAAAAGCTCTTGGAGTTGAAATGACTGAAGAAGCATTCGTACCTGACCACTATGATGAAGGAGATGATGCGGTGTATAGGGTATATAAGGTTAGTATATAAATTTATAACTTTTAATTCCAATAAATCATTTTTTTACGCATCTCGAGCGTCGCTCGACTTGGCTGGGGAACAGGGACTCGAACCCCGATACCATGCGCCAAAGGCATGTGTCCTACCATTAGACGATTCCCCAATATTTGAAACGAATTAAGAATACAAGAAAAATCAATATTATTCAAGTTTAATTATAAATATTTGCGATATAAAATATTAACTGTATAATCAATTACTGTGAATATAATTGAAGTAAAAAATCTTGTAAAAAAATTTGGAGACTTTATCGCTGTTGATAATATTTCTTTTGATGTTAAACGCGGAGAAATATTTGCATTTCTTGGACCAAACGGAGCAGGGAAGTCAACAACGATTAAAATGCTTACAACTCTTTTAAATCCAACATCTGGAAGCTTACTTTTAGATGGAAATAATCCGGTGCTTGATTCCAATAAAGTTAGAAAGTCATTTGGTATAGTTTTTCAAGACCCAAGCCTTGATGATGAGCTTACAGCTTGGGAAAATATGGAATTTCATGGTGTTTTATATGACGTTCCAAAGAAATTAAGAAGAGAAAGAATTGAATATCTATTAAAATTTGTGGAACTTTGGGATAGAAAAAATAGCTTAGTAAAAGAATTTTCTGGTGGAATGAAAAGAAGACTTGAGATTGCTCGTGGGCTTTTGCACCATCCTAAGATTATTTTTCTTGATGAACCCACTCTTGGTCTTGACCCACAAACAAGAAATCATATGTGGAATTATTTGAAAGAATTAAATAAAAATGAAGGAACAACAATTTTCTTTACAACCCACTATATGGAGGAGGCAGAGAAAATTGCCCAAAGGATTTCAATTATTGATAATGGTAAAATTATCGCATCTGGAACCGCAGAAGAATTAAAAACAAAAGCTAACGCAAAATCACTTGAAGAAGCATTTTTGAGTTTAACTGGTAAAACAATTAGAAATGAAGATACTGGATCAAAAGACAGTATGAGAATGCATCGTAGAATGTGGACTAAAAGATAAATATTATGAAAACAATATATATACTTTGGTTAAGACAATTAAAAAGATATGTGAGATCAAAATCAAGAATGATTGGTTCTCTTGCTCAACCTTTGCTTTTTCTGGTTTCTTTGAGTTTTGGTTTTGGACCAATTTTCCAAAAAGCTGGTGATGGAAACTATCTAAATTTTCTTGTTCCGGGAATTATTGGAATGAGTATAATTTTTTCTGCAGTTTTTTCTGGTATGGAAATTATTTGGGATAGGCAATTTGGTTTTTTGAAAGAAACTTTAGTGGCTCCTGTGTCACGATTTAATATTATGTTTGGAAGAACACTTGGTGGAGCGACAATGTCAGTTGCCCAGGGTCTAATCGTATTTTTTATTTCATTATTTTTAGGTTTTAGACCTACAAGCTGGATAATATTTCCATTTGTACTTTTAGTAATGTTTTTAGTTGCTATTTTATTTACCGCACTTGGAACGATGATTGCATCGCTTCTTGAAGATATGCAAGGTTTTCAACTCATCATAAACTTTCTTGTTATGCCATTATTTTTCTTATCAGGAGCAATCTTTCCACTTCAAGGTTTACCAAAAGCTCTAAGTATAATCTCTTCGCTTGATCCACTTGCATATGGTATTGATGCTTTTAGAAGCCTGCTGATTAACGTCACACACTTTGGACTTGGGACTGACATTTTAGTGTTATCTATTACATCACTCATTTTTTTGGGCTTAGGAAGTTATTTTTTCTCAAAAATTCAAATATAAATACTAGACACTTTTTGTGATAGAATAATTCTTGATGAATAAATCTGACATAGAAATTATTATTAAATATCTAAATGGCGACAAAAATAGTTTTACTGAAATTGTAAATCGCTATTTAAAGGTAATATATAATTTTATATATAGGTTTGTTGGTAATGAAAAAATTGCAGAGGATATTACCCAAGAAACTTTTTTAAAAGCATGGAAAAATCTGAAGAAATTTGATGCAACAAAAAGTTTTAAAACTTGGGTTTTTTCTATTGCAAAAAACACAGCTATTGATTATTTACGAAAAAAGAAAGATATTCCAATTTCAATGTTTGATAATGATAATGGTGAAAATATTATAGAAGACACACTTACTGATGAAGAATTAAAAGCTGATGAAGTATACATAATGGCAGAAAATAAAAAACAGGTTGAGAATGTTTTAACTAAATTAACACCAATTCAAAAAGAAGTTGTGATATTAAAATATGTAAGTGAACTGTCTTTGTCAGAAGTCTCAGAAATAATGAATATACCAAGAGAAACAGTAAAAAGTCACCACAGAAGGGCTTTAATAAAAATGAAGAAATTACTTGAAGAAAAACATGCACCCAAATTATCAAAATGAGCGTATAAACAAATGTATGGATAGCAAAAATCAATTATTTAATATTATAGAGCCTAAAAATCAGCTAAAAAAATCAGTTATTGGCAAGATTAAGGCGTTAGAAATGAAAAAAACTATTAATAATGTGGTTTTTAGCTCATTAATTTCGCTTGCTTCGATAGCTTCGATTGTTTTTTTTATAATAAATATTATTAATGACGCAAGCAAATCTGGGCTATCACAATATTTATCACTCATATTTTCTGACGGAAAGTTAATTGCTTCTTATTGGCAAACATATGTTTTGTCTGTTGTAGAGTCACTACCAATAATTCCAATCGCAATAGTTGTTGCTTCATTTTCAATTTTTGTATGGTCACTAAATAAGTTCTTAGAAAATATTAGAAATACAAAGTCGGTATTTTATAAAATTAATTAATTATAAATATTATATGCAAGAAATAAAAACGGTCTTAAAAAATTCAAAAGTAAGATTAGCAATATGCATTTTTGTTAGTGTTTTTTTCGCTCTTATAATCTTTCAAGCTGGAGTTTTTGTTGGTTTTAAAAAAGCAAGTTTTTCTTTTAGGACAGGTGAACAATGCTTTCGCCAAGTGAACGGCAGGTTAAACGGAGCATTTGTGGGAATTGGAAAGGATGATTTTCCAAATTCACATGGTGCAATTGGTAAAATACTTTCAATTAAACTTCCTATAATTGTAGTTTCTGATAGAGATAATGTTGAAAAAACAATAATTGTTGGTACAAGTACTGATATAAGACAGATGAGAAATCAATTGGGTGCAAAAGATTTAAGAGTTAATGATTTTATTACTGTAATTGGTGAACCAAATACAAATGCTGAAATAGAAGCTAAACTTATAAGATTGATGCCTACACCAGAAATTTTACTAAATAATAGTACAAGTACAATTAAATAAATATGAAAAACTTTACTAAAAAAATAATAATATTTACAAAATTACACAAGTTTTGGTCAGCTATAATTAGTATTGCAATAATTTTTGTATTATATTTTTTATACACAATAATTTTCCCTGCAAGCACAACTGTTCAATATACTTTTAGTCGAGTAAAAAAGGGGGACTTAGTTATAAGCGTTGCTGGTTCTGGACAAGTTTCAACTCTTAGTAAAGTTTCTATCAAACCAAACACGACTGGCCAAACTCAAACGCTAGGTCAAATTATTTCTGTAAAAGTTCAAAATGGAGATTCTGTAAAAGCCGGACAAATTGTGGCTATTCTTGATGGGAAAAACGCTTTACAAACATTAAATCAGGCAAAAGCGAGCGTTACAAGCGCGCAGGCTAGTTACGATAAACTTGTTAATGGTCTCACCGATTTTCAATTATTATCACTAAATAATGCCTTAACATCTGCTCAAATATCATTAGATAATACTAAACAAAATATTTTAATTAAACTAAAAAATGCATATACATTAGCAGCAAACAGTGTATATTTAAATACTGATCAATTTATTATTGATTCTTCGAGTAACAATCCGAATATTTTTGTCGAAGGAGTAAATTTTACAGATCAACAATTACAAAATAATGTTAACCAAGGTAGATATAATATTGGCTCTATTTTAGATAATTGGAAAAAAATTATTGATTCTCAGTCAACTTCAGATAATTTGGTTTTAAATTTAAATACTGCAATATCAAATTTAAATGTTATTAGAAGTTACTTTGATGATATGACAATGTTGTTTGGGGTGAATAGTGTTGGTTTAGATTTAGCTTCCCAATCAGCTATTGATTCTGATAAAAATTTATCAGCAAGTGCAAGAAGCGCGATGGATTCATCAATTAGTGACTTAACTTCAGTACTTCAATCATATAATAGTGCTATATTTTCTCTACAACAAGCAAAAGATAATTTAGCAATCCAACAAAAACCACCTTTAGCAGATGATTTGGCCGTATCACAAGCCAACCTTGATAATGCAAAAGCAAATTTGTCTAACGCACAAACAGCTTATGATAGCAGAATTATTACTGCACCATTTGATGGGCAAATTGGTGGGCTCACTGCAAGTATAGGACAACAAGTTTCATCATCAGACTCATTAGCCACACTTATTACTGCTGAAAAAGTTGTTAATGTTACGCTTAATGAAGTTGATGCAGCAAAAGTATCTGCTGGAAATCCTGTAAATATAACTTTTGATTCACTACCAAACGTCTCACTTACTGGAAGCGTAAGTTACATTGACCCACTTGGCACAGTAACACAGGGAGTTGTTAGTTATTCTGTACAAATAAAAATGGATTCACAAAATGATCAAATTAAAACAGGAATGACTGCAACTGTAAGTATAGTCACTACCACACACGCTAATACACTAATCATTCCAAATTCTGCAATAACTACTACTGGTGGCAAAAAATATGTTCTTGTGGCTGATACTTCTTCATCAACAATGCCAAACTTTAGTGGAAACTTTAACAATGGTTCATCAACAGACGCATTTAGTACTTCATCAAGAAGATATTTTGCTTCATCTACTTTTGCATCTTCAGTGGGAACAAGCACAGGAAGACAGTTTAGAAATAGTGCAAGTAGTTCAAGATCATCCCAAGGAATTACAATGCAATTCCCAGTTACACAGGTTGAGATAACTACAGGTCTTTCAAACAATACAACCACTGAAGTACTTTCAGGACTAAATGAAGGACAATTGGTTGTTACAAAAAAGACAACGGTTAGTGGAACTACAACAAAAACAACAGCTTCGACTGCAACAACAAATACCAGGGGTGGATTTGGCGGAGGGTTTGGTGGCGGTGCAGCAGGTGCAGTGGGTGGACTCGGTAGAACTCTCGGCGGAAACTAAAACACATTAAAGATGATTGAATGCAAAAATATTAAAAAAACTTATATAAATGGGGAAGCAGAAACTCAAGCTCTTAAAGGTGTCACTTTCACAATTAAAGATGGGGAATTTGTCGCCATTATGGGTCCATCTGGTTCAGGTAAGTCAACGCTGATGCATATTCTTGGTGCTCTTGATACACCAACTGGTGGACAATATTTTCTTGATGGTGAAGATGTTTCAAAACTTACAGATGATGAACTTGCTGATATCCGAGGGAATAAAATAGGTTTTGTTTTTCAATCATTTAATCTTTTACCTAGGTCAGAAGTCATACGAAATGTAATTTTACCTTTAGTATATTTAAAAGTTCCACCAGAGGAAAGAGAAAAAAGAGCAAAAGAGGCATTAGCATCTGCTGGCCTTGAAGAAAATAGATGGCATCATCTTTCAAATCAGCTTTCCGGAGGGCAAATTCAACGTGTTGCCATAGCGCGTGCGCTTGTAAATGACCCTTCACTTATTATGGCGGACGAACCAACTGGAAATCTTGATACGAGAACTGGTGAAATTGTTTTGAAAACATTTCAAGATTTAAATAAAAAAGAAGGACACACAATTATTCTTATTACGCATGAACTCGACGTTGCAGAACACGCCGACAGAATTATTCATATCAGAGATGGATTAATTGTAAGTGATGAGATAAATAAAAATAAAAGAATTGTAAATTAAACGTATGACAATAAATGATATTTTAAAAGAAACTTCATCAGGATTATTATCGAACAAAGTTCGTACAGGCCTTACTATGCTTGGTATTGTCATTGGTATTGCTTCTGTAATTGCTATGCTTGGTATTGGTAATGGCGCAACAAATTCTATTCAAGCAAGAATTGAATCTATTGGTGCAAACCTTGTTGTCATTTCTCCTGGAGCTCCGAGCACACCTGGAAGCCAGGTTAGAGCAAGTAGAGGTTCAGCAAACACATTAACTATGGCTGATGTTGCAGCGCTAGAAAGTGGAATCACAAGTGCAAAAGCAGTTGCGCCGTCTGTCACATCAAGGTTACAAGTTGTGGCTGGGGGCATGAATACTAACACTTCTATTATTGGAACTACGCCAGCTTATACAGACATAAGAGATGTTAAGATTGACTCAGGAACTTTTTTTTCTGAAGACCAAGTTACACAACTTGCAAGAGTTGCAGTATTAGGACCAACTACGAGAGATGATTTGTTTGGTACAGGTGTTGATACCATCGGCCAAAGTATAAGAATAAATGGAAATATTTTTACAGTGATAGGGATAACTGTGGCAAAAGGCGGCTCAGGTGGAAATAGCACAGATGATGTTGTTTATATTCCAATTACAGTCGCTCAACAATTTTTCACCGGTAATCAATATGTTTCTTCTATAAATATTTCCGCACAAACTTCTGACCTTGTTACTGATGTTCAAAATCAGGCAACAGATATTTTACTTGCAAGACATAATATTACAGACCCAACAAAAGCAGATTTTAGCACAATGAATCAGTCAGATATGCTTGCAACTGCCTCTTCTATCACAGGGACTATGACAGCACTTTTAGCTGCCATAGCTGGCATATCTTTACTCGTCGGAGGAATTGGTATTATGAATATGATGCTCACAACCGTGACAGAAAGGACACGGGAAATTGGTTTGAGAAAAGCTGTTGGTGCAAAAAAAAGAGATATCAGAGTACAATTTTTAACAGAATCAGTAATGCTGACAGCTATCGGTGGAATAATTGGGATTATTTTTGGTATTGGTATTGCCTGGGTAATAACTCTGACAGGGCTTCTTACTGCACAAGTCTCAGTAATGTCTGTGATATTATCTTTCGGGGTTTCAGCAATAATTGGGATTATTTTTGGATATTATCCAGCGGCACGAGCTTCAGATTTAAATCCTATTGATGCATTAAGGTATGAATAACGCTAGCAAAATATTTGTAATATCTATATAATTACAAATATGAATGATAATAAAATTACAAAAAAATTTTCAATAATTCAGAGAGCAAAAAGTTTTGTTCATGCGGGGAGGGGGTTATATGTTTTTTTTAAATCAACACATAACGCTTGGGTGCATGTTTGTATTTTTCTACTCATAATAATTGCTTCAATATTTTTTAAAATTACAAAAACTGAATGGATTTTAGTGTTGATTGTTTCTTCGATTGTTTTTATTTCAGAGGCATTTAACACTGCAATAGAAATTGACATGGATTTAACGTCTCCAACCTATCATCCATACGCAAAAGACACAAAAGATGTGGCTGCGGGTGCTGTACTATTAGCTTCGGTATTGGCTGTTGTTGTGGGTTTAATAATTTTTGTTCCATACGTATTTAACTAGTTATCATTGAAAATATATAATAACTTGACAGTCTTTCATATATAGACTATAATTGTTGCAATTAAGAAGTAAGTTGATTTTTGTAAGGATTAGTCGTCTTTCGTTTCAAGTGATATCTTAAGGTTTATTAAGTGCGAGTAATATATAAAGAATGAAGAAATTATATGTAGGTGGTGTTTCTTATAGCACTACAGAGCAAGGTTTATCAGACGCTTTTTCTAAAGCAGGAGAAGTTGCATCAGTTGCTATCATCATGGACAAAATGACAGGTAGATCAAAAGGATTCGGATTTGTTGAAATGACAACCGAGGAAGGTGCAAAAGCAGCTATAGAAATGTGGAATGGTAAAGAACTTGATGGTAGAAAATTGACCGTCAACGAAGCAAGACCAAGAGAAGAAAGACCAGCAAGATACTAATCTCAAAAACTTCAAAAAAAGACCCGCTAACTGTGGGTCTTTTTGTTTGCATAAAAATTTTGTATAATGAGTTTAATGAAAAATAAAGTAAGTATAATTTTAATTTGCATTTTAGTTGTAATGGGAATTTGTTTTTTATATTTGTATCAAAAAAACTGCAATAATAATTTGCCAAATTCTATAAATGGAAATGGTGTAATAGTCGGTGGTGACAGAGATGTTCATGGATGTATTGGAAGTGCTGGATATTCTTGGTGCCAAATTAAAAATAAATGTCTAAGAATTTGGGAGGAGAAATGCGACTCGATTGTAGTAAGTCCAGCAACAACCACTAAAAATATAGAGAGCTTATGCCAACAGAAAAATGGTTTATATTTTCCTACTGAGAAGATATGTGAGGTAAATCAGCTATCAAAAACACAATGTTTATCTCAAAATGGCCAATTTAATGAGTGTGCGTCTGCTTGTAGACATGATCCGAAGGCTGAAATATGCACTATGCAGTGTGTCTTAACCTGTACATTTAAATAATATGTATAAACCATCAAAAAAGATTTTAGAAAATTATGCAAATGTATTGGTAAATTTTGCACTCGGTAGAGGAAAGGGAATTAAGAAAGGCGATGTCGTCCATCTTGTTGTGGATGAAATTGCAAAACCATTATATATCGAATTAAGAAAAGCAATATGGAAAGCTGGTGGCCATGTTATTTCAGATTATCGTCCATCAAATGATACTGAATACAACATAGATCAAGATTTTTATCTTCACACAGAGGGCCATCAGATTGAATTTTTTCCTTCGAAATATTTAAAAGGAATTGTTGATGAGGTAGATCATTCTCTGCATATTCTTAGTGATACAGATTTAAAATCATTACAAAATATTGATTCAAAAAAAATTATTACAAGAACTAAAATATTCAAACCTTACAAAGAATGGCGAAATCAAAAAGAGAATGCAGGAAAATTTACTTGGACAATCGCTTTGTATGGTACGGAGGCTTTAGCTAAAGAAGCTAGAATGTCTGAAAAGGAATACTGGAAGCAAATTATTAATGCGTGTTTTTTGAATGAAAAGAATCCAATTAAAAAATGGAGGTATATAGCAAATAATATAAAAAAATATATAAAAAAACTGAATAATCTACAAATTGAAAAAGTGCATATCAAAGGGGATGATGTTGATTTATATATTACAATTGGAGAAAAAAGACAGTGGCTTGGAGGACGTGGGGCAAATATTCCAAGTTTTGAGATTTTCACTTCTCCCGATTGGAGAGGCACAAATGGTTTTATAAAATTTAATCAACCACTTTATACAAATGGAAATCTTATAGAAGGAATTGAACTTGAATTTAAAGACGGAATAGTTGTAAGAAGTAAAGCAAAGAAAAACGAAAAACTATTAAAAGAAATTATTTCCACTGAAGGTGCAAATATGATTGGAGAATTTTCTATGACAGACAAAAGATTCTCTAAAATAACAAAGTTTATGGCAGAAACGCTTTACGATGAAAATGTTGGTGGTAAATATGGAAATTGTCACATTGCCATTGGTAGCTCATACCATGAATGTTTTAAAGGTAATTTAAGTAAAATTTCTAAAAATGCATTGAAAAACCTAGGTTTTAACGAGTCAATTATACATTCTGACATAATAACGACGACTGACAGAACCATAACTGCATACCTAAAACATGGAAAAAAGACTGTTATTTTTAAAAATGGCCAGTTTTGCATATAAATAGGCTTGACTCTCAAACGATAATAGATTATATTATGAGTAACTTTAAATAGAATGTGTTGCGGGCGTAAAGTGCCATATTAGGCTAGGTTAAGTTGCTAAAAATCTTGCTTAGAAAAATAAGATAAAATTTAAGAGGAATAAAGAAACCTTTGTGGATAGGGTTGTCTTTTTTTTATTAAATTTTTGGTCAGGTTATAAACATTTAAACTTGACAATCGCAATTATTTTTTTGTGCGAGAAACAACTTCTTCAGTTTAATTTTATTAATTATTATTAATTTTAAATAACAGAATGAAAAAACCCGCAAATATTTTGGCAGATGGAGTACTCGGAGGTGAACTGAAAAAAAAATATTTCAGTAAATACAAAAAGCCTCTTATAGATATGCCAAATTTGGTAGACCACCAAATGAAGTCATACAAATGGCTTTTGAAAGAAGGTATTGGTGAAATTTTTAAAGAATTTTCTCCAATTAAAGATTACGCTGACAAAAAGTTTGAATTGTCTTTTACAGGATTTGAAGTAAGTCCTGCAAAGTATGACGAGTTTCAATCAAAAGAAAAGAAAATTTCTTACGAAGGTCAACTCAAAGCAAAAGTTAAACTAAAGAATAAAACCGTTGCTTCTGAAAATGAACAAGAAATATTCTTGTCAGAAATTCCACTTATGACAGACCACGGCACCTTTATTATAAACGGTGTTGAAAGAGTTGTTATTCCACAACTCGCAAGATCTTATGGTATCTTTTTTACATTAAATGATTCCAAAGGTAAGAACTTGTTTGGTGCCAAAATACTACCATCAAGAGGAGCTTGGATTGAAATTGAATCAGAATCAGACGGTGCTATATATGTAAAAATCGATAAGAAGAGAAAATTTGCGATTTCCTCACTTCTTAGAGTTTTTGGTGCAAAAACAGATAAAGAAATTTGTGCACTATTTAAAGACAATGAAGAATATCTAAAAGTTATTGAAACAACCATTCTAAAAGATCATGCCAAAACACAAGATGATTCTTATATAGAAATTTATAAAAGATTGAGAGACGGAGACCTAGCTGCACTTGAAAACGCAAAAGAATATGTTAACTCAATTTTTAATGCAGACAGATACGATATTTCAAAAGTTGGTAGAGCAAAATTCAACAAGAGATTTAATTTACCTATGGATGAAAAAACTCTTGAGAAAAAACATATTACTTTGGAAGATTTAGTTATTGTTGCAAAGAAAATTGTTGATTTGAACAACGACCCAGAAGCTCATGAAGATGATATCGACCACTTAGGTTCAAGAAGAGTTCGTTTCGTAGGAGAACTTCTTCAACAAAAAGTCCGTGTTGGTATGGCACAAATGAAAAGAAACATTCAAGACAGAATGTCTACTGTAGACCCTGACATAAAAATGCCAGTGCAGTTTATTTCTGCAAGACCACTTCAAGCAAGAATTAAAGAGTTTTTTGCTACCGGCCAAATGTCTCAGTTTATGCAACAGACAAACATTCTTGAAGAGCTTGAACACTTGAGAACTTTATCAGCTCTAGGTCCTGGAGGTTTAACAAGAGAAAGAGCAGGATTTGAAGTCCGCGACGTACACCCATCACACTATGGAAGAGTTTGTCCTATTCACACGCCAGAAGGTCAGAACATCGGTCTTATTTTGAGACTTTCAACATATGCAAAAATAAATGATTTTGGAATGATTGAAACTCCATATGCAAAAGTAAAAAATGGAGTTATAACAAATGAAATAAAATATTTTAACGCAGTTGAAGAAGAAAACCATAAAATTGCTCACGGTGCTACCGCATATGATGACAACGGGAAAATTACTGAGAAAGAAGTTGAGGTACGTGTAAACGGTGAACCAAAACTTGTTAAAAGAGAAGAGGTGGACCTTATAGACGTTTCCGCAAATCAAGCATTTTCTGTTGCAACATCTATGATGCCATTCTTAAACCACGACGATGCATCAAGAGCTTTGATGGGAACAAACATGCAAAAACAAGCTGTCCCTTGTATTATTCCAGAAGCACCACTTGTCGCTACTGGTATTGAAGCAACAGCTGCTAGATATACAGGTAGAGTTGTTTATTCTGAAGAAGAAGGAACAGTTACTGCAGTTGACGCACAAAAAATAATTGTTAAATCTTCTAAGACAGGAAAAGAAAAAGAATATAGATTAATTTCATTTTCAAGAACAAACGGATTTACTCCATTCCACCAGAGACCAAGTGTTACTTTAGGACAAAAAGTTAAGAAAAATGAATTGCTAGCTGACACCTCATCTACAGTAAATGGGGAAATGGCTATCGGTCAAAACGCACTTGTCGCATTTATGACTTGGAGCGGTTCAAACTATGAAGACGCAATTATTCTTTCTGAAAGATTGGTAAAAAATAGCAAATTCTCATCAGTTCACATTGAACCATTCGTAGTAAATGTTCGCGATACAAAACTTGGACCAGAAATTACTACTCATGATATTCCAAATGTTGGAGAAACGAAATTAAAAAATCTTGATGAAGATGGAATCATTAGAATTGGAGCAGAAGTTGGTCCAGGAGATATTCTTGTAGGTAAAATTACACCAAAAGGAGAAACACAACTTACACCAGAAGAAAGACTTCTAAGATCAATCTTCGGTGAAAAAGCTCGTGATGTAAAAGATACTTCAAAGAGGCTTGAGTCTGGAAAGAGAGGAAGAGTCATTTCAGTAAAAATATTCTCAAGAGAAAATGGAGACAAGCTTGAATCAAGTATCATAAAGAGTATCCACATTGAAATTGCACAATTAAGAAATATTTCTGTTGGAGACAAACTTGCAGGAAGACACGGAAACAAAGGTGTCATCTCAAGAATATTACCAGTTGAAGATATGCCATACATGGCAGACGGTACACCTGTTGACGTAATTCTTACACCACTTGGAGTTCCAAGCCGTATGAACCTTGGACAGATTCTTGAACTTCACCTGGGACTTGCCGCAAATACATTAAATTATCAGGCAATTGTTCCTCCATTTATGGGAGCATCCGATAAAGAAATTAAGGAAGAATTAGTCAAAGCCGGATACAACGAAAACGGAAAGATGAAACTCTTTGATGGAAGAAATGGCTTGGCATTCGAACAAGACATTGCTGTCGGTTATATGTATATCTTGAAACTTCACCACGAAGTTGAAGATAAGATTCACATGAGATCTATTGGACCTTACTCAATGATTACTCAGCAACCTTTAGGAGGAAGAGCACAAGGAGGAGGACAGAGATTTGGAGAAATGGAGGTGTGGGCACTTCTTGGTTACGGCGCTGCATACACACTTCGTGAAATGCTTACAATAAAATCTGACGATATTATAGGAAGATCATCAGCATTCGATTCTATTGTTAAAGGAGAGAGAATTAAATCACCAAACTTGCCAGCATCATTCAACGTATTATTAAACAGCTTGAGAGGTCTTGCACTTAACGTCGAACTCAAGAATGAGAAATTAGAAGATGAAAGATAATCTGATAAAAATAACTAACAAAACAAACATATGATAAAAACTAAACAATCATCAGATCAAAATTTCAACACCATTTCCATTCGAGTTGCTTCACCAGAAGTTATTGCAAAATGGTCTTTTGGAGAAATTACAAAACCAGAAACTATAAACTATAGAACTCAAAGATCAGAAAGAGGTGGTCTTTTTGATGAAAAAATATTTGGACCAGATAAAGATTACGAATGTTATTGCGGAAAATACAAAGGGATCAGATACAAAGGAATCATTTGTGAAAAATGCGGAGTTGAAATCACAAGATCAATTGTTAGAAGAGAGAGAATGGGACACATAGAATTGTCTACACCTGTTTCTCATATTTGGTTTTTAAGAGGTATTCCATCAAGACTTGGAGCAGTTATGGGAATGTCAGTCGCTGACCTTGAAAAAGTTATTTACTTCGCTGGATACATTATTACAAAAATTTCTCAACCAGAAAAAGATAGGATTATCAAAGAAATTGAAAATGAATTCAAAAACAAAGTAAAAAATGTCACCGATGACAAGACAAAAGAGGCTTTGAAAGAAATGGCACAAAATGCCAAGAAAGAAGTTGAAAGTATTGTCGAAGGAAAAGTTTTAGATGAAGCAAACTATCATAAATTCTCAATAAAATATGGTGCAGCATTCGAAGCGGGCATCGGGGGAGAAACAATTTTTGAAATCCTAAAGAAAATTAATCTTGAAGATTTAGAAAAGAAAATTGTTGCCGGACTAGAAAAATCAAATACTGCTGATACAGAAAAATTAAACAAGAGATTGAGCTTAATTAGAATGATGATTGCATCAAAATCAAGACCAGAATGGATGTTTCTTACAAAAATTCCAGTTATTCCACCAGCACTTCGCCCTATGGTTCCGCTTGATGGAGGAAGATTTGCTACATCAGACGTAAACGATCTTTATAGAAGAGTTATAAATAGAAATAACAGACTTTTGAAATTGAAAGAAATCAGCGCACCAGATGTTATTTTGAGAAACGAAAAAAGAATTCTTCAAGAAGCAGTTGATGCTTTGATCGACAATTCTATTAGACACGGAAACGCATTATTCTCAGCAATGGGTTCTGCTTCAAGCAAGAGACCATTAAAATCACTTGCAGACAATTTGAAAGGAAAGAGAGGTTTGTTTAGACAAAACCTTTTGGGTAAACGTGTAGATTATTCTGGTAGATCAGTTATCGTCGTTGGTCCAGAATTAAATCTTGACCAGTGTGGACTTCCAAAACACATGGCTCTTGAATTATTTAGACCATTTATTATTTCTGAACTTTTGAAAAAAGAACTTGCTTACAATATAAGAGGTGCTGGCAGACTTATCGACGATGGCGCACCTGAAGTTTGGGCAATTCTTGAAGAAGTAATCAAAGACAAATACGTTCTCTTAAACAGAGCTCCAACCCTTCATAGACTTGGTATTCAAGCATTTAGACCTATTCTTATTGAAGGACACGCTATTCAGGTTCACCCACTTGTATGTTCTGCTTTCAACGCAGACTTCGACGGAGATCAAATGGCAGTTCACGTTCCACTTGGAGAAGAAGCACAAAAAGAAGCAAAAGAAATTATGGCTTCCGACAAAAACGTTCTCAAACCAGGAGACGGAGATCCAACAATTTCATTTAAACTTTTGGATATCGCGCTTGGTTGTTATTGGATGACAAAAATTATTCCTGGAGAAAAAGGTGAAGGAAAATATTTTCAATCAACAAACTCAGCTATTACGGCAAGAGACTTTGGAATAATTACATACAGAACAAAAATTCACGTTTTGCCTTCGACGAAAGCAAAATATGCACAATTTGAAGGAAAGCTTTTTGAAACAACTGTTGGAAGATTATTGTTCAACAGTGTACTTCCATCAGATTATCCATTCGTAAATAAAGAAGTTGATATAAAACTTTTGAGAAAAATTATTGATGACCTTATCATTCAACACGGACCAGACAATATTGCTCCTATCATGGACAAGATTAAAAACTTTGGATTCAAGTTTGCAAGCGTCTCAGGTATCACATGGGGTATTGATGATGTTCAAGTTCCAAAAGAAAAAGACAGTGTTATAAATTCTGCAAAAACAAAATCAATAGAAGTTTCTGACCAATTCACAGAAGGTTTACTTACTGATGAGGAAAGAGTTAGAAAAAATGTTGAAATTTGGCAAGGTGCAAAAAATGAATTGGAAAAACTTATTCCAGACACTCTAGACCACAACAGCTCTGTATACGACATGTGGAAGTCAGGAGCAAGAGGATCTTTGGGATCTCTTGTACAGATGGTTGGTATGAAAGGTATGATTCAAAATACAATGGGAGAAACTATTGAGTTCCCAGTTATCAATTCATCAAAAGAAGGTTTTACTCCGATTGAATACTTCATTACCACTCACGGCTCAAGAAAAGGTCTTACAGATACAGCGCTAAACACTGCAAAAGCCGGTTATCTTACAAGAAGATTGTTTGATATCGCACAAGATATCATTATCAAAGAAGAGGACTGCGGTACAAAAGATTCTATTATTGTCAGCAGAAATACTGGAAAAGATACTGGTTCATCTGTTGCAAAAAATATTAGAGGAAGAATTTTGGCCGAAGATGCTATCGGTAATGATGGAAAAGTATTATTCAAGAAAGGTACTCTTCTTACAAAGAATGATGCACAAGCAATAGAAAAAGCAGAAGTCGAAAATATTTCTGTTAGATCACCACTTGTTTGTAAAACACTTCACGGTATTTGTGCAAAATGTTACGGTATGGATCTTGGAAAAGGAATTCTTATCGATGTTGGAGAAGCTGTCGGTACTATCGCAGCTCAAGCTATCGGTGAACCAGGAACTCAGCTTACAATGAGAACATTCCACGCCGGAGGAGCAGCATCAGCAGGTGGAGATATTACACAAGGTTTGCCTAGAGTTGAAGAAATCTTTGAAAAGAGAAGACCAAAAAATCCAGCTATCATTGCAACAGTCAACGGTGTTGTTACATCAGTAAAGGATTTTGGAAAAGAAAAAATAATTACAGTCATTCCAGATCTTGAAGACAAAGGTAAATCAAAAAAATCAGGAGAAATTGAATACGTATTCAATCCAAAGAGAGTTGTACACGTAAAACAAGGAGACAAGATTACAAAAGGACAATTACTTACAGACGGTTCTGCAGATGTTGATGAAATATTTGAATTTGCTGGAAGAAATAAAGCAATTGAATATATTATCACTGAGGTCAGCAAACCTTACGAATTGCAAGGTGCTGCTGTTGCAAGAAAACACATTGAGATTATTGTTAAACAAATGTTCTCAAAAAAAGTTGTATCAAATCCTGGTTCTTCAAATCTTTGCGTTGGCGACATTATAGACGAGCTAGATTTGAAACTTGAAAATGAAGAAATAAAAGAAAATAAAGGTGAGTTACTAGAAGCAAAGCCTGTAGTCATGGGTATCACCGAATCATCACTTTCAAGAAGAAGCTGGTTGTCAGCCGCATCATTCCAACACACAGTAAGAATCCTTATTAACGCTGCAATCAAAGGTACAAACGATAGCCTTATCGGTCTAAAAGAAAATGTTATAATTGGTAGAATAATTCCAGCAGGAACAGGTTTCGTCGGAAGCAAGAAACACGAAATGATTCAAGAAGTTCAAAAGCAGTTTGAAGACGAAGCTGAGTACTAATTGTTAGTGTTTAGAATTGGAATTTGATTTTTTAAGTTAATTTAAAACATGTCATCTTCCGTAGAACAAATAAAAGAAAGATTAAGCATACAAGATGTTGTTGGCTCATATCTAAAATTAGAGAAAGCCGGCAATAGCTTGAAAGCAAGGTGTCCTTTTCACAATGAAAAGACGCCATCTTTCTTCGTGTCACCAGACAGATCAAGCTATTACTGTTTTGGATGCGGAAAAAATGGAGATATTTTTACATTTGTTCAAGAATTCGAAGGAATTGACTTTATTGGCGCATTAAAAATACTTGCAGACAAAGCTGGCGTCACACTAGAAAAATTCACATCAAAAACGGGCGATAAAAAAGAAAGATTGTATCAGCTCATGGAAGCTGTAACATTATTTTTGCAAAGAAATTTGCAGTCAGAGGAGATACCATTAAGCTACTTGAAAAAAAGAGGGCTTAAAGACGAAACAATTAAAAATTGGAGAATCGGCTATGTCCGCGATGAATGGCGTACAATTTCCGACCACTTAAAATCAAAGGGCTTCTTAGATGACGAGATTGAAAGGGCAGGAATATCAAAAACTGAAGGAAAAAATACCTATGACAGATTCCGTGGAAGAATTATGTTTCCAATTTTTGACAGCGCCAGCAGAGTTATCGCATTTTCTGGAAGAATACTTCACGACGATGGACAGTCCGCAAAATATTTAAATTCACCCCAAACTGAGCTTTTTGACAAATCAAAAGTTCTTTACGGATACGACAAAGCAAAACAATCAATCAGAAAATTTGATTTCTCAATTTTAGTTGAAGGACAAATGGATATTTTGATGGCTCATCAAGCTGGATTTACAAACACAGTCGCATCATCCGGCACCGCGCTCACAAGCGAACACCTATCGCTTCTAAAAAGAATTTCAAATAAAATAATCATGTCTTTTGATTCCGACAATGCCGGAGCAAAAGCTGCAGAAAGGGGATGGGCACTGGCACTTTCTTGCGGAATGGATGTCAAAATCGCCGAAATTCCAAAAGGTTTTGATCCAGCCGATTTAATTTTGAAAGACAAAGAAGAATTCAAAAACACCATTAAATACTCAATTTTCCTTATAGACTTCTTACTAAATAGAGTAAAAGCGGAAATATCAGACAAAAAGAAGCTTTGGCAAACAATAAAAACAAAAGTTTTGCCTTACATTTATTTACTAGATGGAAATACCGAAAGAAGCAGATATGTCAAAAAAATATCTGAAATGATTGATACGAAAGAAGATTTTATTTGGGACGACCTAAAGAAAGTGAAGCTCGACGAAGAATTCCAGCCAAAAACACAGACGGAAAATAAAACGATTGAGAAACAAATGGGAGAAGAAATATTAAAAAATGGTTCAGTTGAGAAAAATCTTGCCGTAATACTCGCAAAACAAGAAAGTTTAAAAATAAACACTTCAAAAGTACAAGAACAAATCAAAAATATTACTGGTGAAGAAAAATTTAATAATTTTCTAAAAGAATACAAAGAAAAAATAGACGAGTTAACTTTTGAAGCAGAAAATTATTATGGCGATGTAAAAGAAGAAAAATTAATCAAAGAAACAGAATATCTGATCTTAAATCTTCGCGAAGAATATTTCAAAAAAGAACTTGAAAAACTTCTTATAAATCTAAAAGTCGCAGAGAAAGAAAAAACGATAGAAAAAATAAACGCAATATCAATCCGCTTAAAAGAAATTATGCAAAAATTGAGTGATATAAAAAAAGAGAAGCATGAATTTTATAAATAGTTTGTAAAGGTCAATATTTATTAGCAGTGTGTCATTCCCGCGTAGGCGGGAATCCAGTGTAAATTAAATTAATACTGGATCCCCGCATCCGCGAGGATGACAAAAATATAATAACAATTTATGAAGAAACACAAAAAAACAAAGAAAATTTCAAAGGGTAAGCCTAAGGTCAAAAAGACCAAGAAAACCCCTAAAAAGGCCGTTTCTAAGGCCAAAAAGGCACAAAAAACGCCTAAGGTTACCTTAAAACAGCGAGATTTGGACCTCAAAGCCGACAAGCTCATCTCAAAAGGACGAGAGCGTGGCTTTATTACCTATGACGAAATTTTGAAAGAATTTCCAAAAGTTGAAGACGATGTAATGTTTCTTGATGACCTTTACAACAAATTAGTTGTCGCCGGCATAGACGTGCTTGAAGGAGGTGGAATGCTCGAAGTTGATGAAGAGCAAATAAAAAAATATTCTACATATGGCACAAGAAGTGCGGACGCTGGCTACGATTCTATCCAAATATATTTGAAAGAAATAGGGCAATATCCGCTCATCAACGCTTCAATGGAAAAAGATCTTGCAAGAAAAATCCAGCAAGGTGATATGGAAGCAAAAAATCTTCTCGCAAAAGCCAACTTGCGTCTCGTCGTTTCTATCGCAAAAAAATATGTTGGAAGAAGTGCAGACCTTACACTTTTGGACCTCATTCAAGAAGGAAATCTTGGTTTGTTTAAAGCTGTAGATAAATTTGACTGGACAAAAGGTTTCAAATTCTCCACATATGCAACTTGGTGGATTCGCCAAGCCATCACAAGAGCACTCGCAGACCAATCAAGAACAATCCGTGTCCCGGTGCACATGGTGGAAACAATCGCAAAATACAAACAAGTTTTCAGAAGATTGTCACAAGATTTGGGTAGAGAACCTCTTTCAGAAGAAATAGCAACAGAAATGGGACTTGAAATAGAAAAAGTTTATATGATTGAAAAAATCGACCAAGACACAGTTTCTTTGGAAGCTCCTGTTGGTGAAGATGATGACGGCAAATCAACTCTCGGAGATTTTGTCGCGGATGATAAAATACTTTCTCCCGACCAAGAATCTTCAAGAAGAATTCTTTCCGACCAAGTCAAAGAAATTTTGAATGACCTTTCACTTAAAGAAAAGAAAATTCTTGAAATGAGACACGGTTTGAATGATGGTATCACTCACACCCTTGAAGAAGTAGGCCTTGAATTCGGCGTCACAAGAGAGCGTATTCGACAAATTGAAGCTAAGGCTCACGAAAAAATAAGACAGCATGAGAAGATAAATCGGCTACAAAGTTATTAAAACAAAAAAACAGCTCAAAATGAGCTGTTTTTTTAAATGAATAATAATACAATTATGTTAAAATATAAGTGATGAAACAGCTAACCAAAACAGACTTTATACTATATAGAGAATGTGCCAAAAATGTTTGGATTAAATGGCATATGCCGGAAGAATATAAAAAATTCCCAATTTCAAAATTTGAACAATCTTTGGGTGTGATGGGAAATGAAGTTGAAAAGCTAGCACGGGGAATGTTTCCAGATGGCTATTTGGTTGAAAAAAGAAGTGAAGGGGCGCAGGAGCTTACGAAGAAGCTGATGCTCGTGCATACGCCCATCATATTTCAAGCGGTTTTCAGTACCGACAAGTATTTGGCCGCAACAGACGTCCTAAAATGGAACAAAGAAGCAAAAGCCTACGATTTGTACGAAATTAAAATGTCTTCCACAGAAGGCGAGAACGACGATGTATTGGAGGATGGTAAAGAGCCTAAGGTCAACAAAAAGAAAGAACTTCAATACGAATACGACTTGGCCTTTCAAACAAATGTTGCCAAACTTTGCGGTGTAAATTTTAATAAAAAATACCTTGTTCGTTTAAATAAAAAATACAAAAGAGTAGGGGATTTAGATTATTCAAAATTATTTGAAATTACAGACAAAACAGAAGTCTTAAACGAAACTTTTTTATCAATCGCTCTCACAGAAATGAATTCTGCTTATGAATATTTATCTGCGAAAAATACACCAATCGGCAGATGTTCTTGTTATTACAAAGGCCGTTCATCACACTGCACATCTTTCAGTATAAGCAATCCTGATGTGCCAACATACAGCGTTCACGATTTAAATAGAATTGGAAATAGTAAAAAATTGCTTGGCGAATTACTAAATGAAGGAATATTAAAAGTTGATGACGTTCCAGAAGAAATGGTAAAGCCCAAGAAGGCGAAAAAAGGTGAGGAAGATAAAAAACCAATCAAGCTCAACCAAGTCCGAGTTTATAAAACAAAACAGCCAATAATTGATATTGAAGCCATTAAAATGGAGCTAAATTCGCTCAAATTCCCCCTATATTTCCTTGATTATGAGACATACCCGACAGCTATTCCGCCATTTAGCGGTTATCATCCATACCAGCACATTGTCTTTCAATATTCTTTACATATTTTAAAAAGTAAAGATGCAGAACTTGAACACAAAGAATGTTTGATACTAGAAGGAGATCCTGCAGAGAAAATCGTTGCAAGCTTGAGAGAAAATATTGGAGATACCGGAAGCGTAATTTCTTGGTATAAAAGTTTTGAAAATTCTAGAAACAAAGAACTCGCGGGGCTTGTGCCAGAGCAAGCAGAATTTTTGCATTCTGTAATTGAGCGCACTTATGATTTGATGGATATTGTTGATAAGCAGTATTATGTCCATCATGGATTCAAAGGAAGCTCATCAATCAAAAAAGTTCAGCCAGTAATAGCTCCCAATTTTTCATACAAAGACCTTGATGTTCAAAATGGAACTATGGCGATAGAAGCATACAGACAAATATCAGTAGGGGAACTCAAAGGCAAGGAAGTGGAAGAAAAAAGAAAACAAATGCTCAAATACTGCGAGTATGATACTTTGATTATGTATAAAATTTGGAAATTCTTTATTGATTTGGTGGCTAAGAAAGAGTAATTTTAGTAATTGAAAATATTTATCGGTATGCTAATATTTAATTACCACCCAGTTGTTTGGGAGTTAGGAAGTGTGTTTACCGGAAAAAACATACTTCAAACCTCCAAAATTGTTGGTTGTATTTAAAGAGTCGTTCAGCCGGGTGAACGACTCCTTTTTTTATGTTAAATATTATTACAATTGCCGAGGCTCTACCTCGGCGAATTATATAATATTTTTCCCCGAGGTGGAGCCTCGGGGAAGTGTGATCAATTGTGTGCTTGACAAATATTTTACTTGTCCTATAATATGTTCACGGCAATCGGAGGCGGGTCCGAGCAGTGCACCCATGTTGCACTTGCGAAAAGCCAGTAGTTCTTTTATTTTTCACGAAGTCAGTCTGGTATTTAATGCCCGCTACATATCCAGACTGATATTTGGGAAAGGGGGAAATGAGTATAACCGGTCATATCTATACTTGTTTCTCAAACTTATGAAGTATCGGGAGTAGTTTCAAACGGTTGGAACTACTCCTAAGCATTAATATAACGGGCAAACAGGCGACTGTCACCGAGGATAATACCTGTTTGTATGACCAAGTGCTTCAATTAAGCTAGTCACATCGGTGTAGACTAGCTTATTTTATTGCCAATTTTTCCCCGAGGTGGAGCCTCGGGGAAGTAAAATGGCGGGCGCTTCGCGCCCGCCTAATTTTTTTATTACTTATTCAATATCGTATCAAGTATTGTCTTTACCATCTCAAATGGCAACGCGCCACTCAACACAACGTCTTTTTTATCAGAAGAAATTATTACATTCTGTCCCAAACCATTTTTTACAATATAATCAGTCAAAGTACTTTCTGCACTTCCCGACAAAGCGGCTTTCAAAACCAAAACACTGTAAGGTGTTCCTTGTGCTCCTGCTTTTATGCCATCTTGAAAATCAGCTTCAACAGCAGCTGCATATTTTCCACTAGATAAACAAGTATTAAATTTCGTGACATCAACACCAACAGATTTTGCAAATTCAGGGAGTTTTGCTGGATCAAGCTGATTGTTTGAAGGTGTATTTGTATAAATTGTATCAAGCATTTTCCAGAAAGCTGTTTGCCCGCCAAGTTCATTTACACATTCTGTTGCTTCAGCTTCTTTTCTTGTTTTTGGATGGATAGAATCAAGAGGGAAATGTCTGTAAACCCAAGCCACTGTGCCAGCCTTAATATATGATTCTTTTACTGAATTCATTGTAGTTTGAAATACTTTACAATATGGGCATTCGGTATCGGAAAATTCTATAAGTGTAACCGGCGCATTTGGATTTCCAAGAAGATGATCGGTTGATGTTGCTGGACTTATAACAATGTCAGATGAATTATTTTGATTTGTATCAGCAACTGGTGCTGGAGAATTGCCTTTGTTTGATAAATATATACCTGCGGCCACGACAAACCCTGCCAAAATTATCGCTGCTGGAATTACTAAATTATTTTTCTGCTCGTTCATTTTATTTTATTTTGTTAATTATTAAAATTGTGCGATAATTATATCATATAAATTAATAAATAATAAAGATGTCAATTTTTAGTTCAATAATATTGGGGATTATACAAGGTGGAGCAGAATTTTTACCAATTTCTTCCTCAGGACATTTGATAATTGCTCGTGATATTTTTGGGTGGCATGGAAGTACAGACTTAGCTTTTGATGCAGTTTTGCAACTCGCAACAGTCATCGCTCTTATAGTTTATTTTCATAAAGATATTTGGAATATATTGAAAGCTTTTTTTGCAATGATACAAGGAAAGTTTGTTGAACAGAAAGAGAAAGTAATGATTTGGGCTATTATTATAGGCACAGTACCAGCAGTCATAGCCGGATTGGTTTTACAAAAATATATGGAAACAACTTTCCGCAGTGCAGTGCTTGTCTGTATAATTTTACTTATTGGAAGTGGGGTAATGTTTTTTGCAGAAAAGTTCGCTAGCAAAAATAAAGAACTAACAATCAAAAAGGGATTCTGGGTTGGAGTATTTCAATGTCTTGCGCTTGTTCCTGGATTTTCTCGTTCGGGTGCAACAATTTCTGGAGGACTTATATTTGGACTTACTCGGGAAGAGGCAACAAGATTTAGTTTTTTACTTTCTGTCCCAATTCTATTAGGTTCAAGTCTTAAAGAATTGGTAAGTATTATTCGTTCTGGTGCCTTTGCGACAAACTCAATCAATTTATTATTTGGAACAATAGTAGCTTTTATTGTCGGACTTTTAGCAATCAAGTTTATGATAAAATTTTTAAAAAATAATTCTTTAAATATTTTTATTTACTATCGTGTAATATTGGCAGTTGTAGTTTTGGGGATAATATTTTTTAAATAAAAATTAAATACACGGAGAGAGACCGCGAAGCGGTCGGTCTTTTGTATTACTTTATGACTTTTAACTTTTAAACTTTTGACTAAAAACAAAGGCTGCTACTTGCAAAATCTTTGTTTTTTGTGTAGTATATTGTCCTATGGAATTTGCAGTAATAAAAACAGGAGGAAAGCAATATAAAGTAGCAAAAGGTGATTCTATCAAGATAGAAAAGCTTTCAAATACAGCCAAAATTGGTGATAAAATAGCCTTTGAAGAGGTCCTTTTGGTAGATAATGGCAAAGACACAACTATTGGAACACCTTTTATAAAAGGGGCAAAAGTTGAAGCTACTATTGAAGAAATAGGTAAGCTTCCAACCGTTACTGTCATCCACTACAAACAGAAAAGCAGATACTTCAAGAAAAACGGACACAGACAACCATTCTTTAAAGTAAAAATAAATTCAATCAAGTAATTTTAGAGTCGCGCCCTTCGGGCGCGACTCTTTATTTTAATTTAGCATTTCATTTATTAAATTTTTTTGTTAGAATAAGAGCCGTGGAAAATAAATCTAAAAAATCTCATAAATATATTTTCGTTATCGGAGGTGTGATGTCTGGTGTGGGGAAAGGTATCGCAACTTCTTCTATTGGTGCGATTTTGCAATCAAAAGGCTTCGCCGTAAATCTTCTAAAAGTTGATCCTTATTTAAACGTCGATGCTGGAACTATGAATCCGGTTGAACACGGAGAAGTGTTTGTTTTAGATTCAGGACTTGAGACCGACCAAGATATGGGCAACTATGAAAGGTTCCTAAATAGAAGCCTTACAGGAGATGATTATATTACCTCAGGTATGGTCTATAAACACGTTATAGAGGCCGAAAGGGCCCTAAAATACGGGGGAAAATGCGTAGAGGCAATTCCACACATAAGAGACGAGATCATCCATAGATTCCAAAAATCAGGCAGAGTAAATGAGTCTGATATTACAGTTGTTGAGATAGGGGGAACTGTTGGTGACTATCAAAATATTATGTTTATTGAAGCTGCACGTGTTATGAAAGTTATGCATCCAAATGATGTTGCATTTGTGATGGTCAGCTATATGCCTGTCCCATCAAAGCTCGGAGAAATGAAATCTAAACCAACGCAAAATGCTATTCGCCAACTTTATTCTTATGGAGTAAACCCTGATGTAATTATTGCAAGAAGCGAGGTTCCAATGGATCAAAAAAGAAGAGAAAAAATTGCTGTATCTTGTAGCTTGCCAGTAGAACAAGTTATTTCTGCACCAGATATTGAAAGTGTTTTTGATGTCCCATTAAATTTTGAAAAAGATAATATGGGCAAAATGTTGATGAAGCTTTTGCATTTGAGAAAAAAACAAAATGAAACTGGAATCCACGCTTGGGTAAATTTTGCAAATAAAGTTAAAAATACAAAAGACACAGTTGATATAGCTATTGTAGGAAAATATTTTAATACTGGAGATTTTGTGCTTACCGACGCTTATGTTTCAGTGCTTGAAGCAATTAAATATTCTTCATATGCTCAAGGCAAAAAAGCTGTGATCCACACTATAAATTCAAGAGATTATGAAGGCAAACACAAGAGCCATGCTGATTTTAAGGCACTAGAAAAATTTGATGGAATAATTGTTCCCGGTGGCTTTGGAGAAAGTGGAATAGAAGGGAAGCTTTCTGTTATTGAATATGTTAGAGAAAATAAAATTCCATATTTTGGACTTTGTTATGGTATGCAACTTATGGTGATTGAATATGCGAGAAATGTTTTGGGTCTTAAAGATGCAAATACTGCTGAAATAAATCCAAACTCAAAAAATCTTGTCATAGATATTATGCCTGACCAAAAGAAGAAGCTTGAAATGTGTGATTACGGTGGAAGCATGCGACTTGGTGCATACGACGCAAATCTAGTAAAGGGAACTGTTGCACATTCTGCATACAGTAAAGATATTATTCAAGAAAGACATAGACATAGATATGAAGTAAATACAGAATACATAGAACAACTTACAGACGCAGGACTTGTCTTTTCTGGCAAATCTCCAAGCGGAGTTCTTATGGAAATTGCAGAACTTCCAAAGAAAGTTCACCCATTCTTTTTAGGAACACAATTTCACCCTGAATTTTTAGCAAGACCACTTGCTCCACATCCTTTGTTTACTGAATTTATCAAAGAGGCTATTAAGAGAAAAGAAAAATAATAAATCGTTTGACTTATTTTTTATTGCTGGTAAAGTATTCTACCAGGTGTACAAAAAACTAACTTTATTGTTAGTTATTTCTGTTTAAGGGGGCTAAAATGGCAAAGACAAAGAAAAGAAGAGCGAAAAGGCAGTTTTTCAAGTACAGAAGAAAGCCAAAACTGATATTGATAGAAAAGCAGGAAAAGGAAAAAATCGCGATAGAAGAGAAAGAAGGGAGAGAGCTACTTGAGAGGTTTACGGCCCAATGTCAAAAAGCGTGGCCTCCATATGCAAAGATCTAAAGATTCAATAAAAAAACCTCGAGGTAGCAATACCTCGAGGTTCTTTTTTTTATTTTAGTACCATCTTTAATATAGCAATCAGGCCAACAATAGCCCAAAGAATATTTACGACTGCTACTTGATATGCTTTTTTATGAATAGATAAGGTTGCAAGTCCAATCCCTCCTGTAACATTTAATATTTGATACCAAATATTGGTTGGAGACAAGACAGAAAAAATTGCGAGCGAATACGTAAGTAAAATTGCAATTGTTCCATACCAACCAAAAAATTCAATAAATTTTTTCATAATTTTATTTTCTATTTTGAAATGCGTTTTTAATAGTTTCTGGGTCTGAATATTCAAGCTCTGTACCCGTAGAAAGACCTCGACCGAGCTCTGAGATTTTTATTGAATATTTGCTCATTAAAGAAGATAGGGAAGTTTTTAAAATATTTGCTGTATATTCTCCCTCAGAATTGGCATCGAGACCAAGAATAATTTCTTTTAGGCCTTTTTCTGACATTCTGCTAACCAAAGCGAGAAGCTCTTTTAAACGAATTTTTTGCTCTGGGTTTTTATCAAGAATCGGCACAAGGCCACCAAGTACAAAGTATTTTCCAAAAAATGGATGACTTCGCTCAACATTTTCCAAATCAACATCTCGGCTAACAATCATGAGAATGCTTTCATCTCTTTTTTTATCAGAACATATATCACATAAATTTTGATTTTCGTGTTTAGAAAAATAATACCTTTTGCAATCAAAGCATGAGGAAACATTTTTTCTTAGTTCAACAATTTCATTTTTTAATTCATCAATATAGCCAATATTTTTGTTAATCAAAAAATATACAAACCTTCTGGCTTGTTTTGGCCCAATTCCTGGAAATTCAGAAAATATTTTAATTAGTTTATCAATACTATCCATTTTTTTAGAAGACCCCTTCAGGATTATTAAATTCTCCAAATTGTGCAGAATTGTCTATTGAAAGGAATGATGATTTGTCTTTATCAAAGAATAGTTTAACGACACCTGTTGGACCGTTTCTGTGCTTTTCAATCAATATTTCAGCCTCTTGTTTTTTACCGCCACCTTCTTCATTTGCATCGCGGTGGATAAACAAAACAACATCGGCATCTTGTTCAATTGAACCAGAATCTCTCAAGTCTGAAAGTCTTGGTTTTCCACCTCTTTGCTCAACCGCACGAGAAAGCTGTGAAAGAGCAAGGACAGGGACATCAAACTCTTTTGCAAGTTGTTTTAAAGAATGAGAAATTTCCGTAATCTGTTGGACCATATTATCTCCACCCCTTGTATGAATTGGCGTCATGAGTTGTAAATAGTCTACAATTATAAGACCGAGTTTCTTTTCGTGTTTTAATCTGCGAACAATTGCACGAATTTTTAAAATATTATTTCCAGCTTGATCATCAATAAATAGTGGTGCTTTTGAAAGGGGATCGAGCGCTGCAGAAATCCTTCCAAACTCTTCTTCAAGCTTTAGATTTCCAGTTCTTAATTCCCAAGCACTAACTTTTGATTCAGCAGAAAGCATTCTATCTACAAGCTGATGTGCACTCATTTCAAGAGAAAATATTACGGTTGGGATACCATGTCTAATAGCTGCATTTCTTGCAATGTCTAAGGCTAGAGAAGTTTTTCCGATAGATGGTCTTGCGGCAAGAATAATCAGGTCAGAGTTTTGAAGCCCAGAAAGTTTTGTGTCTAAATCTCTAAAGCCCGTTGGTACACCACGAAGAACACCTTTTGATTTGTGAATCCTATCAAGTCTTTCCATCGCTTCACCAAGGACATCTTTCATTTCAAAATATTTACCTGAAATATTTTTTGTTGTAACCTCATATATTCTCTTTTCAGCTTTATCTAAAAGCTCGGCAATTTCAGTTTCTTCATCATAACCAATTTTTGCAATATGCTCAGCAGCTTCAATAAGCTTTCTCATTGTATGTTTTTTGGAAACAATTTCTGCGTAGTGTTCAACATTTGATGCGGAAGGAACTGAATTTACAATTTCTGTAAGATAGCTCATCCCACCAATCCTATCTAAATCTACTGATTCTTTTAATTTTGAGGATAATGTAAGAATATCTATTGGTTCTCTTTTTTCATAAAGTCTGAGCATCGCATCAAAAATCGTTCTATGTTTGTCTGCATAAAAAGCATCTGGTCGAAGGATATCCATCACTTCTACTATAACTTCAGGACGCAATAATATTGAGCCCAAAAGTGCCTGCTCTGATTCAACATTTTGTGGAGGGATTCTTATATTAATTTTTCTGTGTTCTGTTGTCATTGATTTATTTTATATACTCATATTATCACGTGCAGTAAAATAACTGCAATAGAAAAACACTGAATAATATGTTGTTAATTTGTGGAGAAAAAAGAAGGGTTTCTGCAAAGCAGAAACCCTTCAATTCACATTTGTACATCTTGACTTGTAGCCAACTTTTTAATCTAAATTAAATCCACTTTTTTAATTTTGCAAATATAAATAATGATAATGAAACAACTATTTCAATGCCTATGACAACAAACCACGTGTAATGAAATTGTGAAAATGGTATATGTTCAATATTCATCTGAAAATAACCGGTAATAATTGAGAATGGTATTGTGATAAACGCAAAAACAGTAAGAACCTTCATTGTTTCGTTTTGTTTTGCAGAAAGAAGAGAATCATTTGTACTTCTAAGCTCGCGCAAAAAATCAATGCTATTTTTCAAAACCTTTATGATTCGATGGTATTCATTTAATATTTTTGCAAAATTTTCTGTAAAATTTTTATCAAATAATTTACCTCCGGAAGAAATAAGTGAACTTATTACCTCATGCGTAAGAATTATATTATTAAAATTAATTAAATCTTTATTAACATGAGAGATCTCCGTTACCATTTCTTTCTCCATTCCTTTAAAAATATTCCTCTCTATCTCTTTCAAAATATCGTTTATACTATCAACCTCATCAGACATTGCCTTGTAAAGTTCTTTTACAAGGTAATATAGGACGTATCCAGCATCATCTTTCATTAACCCATTTTGAAGTATATTGTTCATTTCGAAAGTCTTAGCAAATCTTTCAAGTGCATCAATGTGTTCATACCTTGTAGTAATAATAAAATCCCTTCCAACAATAAAATCAATTTCCTGCTCAGAAGAATTATGTGAGTGTGTATGGCGTATACTTGGGAAGTGTAAGACCATATAAAGATAATCTTTCGACAAAAGGACTTTTTCTTTATAAGTTGGAAGTTGAAGTTCGCGAGCTACATCTGGATTGATATCATATTGCTCCATCAAATCGTGTATTTCTTCTGGCGTTGGGTTTTCAGCGTCAATCCATGTTATTGAATTATTTGTATATTTTTTGAGCATTTTATTATAATAATTATTAAACTTACATATATATTATATATCGTATGGCAAAGTATAACAATAGCTATTATGTTGGACATAAACAATATTTTTTGAGATAATACGTTGACATGAATAATAATATTTATAGATATAAATTAGTATTAATTATTTTAATTCTAATAGCAGTTTCATTCGAAATTGGCATATATTTTGGTAAATCAACGAAATATAATGGTAATTTAAATAATATTATTTTAAATGGCACAACCTCAACACAGTATATCTCAACTTCTACAGCAAATATGGATGCTTTTTGGGAAACTTGGAATATTTTAAGTAATAAATTTGTCTATACGCATAAGGATGCTAAAAAAATAACAGACCAAGACAAAATTTGGGGAGCAATTCAAGGATTGACGGCGGTTTATGGAGATCCATACACAGTATTTATGCCTCCAGAAGAAAGTAAAGCGTTTGCTGGAGACATAAGTGGAAATTTTGAGGGCGTAGGAATGGAATTAGCCATAAAGGAAAAAAACATTGTTGTTGTTGCGCCGTTAAAAGGAACGCCGGCTTATAATGCTGGTGTACAAAAAGGTGATGTTATTCTTTCAATTGACGGGAAAAAAACAGATGGGATGAACGTAGATGAGGCGGTAAAACTTATTCGTGGAAAAGCCGGTACAATTGTTACTATTAAATTTGCTAGAGTAGGAAAGACTGAACCAATTGAAATAAAAATTACTCGAGGTATCATTGACGTTCCAACAGCAGACACAGAAATAAAAGGGGATATATTTGTAATTAAACTATACAATTTTTATGCACCGTCAGCTGACAAGTTTAGATTGGCACTTCGTGATTTTATTGCATCAGGAAAAACAAAATTAATTCTTGACCTTCGAGGAAACCCTGGTGGTTACTTAGAATCAGCCGTAGATATGGCAAGCTGGTTTCTCCCTTTGGGCAAAACAGTTGTAAAAGAAAATTTTGGTCCAAACATTGAAGAACAAATATATAGAAGCAAAGGTTATGATGTTTTTAATAGCAATTTACAAATGATCATTCTTGCTGATAGTGGTTCAGCATCAGCGTCTGAAATTTTAGCTGGAGCACTTCAAGAACACAAAATTGCAAAACTCGTTGGTACAAAAACTTTTGGAAAAGGTTCTGTACAAGAATTGATCAACATAACACCAGATACTTCATTAAAAGTAACAGTTGCAAGATGGCTTACGCCAAATGGAATATCTATATCAGATGGAGGTTTAACTCCTGACTATGAAGTAAATATGACAGCAGATGATCTAAAAGCAAATAAAGATCCTCAGATGGACAAAGCGATAAATTTATTAGATAACAAATAATATAATGAAGATTATACTTATCAAAGATGTCAAAAAAATTGGGAAAAAATATGAAATAAAGGAAGTCGCAGATGGCTACGCGCTGAACGCCCTTATCCCTTATGGACTTGCAGTACCTGCAACACAAAATTATTTAAAAGGAATCGAGGAAAGAAAGAAAAGAGATGCAATTTTAAAAGAAGATTTCAAAAAAGCTTTTGAATATGCAGTTAGTAAACTTCCAGACGGCAAGCTTCACATAAGTGGAAAAGTAAATGAAAAAGGACACCTTTTTGCTGGTATTCATGAAGGGCAAGTAATTGATGAATTTAAGAAAGAAACTGGAGTTATTCTTTCTCCAGAACATTTTGATCTAGAAAAACCAATCAAAGAGGTTGGAGAACATCCAATTGAGTTAAAAGTTGAAGGTCAAGTCTACAAACTAAATATTGTAATAAAAGCAGGGAAGTAAGTTAATAAAATACAAAAAGGCGGCGCCGTTGGCGCCGCCTTTTTGTATTTTATTATAAAACGTGAACTATATTTCTTCTTGTAACCGTTGAGTCAAAATTATTTTTTCTTTTTGTTCCGTATTCAACAACTCCATCTTTTAGTGCAAAAAGTGTATGGTCTTTACCAACACCAACATTCTTACCAGCGAGAGTGTCTCTGCCTTTTTGTCTTAAAATTATTTGTCCAACTTTTGTTTTTTCTCCAGAGTTAATTTTAACACCAAGGTATCTTGGATTGGAGTCTCTTCCGTTTTTGGACGAACCTGCTGCTTTTTTATGTGCCATGATTAATTATTTACTTAACAAACTATCCCTTTTCGCAGGGATTTCTGATACAATAACGTGCATATGAGTATAAAAGATTTTACAGAAAAAATCAAGCTCTTTTTGGGTGATATTAAAAATAGAGTATATAGCAGAGAAAAAGGCCTTAAAATTAAAGACGACATATATATCATAATTACTATAATACTTGTCGGAACGGCCTCTTTTGGGCTTGGTAAGCTATCAAGTTTTGAGAAAAACAAAGTCCCAATTTCAATATTTAAGACTCAAGATGCGATGTACGCAACTGTTATGAAAGACACTTTAAATAATCCGCAACCAAACTCAATAGCTCAAACAAGCGGGGGAGTCGTTGCTTCCAAATCTGGAACAAAATATTACTATCCTTGGTGTTCTGGAGTATCAAAAATCAAAGAAGGAAACAAAGTTTGGTATAAAAGTATTGAAGAGGCTAGGTCGGCAGGGCTTACTCCAGCCTCAAATTGTGTTGGGTTGAAATAATATGTAGCTTTAACAATTATTTGCTATAAACTATACCACAAATATCTGGTATAATCAACTAATATATGGCTTAGCTAAGCCATATTTTCTTGTTTGACTAATACAAAAATAAGTGCCGTAACCATTGACTTTTAAAGATGGGCATGATAATATATGTAGGAATCAGAGACATCTCTGATTTTTATATGATAGAACTTTTAACTACTTCAGTTTTTGTACTTTCTTCAATCTATGGAGGACCTACAACTACTGCAGATGCGGGCATTGTAGCAACAACTACAGCACCAGGAGCAACAACAAGATTAGAAGAAAAGGCAACTAGCACGATAACAACAAGCAAGGAATTAGAAAAAAAAGTTAAAGCTTATTTTAAAGATGATCCAATACTTGTAGATATAGCTAGATGCGAATCGAGATTTAGACAATTAGATTCAAACGGAAACATTTTAAGGGGATTAATCAATAAAGGCGACTTAGGTATAATGCAGATAAATGAATATTATCATGCAGATAAGGCAGCCAAACTAGGTTATAATCTTAAAACAGTTGATGGTAACCTAGCTTATGCAAAGTACTTGTATAACAAAGAAGGTGTTCAGCCATGGATTTCGTCATCAAAGTGTTGGAATCAAACAGGAGATGAAGTTGCTCTAAATAGATAATTTAATAATAAAAATAAAAGACTTCCAGTAAAAATGCTGGGAGTTTTTTATTTGAATAGATTAATATTAATTATGATTTAGATAGTTATATTGATGGGGAGTGGCAGATTTGTATATTATGTATGTGTCGCACAATATATCTTTGCGACACTATATAGGTACACCCTCTAGAGTACAATATAACAAAACAAAAGACCGCTGATGTGGTCTTTTGTAATAAATATACTATGAGCTTCTCTATTGAACTCCAAGTGCAGATAAACCCCCCTGTAAAGTTTTCCAGAGTATTCCTAAGACAATTTTATCCCAGAAAAAAGTAAACGGCACTGAAAGATAGTGCGTCCAAATATTTGATATAAAGTTCCACGCTGTGTGTAAATTTGACTGAACTGTTTGCCCATTAATAATGTCACCAACATTAAAACCAAAATAACCTAAAATGATTAGTGCTATAACGATAACTATAATAGTTTTTATTAATCCTTGTTTAGTCATAATTTTTATTTAAATAATTATTAATCTAACTTACCTATTATTTTACAACTTTATTAAAGATACTGCAACGGATCAAGATACGCTCTTAAATCGGCGACTGGCATAGTATACGTTCCATTACAAACATTACTTTTTCTACTCATTATTTTAACTCCTTGAGTAGCATAAAGACCAAAATGTAAATGCGGGCCAGTACTAAAGCCTGTATTGCCAGAATAGCCTATGACATCGCCAGTAGTCACTATATCCCCTGCTGAAACCTTGATAAGTGAAAGGTGCCCATATAAAGTTGAAAGCCCATTATTGTGTTCAATAAAAACCCACTGCCCAAAAGATGCTCCAGGGCAAACTGAATCTGTGTTACCAGTGCCTTTTATAACACCACTTAAAGCAGCCTTAACTGAGGTACCAATTGATGCAGAAAAATCAACACCATTATGTCCTTGTCCATTATATGCATTCGTAGTTTTAGAAAAATCTGTAATTCCAAATTTCTGAGTAATTTTTATTGAATCCAGTGGCCATGATAAAATTCCTTTTCCAATATGAGGTATAGCATTCAAATCCATTGTAAACTTAAGCTGTGACTCAAACATCAACAATTCATTATCAAAAGCATCAGCGAGAGTCTTTTTATCTGAAAGTAATTTTTTGTATGCAGTTTCTGAATTCTTAGTATCAGCAAGTAATTTATTTTTTTCTTTCTTGGTGATGGCAAGAACACTTTTTTTATCAAGCAATGTAGCTTTCAATTTTAGCAAATCAGCTTTTTTCTTTTCAGCAAGCTTTTTGTTATTTTCTAAAATAGTTTTTGTATCCCTTGTCTCATTAATCTTTTCTCTAATCTGATTTTGGACAAGAAAAATATTTTGCTGTTCATTCCAAAATTCAGAAAGATTTTTATATGTTAATAAGTTTTCAATAGTAGAAGAATTGTCATAATTATTAATTTGTTTAACAAGTATTGAGATTGCTTCAGTGTCTTTGTTAATTAAATCAATATTTTTTTCAATGTTTAGTGATAAAGAATCTATTTCAAGAGAAGTTGAATTAATATTGTTTTGAGTAAGCTTTATGTCTAGTGCGTTTTTATTTATTGTAGCATCGAGAGATTTAATAGTATTTTTTAATGATACAGCTTGTTGACCGATATCTTTCAATTGCTGCTCGTATTGAGCAATTTCTTGTTCTATCTGAATTTTATTTGAAGTAATTTGCTGAATCTGTAATTTTATTTCATCAGATGATATTGAATTAACTATTTTATAATTTATAAGTAAAAACGTCAGGAAAATAATTCCAAAAAATAATTTTATTGATAAATATTTTGACTTTTTATTAAAAAACATTTTGGTAAAAACTATATGGATTCAACTGCCTTTTTTATCCTATTTATAGATTCATTTTTACCTAAAACAAATAAAAGAGTAAATGGATCGGGTGATTTTTCCTTGCCTGACAAAGCAACTCTTAAAGGCCAGAGCACGTTCCCCTTCCCTTTCTCGTCCGCAAATTTCATGAGTTTTTCTTTTAATTTTTCTAAATCAAAATCTTTATCAGAAATTTTATTTAAAATATCAGAAATTAAAGATAAATTTTCTTTTGCCTGTTCTATTGTTCCCCCTTTTTTCCAAACAATCATTTCTTTTGAAATAACCGGCATTTCAAAATAATATTGTATATCTCCATCCACCACCATTTTATCTATATCTGAAAAAATATTTATTCTTTCAACTACTAAATCAGAAATCTTATTAATAATTTTTTCATCCTGAAATTCCTTTGGAAATCTATTTTTAATTTCAGTAATAATCCTCTCTTTTGGAAATTTCTTTATATATTCTTTGTTAAACCAAAGCAACTTTTCCATGTTAAAAATTGCGCCTGCTTTTTGCACTTTTGAAATATTAAATAACTTAATTAATTCATCAATGCTAAAAATTTCTTGCTCTGTTCCTGAATTCCACCCAACCAAAGATAAAAAATTTGAAAAAGCTTCTGGAATATATCCCATTCTTTCATAATATTTTACAGATGTCATTTCACCATGTTTTCTTTTTGAAAGTTTAGCCCTATCTTCAGCAAGTATTAATGGTAGATGTGCATAAATAGGTATTGGAGCCCCAATAGCTTCTTGGATAAGAATGTGCCTGGGTGTATTTGATATATGGTCTTCGCCACGAATTATATGAGTCACACCCATTTCAAAATCATCAATAACAACTACTAAATGGAAAATTGGTTCATCAAAACTTTTTGCTATCACAAAATCTCCAAGATCTGTTGTGTCAAATTCTATTTCCCCTCTTATAAGATCTTTAAATTTGACTTTTTTATTTGGATTTTTAAATCTTATTACTTCATTTCGCAAATTTATTACTTGATCCATACCGCCTTTTCTTTCTTTATTTAGATCAATAATTTCTTTTGAAATATATGCCTTTCCTTCTGCAATAAGTTTTTCTATATATTTTTTATATATACTTCCTCTTTCAGACTGGTGATAAAGTTCATCATACGAAAACCCTAACCATTTCATTCCACTTAAAATATCATCTTCGTATTCCTTTTTTGATCTTTCTTTATCAGTATCCTCTATTCTTAATATTAATTTACCTTTATGTTGCTTAGCAAAAATATAATTATAAAGCGCAACCCTTGCACTTCCAACGTGAAAAAGACCAGTAGGACTTGGTGCAAATCTAACAACAATATTTTCTCCTATTAAATTATTTTTCATGTTGTAAACCAATTTTAATAATTTCTCGTGCAATCAAATCTGAAGCATCAGTTTTAATAAAATTTTTAGCTGCTTCGCTCATTTTTTGTGATATTTTTTTGTCATCAATTATTCTTATAATTTCTGATAACAAGATATTAGGAGAAAGATTAGACTCCTCAATGACAACTGCGCCACCGGATCGGGCGTAATTGTAAGCATTTTGACGCTGGTGATCACCATTTGTTTCTGTAATTGGAATGATAATACTTGGAACACCCCAAGTAGCTATTTCAAAAATCGCGGAGCCAGCACGTGAAATGATAAGGTTTGATGCACCCGCTGTCATACTCATATTTAAATTATCTAAATAATCAAAAGTCCTGTATCTATTTTTATATTGGTTGTTTGTCAAAATCACATCTGCGGTAGCATTTACTTCCAGAATATTATCCTTACCAGTCTGGTGCAACACATAATATTTTTCTACAAGACTATTTAAAATACTTAGTATCTTTTCATTAATAATTTTTGCTCCAAGAGACCCGCCTAAAATTAGCACTGCTGGAATATTTTCATCCAGCTTTAAATATTGTCTAGCGTCATCTTTTGTAGGAATCATCTTTATATTATTTCTAACAGGGTTTCCAGTAACTGCTACCTTCATTTTGTCAAAAAACTGGCTTGCTTCAGAATAAGAAACGGCAATCCTCTTTGCAAATTTCCCAGCCCAAAGATTGGTTCTACCTGGTACACTATCAGACTCATGAATTATCACAGGTATTCTCAATAATTTAGCGGCTACTAATACTGGGAAACTTGAATAAGCACCTTTACTAAAAATTACGTCAGGGTAAATGTTAAAAACCTTGAAGGTCGCACCAATTATCCCAAAAAATGTTTTAAATAAATCAAAAAAATTTTGTAAAGAAAAATATGTCCTCATTTTACCTGCAGAAATATTTATATATTCAATATTATTTTCAAGCAACATGTCTACATCATGGGGCGAATCTGACATATAATAAAGCTTAATAGGAAGAAGCTTTTCTTCTTTTACTATTTGATTAATTTTTTCTGCAACTGCAATAAGTGGATAAAAATGCCCACCTGTTCCACCACCTGTCAATAATATTTTCATAATAAAATTTTAAGCTTTAAATACTTTACTAAACTTAGACACGTTCAATACTATTCCCATTTCAAGTAAAACCAAAAGCATTGCTGTACCACCTTGACTAAAAAATGCTAGAGGTAAACCCGAAAAAGGTATAATACCAAGAACTGAAGCCATATTTGTAAAAGACTGCAGTACTGTAAGTATAACAATTCCAACCACCAAAAGTCCACCAAAAATATCGGGTGATCTGATTGCAATTCTAAAACCCCGAAAGCAAAAAAATAAGAATATAATAATAATGGCGACACATGCAACGAAGCCACCCTCTTCAGCAAGAACTGCAAAAATAGTGTCACTTATAGATTCTGGTAAGAATTTATACTTTTGTACACTTTGGCCAAGTCCTTTTCCAAAAAACTGGCCAGAACCGACAGCAATTAATGATTGTTGAACTTGATAACCAGATGTTTGAGAATTTGCCCCAGGATTTATAAAAGTTTCAATTCTTGACATAACATATGGTCGTGTAAATGCAAGAAAAGCAATAACTGCGACTCCAAGTGCACCGAGTATCAAAACATGTTTTACTTTCCCCCCTGCCACAAGAAACATAGTGGTACAAGTAGCAGCAATAATTAAGAATGAATCAGTATCGGGCTGGCTTAATAAAATTAAACCGGAAATTGCGATAAAAACCAATAATGGAATAAAACCAAACTTTAATGTAGAAACTTTTTCTTTTACTGAAGAGAGCCACGCTGACCAATAAATAATAAAACCAAGATTTAAAATCGTAACTGGCTGAAAAGAAAAACCAAAAACAGAAATCCATCGTTTTGCAAATGAGTTAAGATTTGTACCAATATGTGGCACAAAGACAAGTGCTGTTAAAATAATAGACCCAATAAAAATTACTAGTGCGTATTTTTTGTAAATTCTATAATCAATTTTTGAAAAAACAAAACACGCAAGTAAACCGAAAACTATCCCAAAAAATAACTGTTTTAATGCAACAGATGTAAATTGCACACTATCTTTCGCTAAAATTCCCATTGAGGCTGATATAAAAATTACAAAACCAAAAATCAAAAGGGCTATCACGATACCCAAAAATACTTTATCAATATTTTTTTTAGTTCCTGTCATCTTAAATTTTAATCAAAGCCAAAATTACTCCAAAAATTGCGCAAACAATACTCACAATCCAATACCTCATTGTAACTTTATATGCTGGCCAACCAACTGCTTCAAAATGATGGTGAACGGGTGCTACAAGAAAAACTTTTTTACCATGCCTAAATTTCTTGGAAATAACCTGAACAATTACAGACAACGACGTAATAACTAATGGTAAGGCTATTACAGGCAATACCGCAATTCCCTTTCCTTCACCCATAGAATCGGTCATAAAAGCAACAATAGAAAGTGTTATTGCAAGTGCCATACTTCCAGTTTCAGACATGTAAAATCTAGCTGGTGAAATATTAAACCACAAGAAGGCCAAAATTGACCCGACAACGACCGCACAGAAAGCCGCAAGGTTAATTTGATTTTGAAAGAAAGCGATTCCTGCATATGCAGCAAAAATTGCAGCAAAAACACCGCCAGCAAGTCCATCTATTCCATCAATAACTCCCCCAGAATAAATAAATAAAGTCACTAAAACAAAAATAGGAATAAATAATATCCCAAAATTAATTCCTCCCAAAAATGGAATACTAATTGTGTTAACGTCCAATTTAAAATAAAACCAGAGTGCAATTAAAAAAGAAATTATGCTTACAAAAAACAATCTTTTTTTAAGTGAAAGACCACCAGCATAATTTCCACCTGCCCCCTTTATTTCTAAAATATCATCTATCAAACCGACTAATGCGCCTAAAATAAGAACACATAGAGGAATCCATGTTTGATCTCTGCTTAAAAAATCTAGTTTTATAAATGTTCCATCAAAAATTTTTGCAAGTAGCCAAAATGCTGCTGTGGTTATAAAAGCTGAAGCCCAAATGACAATACCTCCCATTCTCGGTGTACTGACTTCCCTATCGGCATGCAAACTATTAAAAATAGGTGTTCCTCCTCCATCAATAGAGACAGTTTTAACCTTCTTCTTCCACATTTTATATTTATAAAGATATTTTGTAAGTAATGGAGTACCAAGCATCCCAATAATGAAAGCTATAACTGAAGGTAATATCACTTTGATTAAATTTATTGTCATTGTTTTATATTATTTATATTTTTATTATAACTCCAAATCTGAGTGCTGCTTTTCATAACACATCACTTTGAATCGAAACTTCCAATTGATTATGGGGTTATCTTTTTCAATAGCAATTGGAACAAAGCGTAAAAATCTTTTTGGACTTCGGCTGAATCTTTTGCTTTTGTAAAAATCTGCCAAGATTCTAGAATTTGTTTATCATTTAAACTTCTCACAGCATTCTCTAGCTGTAATCTATCATCAAATGAAACTTCCTTTGAACCACCCAAAACTTTATCCATAAAAAGCTGAGTAAAATTTAATATGTCAGCATTTACCTTTTGATTAGAAGCCTTTGTTTTCAAATCTCTTACTGACATTTTGGCAGAAATAAACATCCAAGCAAAAAACACATTGCTTATCAATAAAACTATTACTATTATCCATAAAACTTTTGTTTTTTGCATTTTGATGTGCTAATTATATAATAAATTTTTTCTTTTATCACCCTTACCACGACGAATAGTAAAAATGGTGCCAATATAAACCAACGCTACAAAAATACCTAATAATAAAATGTTTTGTAAGTTAAGTATTTTTGCTACAGAAAATATCGCCTTTAATTCAAGATTCATAAATACCCCTTTGCTCTCATCCACCTGGAATGGATCTCCTTTGTAATCTACGTACCCGTCAAGATGTGCTGTCATATAATATATACCAGCAGGGACAAGGAATGAGTATCTGCCTGTTACATCCGTCGTCTGTGGATTGGTTTGTCTATAATCTTTTGCTGGCCATAATTCATAATTTTTTGTCTTTGGATTTTGCCAATAAATAGATACTTCAACGTTATTCAAACGAGTTTCTTTTCCATCTGATTGTTTTTCATAAACATACCCCTCTGGGTCCACCAAAACGACCATGCTTATTTTTTCTGGAGCTTTTGACGCTGCTTTGAAATTGACGACTGTCCTCAATTCATATTGACCAATTGCAAGTGGTGATGCAACATCTGCTGTCCAAATACCATCGACATTTTCTTTATAATTAAATTTGGTCAAAACAAGATCTGTTTCACTTGTAATTCCTGAGTCATTTGTTTGAGTACCCTGACTTTCACCAATTATTGTACTTGCGACTGTTGCGACTTGTGAAAGAGTAGATTTCTTTGAAACAGCATTTGATTTGAATATAATATAACCTTGAATATTTTTTGCTGGTGCTGTTGGTTTTACAATAAGCTTCATTGTCTGGCCTTGGATTGTATTTAGGGTTTGTAATGCCAAACCATCATTTCCGATTGAAAGTTTTACATTCAAGTCTATCTTTTCATCTTGCGTTCTTGCAAAAACTATACCTGTAGGTATTTTAGCTTTTTGTGTATCAGATAAGCTAGCTATTGGTAAAGTATTTGAAGATAGTGTAGCTGCTTCCGTAATACCTGGTAATGATATAGGATTTGCATTCAACTTTAATATGGAATTCATATTATTTACTCCAATTTTACTCAAAGCCGAACTTACTTCAGGAAACTTAGAAACAATATCCGTGTAATCACTTGGGAGTTTGGTATTAATTAAATCTGTCAAAGAAGAAGGAGTTATAATTTTCCACGAATTTAATATTGCAAATGGCGCGACGGAAGGGAGTGTTGTCTTAACTTCAGTAAGTGCAAGTGGTTCTATTTTCTTTGGTGGAAGAATTACCGTAAGAATATCAGCAGTTGTACTTGCTATGTTTCCGACAATACTTTGCGTTGTATTTGATATACTATTTATTATAGAAACAGTAGAAAGAGTAATTGATTGGGACACTGCTGGTGAAGAAATTCCTTGTGCATCTAGAAATTTAGCATAAACATAATATTTTCCGTCTGGACATGTTGTACTATTTTGACATAAATCATAAGTGGTTGTTGTTATATTATTTGCGGAATATGGAATGGTAACAGTATTTGTGAAATCTGGATTATTGGAAAAGATTATTGCAGTTGCACTACCAAGCTGATCTGTAGAAAATTGCAAAGTTACTTTTCTGTCATCTGTTGTCCATGCTCCACCGTTTATAGATACGGAATATCTTGGAGAGGATGAACCACCTCCAGATATAGAACTGAGTGATGAGCTTGCAGTTGTATAATTTTTTCTTCCTGATGGTACTGCATATGTCATATGTGTAGCAGAGGATGACGTGTCTTTATTACCAAGATAATCCTGACATGCTATATAGACATTCTTAGGTCCTGGAGTCCCAAGAGTAGGTAGTATACAAGACATTTGTATTCCATTATTTACAGAACAAGATACTCCAGAGGACATTTGATCATACGATTGCGCTGTATCGGAAACTACAAGACGACAATCTCCTACTTTACTCAAAGTAAATGTGACTAGATTTCCAGTATAAATATTTGAATTATCAACAGGACTAATGTTTGAAATTGTAGCTAGTGTTTTGTCTATATTAATTATTCTAGAAACTATTGTTTGAATATTTCCAGCATTATCAATAGAAGAATATCTGAAATAATTTGTACCTCCATTTGAAACAACTACTGATGCAACATAGCTAATGCTTGGTGTACAGGTATTAGCGTTATCAATACAATAACTGGTAGTTGCAATTCCGGATGTTGTATCAGCTGGATTTAAGGTAATTGTAATATTACTATTTGTCCATGCGCTGTATGTATAAGGTTGGGTTTGACTTGTCACAGCTGTATCTGTTGTCATTGGTGCAACAGTATCTATCTTTACAATCCTACTGACCGTGGTTTGTATATTGTTAGCATTATCTTCTGATGCATAACGGAAATATGAAATACCTTCAAATGGTATAACTACTGGAGCAGAATAATCTGTACCATCAGCTGGAGAGCATGTGTTATTTGTATCAACACAATATCTAGTCCATAAAATTCCAGAACTTGGTGCAGGATCATTTGGTGTCAAAGTAATTGTCTGATTGCCATTTACCCAAATATTATTGTTTGTAAAATTATCAGATGTATTTGGTGCTGTTTTGTCTACATGTCTATGTCCTGTTATTATTTGTCCTGAATTACCAGCGATATCAACTGGGAAATATTTCAAAACATAATCTCCTTCTGATGTAATAGTAAACTGCCAGCTTGATGATGCCTCTACATATTGTGATGCAAGACTTGGATTTGTATTATCAGTTGTATAGTAAATTCTGTAACAACCAGAACCAACTACTCCATCATCACAGGTGAAAGTAACTGTGCTTGCATTTGCAAAAGTAGATGTTGCAACAGTTACTGTTGGTAATTGATTATCAAACTTCAAGTCATTTGAATCTGTATATATACTGGTAGTGTTTCCTGCAAAATCATTTGCTTTATATCTCAGTACAGAATCACCTTCTGTAGAGTACGTAAATGCAAATGATGTACCAGATGTTGCATAATTTGTATCTGGAGTACATGGAGTAGTTGAAGCTAAATATGTACAATAATAAACTTGATTACAACCGGATGTACTATCAGTACAACTCAAAGTGACAACAATTGGACTTGTATGCCAATTGTTATCAGCATTAGATGATACTGATGATGGTGCTACTGTATCCCATGTCAAACTAAATGTAGATGAAGCTAAATTACCTGCATTGTCTGTTGCAAGAAGTTTAATTACATATGTACCATCTGTATTAGCAGAAATTGTTGTGTTTGCTGATGTTGATGAACCAAAAGTAATTGTCCCTGGTCCAGAAACTTTTGACCATAGATACGATGCTATTCCTGAAGTGAGGTCACTAGAGCTAGCACTTGTTGTAAATGTAGAGCTTGAAGTCATGTTTGAACCAGCACTTACAACTGGAGATGTCGTGTCCCAAATTAGGTTGAATGTTGATGAAGAAGAGTTACCTACATTATCAGTCACAAGAAGTTTAATTACATATGTACCATCTGTGTTTGCAGAAATTGTTGTGTTTGCTGATGTTGATGAACCAAAAGTAATTGTCCCTGGTCCAGAAACTTTTGACCATAGATACGATGCTATTCCTGAAGTTACATCACTTGCAGTGGCCGTTGTTGTAAATGTAGAATTTGCAGTTTTGTTTGCACCGGCATTTACTGTTGGTGGTACAGTATCAACAGTAAATGTACTAGTGGCTGCATTTGCATTAGATGTTGTATTACTATAAGCATCAGTTGCTCTTACATATATCGTATGACTTCCATCCGCAAGCGTAGAAGCAGTGCAACTAAATCCTTCCGTAGAAGAATTAAAAGCTCCATCAGCTGCAGTACAGTTTATCCAGCTGCCACTCGTTCCATCGATTTGATATTGAACATTCGAAACTATTCCTGGATTTGAAAGTGTCCCTGCATCAGTAGATGTTCCGTAAATAGTTGGCGTAGTATTACTCGTGAAAGCAGCGACACTACCTAAATTAATTGTTGGTGGAGTAATATCAAAAGTCCAGTTTGTATTTCCGCCACCATCAACACAACCAGTGGTACAAAGAAATGCGGTAGAACTTAAATTTGTTGAGCTTGCGACGTTTAGATATGATAGATTGGTTGTACCAGCTCCGGTTTGGACAAGATTAAAAGTATTTGCAAGAAAATATGAACTAGTTGGTGGCGTAAAGTTTGAAGTCCAACGAGCAACACCTTTTGATATTCTAAATTCATCTAAATGTCCATCTAAATAATAAGGACTTCCTGTATAATAACCTTCCCACCCAATACGAAGTGGAGTAGATGGTGTATATATAGTGGCTGTGAAAGTGGTACCTCCAACATTTTGTAACACCCCATTAACAAAGAAATATATCTTTCCACCTGTTCTTGAAATAGCAATATGGTACCAAGTATTGGTAGAAAAAGCATAAGATACACCTAGTGTGGTAGCAGAGCTTCCTGTTGTAGTGTACGCAAATTGAAGATGTGTTCCATCTTGCATATTTACATTAAAAGAAAAATCATTAGCACTCACCTCTTGCCCATAAAATGTTACAAAATGGTAAGAACCGCCAGTAGAATTTAATCTAACTCTAAAATCTATAGTAAAATCACCCGACCCTAAATTAAAATCGGAACTTGCTGGAGTACTTATATATTTATTTACTGGAAAATTTCCCGACGCTCCTCCGAATACACTTGTAGAAGTATCAATAGTGCTACTATAAGATGTAAAAGTGTGAAGACCAGATGAACTATCTGTAAAGGTAGAGGAATTGTTTGCTCCATCCATATGCAACATTAATTTTGTATAACTATCTATTCCACCTGGAATTGGACTAATACTTAAAAGATTATTGAGAGCACCATTTAGTGTAAGGTTATTTGTTATTGTAGTTGTATTTAAAGAATCAAGAAGTAAAGATGTTGCTGCTGATGTTGTTTTGGTCAAATTATTAAAAGAATTTGCACCAATAATTGATTGTGCTGTTCCATTCAAATTTACACTTCCACTATTACTTGAAAAGGTACCTCCGGAATTTGTCCAGTTGCCACCAACATTAAGCGTACCAGATGGAGCTGTAAATGTTCCAGCAGAAAGTGTTAAATTTCCTGGGATTGTTAAATTACTAGTTCCTACAGTGAATGTCCCTCCGGAACCATTAATAGTCAAATTATTATAAGACCAGTCTTTGATTGCTCTTGTACTTGTAGTCGCCGTATAAGTCACAGTTGAACTAGTAAGGGTTGGCGTGGCAAGTGCACTACCACCAACAGCAGTTTCATCCCCAGTAAGTTTAAGATTTGCACTAACATTAAATACGGTCGGAGAAAATTGATACCCAGCTAAATTCAAAGTTCCACTTCCAGATACTGTAGTAGTTGCAGAATATTGATTTCCTACAAGTGTAACAGTGTTTGAATCAATAGTTGCAATATCATATGGACCAGGATACGCGACGCCTTCTATTGTTCCTGATGTTCCCCATGTGGTACTCGCCTGCCAATTACCATTTGCGACGTCATTAAATGTTGTTGGTGCAACAGAACCTCCGTCATTAATGGTCCATCCTTTTGCAACAATTGCTGCACGAGCAGTTGCTGGTGTGCCAGTATAATATTGCGATGAACCACCAGTAAAGGTTACGGGGCTTTTTAATGTTTGTGTAGACCAACCTTGTAAAATTTTACTATAATTTATCGTTGATAATGTATCCCCAGTAAACATGTTTGACATATTTGTAGAACTTGAAACAACCCAATTACCCAAATTTTGGTTAAAAGCAGAGTCAAATCCAAACATATAATTCATGGTAGTAACTTTGGCTGTATTCCATCCAGAAATATTTTGATTAAATGCACTGTAGTAAAACATCTGTGACATGTCAGTAACATTCGAAGTATTCCAATTACCTATTGAAGAACTAGCGGCATTGTTAAAAACACCACCAGCACCAGAAAACATGCCACCCATATTTGTAACATTTGAAACATCCCATGAACCCACATTTTGATTAAATTTGGCATCACCGTTAAACATAGAGTACATGTCAGTAACTTTTGAAGTGTTCCATTTTGAAACATCATAATTAAATTTAGTACTCATAAACATGTAACGCATACTCGTAACATTACCTGTGTTCCAATTTGAAAGATCTTGATTAAAATTGCTATCATTTCCAAACATACTGGCCATGCTTGTAGAACTTGCTGTATTCCATCCAGAAATATCCTGATTGAATTTTGACTGGTAAAACATCTGTGACATGTCAGTAACTTTTGATGTATTCCAATTACCTATTGGTTGATTAAATACAACAGTTTGACCGTTGTTATAAAAAACACCTTGCATATTGGTGACATTGCCTGTATTCCAAGTGTTAATGTTTTGATTAAAGCTATTAGCTGAATCAAACATGTAGGCTATATTTGTAACATTACTTGTATTCCAACTACCGATTGGTTGGTTAAATAATTTTGTATATTCAAACATATAACTCATATCTGTGGTACTTGCGGTTACCCAATTATTTATTGTTGATGAGCTAGCGTTATTAAATGCAAGAGCACTATCAAACATATGTGCCATATTTATCACTTTACTTGTATTCCATGCGCCTAGGTTTGCATCAAACAAATTAGTGTTTTGAAACATATAACTCATATTTGTAACATTTCCAGTATTCCATCCGCTTATGTCTTGATTGAATGACCCAGCACTATCAAACATATGTGCCATATTTGTTACATTAGACATATCCCAGCTGTTGATTGACGGTATTGATGTAATTGAACCAGCCCCATCAAAAGCATAGGACATGTTTGTTGTCCCCGTCATGTCTAATGTGTCAGTAGCTGTAATTGTTAAATTTGGAGCACCGTAAAAGTATGCCCCACTATTACCAAGTTTTAATATCCCCCATTGACTGATATTTTTTATTTTTCGGTAATCACCAGTATAATTGAAACAAATACTTGTTGGTGTTCCTGTAATACTAATAGTGACTGAAGTTGTGCCTGTATTTCCACCAGTGTATGTGTGCGTAGCAGTACTACTTGTACTATTGTCTCCCCAATCTACAACATATGTTCCAGTTATAGGTAAAACAATAACGCTTGAAGCACTCCCCGCTTTTGTAGTATCCCACGTAGAAATAAAAGGATTGGATGGATCCACAACATAATCCACATCTATATTCCCAATAACCTTGAGGTCAAACATGTCTGTGGGAGTTTGTAGGTTTTGTAGAAGTATTCTGTATTTACCATTATGATTAATATTATCAAAATTTGGATTTACATTATCATCAACTAAAGCAAGTTGTGGTCCTTCTGTTTGATCACCATTTGCATCTGTGTAAACTGGGTAAACTTCTATACTTGCTGATGTAGTTGTACCAGATGGTCTTGCATAAATAGTAATGTCATTTTTGTTGGATAAAATAGAATTGAAAGTTGTACGTATATATTGTCCATCATTGATGGTAGCGTAGTTTCCATCTTTAGTTGCTACTGTGTCATAGATATCTGCAAGAATACTTTGGTCTGTATCAAGCTGGAAAGCTTTTGATATGAAAATAATTTCAAATGTTTGTGTTGAAAGGTGTGGAACTGTCCATTCTACATAGTCGAGCCATCCATCTTTGTTTAGGTCATATGCCTTAAAAACAACATTTTGGTCGCCGTTGTTCACCCATTTTATTTTTATCTTATCTTCTTGGCCTACTTTATATATTTTGGGAATGTTTGTAAATGCTAGAACATCTGTTATTTGTGTTTCTGGGGTATCTGTAGCAGAGATTGTAACAATCTTTCCTGTATCTGTATTTGCTTCTGTAATAGTTGGTGCTGGAGTCTCAAATGTGACGTCTACTGTTGTTGATGCAGTAGATGTTCCTGTAGAAGTAGCAGTTGATTGATCAGAGCTTGTGGATGTTGTTGATGAAGATTGTGAATTGTCAGTTGAGGTGGATGTAGTTGTAGTTGATTGATCTATGGTTGTTGATGCAGAGGTGGTTGATTGATCTTCGGTCGTTGACGCAGTTGTAGTTGATTCATCTTCTGTTGTTGAAGCGGTAGATGAAGATTGTGAATTGTCAGTTGAGGTGGATTGTACTGATGCAGAATTATCTGGAGTTAGAGTAGAAGAATTATCTGTAGGTGTTGGTGTTGGTGTTTGATCTGGTGTTGGTGAAACTACTGGTGCAACATCGACAACAGTTGTCTCTGGTTCTGGTGCTGGAGCTACAGCATCTTCAACTGTGGCAAACATATTTGATATTGTGTTTGCAATATTATGGAATATTTTTCCCAAAAAACTTAATTTTTTATTTGCTGCAGCATTTTGTTGTTTTATTTTTTCTGCAAATTCAAGTGTAGAAGTAGAGTGTATTCTTTTTGCAGCTAATGCTGAAAGTTTCTTTCTGTCTGCATTTGTGAGTTTGGAAATTTTTATTTTAGAAATATTTTTTAGGGTTGAAGTAGAGACTGTGACTTTTGTTGCAACTTTTGGTATCTCTACTAGGTGTGAGTCTTTATTAATTTGATTTACTGCAATTTTCTTTATCCATTTGATTGGCTGGCCTGGGGCTGATGGAATTTGAGTGATAGAAAAGCCTTTCACTATACTGCTAGTAACTTGTGAATTGTTTTGTAAGCCAGAAATTTTATAGACACCAAAGACAACAAGAAAAATAGCAATAAAAAAACCAAGAATAGTGCCTGATTTCTTGATTATTTTTAATAAACTGTCTTTAGTCATTTATTTTTTGTGAAAAACTAGATTAAAAATACCTGTGTCATATTTAGGCTTTAATTTTATCATTATAATAAGGAAAATCCAAGGGTTTTTATCAACAAAACCCCGCTTGAAAGCCAGACTTCCAAGTTACTCAGAAAATTTTTGTAGAGTTATCTGCTCCAACTTGACGATATCACTGAATCTACCTTCCGTAGTTGAACCCAAAACAACTATAATAACTGGGTGCATAAAACCAGCATCAAAAATTACTGCAAGATTGCCTCCAGCAAGGTTTGTAAAACCAGTTTTTGAAGCAATCAAACCAGATATTTTACTCAACGCCTCGTTGGTATTTACGGCACTATGCTTAATATTACTTTCTGAAATAAATGTTTCCTCTTTTTTATTTGTGCTTGAAATTAAAGTAGGATCTTTTTTAAGAATAGACTGGAAAAGCGTGGAAACATCATAAGCTGAGCTATACGCACCACTCATATTTGTATCAATATCTAGTCCGGTTTCGTTTATGAAAATTGTATCATTCATTCCCAAGTTTGCTGCTTTTTCGTTCATTATTTTTACAGTATCTTTATTGTTTACTGCCTCATAATAATTTAGAACCGAAGCTACGGCGTGCATTCCATCATTTGACGAAGTAATTAATGAAAAATCTAACAAATCTTTCAATTTCCATTTTTCCCCAACAACAAGTCCTGTGTCACCTTCCATTGCTACGTCATCTCTTGTTATTGTAACAATTGTTGTCTCCGGCATAATATCAAAAACGACAAGTCCAGACATGAGTTTTGTAATTGAAGCTAGTGGTAATTTAACATGCTCATCCTTAGCAAAAATTGGCTTTTGAGCAACAATGTCATAAACATAATATGATTTTGCTTCAATACTATTTAAAACTGAATCATAATCAAACTTTTTTTGTTCAATTGTTTGACCTGATATTATTTTGGTATTTTCACTTTCTTTTTTTGAAGAAAAAACAATACACAAAATAATTACAGCAACTATTGCTGAAATTATCAGTAATTTATTTTCTTTTATAAAATTTTTGAAATACATTATTCTTTTATAGTATCAGTCGGAGTTTCCATCTGACTTTCTAAATCTGCGTTTGTCTCATCTTGATTTTCTTTTTGTTCTTCAGCTTGTTGTGAATTTTTATAACTTTCAATCTCATTTCTTGCTTCAGTATAATTTGGCATATCTTCTATTTTTGTAATACCCATAAAACTCAACATTTCAAATGTAGGTTTGTATAGGAAAACTCTTTGGTCTTTTGGATTTGGAACTTTTTCAATAAGACCGCGAATCATCAAATTCCTAATAATAAAACTTGATTGAACTCCACGAATATAATCAATTTCTGAGCGTGATATTGGTCCTTGATAAATAATAATTGAAAGAGTCTCAAGCCCAGCCCTGCCCAAATCTCGAACAAGCTCTTCTTTTGTAAGTTTTTCAATGAGTTCTGATGTATCTTTTGATGTTCCGAGTGTGACTTCATCATCTTTAAAAATTAAAACGATCCCTCTATTTGAAAGTGTTGTTTCAAGATTTTTTAATGAAGCTAGAATTTCTTCTTCTTTTTTTTCAAAAATTTGCCCAAGTTTTTTTATTGAAACTGGCTCACCTTTCCAAAAAAGAACTGATTCTATTTGTTTTTCTAAATTATTTTCTTGCATAATATTTTTTAATTATAAAATATTTCTTTCCATCCTCTTACTAACTTCTTTGAAACCAAAACTTGTCCAAACACTTACGCCTAATTTATTCTTTGTATCTACCAGGAGTTCAATTTTTTTAATTCTCTTTTTCTTAAGAATATCTACTATGTAATTAAAAATCATTTTCCCTAATCCCAATCCTCTATATTTCTTTTGAAGATACATCGTGTCCAAAAAAGCAATCTTATCTAAAATAAATATTGACGTTGATTTGTGAATTTTAAAAGAAAAAAATCCAATTGATTTTTCATTTTTCTCAACAACATAATAATATGTATTTGATTTTTTAATGTCTCTAGATATAAACTTTTTATATATTGGTGCAAGTGCTCCACCTTTTTTATATCGCTTATCAAAATTACGATGGTAATCTAAAATTTCCTGATCACTTTCAACAAGAAATGGTATATCTTTTTTTGTCGCTCTATAAATATTAATTTTATCTTTCTGCATTTTTTTATAATTAATACGACGGCACACCAACGTGCTTTGTTTCCATATGTATATCTTCAAATTTATCTCTCTGATTGACTTCTATTATACCTTGTTTTACAAGCTCTAGCATGGCTAAAAAACTAACAATTACATTGATTTTTTCTGCTTTTCCCATACCTGAAAAATCTTTAAAACTCATTTTTAATGACGACTTGACTCTTTCTGTAAGACTAACAATCATTTCTTCCAAACTCACCACCTTTGTTACTTTTAATTTTGGTTTTACTTCAAATTTTGGCAAATTTTTAATAACATCAAAAATTGCGCTTGAGATATTTTCTTTAGTCATTTTATTGTCTGGAGAAAACACTGGCTCCATTTTTCTAGCGTTTGGAAAGAAAATTATTTGTTTACCAAAATTCTTTTTTATGAAAACACTAAGCTCTTTTATTTTTTTGTAAATTTTTAATTTCAACTCCAAATCTCGCATATCAGTTTGCTCTTCTTCAGAAAGATTTAGACTTGGAATCAAAGATCTTGATTTAATAAGTAAAAGTGTAGATGCAACAACTAAAAATTCTGAGGTATCTTTTATCGAATATGCTTCCCTATTTTGTAAATGAGCAATAAAATCATCTGTTACCTTTGCCAAAGAAACATCATTGATAAGCAGTTTTCTTTTTTCTATAAGAGAAAGCAGCAAGTCTAGTGGACCCTCAAAAACTTCTGTCTTAATTTTAAATTGATTATCGTTCATTATTTTTTAAGTATTTTATCAGCAATTTTCTTTAATTCTTCAATTTCCACAGATTTTTTATTTTTTGAGTCCATCTCATTCATTTTATTGATTGGTATTAAATGAATATGGATATGCGAGACCCCAAAACCTTCGACAACCATACCAATACGTTTTGATTGTAATTTTAATTTTAATATTTTTGCGAGGTTTTTTGCTTTTAATAATAACTCGCAGTATTTATTGTCTTCTATATCAAAAATATACTCATCATGTTGTTTTGGTATTAGTAATGTGTGTCCAGTGTTTATTGGGTTTACATCTAAAAATGCAAGATAATTCTCGTCTTCCCAAATCTTCACGCAAGGAATTTCTCCCTTAATTATTTTACAAAAAATACAATCTTCCATATTATTTTTTCTTTTTTATTTCAATTCCCAACTCTCTTAGTTGCTCTGTTGAAACTTCTGTGGGTGCATCCATCATAAGATCTCTGCCCTCCCCAGTTTTTGCAAAAGCAATTACCTCACGGATATTTGGTTCGTTTTCTAAAATCATAATCATTCTATCGAGTCCCCAGGCAATTCCACCATGCGGAGGTGTCCCGGTTTCAAACGCTTTAAGCATATGACCATATTCTCTTTCAATTTTTACATCATCAAAATCCATAATTTCAAGAACTTTTCTTAAAGCTTCTGGTCTATGATTTCTAATGCTTCCACCACCCATTTCATTGCCGTTTAAAGCAAGGTCATATTGTGCTGCCATTATTTTTTCAATATTTTTTTTGGCCATTAAATCATCAAACGACTCTGTTTTTGTTGCTGAAAATGGATTGTGCGTAAATGTCCATTTTCCATTATCTGCTTTTTCAAACATAGGAAAATCTACAATCCAAGCAAAAGCTAGCAAATCTTTATCATTTTTGTCTTTTCTTATATCTGGTTTATCTGTTCCATATTTTTCCATAGCTTCTTTATAAGAAATTTTTGGGAAAGGAATTTCCTGGATTTTTTTATGAGGATAAAGTTTATTTATTATTTCAATTATAATTTTTTCATTAACATTCATTACATCTTCTTCTGTTGCAAAACTCATTTCCAAGTCCATCTGAGTAAACTCTGGCTGTCTGTCGCCTCTTGAATCCTCATCTCGAAAACATCTTGCAAATTGAAAATACTTTTCAAACCCAGAAGCCATCAAAAGTTGTTTATATTGTTGTGGAGATTGTGGAAGAACATAAAATTTTCCTTGTTCAAGTCTTGAAGGAATTATAAAATCTCTTGAACCTTCAGCGGTTGCTTTTGTAAGATTTGGGGTTTCAATTTCACAAAAACCTTCTTTTTCTAACAAAATTCTTGTGAGTGTCATGACCTTGCTTCTATTTCGAATATTTTTCTGCATTCTTGGTCTTCGTAAATCCAAATATCTGTATTTCAAACGAGCGTCCTCACCAATTTCAATTCCGTCAGAACGCACATCAATAGCTGGAGTAATTGCTTCATTCAAAACATTTATAGATAAAACTTCAATTTCGACACCACCATTTAATTCATCTTTATTTACCATTTTTTCAGGGCGGGCATTTACTTTTCCAGAAACTTCAAGAACCCATTCTGAACGAACGGTGTTTGCTAAAGTGTGAGCTTCTTTATGGTTTGGTAATGCAACCATCTGAACTTTTCCAGACATGTCGCGAAGGTCAATAAAAATAAGTTTGCCGTGGTCACGTCGAACATCCACCCAGCCACAGATTTTTACTTCCTCTCCAACCTTCTTATTTAATTCTCCAATGTATGTTCGTTGCATAAAAATTTTAATTAATCTATTAAAAACAAATCGCCCTCGCAAGAACCGAAAATATTTTCGATTTTTGCGAGGGCGAACGAGTCGCGGTGCCACCTCACTTACTTCTCATTTATGGGTTCTACTTGCCAAAAGGCTTTCTTCCCAAGCTCCGCTGTTGTTTTCAGCATCAACGCTTATATCTATATAATACAACTATTATTAATAAATTTCCACTCCCACTTTCTCTCTTACATCCTTCATTTTCTTTTCTGCATTTGCTGATGCTTTTTTGGCACCATTTTTAAGAATTTCAAAAACTGCATCCAAATCTTTAGCTAATTTTTCTCTTTTTTCTCGCATTGGTTTTATAAAGGCAGACAAATCTTTTATGAGTAACTCTTTTGCTTCTTTATAACCCATTCCTCCTTTTTGGTATTTTTCTCTCAAAGTTTTTTGTTTATCTGTGTCCAAAAGTAATTTATGAATTGCAAAAATAATTGACTCATCTGGATTTTTTGATTCAGCCACACCTTTTGAATCTGTTGGAATTTTCATCACCAGTTTTTTTATTTCTTCATCAGTAGCAAAAAGTGGAATTTCATTGTCATAACTTTTACTCATTTTTCTTCCATCTATTCCAGGAACAGTTTCTACATTAGAAAGAATCAGTGGTTCTGGTAATCTAAAAGTCTCTCCAAAAATTCTATTAAACTTTTGCGCTGTGTCTCTTGCATATTCCACGTGCTGTTTTTGATCTTGCCCCACAGGAACGATATCTGCATCCTGCATCAAAATATCTGAAGCCATAAGCATTGGATAATCAAAAAGCCCAACATTTATTTCTTTATTTTTTGCTTCAGCATCTTTGAAAGCATGTGCACGCATCAGATAAGGCATCGTTGTAAGACAATTAAAAATCCAAGTGAGTTCTGTCACTTGTGGAATATCGGATTGTTTAAAAAGTGTAATTTTCTTTGGATCAAGTCCTATCGCTAAATAATTTAATGCGACATCAATAATCCCTTGCTTAAGCTCTTCTTTATTTTGGACTGTTGTCATTGCATGATAATCGGCAATAAAAATATAGCTTTCATATTTATCTTGGAGGTCTACCATTTGTTTCATCGCTCCAAAGTAATTTCCAATATGAACTCTACCTGTTGGTTTAACTCCTGATAAAAGGATTTTTTTATTATTTATTTGATTTATTTTCATTAATGTATAATAGCAAACTTAATTTTTTTTTCAAAGCACAACAATAAACCACTTGTAAAATGAGGAAAGTGTGTTAACATACTACCAGATGGTCCTCTAAATATTTTAAGTGGAAGACTTATGTTTCTGATTTATTTTTAATTGGAAATATAATCCTTCCACTTAATAAGGATAATAATAATGGTAAATCCCATAAACGTAATCTACTAACAAGGAGGCTTTTATGTCACAGGTTATTTTGTCAGGTATACGAGCAACCGGAAGACTACATTTTGGTAATTTTCTCGGCGCAGTTCAAAACTTTGTAAAGTTTCAAGAGCAAATCGATGCTACCTGCATGTATTTTGTGGCTGATTGGCACACATTAACGACCCTTAAGGATCCGGAGGTATTGCGTTCAAACTTGATTGAGATGATTAAGGATTATATTGCAGCTGGGCTCGATCCAAATAAGTCAATAATTTATACCCAATCAAGCATTCCAGAGATTGCTGAGCTAGCTTTATATTTGAGTATGTTTCAGCCAATTAATGAGCTGAACCTTATTCCTACTTATAAAGAATTGGTTCGCAAAAATCCAGATCAGGTGAGTCTTGGACTCCTGTCATATCCAATCCTTATGGCAGCAGATATCCTTGGTCCACGGGCAACAATGATCCCCGTTGGAGAGGATCAAATACCAAATGTGGAATTGGCCCGATCACTTGCTCAACGTTTTAATCGTCGTTTTGGAGAAATATTTGTAATACCAGAGATGATGGAGCAAATGATAAAAGTTCCTGGTCTTGATGGTAACAAAATGGGTAAATCAGATAATAATTCCATTGAGATTGGTGCACCAATGAATATTATTGGTAAGCTGTACATGAAAAAAGGTATTACCGATCCAGAAAGAAAACACTTGATGGATTTGGGTGATCCTTATAACCGTTGTAAATCAGTTTACGGAATTCATGAGCTCATTACTCAAGATGAAAAAGATCTCCGCGTCATTGCAAACAAATGCATGAAAGCTGAAATTAGCTGCGTTGAATGCAAAAAGATATTAGTCGAAAGTATCGCAAAGATACTTATACCTTTTCAAGAAAAAAGGAAAGAATTAACTGATAAGGATGACTATGTGAGTGAAATACTTTACGAAGGTGGAAAACGAGCTCGTTCAATAATTGCAAAAACTGTAGCGGTTGTTCGAGATAAAATGGGGATCGTTCTCTACAGTTAGAACAAATTATGGCTCCGTCTCAAAGGCGGAGCCATTTTATAAAATGTTTTATTAAAAACCCCCTCATTAAATTGAGGGGGTTTATTTTTATAATTGGCGGACGCGGTGGGACTCGAACCCACGGTACTGGTTTTGGAGACCAGAAGTTTACCACTAACCAACGCGTCCACACAACAAATGTAATGAAATCTATAAATAGATTACACTTTAAATACTTTTTTGTCAAACATAATAAAATGTTATGTATATATTAAAGGGTAAAATTATTTACTACATTGCTTATTTTATAAACATATGATAGCATTTTTTTAGATTTACAAAGTACTTTAATATAATAATCTTATAAAAAGGAGACGAAAAATGACAAAGTCTAATTTTCTTTTTGAAGCAGTCGTTAAAAAGCTTGAATCAAACAAAGTATTTTTTAACATTATTGAACATAAGCCATTATTTATCATGGAAGATGTGTACAATACACTAAATGTTAAGCCTGAAAAAACAGCCAAGACCATTCTGTTGTCTGTCGATGATTATGGATTAATTGCAGTGGTAGTTCCAGGACTTTCTAAGGTAGATTTAGCTAAGATAGCTAAATCAATTATTAAACCACGCAATAAAATTAAATTTGCGGAAAAAAAGGAGGTTGAAAAAATAGGGATTTCAATTGGCTCTGTTTCTCCGTTTTTTGATTGTTTTGCAAAAATGATAGTTGACAAAAGTCTTCTATCACAAGATATAGTTTTCTGTGGGTCAGGTGACCTCAGTAAAACTATTTCTGTCCAAATTCATAATTTATTAAAAATCACATCTGCTGAAATAGCAGACGTGATCAAAGACAAACAACCTACAGGAGGAATTGAAAATGAAAACATATAGGGATGATGATTGGTGGTGCAAACCAACGATGAATGTAGAAAGCCAGATAGCTTTCTGGGATGCCATGTCTGAAATATATGAGAATGCTGATATGACAGTGGATAATCAGAAAGAAATAGATGTTGTAATAAAAAAATATCGCGAGATCCAGTGCCAAGATATTATCACCCTCGGCGGAGCAGTTGGATGTAGAGATCCAAAAGTTTTACTGGAAGATCTAATTTCAAGGGATATTAAAGAAAAAAAACTTCCGGTTGTTTTTTTCAATGATCTTTCAAACAGGCAGGTTCTTAAGGCAAAAGAATTTGTTTTGAAACCTTTTACAGACAAAGGTTTGACAATTAATTATCTTCCTGGAGAAATAAAAAATATTTGCAAAAATATTCCTTCAAAGCCAAGAAGATTAATTATTGGGGTGTATAATTGCCACAGTTTCTTTAATGCACATCCATCTGACGGATATCCGATTTCTGGTTTTGATGAATATCTTAAGAATAATACAATATTGGGTTATGAGTTCTTGTTTGATTGGGTTAAGCTCATTCCAGATCACAGGATAGTTTCTTGTGGTCTAAGAGCAAAAATTGACGCCAGTGCTGAGCAAAAAACACGTGACCAGATCAAGAATTTGATCGATATCTCTAGAAGTGAGAAATGGATAATGGATGATGTGACTGCCTTACAAATTATAGGCAGACATTATGGTAATCCGGGGTTCTTTATTTCTCACTGGTATACACAACGTGGTTTCCTTGAGTTATTAGAATCAGTGTTCTCTCCAGATCAATTTATCATAAGTACTGAAACTTTTGCCAAAGGAATGGTCTTTGTTGTAGATCAAATAGGAGTCAAACCTTCTGGAGTGGTAACAGTACTTAACAATGTGATTGGCAATGTCTTACCAGACGACCAATTTGAGACATTGGGTGTGATAAAAGAGATTATTATATGATGTTTTAACAGTTAGAAAAGGCGCCTGATTTTACTCAGACGCCTTTTTTTTAAAAAAATATTATTAATAATTTATGTTAATTTTTTTAGCCTCAAATCCAAAAATATCTTTGTAATTTTTATCTCCAAATATTATTGGGTAAAAATCTTTCTTTGCAATTAATTTTAGGTTACCTTTTTTTGCATATACCTCACCTTTACAAACAATTTTATAATTTTTAATTTTTTTAAGTAATTTATATCCTTTTGGTTTATCAACTGTAGACGTGACATCAAAATAACTTGTAACGATTTTACTGTTCGGAAGATTGGCATGGATTATTTTTAAATGTTTTAATATTTTTTTTACCCCTATGACAATTTTTCTAACAACAAATATATCATTATCTTTGCCATATTCAAAAGCAATACCAACTTTTGCTTGAGATATAAGAGCATTATTTTTTGTTGCATTCATAATTAAAACATATTTAGGTTGAATTACTTTTGTATATTCTAAGGTCTTTTTATCTAATTTAGTAACAATAAATGCATCTTTTAATGCACTAGTTGTAGAATGTAGATCAATAACGATATCAGCTGATTTAATAATTGGAGAAAGCTCATACGCTCGTCTTTCTTCATAATTTCCGTTTTTCTTGCCAGGAAAAGAACGATTAAGATCCTGATCAATGCATCTTTTATTCAACCTAAAAGCTCTTTCATTAGCTATTTGTACAACAAGAGTTTTTTTATCAATATTTAATTTTTCCAACTCTTTCACTACACGTTGTCCAATTTTCTCATTTCCGTGTGTGGCAATATTTAATAATATTTTCATAATAAATTTTATAAAAAAGGGAGAGATGTCTATGACCATCTCTCCCGGGTTAATCTGCACATTCAAAGGAGAGCTTCCTTACATATTGAATAACAATCTTTGGCCCAACCTACGATTTCATCGATATCATCGGTGGTCCCAAACATCCGAAACTCAATTGTACCATTTTTTGAGATTCTAATTAGTGTCCAGCATTTTCTTGGATCAAAAACAAAATTTTTTTCTACCGCCTTAGCATGAAATTCATGCCAATCAGAATATATTGGTGGTTTGCAATCTGGGCATACTGTTTTATATATCTCCAGTCGTTGACCTTTTGATTTATCACCCAATTTCGATAATCTGTCAGTATGTTTTGTAACTCCATTATAAACACGTAATGCCACTTCGTAGTTTGGCATTCCAATATGCACATGAGTTCCAATGACCCTACAAGCAGCCAATAGAATTTCTCTTGGCATTTTTTTTACAATTTCTTGATACCTACCTGTTGGATCTGGAAAAACATCAAGAGGCATGTTTTCAGATGCTACTTCAAAATGACTTCGAAGAAATCCTACCTTTTTTTCTGCAATCAAAACTTCTTTTTCTAAAACTTCCAGGTTTGTTTTTAGTTTATCAATGACACATGGTGTTGAGCGACTCTCAAGCTGACACGCCGAAAGTTCATATCCCCATGAATCATTACATAAACTTGGTCCCACCATATATTCTAATACTTTATTTGCTATTGGGATTATTTCTCCGTGCTTATTAGTCAAAAAACATTCTCTTTCAATACCAACAAAAAATGCTTTGGAGGAATTGAACTTAAACAACTCTTTGAATTTTTCCATGTTTGCTCTCCTTTTTTGTATCTACCTTTCGGCAGAAATTTTTTTAAAGAACTAAATTAGGGTATTTTTATTATAAAAATCCCGTCCTCTATACACAATAATTACTGTGTACAAAGGACGAGATTTTATCCCGTGGTGCCACCTTATTTTCGTTAAATAATTAATATTCAACGCTTTACTGACAATGTTTTAAACACTAACAGTTTCCTCTGTTACGGGAGAAAGCCGGATTTCCACTACCGCAAAAATCACCTTATTTCATTTAAGAAATATACTGTGGCCCAACCCCCTGTTTCCAAGGGACCAAAATATAGGTTTTAAAATTATTCAAACAACTTAGATACTTTGTAGATTATACACTGCTCAAAAATAATGTCAAATAAATATCTAGTACAAAAGAGCAGCCGCGAAGCGGCCGCCTTTTGCTTTTATTTTATAGTCCTTCCCCCTTCAAATTTTCAAAATCTTTCTTCGCCTGCTTAGAAAGTCGGCTTGGTATTTTGATGTTCAATTTGACTAGTAAATCACCTCTTTTATCGCGACTTATAGGCACTCCTTTGCCCCTAATACGCAATATTTGGCCAAATTCAGCCCCTGCAGGAACCGATAGCTCTATATCACCATCCAGCGTTTTAAGGTTATATTTAGCCCCCAAAACGGCGTCAGTCAATTTTATATTCAATTCCGTGACAAGATTTTTCCCTTCTTTTTTAAACAAGGAATCTTTTCTCACACGAATTTTAATATACAAATCTCCAGAGCTTCCACCTTTCACAGATTCACCAGCGCCAGAAAGTCGGACAGTTTCTCCATCGTTAATATCAGCGGGAATACTTACAGAAAATGATTCTTCTTTTTTACTTATTCCTGTACCTGAACAGCTTGAACATTTGTGTTTTGGAATTTGTCCCGAGCCGTCACAAACTTCACAAACTTTTTCTGTAACTATCGGACCAAAGAATGATCTTTTTGTTTCGCGAATTATTCCTTGTCCGCCACAAGAAGAACATGTTTGCATTGATGAGCTACCTTCAGCACCTGTGCCATTACAAACTTTACATTTTGAATTTTTAGTTAATCTAATTTCTTTCTCAGCACCAAAAACAGATTCTGAAAAATTAAGCTCTAAATCAACTTGAATATCTCTTCCCTTTTTTTGTTTTTTTCTAGAAGTTCTGCCACCACCAAAAAAATCTCCAAATATATCTCCCAAATCAAAATCAACATTTTGTCCGCCAGAAAATCCAGAGAAATCAAACCCTTCAAAACCTCCGCCTTGGTATTGTTGTCCACCAAAACCACCAGCGCCAGGTCCAGCTGAACCATAAGTATCATACTGTTGTCTTTTTGAATCATCGGAAAGCACCGAGTAAGCTTCACTTACTTCTTTGAATTTTTCAGCGTTTCCGCCTTTGTCTGGGTGATGTTCATGCGCAAGTTTTCTGAAGGCTGTTTTTATTTCTTCTTTACTTGCACCTTTATTTACACCGAGTATTTTGTAATAATCTTTGGACATAATATTTTGATTTTTTGTATGTGTCTTTGCGAGCGTAGCGAAGCAATCTAGATTTGATAAGTTAAATCATCCCATTCAGGGTTATTTTTCTCAATCAAATTTAATTTATTTTTTCGCGAGCCTGCTTTAATCTGTTTTTCTCTTTCTATCGCATCCATCATTTTTTCAAATACTTCATAATAAACTAATGTATGAATGCTATATTTCTTAGTAAAACCATCAATCTTGTTTCCTTTGTGCCCTTCTACTCTTCTTTTTAAATCTGAGGTTACTCCAGTATATAATGTCCCATTTCTTTGACTGGCCATTACATAGATACATGGTATTTTTTCGTTCATAATTTTAAATATCACATTCAACCTGGTTTGCTTCACCTTCGGTTCGCAATGACCTATTTTTTCTCTTTATAATCCGCGTCTTTTATATTGTCACCTTCCTTTTTATCACCTCCTTCAGCTCCCGCTGTTTGTCCTGGAGCTTCTTTTTGAGCTTTTTGCATTGCTTCACCAATTTTCTGCATCTCGGTTGAAAGTGCGTCTGTTTTTGTTTTTATTAATGCTGAATCTGTACCTGCGGTTGCTGTTTTCAAATCGGCAATTTTATCTTCAACACCTTTAATAACATCTGCTGGTATTTTATCTTTATTATCTTTTATTGCTTGTTCGGCTGTGTAAATCATTTGTTCAGCGATATTTTTTGCCTCAACGCTTTCTTTTTTCTTTTTATCTTCCTCTGCATTAAGCTCAGCTTCTTTTTTCATTCTTTCAATATCTTCTTTTTTCAAACCAGAACTTGCTTCAATTCTAATTGACTGCTCTTTGTTTGTTGTCTTTTCTTTTGCCTTTACGTTCAAGATACCATTTGCATCAATATCAAATGTAACCTCAACTTGTGGCATTCCTCTTCTTGCTGGTGGTATTCCATCTAGAATAAATCTGCCCAAGCTTTTATTATCGCTTGCCATTGGTCTTTCTCCTTGAACAATGTGAATTTCTACAGAAGTTTGATTGTCTGCTGCGGTAGAAAATACCTGACTTCTTGATGTAGGAATTGTTGTGTTTTTTTCTACAAGATGAGTTGCTACTCCGCCCATTGTTTCAATTCCAAGTGCTAGTGGAATAACATCAAGCAAAAGAACATCTTTTACATCTCCTCTCAAAATACCTCCCTGAACTGCGGCACCAAGTGCAACAACTTCATCTGGGTTTACTGAAAGATTTGGTTCTTTTCCAAACAATTCTTTTACAGCTTTTACAATTGCGGGCATTCTTGTTTGCCCTCCAACCATAATAACTTCATTTAAGTCACCAATTTTGAATGGTGAAGCTTCTATCGCTCTTTTTGAAATCATTATAGATCTATCAATGAACTCTTTTGTTAGATTTTCAAGATTTGCTCTTGTGAATTTAATAAGCAAATGTTTTGGACCTGAAGCATCTGAAGTTACGAAAGGAATATTTATTTCTGTTTCAAGTGCTGTTGAAAGCTCAATCTTTGCTTTTTCTGCAGCTTCATCTAGTCTTTGAAGTGAAAGTGAATCTTTTCTCAAATCAATTCCATTTTCTTTCATAAATTGATCTGCCATAAAATCCACAATCTTTTTATCGATATCGCGTCCACCAAGATGTGAGTCACCGTCAGTTGAACGAACTTCTACTACTGAATCACCAATTTCAAGAATTGAAATATCGAATGTTCCTCCACCGAAGTCGTACACTGCGATTTTCTCATTTTTGTTTTTGTTGAGACCATATGCAAGTGCTGCAGCTGTTGGCTCGTTTATAATTCTCAAAACATTTAGTCCAGCAATTTGTCCTGCGTCTTTTGTTGCCTGTCTTTGTGAATCGTTGAAATATGCTGGTACTGTAATAACAGCATCAGTAATTTTTTCACCGAGTCTTGCCTCAGCATCATTTTTCATTTTTTGAAGAATCATTGCTGAAACTTCTTCTGGACGATAATTCTTTCCGCCCATCGCTATTTCAACTCCATTGTTTGCAGATTTTGAAATATCAAATGAAACAGAAGCTTTATCTTTCTGTACTCCAGCATCATCATATTGATGACCCATAAATCTTTTTACTTGGAAAACTGTATTCTTTGGGTTTGTAACAGCCTGTCTTCTTGCCAATAAACCAACAAGCTTTTCGCCTGTTTTTGTCATGGCAACAATAGATGGAGTTGTTCTTGCACCTTCAGCGTTTTCAATAATTTTGGGAGAATTTCCCTCCATCACAGCCATCGCTGAGAATGTTGTTCCTAAGTCTATACCTAATATTTTTGACATAATTTTTTATAATAATTAAAAAACTAATAAATTAATAATTTATTTCACAACAAAAGTATATACAAAGAAAATATTTCTATGTTTATACTTTTTTATATAAAGTTAGGAGCGCGAGACGGTTGACTAATAACGAAAGACAAATCTTTTATTAAATTCTGGGCATTCGCAAAAAATGGACTTGTGATAGGAAGAAAATTTTGCTTTTCAAAATATACCGGCAATGCGAGAACCTCTTCTTGTGAAATAATGTTCTCTTCAATAATTTTTCCACAAACAGCTTTTGCAACTATTTTGCCATTTACTTCAACCAATTCAAAAACGACAAGTGCCCAAGAACCATTTGGCAATTGTATTGTTTTCTTTATGAATTTTTGTTGTTTTTGAATTGCTAACATATTTCAATTTTACTTTAAAACTTTCAAACTTTCAACTTTTAAACTACTTCTTATACTCCGCAACAACAACTTGTGGGGCTTTCATCACTCTGTCTTTCAAAATATAACCTTTCTTTTTGACCTCAACGATTACTCCATCTTTTTTCTCGTCATCTGTTGCAATATGCTCTACTGCGATATGAAATTTTGGGTCAAATTTTTCTCCAAGTGGACTCATCGTCTTAAAATCATTCTCATCAAGAATTTTTAAAAGCTGTGTATGAATATATTCAACACCAACTCTCCAATTCTTATCTACTTTCTCCCAAGCTTCTTTATTTGAAAATGCCATTTCAAAACTATCTAAAACTTGTGTAATTTCTTCGAGCAAATTTTCATTGGCATATTTTACAATTTCAACTTTTTCATTCTCAACTCTTTTTTTGTAATTTATAAGATCTGCTCTTTCTCTCTGCCAGCCATCCATATACTCCTGCTTTTCTTTTTCAAGAGTTTTAATTTTTTCTTTAAGTTTCTTGACTAAAATCTCTGGAGCTTCAACCTCATCATCAACAATGACATCATCTGCCACCTTTTTTGATGTTTTTTTGGTCTCCTCATCATATATCAAATCATCATTGTCATTATTTTTTGTATTTTTGTTCATATTGATTTATTTTGGCTAATTTAGTGTAAATTATTCGATATTAGCCTTATTTATAGCTATTTTATCATAATCTCAATAAAAATCAAATTTTATGCTTGACAAGAATACGGATAGTATGCTATATTATTCCTAGTGATAGATATTTATTCCTGGAGGGTATTCACCAACGGAGCCTGCCCAATGTCCCCCATTACAGACCTTCGTCCCTCCAGGATTTTTATAAAAATCCAACCGCGCTTAATTGTGCGGTTTTATTTTTGCAAATTATTCCATCTTGACAACTAGTTTTTTATTATTATATAATTTAGCTAAGAAGTACTCGATCACCGCACAATTGGGTGGTCCAGGATGCCGTGAATTGTGGAATATGTTTTGGGAGGCGCTCTCCCCAAATATATAGCCCACCGACATCCCGCTCTCATAAGCCGCCTGAAATCTCAGGCGGCTTTACTATGCTTGACAAATAATTGATGGCGAAGTAAAATTGTAAGGAATTTATTTGTTCTTTTATTCTGCAAAGGGGGAGGTGGCAGTATGCTGTTTGTTTGTGATTTGTTTTTGCAACTGCAACATCTTTACACCTCCCCCTTCCTTTAAATTATTGTCGTCCTATTTTTGGGGCGACTTTTTTATATTAAAAAAATTATTTTATAATTTTAATAATTCCTGTATTTGCATCTACTTCAACCAAATCACCGTCTTTTAAAACTTTTGTAGCATTTTTTGTACCAATAATACAAGGTATATCTAGTTCTCGAGATACGATGGCGGCGTGACAAGTGATTCCGCCTTCATTAGTAATAATAGCTTTAGCATTGCTTAAAAATGGTACGATTTCAGGTCTGGTCATTGGTGCAACTAAAATATAATCTTTTTTATCTTTAAATATATCACTGTATTTTCCATAATCATTTTCGTTTATTACTATTACCAAACCTTTTGCAAACCCCTTATTAGCGATATTACCTTTGAGTAACTCTTCATTACTTAAACCATTATTAATATTACTTTGTATATTTTGAGAATATAAATGATCCTTAATTTCTTTTGCTTTTTCTCCGACATATATATTGAATAAATTATTTTCTATTACAAAAGCGATCGGTCTTTTTTCTACATTATTAATATCTAAAATGGTAGAATTCCCTTCAAGCAGGTTTAACAACTCCTCTGACGTGCACATACCTGATTTTTGTTTACTAAATCCATAATTATTTTCAATGTACGACAAAATCTTATCGTATGCGTTCCATACTTCAGTTGCAAAATTAGACAAAATCATTCTTTCTTCAGGCAAAACTTTAATTAATTCTTTATCATGTGTATTAAAATATTCAATACAATAAAAAATATATCCTTGGTACAAATCTTTAAAAATATAGTTTAAATCTTTAAGATATTTTATACTGACTTTACTATCTAGATCTTGAACCTTAGTAGCATTAAATGTACTTATAATTGTGGAATATTTTTTAATTTTATCTCTGCCAAAGCTAATGATAGATTTAATTATTGTTTTATCTTCTAAATTTATTCTAGACTTTTTTTCCTCCCACACTTGATAATTATTTTCTTGTAATACAATTAGCCTAGGATATTCCTTAATATGTATTTTTTTAAAAAAAATATTATCTACATACGAACGAAATGCATATTCATAAAAAACAACTGGATAAATTGGCCCTTTTTCAAACAACTCAAAAACAAAATTTTTATAAGGAAATTGTTTATTAGTAAATTCACTTTTCATTTATTTTATAATTTTTACTATCCCATTATTTGCGTCCACTTCAACTATGTTGCCATCCTTCAAAACTTTTGTTGCATTTTTTGTACCAATTACACAAGGTTTTTTCATTTCTCTTGCAACAATAGCAGCATGACAAGTAATACCACCTTCGTCAGTAATAAATCCGGAAACTTTTTTCAAGGTAGGTACAAACTCTGGAGTGGTCATAGCAGTTACAAGAATTTCACCATCTTGAATTTCATTTAATTTTTCTTTAGAAATTATTACTCGAACTTTACCTTTGACAAACCCTGGGTACGCGCTGCTTCCTTTAATCTCAGTTATACCTTCAATTTTTTCCTCTTTTAGAACATACCCTTTATTATGAATATAATTTTTAAGTGGAACATTTAAAACTCCGTCATTACAAATAATGAAATAATCTTTTCTTTTAATCAACAAATCTTCATCAATTTTATCCCCTTTGAGAACAGATAAAAATTCTTTATACGTAATATATTTAGAAAGGTTATCGTCAATAAGATTTATTCTTTTTGAAACTTCTGCTAAAATTTTTCTAATAACTTCATCGGATAAAGGAACTACCCCTTCGGTTTTATTTCTACTCTCTATCGCTCTATCTATGGCCTTATTAAATTCTATTTTTCTTCCATGATTTTCCATTTGCATTGGAAACCACATCATTATCAAAAATCTTGGACCAATAAAAATATTTTCTATAAATAAATTCTCTATAATATTTTTTAATTCTTTGGAGTTTAATTCGGCTAAATTTTTACTTTTTAGATTATTTAACCACTTAATAAGAGAAGATGTATTTTTCTCCACTATATTTGCTTGTTTTAAAATCCAGTTTTTGTCTTTTTCTAAATGTTTAATTATAAAATCCCTCATACCATCAATATGTTCTTCAGGAGCTCTAAAAACAGTGACCGTATTTTCCTTGCCTTCAAATACAACGTCAGTATATTTCCACTTAAATTGCTTAAAAAATTCGTCTGTATAAATCTTATGCCATATTTCCGCATTTAATACTGCCCAATCTCGTGTAATTGATTTTTCAAAAACGATAGCTTTATTTTTAGAGTTATTTGTTTCATTAATATTTCTAAGAGTGGTAATCGGCCTGCTTTGTACGATATAAAATTTACCTTTTTCATATGCCCATTCTATGTCACAAGGAAAACCATAATGATTTTCGATTTTCATTATAATATTTGCAAATTCTAAGATTTGTTTTTCTGCTAGAACTTGAGATGATGCTTTTGGCTCAGAAATATTTATCCATTCATTACCTCCTGTTTTAACTCTATATAAGCCTCTGTCTTGTGTAGAAACATTAATATCAATGATCCTTCTTGGTTCTTTTTCCACAACATATGAATTAGGAGTAATCTGTCCAGAAACAATAGCTTCACCGAGGCCAAACCCAGCTTCGATAATCATTTGATTTCTGTCTTCAGTAACTGGGTGTACAGAAAAAGCAATCCCAGCAATTTCAGAATTGACCATTTTTTGTACAACAACAGCTACAGAAATTTTTGTTTTATGTAAACCTTTTTCAAATCTATAAAATATTGCCCTTGGCGTAAAAAGTGATGCCCAGCAATGTTGTACCTTTTCTAATAAGTTTACTTCTTTTGTATTTAAATATGAATCAAGTTGTCCAGCCCAAGCATTTTCTGCACCATCTTCAGCGGTAGCAGATGATCGCACAGCAACAAATTCAGTATCAAGTTTTTTAAATTCATTTATTATTTCCTTCGAAATATTTTCCGGCATTTTAGCCCTTTTAATCAAAGTTTGTATTTTCTCTGAAGCTACTTCTACGCTATTTATATCTTTATGATTTACTTCGTCTAAAATTTTATCAATTTCTTGAATCAAATCTGTGTCTCTTATAAATTCATCAAAAGTAGTAGAAAGGATAACAAATCCAGGCGGAACAGGTATACCTGCTTGGGTCATTTCACCTAATGAGGCGCCTTTACCCCCTGCTATATCAGTGTCTTTTTTATTTAACTCTGTAAAATTTAATGTTAATTTCATATTATTTATTTTATCATATAAATAAATAACACCTAATGTTTGGGTGTTATTTGAACTTAATGGAGATAGACTTAGGAAGAAGTAGCCTTCTGAGCCAAGGCGAGTTGTGTTTTGAAGTCCACGGTGGCGAACTCTTATACCGTAAAGAAAACCTGGTATTTTAAAAGCCGTCTCTCGACGGCTTATAAAATTTTTCTTATCTTTTTGACCACTGTGGAGCTTTTCTTGCCTTCTTCAATCCGAATTTTCTTCTTTCTTTTGCTCTTGGATCTCTCTTTAAATATCCAACTTTCTTTAAGTCTTTTCTAAGTTCAGGATCCATCAAAATTAATATTCTTGCGATTCCGTGTCTAACAGCTTCTGCCTGAGAATTGATTCCCCCACCGCTAACTTTAACTGTGATTGTTAGATGCCCAGGTAATTTTGCAACGTTCAAAGCCTGAGAAACGATTATTCTTTGAGCTTCATTTTTGAAATAATCATCAATGGTTTTTCCATCATTTATAATAAATGAATTTTTTGAAGCAACAGTTGCTCGAACTCTTGCGATAGAAGTTTTTCTTCTTCCAACTGCTTCTATGTATTTATTTTTTGTTTCTTTTTCCATTGTATTATTCTTTTATAATCAAGTTCTTTATAATTCTTGATTTTAGTTTATTTTTTGGAATCATTCCTGAAATTGCAATTTTCAAAAGACCGCTTTTACCCTTGCTATCAATAAGTTGTTCCATGCTTTTTGCATAAAGTCCTCCTGGGTAGCCAGAATATCTCTTATAAACTGTTTTTAACTTGCCTTCAAATATATCGATTTTTCCAGCGTTTTCAATAACGACTTCAACATTAAAAACTTTATTCTTTGCATAATCAACACGGTTTTTACCTATAAGTAAAGCTGTAGCTTTTGAGGCTACTCTTCCCAACTTTTGACCTGCTGCATCAATTTTAAATATTTTCTTTTCCATAATTTTTATATAAATTCTATCTGGGCCATTTTTGTTCCATCTGATAATCTTGTTTGAATCTTTGTAACTCTTGTATATCCACCATTTCTATCTTTGTATTTTGGTGATAATACTTTTATTATTTTACTTGCTGATGTTGCACCAAGTCTTGAAGCAATAAGTTTCTGGGCGCTTAAATTATTTTCCTTCCCTTTTGTAATCAACTTTTCAACAACTGGTTTTAAGACTTTTGCTTTTGTTTCTGTCGTTTGAATCTTTTCATATTTTATTAAAGATACGGCAAGAGTCTTAATCAAAGCATTTCTTTGATTTTTATTTCTGCTTAACTGTTTTTTCTTATTACCGTGTAACATAAAATTATTATTTTAAAATTATTCCAAAATTTGATAGGGCTTTCTTTATTTCTTGAATTCCTTTTGATCCCAAACCTTCAATATCATTAAGATCATCAGCTTTCTTTTTTGCAAGACCACCAACCGTTCTTATGTTTGCTTTTGAAAGTGCGTTAACTGTTCTTACTGAAAGGTCTAATCCCTCTATTCTTGTTTTTAAGAATTCTGGGTCAGCTTCAACGTCTTTACTATCACCTTTTTCTGATTTCTTTGATTCTTTGACTTCAATTGGCTCTTCAAAACCTACAACCGCCTTTAATTGTTCTAGCATAATGTAGATTGATTTTTCAAGTGCTTCAGCTGGGGTAAGCGAACCATCGGTTTCAATTGAAAAAGTAAGCTTGTTGAAATCTGTTCTATCTCCAACTCTCATATTTTCTACCTCGTAATTTACTCTTTTAATAGGGGTGAAGATAGCATCCATTGCAATCGTGCCAATTTCTACTTTATCTTTTTGAATTTCCTCCTTAGGAATAAAACCTAGACCTTTTTTGATTTTTATTTCAATTGAAAGTTCAGAACCCTTTTCTGTCAAAGATACAATGTGTTGTTTTGGATTTAGTACTTCGACTTGTCCAGGAACTGTAATATCTCCTGCTGTAACATCTTTAATACCTTTAACTTTTAGATAAACTGTCTGCTCCTCATCATTTACAACTTTAAATCTGACGTTTTTCAAATTTAATATAATATTTATTACGTCTTCTTTTATGCCTTTTATTGTAGAAAATTCGTGATCAACTCCATCAATTTTAATAGTAGTAATAGAGACGCCTGGAATAGAAGAAAGAATAATTCTTCTTAGAGAATTACCCAATGTGTGGCCGTACCCTGGATACAAACCGTCTATTTCATAAACACCAAAAAAACCCTCTTCTGAGACTTTCTTTGGTTTTGATGGTAATAAAATTTTATATTGATCAGACATATTTTTTTGCCTCCTCGATTTTATCTTGGTAGGCTGATTAAAATTAATAAATTTTAATAATATTTTAATTAATTATCTGCTGTAATATTGGAATATTTGGGAAACATCGAATGAAATTTCGTTTGCAGGTATTTTTGGTAATCCTTGAACTTTTGCTTCTTTCTTTTCAGTATTTAATGCAAGCCATGAAGGTATTCTTAATTCTTTTTGTTTTGCTTCTAAATCTTTAAATAATCCTTTTTTCTTGCTATTTTCTCTGATTGTTATTATATCTCCGATTGATACATGAAATGATGGGATTGTGTTTCTCTTGCCGTTTACATCAATGTGACCATGATTTACCATTTGTCTTGCAGCTTGTCTTGTGCTTGCAAAACCCAATCTGTAAACCGTATTATCTAATCTTGTCTCAAGTGCTTGTACCAAAGCTTCATTTATATCTGTACCTTTTTTTGACTGAATTTTTTCTACTAAGTTCTTAAATTGTGTTTCTCCAAGTCCATAAGTCAATCTTGCCCTTTGTTTTTCAATAAGTTGCATACCAAAATCTGACCCTGCTCTTTTCATTTTCTTTGGGTCTTTTGAACTTGATCTCATTGCAAATTTTTGGGTCTGTGTCTTGTCAAAAACACTTGGTCCCAATCTTCTTGCTATTTTATATTTTGGTCCTGTTATCATATTATTTAAAAATTATACTCTTCGTGGTTTTTTAGGCTTAGGTCCGTTATGTGGAACTGGTGTGACGTCTTTTATATTTGTGATATTAAATCCTTTTGAAATAAAACCTCGGATTGCTGACTCTCTTCCTGAACCAACCCCTTTAACAATGACATCTATTTCTTTAAGTCCAATGTTTAATGCTTTTTCTCCAAGAGCTTCACCGACTTTTGCAGCTGCAAAAGGTGTACCCTTCTTTGCACCTTTAAAACCAAGGGCTCCGGCTGAAGATTGCATAATTGCATTTCCTTTTTTATCGGTAAGAAGAACAATAGTATTATTGTATGTTGATTGAACATGCAAAATACCAGACTCAACTCTCTTTTTTGAGCTGGCTTTAACTGGTGCTGCTACATCCTTTGTAACAGCTTTTTGTTCTGTTTTTGTTTCTGCTTGTTTCTTACCCATTGTTCGTTATGTATATTATATTAAATTATTTTTTATCTGCTGCTTTTCTTCCGGTTCCCATTGTCTTTCTAACATTTCCTCTTAAGGTTCTTGAATTCGTTTTTGTTCTTTGACCTCTAGATGGAAGCTTTCTTGCGTGACGTGAACCTCTATAGCTTTTAATATCTTTCAATCTTTTTATGTTTGCTCCAACTTCTCTTTTTAAATCTCCTTCAATTTTCTTGCTTTCAATTATTTGTCTGATTTTTGCTTCTTGTTCTGGAGTAATTTCGGTTGGTTTTTTGTTTTCATCAACTTTTGCCTCGATTAAAATCTGGCGCGCTAAAGGGCGTCCAATACCATAAAGTACTGTCAAACCAATTTTTAATCTTTTGTTGTCTGGAATTGTTATACCTACTATACGCATAAATATATTATAAGAAACACCACAATAGCATTTCTATCTTTAAAAATCAACCCTTATTTTAGCCCTGTCTCTGTTTGTGTCTAAGGTTTGATGTACATGTTACATACACTCTACCTTTTCTTCTAACAGTTTTACATTTGGCACATATTTTTTTGACTGAAGCTTTTACTTTCATATTATTATATTCTTCTTACTATTCTACCTTTTCCACCATACTCATCTAAAATAACTTCTACTCTATCTCCTATTAAAATTTTTATTCTGTGTAATCTCATCTTTCCGGCGAGATAACATAGTAATTCCCCACTATCACTGTCCATTTTCACTTTGAACAATGCATTTGGGAAAGCTTCTAATACTATTCCAGTAGCAGTTTTCTTTATTTTTTGTGGTGTTTGCATCTTTAATTTACAACGCTCTACATGATAACAAAAAAACCAAAATAGTCAAGACAATTATACTGTTATTGGTTATTTACCTTAATTACTCAAATTATCTCTGATGGAATCTACAACCTTTATCTTATTACTATTTGTTGGAAAAGTGTTTTTCCATATTGGTCGGATATTCGCTTCAATTTCAGCCACAGATGTTTTATTATTTATTATGACAGAACTTATAATTGATTTATTTTGTCCAACAATTTCACTGAGTATTTCATTTGTATCAAATGACCAAACAACTTTTGCTGGGCCAGTAAATTTTACTTTAAGGTTAGTTTCACCCCATGGTTTTAAACTCGATCCAAAAAGTGACACTGCATCATTATCATTCCATAAGATGTCTACCTTTGAATTATCAAATGATTTAATCCTGTTTATTGCAATATATGTAGCTAAATCATTTTTATTAAATATTATTGCATTTATTGTACAATTTTCAGAAATATTATAGACGCTAGTTGCAGAATCATCTGGCAAATCTACACATTGAATATAATAATTGTCTTTAAATAAAATGTTATCTGTTGGAATTTTTGAGTATGCATCTTTAATAAGATTATCCTCTAAAGTATTTTTTAGTTCTGTTCTACCAGCAGAAAGTTTTTCTTCAGAAACTTTTTTTACCTTACCTGTAAATCCACCTGTAACATCCTCACTAAGCCTTGCATAAAAAGTTGTATATTTTGTCGTGCCTTTAAAACCGGGTATTGTAAAATCACCTTTTAAATCTGAAAGTTTCATGTTGTATTTATCCCCGGGCATATCTGCAATAATATCCACCTCGACAGATCCGGGGGTTTTAACACCGGCAAGATTTTTTGTGCCTGGAACATCTACTGAGTCTCTAATTCTGTATACTAGACCATCTTTAGTTTCTAATCTGGTATTAATTGTAAGTCTTTGCTTTTGAGTTCCTGAATTATTAAATATTACAGCTTTGCCAGTTGCTTTCTTTTCAGCGTATTCCTCACCATTAGTCTCTAAAGATTTAGAAAGCTTTTGCTCAATTGACATAACTTGAAAATGTAGAGTGCTAGTAGAAACGTCTTTATCTGAAGTTATATTATATGTATCATTTAAAGCTATATCTTGATTTTTTGGTGTAATAATAAGTGTAGCTGTTGAAAAAGCGGAAGACAAAATAAATATAAGTATTACGACAACTACAATTAATACGGTCCATAAAAAAATCATTGAGTTCTTTGTAACTTTCTTTTTTTCTTCGTACACAAGAGTGTCATTATCATATATCTTTTCTTCTTCAGAAAATTTTTCATCTGATTTTTTTTCACTTATATTTTTTCTTATTAAAACCTTTTTTTCAATACTAAAAGGATCTTTACTAATATCGCCTTTTTTGACCATTCTTATGTTTTTTTTAACAACAAATATATCTTGAATTATTTTTTTGGGCATTTTAAAAATTATTTATTTAGAAGTTTATTAACAAATATCGTGTCCATTTTAACATAGGGCTCATTAAAAAATGTCTTACTGTTATCAATAAAACTGTTGATAATATTTTCAGTAATTGTATGAACATCTATTTTAGTGCCAAGTATTTCAATTTTACCATTTTTTGCATCTACAGAAAGATCTCTAATGAGAACATCAGCTATCTTGCTATTTGGAATGATAAATAAATTGTTTGGAATATTCATTTCAGTGCAAATCTTTGGTAAAGCCTCTTTAAATTTATTCTTCCAAAAATTTAGGCCTAGTCGCAATGATTCAGTATTGTTATTATTTGCTGGTAAATCAAAATTTTTATCTTCAGCAATACTAATATTTGACAAAAAGACATCTTTGGGAAGTTTGGTTCTATTTAAGGATACTTGTAAAATATTTTCTTCACCAAATGGTATCGAAGCGATCGCAAAAATAATATCATCACGAACAACATAAATATCAGTTAATAATTTGCCAATATCAGCATAAATAAAATCATTTCTATCTGAATACAAATCTCTCAAATAAGAGTAGGAAGACAAAATACATGAATGATTTAGCTTTTGGGCATTCTTACCAATTTTTTCATTAAGATTAAAATTGATTCTATCTTTTATTTCACTAGGTATAAAAGTTACAAAAAGCTCAACAGCTAGGTCAAGTGTTTTTTTACCATAAATATCTTCAACCTTATAACCATTAAGTTTTGATTGAATTATTTTTTCTTCCAAAATTTTAAGATTTTTCTCAGAGGTAGTATCCTCTATATCTTTTTCTATTTCTGATTCTTCACCAACCAATATTTGGCTCAAAATTTTATTGGTGATTTCAAAAGGTTTATCTTTTATAATTTTTATTGTTTTTGCTTGTGAAATACTCCAAGGAGAGCCTATAAAAAAGTAATATTTTTCAATATTTTCTTTATTGCCAATTTTGATGAGTGATTGTCGTACTGAAAGAATTGCTTGATCGAGTGTTTTAATCATCAAATCAAGATATTTTTTATTATCCTTTGAACCTGTCGTATTTAGAGAAAAATTCTGACATAAAACTATTTCTGGTTTTTTTTCTTTCACAAATCTTACTGCTGCAAGAGAAATGGATGTATCCCTGATATCAAAAATGAATGATAAAGAAGGTTGTTTTTTAAATAAGAAAAAACTCATATATGGATATATTATACCAGTATAAAGTTAAAAGTTCAAAGTTTAAAAGTTAATTAAATTTAAATTCAAAAGGCAAGGTTGCACGGCCTCACCTTTTGTATTAATTACTTTCAACTTCCAGACTTGGAACTTGTATCTATTTTAATACCGCTTTTATTCTTCTAACTCCTGCGCTTGAAGCTTCCTCTTTTACAATTTTAAAAAGGCCAAGTTCTCCTGTATTTTTAACATGTGGGCCACCACAAAACTCAACATCAAAATCATCTATTTTGTAAACTTTAACAACATCTCCATATTTTGATAAATCAAAAGCTAGTGTGGTAACAATTTTCTTTGCTTCTTCTTTTGGGAGCTCCAACATTTCAACTGGTATTTTTTCAGCAATTTTTTTATTTACTAAATCCTCAACCTCTTTCAACTTTTCAGCTGAAACTTTTTCTGGCCAATTAAAATCAAACCTCATTCTTTCTGCTGTAATATTGCTTCCTTTTTGAATAATTTCACCACCAAGGACTTTTCTAAGCGATGCAAGAAGTAAGTGTGTGGCTGTGTGATATTTTGTCTCCATTTCACCTGTTCCGCCTAAACCACCCTTAAATTTCTGCTCGGAACCAGCACGGGACAAAGCTTGATGTGTCTCAAGATCTTTTTTAAATTTATCTTCATCAACAATTATTCCTTTTTCTTTTGCCAATTCTTTTGTGAGTTCAAAAGGAAACCCATAACTTGAAAACAAAACAAATGGATCAATTCCTTTTTCAAATTCCTTCATGCCAGCTTCTAAGGTTTTTCTAAATTTTAATTCTTCTTTATAAATTTCTGATTTAATTATTTCTTTTTTATTATATGTTTCTGGATAAGCATCTTTATAATATTCTAAAACATAATCAGTCAAATCAGCAAAATTTCCTTCTTTGATTCCCAAAATATCAGCATATCTAACAGCTCTACGCAATAATCTGCGAACAAAATAACCTTGATCAGTATTTGATGGTATAACACCGTCACTAATCAAAAAAATTGAGGCCCTAAGGTGATCAGCGATAACACGGTATGAAGTTGTGTACTTAGGGTCATCATATTTTGTATTAGAAATCTTTTCCAAAAAAGATATAAGGTTGGTAAAAATATCAATCTTAAATATATCATTGGTGTTTTGAACGGCCATTGAAATGCGCTCTAAACCGCCTCCAAAATCAATATTTTTTTTAGGTAGTGGCTCAAATTTTCTGTTTCCCAATTTCTTAAATTCCATAAAAACTGAATTTCCGATTTCAATATATCGCCCACAGTCACAATTTGGATGGCAATATTTACCATACATTGTATTATGTTTAATAAAATCAAATTCATAAAACATTTCTGAATCACCTCCACCAGGTTCACCAGTAGGCATTTTGTCTGGTGCACCACCACGTGACCACCAATTCTTATCACTATAAGAGAATATTCTACCTCCCTGCATACCCAAATTTGCACCATTTTGTTCAGATTCTAAAATGACATCTTTCGCCTCAATTCCTTCATTTTTAAAAAGTTCTTTCCAAATTGCCACGGCCTGAGTATCAGCCAAAAGATTGTTTTCTTTATTACCGGAAAAAACGGTGACGAAAATCTTCTTAGGATCAATCTTTAACTCCTTGGTCAAAAATTCAAAAATCCAAGGTATTTGTTCTTTTTGAAAATAATCACCAAAAGACCAATTGCCAAGCATTTCAAAAAAAGTGGTGTGGCGATTATCACCGACTTCTTCTATATCATCAGTTCGAAATGATTTTTGAGAATCAGTAATACGTTTACCAAGAGGATGAATTTCACCTAGTAAATAGGGCATCATTGGTTGCATACCAGAACCAGTAAAAAGAGTTGTCGGGTCATTCTCAGGAATAAGAGAGGCGGAAGGAATTATTTTGTGTCCCTTTTTTTCAAAAAATTTTAAATATCGTTCTCGGATTTCTTTTGATTGCATTTGTTATTAAAATATAGCACAAAATATGAATTCGGAAAATCCTTATAATTTTGTTAAATTTTTTTCAAAATCTCAAAATCTTTCTTAAGTTCATCTTTGCGATTTGGATTATAAACAGCAACACAAGGATGATACAGACAAACTATTTTTATTGGTCCATAAGACGCGTCTGCACTGAAAGATTTTCCATGCATTTTACTTATTGCCTCAACTTTTCCTCCCAAACCAAACTTTTGCATAATATACCCCATAGAATATCTACCAAGTGCACAAATAACTTTTGGTCGTAATATCTCAACTTGCCTATCCAAAAATGGTCCATAAATTTTAATCTCTTCTGGAAGTGGGTCACGATTATGTTGGGGTCTATCTTTTACAATATTTGTAATATAAACATCAGTTCTTTTTATATTTACGTGCTCAAGTAGTTCGTCAAGAACTTTCCCTGCTGTTCCACAAAACGGTCTCCCTGTTTTTGCCTCGTTTCTCCCCGGAGCCTCACCAACAAACATAATTTTAGCGTCATGACTTCCCTCTCCGATTACGGGAAAATATTTATTTTCAACTCTATAAGAATAAAGCGGGGATTCTTTCAAGTTGAGAACCTCATCTTTAATTTTTTTTAATAAATCGGTCCTAGACATAAATTATTTTCCTGAAAAACTTCTTCTGCAGTGTTCACACAAAGCTTCAACTTCACTTTTTATTAATTTTATTTTTCTATCGTCAAATTTAACTTCTTTTAATAAACTGTCATTGAGTAAATCTTTTGAAAGGATTATGCCTCTTAAAAGAAACAGACTTTTTTCAGCCATTGATAAGGAAGTAAGCGCTGTTATAGGAATGAGTTCATACTTTTCTATCATGTTATGTAAGTTAAAATTATACGGATAATTCCATCCAATAAACTTTAGTGCTGGCTGGCATTGACCATATTGGATCGCGGTTGTACTAAATTTTGTATTTGTAATAATCCACCCTTCAGTCAATTTTCTGCTTTCTCCACCAAAAACATAGTCTTTCCCAAAAATATCATCATAGCGGGCCTTGACGTATAGTACAATTTTTAAGTCAGATTTTAAATTAAAATCAGTATGAAATTTTGCCTCTGTCATAATCAAATCTTTGTCTTTCCACGCAACAACGTCAATCTCGTGCGGTACACATTTCCCTTGCACAATTTGGTCTGTAATAGTTGAATAACCCATTGCTTTAAATATTTCTGCAACAAATTTTTCAAAAGGAAAACCAGTTGGTCCAAGCAATGCCACTGCTTTTTTCAAGGAATATCTTACTGCGATTGGCTTATGTTTTTTTCGTAAAATGGAAAAAGCCATTCTATAAATTTCCTGCGTTGTAATAAGCGCTCTATTTTTAGCTTCTGCACTAACTTCAGAAACAACTTCGGCGACTAACTGGTCAGATGCATCAATTTTTTTAAGAGAACCTTCTAATTTTTTGTAATCAAAAAGTTCTTTTTCTCCATTAGCTTTAGTTACGTAGAATTCATTCATATACATATAATATCAGACAGGATAAAAAGTTGAAAGCGTCTCCCCTAGGTGGAGCCTCGGGGATACGTTTAAGATATTATCCCCCCGCCAAGACAAACTTCTTTGTGATAGACCACAGCGGATTGGCCAGAAGTTACTGCTTTTTGTGATTTTGTAAAATGAAGCTCAAATTTATTTAATGAGTTCTTAATAATTTTACATTCTTCAAGTGGCTGTCTGTATCTTATTCGTGCTGAATATTTCTTTGATAAATCTGCCTCTTCTCCTAAAATCCAGTTTATATTATTTAATTTAACTATTTTTGAATCATTTTCAATAATTTTTCTTGAATCTTGAGACACAGTTATTGTATTATTTTTTATATCTTTATTTATTATGTAATATGGCGAATCATTTGGAGTTTTTTCTGTAATTTTAAAACCATGCCTCTGCCCAACAGTAAGATAGAAAGCTCCGTCATGCTCACCTATTATTTTACCATTTTCATCTAAAACTTTTCCTTTCTTTTCTTTAATATAATTTTTAAGAAAATCTTTAATATCAATCTTGCCAATAAAACAAAGCCCTTGACTATCTTTTTTGATCGCGGTGCTTAATCCAAATTTTTCAGCTAATTTTCTTACTTCTGGCTTTTCTATATCACCCACTGGAAATAGAGTTTTTGAAAGTTGTTTTTGTGTAAGTGTCCAAAGAAAATATGATTGGTCTTTATTTTTATCATCACCAGCTAATAATTGATATTTTGAATTACTGCTTTTAACTTTCAACTTGGAACTTTTTACTTGTCGCTTGACGACACGTGCATAGTGACCAGTTGCAACAAAATCTGCCCCTTGTTTCATTGCCCAATCAAAAAATCCACCAAATTTTACATATTTATTACACATAACATCAGGGTTTGGTGTTTTTCCATTTTTATATTCGCGGATCATATAATCCACCACTTCTTTTTTGTATTCTTTTTCCAAATTTAAAGTAATAAATGGGATATCAAGTTTTGCACAAACACGCATGGCATCAAGTCTATCTTGCTTCCAAGTACACTCAAAAAATTCTGGTTGCCATACTTTTATAAAAACTCCAGTGACATTATAGCCAGATTTTTTTAGCAATGCTGCAGAGACAGAGCTATCAACTCCACCTGACATTCCAACAAAAACTTTTAATTTAGATTTTGAATTCAATAACATCTCCGTCCTTTACAATGTATTCTTTACCTTCAGTTTTAACTAAACCTTTTTCGCGCGCACTTCCATATGAGCCAGAAGCAAAAAGTTTGTCCCATTCTATAACTTCAGCACGAACAAATTTATCTTTAAAATCTCCGTGAATTGCAGTTCCTGCCATTGGGGCGTTCCAACCTTTTTTAATAGTCCATGCGCGAGTTTCGTCTTCTCCGGTTGTAAAATAAGTAATAAGTCCAAGTAAATCGTATCCGGCTTTAATTAAATTATTTATTCCGTCGTCTTTTACACCAAGTCCTTCTCTCATCTCTTTTTTGTCAGCGCCTTCCAAATCTTTTAATTCTTGTTCAATACCAGCATCAACAATTACATATTTTGCTTTTACTTCATTAAAAAATTTTATAAGTTTTTTATATCGTTCATCATTTAATTCATCAAGATTTTTTCCTCCAGCTTTTTTGTTTAGTATATAAAGAATTGGCTTCATCGTAATAAGGCAAAGTTTGCTGACTTCGACAATTTCTTTATCATCAAAACTTACTATACTTGCAAGCTTCCCCGCTTCCATAGCAACTTTTAATTTTTCAATTGCACCGTTTTCAATTATTGCACTTTTACTTCCTTTTTTTATTTCGCTTCCAAGTGCACTGGCTCTTTTTGTGACGGTCTGTAAGTCCGCAAGAATAAGTTCAAGATTTATTGTTTCAATATCTGAAAGTGGATCTATTTTGTTTGCAACGTGAATAATGTTGTCATCCTCAAATATTCTTACGACTTCTGCAATTGCATCCGTCTCACGAATGTTTGTAAGAAATTTATTTCCTAAACCTTCTCCAGCTGAAGCACCTTTTACAAGCCCAGCAATATCAACAAATTCAACTGCAGCTGGAATTGTTTTTGCTGATTTTGAAAAATCAGAAAGCTTAGCTATCCTCTCGTCCGGCACGGCTACAACACCCACAGAGGGGTCAATTGTGCAAAAGGGATAGTTCTCACAAGCTACAGCTTTGCGCGTTAAAGCATTAAATAAGGTTGATTTACCGACGTTTGGTAGCCCAACGATTCCGATTGATAATGACATGTTTATGAACTTTAACAGATTATTTGTTAATATTCAATCACTTATTTAGCTTACATATAAAGCTATTTTTTAAAAATTGAGTTATTAATAATTGTATCTACGATTTTATTAACGTCTAACTGGTCAAAAAAAACATTTTCATTTTTGAAGGTTAGAGAGGACTTTATAATGCAGGCAATACTGCGATAATCACTTTCTGATACCAAAGTAAATGAGGATGATTTTTGGTTGGCCGGTAGATAACCAGATTTATTTGAATCATACCCGTATATTTTTGGTGGAGTCGCTCCAAAAATTGAAATTATTGACGTTTGGTTTTTAAATACGAAATCTTTAGATTTGCAAATTTTCATTGCGGCTGCAATATGTAAAGGTCCTGTATCTCCAGTTATAAAAAAGTTACAATTATCAATCAAAGCTGCATAAGTGTCCAATTTAATGCTCGTAGGAATAATGGTAATTTTTTTTCTAGCCTCTACAGACAGACTACTAAGTATAATTTGTTCAATTCCTTTTGTCACATGACCGGAATCGAGCAATATGTCACAAGGTAGTTTAGATAATTTTTCAAGAAGTGCAATTTGAATGTTTAGTGGAACTCTAGTAAAACGTGAATTAGTGTCTGGATTGAATAAAATTTTAATTGAGTCAGAGTGTAAATTATTTTTTTTAAAAAAATAATTAGCATCAATAATAGCTTTTTGTGAAATATAAATACTTTCGCCTTTATAATTTTCATTCGAATTATTTCTTTCAAATAGTGATCGAGTATAATGGTAAATCCTATAAGTCATATGATTTTTGGTCATTTGATCTTTCTGGTTGTTAAGTAAAGAAATTGCTAGGCCCGTGTAGTCAATAGTTTTTTTCTGGGACAAATTTACATCCTTATGGTTTAAAAATGGGCAAAAGTTTAATACAACATCATAATTGTTCTTGAACAATATATCTTTAAGATTCTTTATGTCCTCAGAAGAAGGTGTTGAGGATTTTGAATATACAGGAAATAAATTAGAAATCATCGGATTTCCTTCGATTAAATCTTTTGCTGATTTGGCGATCACATAATCAATAGTAGCTTTAGGTAAAGATTCCCTTAAAGCTCTTACAGCTGCTTGAATTATAATGGCATCTCCAAGATTGACGTCTGCCAGTACACAAATCTTTGAAAGATTACCAATTTTTTTTATTTTGACCAAATTTTGCCTTAAAAAAAATTTATTTGTAAATGAATGGCCTACAAAATTTAAAAAAAAATCGTCAATTATCTGAGCGCCCTTTTTAGGAAAAATTATAATAAACCATGTAATATATTTTAAAAAGTAGTTTTTATTCATTATGTTGAATTGTGTCCCGATTTAACAATCAATATTAACAGATTTATGAACTTTAGCAGATTTTTACTGAAAAATAAAGGAATTATAAAAGTGGGGCGGCCTTCGGCCGCCCCACTTTTTATTTAATTATGAAGTTTTTTCTTCAATATTTTTGCAACATCACCCCTATATCTTTTTAATCCATCAATTAGATTCCTTGCGTCAATAATTTTTATCTGCCTTGGACCAACTATTTCATACTTATTTATACCCAACCAACCAAGTGCACTCCTGAATGCTTGTTGGTGCCTATATGATTTATTTGATGACCTTGAATAAAAATCTAAAGTTAAATTATCAGCACCGCTTACCCATGTCATAGTTTTTAAAGTTCTATTAATTATAATCTCTATATCAGCAACGAGTTTTTTTACTACCTCTGGGTTATCATAATCAATTTCCTTATTATTTTCTGCAAAATTTGTTGTTCTGAGCTCATCTAAAGGACCAAATTTATCCCACTGTTCAATTGGTGAAAGACCTCGTTTTATCGCTTCTTCTGCACGACGAGTAGATGTAATTAGTCTAGAAACCACTGGTCCAGCGAAATCAATCGAACGTTTATTTTTGGCACCACGTCTTGCTCCTTTAATTGCTCTACCTAAGTCAACATCTTCACCTACTCCAATTCTTGAATAACCATTTACGGCTGCATAAATACTGGCTTGAAAAGCGAAATTTGCACCAGATGACGCAATTGTGCTTTCATCACCGCGTCTTAATATCACATCTACATATTGAAAAAATCTAGTACCAATGTGCACTAATGGATTTCTAGCATATGCCTCTAAACCCCAGTCGAGTTGGCCCATGTAAGCATCAGTTTCAGGATTTTTTTCAAATTTTCTAATAAAATTGTCAATATATTGAGTTGCTATTCCTTCATTGTCGGCATCATTACTTAATATTGCAAGTTTTGGAGCATTTTTTCCACGACTGATGTGCCTCTCTAAAACTGCATCGGTGAGGTATTTTCTAATATTACCAATTTTAGCATCTTGAATTGGAAAAACTTTGTGCATAACTCTAATGTGTAATTCGGGATGGTCCTTTTTAAAACGTTGAATTTCTTTTGCGGTATCATCTGGTAAAATATTTTTACCCTCATAATCTTTTTCGGGCTGATTAACAAACAAAACTATCTCAAATTCATCTTTCTTTGCGGTCTGATTTAAATAATTTCCAAGAGTCTTATATATATTTTTACCCTCTTGGTGACCAGCAACTGGAATACATACTGAAAGTCTGCATTTTGAATCCATTGGGCCAGCTTCTTTTGCTAGCTCGTCTATTGTTTTTATATCTTCAGGACTTTGTCTAGATAAATAATTATTAATTTCTTCTTTCTCATTAAGTTCAGCATCTGGATTTTCCCTTAAATCTTTAGACATACGATCCAAATAATTCTCTCTTTTAGCATCATTAAATCCATTATAGGTATAACTCAACTCCTCATGAGTTATTGGGTTTCGCATTTTTTCTGCAAGGGCTCTGCCAAACATGGGGATAGACATAGAAAAATCGACAATAGGAGCGATTTGCTTTGTTGCCTGGCTACCAAGTTCAGTGGCGATGATATTTACATTATTGTTTCCATCAGGTGCGGTTCCAATAACTTGGGCAACTTCCATAAATCTTCCAGTAAATTGAGCGTGTCCATCAACAATTGTAAAAAAGTTTTTTCCGACAAAACTATCTGGATCAATTCTGACATGCCCATCAGGACCAATCGGTAATTCAACCACACTATGTTGTGTACCAGAAGAAAGTGAAAATAGCATTTTAAGTTGGCCGCCAATCATAAGGTCTTTTACTTTTATGGTTTCTCCAGCGTGGAATGAGCCAGTGTTAGTCATATGTGACACATCAATATCGTAACCATGCCCACCATTAATGATGCCTGTATTATGAACTCCACCATACTGAATACCAAGCTCGTTATGATCATGGACTTTAGTATTGTTATCAAAAAACGTATGTCTGTGAACATGAACAAACTCTTTAGGGTGATGTGAAAGGATACCATGAGCTATTTGTTCGGTATGCCCACCATTTATTTGTGTCCCACCTAAAATATGGTCTTGCAAATTATTATTTTGACCAATTTGTGTTCCACCAGAAATATGCTCATGTAAATTATTATTTTGACCCAAATGACCAAACCATTGTCTTATCCCCTCAAACGCTGTAACATGAGCAGCTCCTTTATTTACTCCGATAGCATGTTCAATCAAACCTTGTTGGTCTGCATGAAAGAATGATGATACTTCTTGAAACATACCACCAATAACAAAACCAGTTACTACACCTTTTGTAACAGCACCAGCTATTTTTTTTACTTTTAATTTTTTAAATATACGATCTTTATCATCTATGCCACCATTCCCATCATACAAATTTTTATTGTGTAAACTCATTACTGATGCATAAAATTCATCAAAAGTTTGATCTCCTGGTAAAGTCATATCTCCGCTCTCAACCATATGTCTTAATTTAATTTTTGCTTCAGCTCGAATAACATCAAGGTTAAGACGCTCTTGCTCAACTGATTTATAGTCTGAATATGAAATAAGATCAATTTTTTCTTTGTCTGATAATCGTATTCGTGATTCAGCTTCAGAAAGTGCATTTACTGCAGAAAAATAATCTTCTGGAGACTCAACTTCGTCTGATAACTTTTTGATAGAGTCACATAATGATTTTGATGAAACTGTTTTATATATCGCACTTTCTAATTCAACACGGCGCTTCATGTCCGGTGTCATTTCTTTACCTTTAGCTCTCTCTCTTGAGTGCTGTTTTCTTTCCTCTGTTATTCTTACGCTTTCTTTTGCACCCGCAATTACTCCAGATAACGCAACCGAACCACCAAGTGACCAAATAGCAAATGCTTTACTACTTGCAAGTCTCTGAGAAAGTTTAGTGGCAACTGAATATGCAATTGCAACACCAGTAGCTACTGTTGTCTCGTTTACAAATCTACCAATTCCCGTGGCGTGCATTTTATCAATTATTTTGTCTACAGTATTCATCTTTGCTTCCGTTCTTACACCGGCCTTTGCTTTACCAACAATAATTTCTACTTCTTGATCTATTTCATCAATACTAGCACCGTGTTCTATGGCTAACTTTGCCTCCTTGGCAATCTGAAGTAAGTTATCTGTATAGCGAACAGTATTTGTCAATTCTTTTCCCTTTAAACCAAGTGTGATAGAAAGAATTTTATTTCTTTCATCACTAAAAGACTTATCATCAATCTTATTTTCGGCGTATGAACGAATTAAACTGCGGACTAAAGAATTTAATTGTGAGTTATCTGGATCACTTGAATCTAAAATATTTCTTTCTTCGCCGGCTTCAGTGTGTATAGCTTCATCATACTCAGAAACAAACCTGTCTACTATAGCAGCCATAGCTTGGTCGTGCGCTGTTTTATCTGGATTATTTTCCCCAACATAAATGTTCCCAGAATTTTTAATTTCATCTTTTGCTTTGTGATATTCCTTTTGTCTGTAATACTCACGTGCAAGGTTACCCTTCCAGATATTATTTTTGGTATATTCCCATACAGCAGATGCTTTCTCAGACATTTTTAAATGACGAAAATCTTTGAATTTCTCGCCGAATGTTTTATTTGTATTGGTTTTAGGTGTTGTTAATCTATCCTCAGCAATATCTTTAGCTTGAGACTCAACAATGTCACCGCTGTCAACAATAGCAATTCTTCTCTTTTTATTCTTTTTGACTTCTGGTTCTTTCTTTGCCTCTGTCTGGTTTTGTAATTCTGGTGTCATAGTGTTTTCAAATGATTAATTTAACACGTTTGCTAAATACATATTTCTCAATTTTAATAGAGCACCAGCAACAACTTCGTCTAAATTTTTTATATGTTTACTACAAAATTCTTGGATTTCACTATCATTTCCTTCGTCTATTTTTTTCTCAAAATCAGCAAGCTTATCTTTAGGCATATTATGAACCATCTCAGCTATGATAATATTTTCTGCTCTTTCTACGAGGTCGCTCCTTAACTGATCCATTATTTCATGAGACAAACCAGTAATACCTTTGTCTTTTACCAGTTGAGCTGCGAAATCATCAATGTTGTATTTCATATAATAATATAATTAATAAATGATAATAGTAAAATTATATCGCACACATAAAGTATTGTAAAGTATGAATCTATTGGCGTAAATACACATTCCTGCCTAAATCTAGCTAGCAATATAGTGAAATCTTCTTATATTTTTCTACAATAAAATAAATAAGTTTATATAAATCCACTTACCTGCAAATCCCAAAGATTTTTGTACAAACCACTTTCTTTGTTTGATAATTCTTCATGTGTGCCATCTTCAACAATTAATCCTTTTTCCATAGAAATTATTCTATCCATTTTTCTTATCGTCGAAAGTCTGTGAGCAATCACTATAGTTGTAGAATTTTCCATCAAATGTTTTAAGGCATCTTGAATTAATGACTCAGAATATGAATCTAGACTCGATGTCGCTTCATCAAAAATAAGTATTGGTGCTTTTTTTAGGATTGCTCTTGCAATTGCGATTCTTTGTCTTTCGCCACCAGAAAGTTTAATTCCCCTTTCTCCAACATAGGTATCATATTTTAGTGGTAAACTTTCAATAAACTCATCACAATGAGCAAGTTTTGCAGCTATTTTTACTTCTTCGTCTGTTGCCTTTCTATTACCATAGCGAATGTTTTCAAGAAGAGTTCTGTGAAAGAGTACTGGGTCTTGTGGAACAAAACTAATATTTTCTCTCAAACTATCTTGTGTGACTTTGCTAATGTCTTGACCATCAATATTTATTGTTCCCCCCGTAAGATTATAAAGCCTCATTATAAGTCTTACTATAGTAGTTTTACCAGCACCTGAATGTCCTACTATAGCAACTTTTTCTTTTGGTCTAATGGTAAGACTTAAATTATCTAATATTTTATTATCTTTATTAAATTGAAATGAAACGTTATTAAAATCTATCTCACCATTTTTAACAATAAGAAGTTTTGCATTTGGTAAATCTTCAATTTCATATTTTGTTAATAAAATATCTACCATTTCTTTTGAGTCAGCTATGCTTTGGTAAAAATTACGAATAGTTTTATTTAAACTCCATAACTGTTGTGATAGACCGATAATATAAGTTTGTCCAAGAACAAATGTCCCTAAACTAACCATGCCTACTTTCCAATATTTTATCGCAAAATAAAATACAAAAAATTCCACAATGGTAATAAGAAATACCTGTACTACATCGGAAATATTTCCTAATCGCCAAGAGAATAAATATTTTTTTGCTTGGTCATTTGACACATTTTTAAAACCACTTGATTCATAAAAATGACCAGTAAAAAAAGAGATTGCATTATTATTTGTTATAGAATCTGATAAATAACCGGTTGTTAAGGAATCAGCTTCAGCAACTAATTTATCATATTTAAGTTTCCAAACTGAAAATATTATACTAAATATTACATAAAAAATAACCCATATCAATAATATAATCGCAAATACTGGTGCTATTAACCAAGTTACAATAATTGAACCGACTACAGTTACCACCAGGGGCATAAAATTAAAAACTAAACCATCTATCATATTCTCAAAAGCTCGACTAAAACGTCCGACTTTTTGCACTAGACTTCCACTAAAATTATTCGTAAAAAATGCGTGAGAGTGTTTAATTAAATAATCAAAAGAAATCTGTTTTAAACTTGCCATAATTTTAGAAACAGATGGTAAATAAAAATATATAGCTATTTGCCAAAAAAATTGATCTACTAAATTAAAAATTAAAATTACAAAAATAATATGAAATAATATTGGTGCCGTTATATTTACATTAGTTGTTTTTCCTATGACATCAAAGAAATTCTTGTAAAAAAGAGGAACAATCACCATAATAATTCTTGATAGAAAGAAAAATAAAAAAGATAAAAATAATGCCAACTTAAAATTTCCAATTCCACGCCAAAATTGGGTAAGTATTTCCAAAATAGTAGTTTCGTTTATTTTTTTGTTCATCTTATTTTTCTTTTTTTTACAAAACACCAGACGACCTTTATTGGTCGCCTATATAATAAAATAATTTGTATTTTTATAAATTACATCATTAACCTTCTCAATTCATCTTGATGTTTTCGCATTACTTCCATCGAAGCTGCGGTTTTACTCTTCCCTTCTTTTACCTTTTGTTCAATTTCTTTAGCAATATTTTCAAAAAATTGTGGGTCTTTTTCAATAGCGCTCATCATCATCTCCTGCTGTTCTTTAGGAACACCTTTCATTTGAGATTTTATCGCCTGTTTCATTAAAAATGTTTTTAGCCCCATGTTTGTTTTAATTACTTGATAACTATATATTTATATCATAAATAATGGATTTTTGCGAAGTAAAAATCCATTATTTTTTAATATATGCTAACGTTATAAATATTAATAAGTTATTCATACCTTAGAGCTTCCATTGGGCTCTTTTTCGAAGCCTGGTTCGCTGGATATATACCAAAGACTAATCCGACCAATCCTGCAACCAAAACTCCCAATACTGCTGCACTCCATGGAAATACAAAGCTCCAATCAAGTTTAATAACCGATGTTAATATGATAGATATTACATAGGACAAAGTTGCTCCCAAAATAATTCCAATAATACCACCAGACGCCGTAAGTATAACTGCTTCAAGTAAAAATTGAGTTAAAATATCTTTTCCGGTTGCCCCAATGGCTTTTCTCAAACCGATTTCTCGTGTTCTTTCAGTCACTGATACAAGCATGATATTCATAATTCCAATTCCTCCTACCACAAGAGAAATTGCGGCAACTGCAGCTAAAAATGCTGTGAGTGCATTCGTTATTGTTGATAAAGTTGCAGCGACATCAGCCGAAGTTGTAACAGAAAAATCATCTTTCGTTGGGTCAGTAATGTTATGTGAGTTTCGTAAGGTAATGGTCACATCTTGAACTGTTGATTTAAGATTTGCTTCTGAATCTGCTTCAACAACAATTCTATTATAATATTTTGTTCCAGTTATATATTGTTGAGCTGTTGTGTATGGCATGAAAACCGTATCATCAAAACTTGAAGAAGCCCCTTTTTCTGGTAATACTCCAATAACTTTAAAGGTATTATTTTTAATTCTTATTTTTTGACCTATTGGATCATCACCGTCAAAAAGATGTTGTTTAACTTTATAGCCAATTACAACTACAGATGACAAACTTTGTACATCTTGGTCAGAAAAAAATGTTCCCCTGTCAGGATTTAAACTAAAAATTTCTGGGACAAGTTCACCAGAACCGAAAACAGAAACTTGATAAACATTGCTTCCATAAACCGCTTTTCCGGCTCCGACAACCATTGGCATTACATATTTTGCATGAGGAACATTTGTTTTATTTTTTATTAATTTTAAATCTTTTTCTTTAAGAGAATCGTTCATCGTCTGCGATGCCATTGATGGACCAAAGGAAACTTTTCCGGGTAATGTGATAATCGTTGTTGCTCCTAGACCTTTTACTTGCCCAAGTATAAGATTTTGTGCGCCTTGTCCAAGTGACATAACCAATATAATTGAGGTGATACCAATAACAATACCTATTATCGTCAAAGCTGAGCGCGATTTGTGCGTTGTGAGTCCCGTTACTGCAGTTTTTATGCTATATCGTAATTTCATATTATTATTTTATAAAGACATCTGAAGAAACTATTTTTCTATTTGCTACCTGTTCATCACTTGAAATTTGACCATCAAGCAATCGGATTATTCTTTGAGCATACTCAGCTGTATAAGTTTCGTGGGTAATAAGAATAATTGTGTGACCTTTTTCAGTATTTAATTTTTGTATAATTTCAATAATGGATTGGCCCGATTTTGAATCCAAGTTTCCTGTCGGTTCATCTGCAAAAATAACTTCGGGAGAATTTACAAGTGCACGAGCAATAGCGACCCTCTGCTTTTCCCCTCCAGAAAGTTGAACTGCAAGGTGGTGCATGCGGTGTGCAAGCCCAACAGAAATAACTGCTTCTTCAGCAAGCTTGTCCCATTCTGACTCTGGCTTATCTGAATAAATCAAAGGTAATTTAACATTTTGTAAAACTGTTTCGTGTGGTAAAAGATTGAACGCTTGAAAAACAAACCCCATTTTTGAATTTCGAATCTTTGCAATTTCTATCTGATCATACTCGCCAAGATTTTTCCCAGAAAAATTATAAGTACCTTCAGTGTGGTTATCCAAAAGCCCAAGAATTTGTAGCAAAGTTGATTTCCCCGAGCCGGATGGTCCCATAATGGCCACAAACTCCCCTTTCTTTATTTCAATAGAAACACCGCGAAGAGCTTCTGTTTTTGTACCTTCGCTGTCATAAACCTTCCAAATATTTTTTGTTTCTATTAGAGCCACGAGATTATAAGTTTGGTGATGCCAATATTTTATCTCCTTCTTTTAACCCAGAAATGATTTCAACGTAACCATCAACACCGCGCATACCAGCTTCTACTTTTGTTTCGGTTATTGTTTTTAAATCATCACCACTAAGTAATTTTACATATTTCAAAATATCAACCGAGTAAACTGACCTTGTAGGGACAGCCAAAACATTGTCTTTTTGCCCAGTTAATATATCAAGATTTGCTGTCATACCAGATTTTATTCTTTCATCTGAAGAGGATGCAAATTTTAAAGTAACTTTGTATGTAGGAACATTTTCTATTACAGTTTCTGCAGGATCTATTTTTATAACTGAAGTTTCAAAAAAAGTACCTGAACCATAAGCATCAAGTGTAGTTGTTGCAATATCACCAATTTTTATTTTAGCAATGTCTGCTTCTGATATGTAAGATTCGACTTCATATTGTCCGTATGAAATTACAGATAATGCTGACATTCCAGCTTGTATGGTTTCCCCAACTTTTGCAACAATGTTTGTTATTACTCCGTTTATTGGTGAAGTTATTATGGATTTATTTAATCTTGCCTGAGCTGCATCAACACTTGCTTGTGCCTGCTCAACTGTAGCCTCTTGTGCTTGTAATTGATCCGCAGTTGCGCCAGTCTTTGTTAAGGTAAGTTGGCTGTTTGCAATATTCAATGCAGATATCGCTGATTGATATTGATTGTCAGTGGTTGATAAATTATTTATTACTAATGCCATACTTGATCTTGACGTTGAAACATTTGTTCTCCAAAGAGTAATTGCCGTCTGGCTTATTGAAGAGTTTTGCATTAATTTATTTACGGCCAAAGCAAGGTTTTGTAATAATAATTGGATTGCAGAAAGGTAATTATTTGATAATAAGACTGCTTCATCAATATTTGAATTCATAGTCAAATCTAGAATTGAAGCACTCCAAGTTGTTAGAATATTTTCTACATTAGCTCTTTCCGAGACAATATCATTTTGCAACTGAAAATCAGTTTGAAATTGCAAAGACGGACTCATACTTCGAGGATTTGTGAACATTAAGTCAACATAATTCCTAATAGCATCATCTGATTTGTTATATGCGTCTTTTATAGAATTTATTAAAGTATTTTTTGCATCTGCTAAGTCATTTCGTGCTTTATCAACTTGAGACTGATTTATAGCTATTTGCTCCGGTGTTGCTCCATTTTGAAGAGATGACAAATTTGCTTCGGCAATTTTAAGCCCCGCTTTTGCTTGTTCCACTGCAGCAACTAAATCCGCATTCGAAAGTGAAGCAAGATACTGTCCTTGGTAAACTTTGTCCCCAACAGATACATAAACATGAGATACTTGACCACCAGTTTCAAAAGAAAGATTTAAATCTGAAAGGGGTTTTACATTACCCGTTGAACTCACAACTTCTACTATATTGTGTCTTGCAACAGAAACACTATCAGCAACAGTTGATTTTTTACCGCTAAATATAAGGACACATAAGATTATAACAACAACTACGATTAGCACAGTCCACCATTTATTTTTTTTAATAAAATTTAAAATGCCAAAAAATATTTTTTTCATATATAAATATTATATCAGATTTTTACTGAATTTGAAATAAAAAAATTTGTGGACGATACTGGATTCGAACCAGTGGCCTTACGAATGTGAATCGTATGCTCTAACCAACTGAGCTAATCGTCCTTTATTTTTTATATCTTTTATAATATACTTTTTTTGTTAAAATTGAAGGGCCGCTAGCTCATTTGGTAGAGCGCATCCATGGCATGGATGAGGCGACCGGTTCGATCCCGGTGCGGTCCACAGGCGTATAAAATATCTGCATTTATGCTGATATTTAGCCTGTGGAAAGCGTAGCGATGTTTTGTGAGAATTAACGAACAAAACCGCGAGCTGGGGTCGCGAACACTTACATATTTTTGAAACTTTTAAGATTCAAAAATATTTAGTGATTCGTGATACACATTAAATTTTATATACGCAGTATTTAATAAATGTTATAATTTTTATATGAGAGAAAAACCTGAAAATTTTTATCACGGCTCAGCGAATAATAATATTGAGGAATTAGAGCCGAAACGAAAAAGTTATAGAAAAGAAGATGAAGGCGAATTATTATTCGCTAGTCCCGACATTGCCGGAGCAACTCTATTTTTGGCAAGAATGTTTGATAATGAATCTCGCAAAGGTTATGAAAATGGAGTCTATTATTTTGTGATTTCTGACAAAAAAAAGTTTATTGAGCTGGATAAGGGGGGTACAGTTTATGTTTTGCCAGATTCTAATTTTACAAATGATAAAGACCAATGGAGTCGTGAGTGGGCTACAAAACAAAAAGCAAAACCATTGAATAAAATACATTTTAATTCTGCGTTAAGAGCAATGGTCGAAAATGGTGTGAAAGTATATTTTACAAACAAAGATATATTTGAGAATGATATCAAAGGAAAACATATATCGATCAATTACCTAGAAAATGATCTTGGTCTTAAAGCTGAAATATAGATTTTAAATAATTTATGAATATTGGGCTTATAGTACAGTGGTAGTACGAGTCATTCGCATTGACGAGACGGCAGTTCGATTCTGCCTAAGTCCACAAAATTAAAAACCCCGGACATTTCTGCCCGGGGTAAACATTGCCCTCCTTTAAATCTTAATTTCTTTTCTTGCTCTATCGTGTAGGGCTGCAAGTCCAGCAATCAAAGTAAATTGCTGTTCTGGCAAATCTACATTGTGACAACTGAATTTAATACCCTTTCCCTTCTCAGTAAAATCTTCGGAGCACAACCCGCAGGCATTACCTGGACATTGGGTATAAAAATGTCCATCATCCTCCCAGTAAGCATATATTGATAAATAATCACCCGGGCCCATCATCGTGCTGTAAGTCTTACGCATTGCAGAAACTACTTCTGGCATTTTTGTACTCTTCTCAGCAGAAGACATGATCCATGTCTTCAATGGTATACTTATTTCCCCATTCAATGTGCTTCCGTGGTCACCTCTTCGCAAAATTGTTTTTAAGGAAAACAACTGTGGTAATTTAGACGAAGAAGTGTTTTCCTTTCCCCACAGAGACAAAAAACCTGACATGATTGTATAACTCGCAGAGAAAGCAGTGACGGTATCACAATCAATAATGTATCCAATGCCGGTGCCTTTGCAAGAAGGGCAAGTATCATTGAACAATTCTCTTTCTCCAAGCCCATCACACGTTAAACATTTTCCTTCCTCGTTTTTTATTTTTGGGACTTTGGTTCCGAATTCATAAAATTCACCTCTCACGCCCAAGAATTTTAGAACTCCACCTATCCCAATATCTCCATCAAAATCATTTAGAAAATCTTTTAACTCAAATTCCTCCTTGAGACTTTTTGCTATAAAAGAATTGTTGAAATCAATTTTCTTTTCTTTGATATAGCCAACAAAATCTCTGTGCAATCTAAAGATAATGCTTGGAGCACTTTCTGTTTCCAAAAACGATAGTTCATACCAACAAGGCAAATTTTCGTCAATGATTGACCTTATATTCATGTAATCCTCCTATAGAAATAGGTACAGATAACTTCTAATTGAAGTCTACAATATACATATAATAAATCAACCAAACCTTAAACCCCTGAAATCCTTGTCACAATAAAAATTAAGATTATTCCTAAAATAGTTGCTATTGTTGTCCATGCTTTTGGATGACCATGATGACTCTCTGGTAATAAATCGCTTGCACCAATATAAATAAAAAACCCACAAAATACTGAAACTATAATTGGTAAAATGTTTATTGGGATGACCACGAAAATTGAAGCGATTATTCCCAAGACTGGAGCGAACGCATCTATTAAAAGCCATCTCTGCGCTTTCTTGCTATCACCACCAGCACGAACAATCATATTCACAGTATTGATTCCATCAGAAAATGCGTGAATAAATATTGCAATAGCTAGAGCTATACCGATTGCCGGAGAAACCTGAAACGAAAGCCCGACAATAATTCCATCAAATAAACTATGGAGCGAAATACTTCCTGCCCCTAAACTTCCATTGTGTTTATGATTTTCACATTCTTCTTCATGATTTGAATGTGGTATCAAAAATCTATCTAAAATAATATATGCTACAAATCCTAAAACAATCCAAAGTGCAATAGTGCTTGGTTGATAAAAAATATTCCCCATTTTATAAGCTTCCGGCAATAAATCAAAAAAGGCTACGCCAATAACAGAGCCAGCAGAAAAACCTAAAATCAGATGGAGCTTATCTTTAAATTTTAACGCAAAAGTTCCACCCAAGATTACTGATAGAAAAATAGCTGCAGCTGAGATGATTAAAAAAGTCATAATAATTATAATACCTGTGCCGATTCAACATCCTGTAGATGTTTTTTTGATTTAAACCAAAAATACGCCACAGAAGCAAATGTTATGACTGGAGAAAGCCAACTTGGAATATCAAACCCAAAGCTGTCTGCAAGCATAATCATGCCCAAGAATAATATGGAGTACATTGCACCATTCTTGAGAAAAATATATTTTTTTATTCTATCTACATTTCCAACTGTTAATTGTCTTACAACAAATGCTCCAATTCCGTTACCTATCAAAATTAATGGTACCGAAAGTGTAAAGGCAAATGCACCAAGTACACCGTCGATAGAAAATGTAGCATCAATAACTTCTAGATATAAAATTTTACTAATATCTGAAAGCCCCTCTTTCATCAACTCTTTCTCCCCTTTTTCTGCATTTTGTTTAAAACCGTGAGTAATAAAAAATGCCGTAGAACCAATAACAGCGCCGAATGCCATCATTGGGTTTATTTTCATTGCAAAATATACTGTAACGCAAAGAATAATTGAGACTACCGCATAAAACCAAACGCCTTGTCTCATAAAAAATCTTTCATGTCTCAAACCAAAATTTTTTGCTTCCAAAAATAGCCAGTGAAAAAATAGGAAAATTAAAAATATTCCGCCCCCAGCTAAAAGTAGTGGCGCACTTTTTTCGATCGAATCTTTCACGCTTGGATCACTACTGAATGTAGCTGTAAGCGAACCAATAAATCCAAGTGATGGATTTGTGACCCAAACTATTATCCAAGGCAATAAACCTCTTACCACAAACACAGCAATCAACAAACCCCAAAACAAAAACCATTTTCTTCCTTTTGGTTTCATTGTGGAAAGAACCTCCGCGTTAATAATTGCATTATCTATGCTTGAAATAACTTCAAATAGACATAGGCCACCAATAGTGATAATTATTGTGAAAATATTCATAACAAAATAATATCATAGCTGATAAAAAAATACGACCCATCTATTTAAAATACTTGGAAAAATAGAATTTTTATGTTAACCTCTTAGCTACTGGGCCTGTAGCTCATCTGGTAGAGCGCCTCATTTGCAATGAGGAGGCAAGCGGTCCGAGTCCGCTCAGGTCCACAAGCGTTAAGAAAATCCGCACTTTTGCGGATTTTTAGCTTGTGGAAAGCGCAGCAATGTTTTGTGAGAATTAACGAACAAAACCGCGAGCTGGGGTCGCGAACACTTACATATTTTTGAACCTTTTAAGATTCAAAAATATTTAGTGATTCGTGATACACAAATTTTAGGCTGAAAGTCCACTTTCTTAATCCACATTATCAAAAGAAGTAATTGGCTTCTGCCCCAAAGCCAAAGAAATAATATGATCCAAAAAACTTGAAAGTGAACATCCAACAGCTTGTAGAGATTTTGGGAGTAAGGAATCTTTTGTAAGACCTGGCAAAGTATTTACTTCGAGAATATATACTCCCCTTTTTGGGCTGACAATAAAATCTGACCTTGAATAATGTCTCAGACCTAGAATGTGATGAGCTTCAACTGACACATCTTGTATGATCTTTTTTTCGTTTTCCGAAAAATTACCAGGACAAATTTCACTTGCCTTGCCAGAATATTTCGCTTCATAATTAAAAAACTCAAATTCTTTTGGTTTAATGATTTCTATTGGCAAAAGTGGATAAATTGGTTCATCTCTAAAATTTTCTACAACTCCACACGTAGCTTCTTTACCTTCTATAAATTCCTCGACAATAATAATATCTGAATACTTTAAAGCTATTTCGATAGCAGGTAAAATATCTTTTAAAACTTTTACGATTGACACACCGAGGGAAGATCCACTTCCGTTTGGTTTTACTATCGCCGGAATAGGAAATGTCTTAAAAATAGTATGGTCAATACCTTTTAAATTATCACCTTTTCTGATAGCCTTGTATATAGGTGTTTTTAAGCCATTCTTAATGAAAATTTCTTTTGATAAAACTTTATTCATCCCCAAAGCTGAAGCCAGAGCCTGGGAGCCGGTATATTTCATACCAAAATGGTTTAGAATTTGTTGTACTTTACCATCTTCTCCATATTCTCCATGCAAAGCATTATATACAACGTCAACATTTTTAAAAAGTTTTGCCGGGGTGATTTTTACTCCATCAAGATACCATTCTTTGTTTTTTGCAACAAAGACATCAATCGGGATATACTTGTCGGGAAGATTATCTATTACATTTTTCCCGGAATTTAATGAAACTTCATGTTCATCACCCGGCCCTCCGCGAAGTACCGCTACTTTTATTCTGCTCATATTATAATAATTATAACACCACAGAATGAAAAACTAAATAGCATTAAGAACTAGCTTATAAAATTAATCTTTGGGAATAATTAGTGATAATTTTTTCTGCTTCTTTTTCAAGTACATTTGATATCTGATCATGGGAAAAATTAGCTGTTACATAATCCATTGGCTCCTCAATATTATTAAACAAAATATTTGGTTTTTTATTATCCAATAATATTTTAATAACAGATAAAATAATTATTTCTCCTAGATTTTTTGCTTGATTAACAATATCGCTATCAGAAAATCCTATGGTTTTCATTTTTTTAACTATACTCTGTTGGATTTCTTTTTCCGTTTCAATCGTGTTCATTGTTTTATTTTTTATTCTTTATAATTTTATCCTCATCATTTTTTTTAAGCGCTTTTAGCGTGATAATATTATTAGAAATTTTAGCGGTTAGAAGTATTAGCCAAAGTACTGTACCACATGCAAAGACCATTTCAGAGTCAAATAGCATATCTGGTGGATTAGCAATACCTATATCCTTAAAATGTTGAATCATCGCTTCCCCATTTTTACCTACAAACATTTGGTAAAATTTCACTGGCAAATATGTGGCATAAAAAGTTGCAAGTGATTTATATAAAGCGTCACCAATTTTATCTAAAGTGCCATAACCAACTGGGGTTAAGTATGCCTTCAAACCAAACATGACTTTCTCTTTTAATGATGAGATGTCTTCTTGGCCTTTTTCTTTTGGTGAAATATCTTCAATATGACCTATTTTTTCTTTTTCCATTGTTTACATTGTATAATATCTAATATTTTTCTACAAGAATAACATTTATTAATAATCATCAAATTATTTTGTTTCTTAAGCTTCTATGATATTTAATTGCAAATCTATGTGCTTCACTATTCGCAAGTAAAATTTCATCTTTATGTTTGTTTATCGCGTCTTCTATACCCTGAATTGTTTTTGGTCTATGTTTTTCATCTTTCGTTACAGCTATTATTGGGATATCTAGTCCTTTTTCTTTAATTACTTTTTCAGCTATATTTTTCTGAGCAACTGAACCATCTACAACAATAATATCCGGGAATTTCCATTCCTGATGATTGAATCTTCTTGTTAATATTTCTGCGAGCCCGGCAGTATCATTTTGTATGCTGTTATTTATCTTAAATTTTCTATATTCGTTTTTGTTTGGTAAACCATTTTCAACCACAGTCATAACACCAACAGTATTAGTACCACTAATATGTGCAACGTCATAGGCCTCGATTCTAAAAGAATTTTCTAAATGTTGTTCTGGTCTATCAGATTTTAATAAAGCAATATCCTGTATATGATTTAGAGCGAAAATTGTATGTTTAATTTGTTCAGCTTTTTCAAATTCTTGCTTTTTTACAAAAATTTTCATTTCCTTTTCCAAATTTTTCAAAATACTTGTTTTTTTACCATCGAAAAATAGTTTTATATTTTTAATATTTTTTGCATAATCCTTTTTCGCTTCTATACCAGAAATTTCTGGTGCTAAACCAATTTCTTTATAAAATTTGTACCCTGTATTTTCCCTTGAATATTGGTCAAGAAATGGAAATATTTTGCGAATAATTTTTAATGCTTCTTTGAGCTGGCTTCCGTTTGTATATGGGCCAAATTTATCTTTGATTAAATAGTTTGTCTTATTATCTTGTTCAAGAATTCTCCCGCGTTCAATTAATACCCTAGGAAAATTTTCTTTTGTAATAACAACATAATTATAGCTTCTGTCATCTTTTTCTTTTGTATTGTATTTTGGCTGATGTTTTTTTATCAAATTTGATTCAAGTATCAAAGCTTCAAGAACTGAATCAGTTTTAATGAAATCGATGTTATCTGCCTGGAAAACCATATCCACAATAAGTGGCCCGCGAGTCGCTATCAAATCACTCGAAAAATAGCTTTTAACTCTATCTTTTAATGATGTTGCTTTTCCAATATACAAAATCACTTTGTTTTTTTTGAACAAATACACCCCAGGTTCATCTGGAAGATTTATTTTTTTGTATTCTGAAAAATTCATAAAATATTACTTCTTAAGAGCCCTCTTTAGATACTTACCAGTATAACTCTTTTCATTATGAGCTACATCCTCAGGTGTTCCTTTTGCAATAACTTCCCCACCTTTATCTCCACCTTCTGGACCAATATCTATTACGTAATCAGAATTTTTTATTAAATCAATATTATGTTCAATAACAATTACAGTATTTCCAATATCAACAAGTTTTTGTAATATTTCAATAAGTTTTTTGACATCTTCATAGTGAAGCCCTATTGTTGGCTCGTCAAGAAAATATATTGTTTTGTGGAGCCCAGGTCTATAAAGTTCTGAAGCAATTTTTACTCTTTGTGCTTCCCCACCAGAAAGAGTTGTAGCAGATTGTCCAAGTTTCAAATATGAAAGACCAACATCATTTAGACATTTTATTCTATCGTAAACCGCAGGCAAATCTACAAAGAAATTCATCGCTTCTTCCACGGTCATTTCAAGAATTTGGTGAATATTTTTCCCTTTATATTTTACTTCCAAAGTTTCTTTGGTAAATCTTTTTCCATTACAAACATCGCAAGGTACATAAATTGTAGGTAAAAAATGCATCTCAACTTGTATGGTTCCATTTCCTTCACAGTTTTCACATCTTCCACCTTTTACATTGAAAGAAAATCTATTTGCTGCCCAACCTCTTTCCTTGGCTAAAGTTGTAAGAGCAAACATATCACGAATAAACGACCATGCGCCCGTGTAAGTTGCTGGATTTGAACGAGGTGTTCTTCCTATCGGAGATTGATCTATCATAATTGTTCTGCCAACATACTCAGAACCAGAAAATGAAGTACAGTTGTGTGTTTCATTTGAGCGAAGTTTTCTTTCAAGTCGTGCTTGCAAATTTTTATACAAAATTTCGTAAATAAAAGATGATTTGCCGGAACCAGAAACTCCGGTAACTGTAACAAGTTTTCCAAGTGGAACATCAACATTCATATTTTTTATATTAAATATTTTTCCACCCCTTATTTTTAATTTACCCTTATCTTGATCTCGTCTTTTTTTAGGAATATCAATTTTTAAATCTCCACGAAGATAGTCGAGCGTCAAAGAACCAGACTCATTTTTCTTTGCGGTAAGTAAATCATTTAAATACCCAGAAACGACAACTTCGCCACCGTGAACTCCAGCTCCAGGGCCAATATCAACAATATAATCTGATGAATACATTGTATCTTCATCATGCTCTACTACCAAAATAGTATTACCAAGATCTCTTAAATGAATAAGAGTTTTTATAAGTTTATCATTGTCTCTTTGATGCAAACCTATTGTTGGTTCATCAAGAACATAAAGTGCGCCAACAAGACCTGAGCCAAGTTGTGATGCGAGACGAATTCTTTGTGCTTCCCCACCAGAAAGCGTATTTGCTCTTCTATCAAGCGAAAGATATTCAATTCCAACATTACTCATAAACTGCAATCGTGAATCAATTTCTTTTATAATTAATTTTGAAATTTCTATTTCACTTTCCGTAAGTTTTAGGCTTTCCAAAAATTCTTTTGATTCTGTAATTGTTTTTGCAGTATATTCTACAATATTGATTCCACCGATAAGCACGTGTAATGCTTCTTCTCTCAATCTTTTACCAAGACAGCTTTCGCATGGTTCATCTGAGAAAAAATCTTTTGTTCCAAGACCATGACATGTTTCACATGCTCCATAAGGCGAATTGAAAGAAAAAAGTCTAGGTTCAATTTCAGGATATGAATATCCATCATAAGGACACATGAATTTTACAGAAATCATTTTTGTTTCTACTGGGGTTTCAATCTTTAACAAACCCTTTGATTCTTCAATAGCTTTTTCTACTGCGTCAGAAAGACGCTCTTTAATGCCTGATTTTTTCTCCTTAAATTCGCTAATATAAAATTCATCAACAAGCACATCGATATCATGCTTCTTATTTTTTGAAAGTATTATTTGATTTCGCAACTTTTTTATTTCTCCATCAATTTTTACTTGCTCATATCCTTTTTCTAGTAAATCATAGAGTAATTGATAATATTCTCCTTTTCTACCAACAACTACCGGAGAGAAAATTTTTATTTTGTCTGAGCTGACCTCTACGCCTAAAATTTCTTTTGATTTATGTGAGGATTTTAAATTAGTTACAGTATGGATAATCGTCTCTAAAATTTCTTCTTTTGAAAGTTTTTTAATTTCTCTTCCACAAGTAAGACAATGGGGTTTACCAATTCTCGCATATAAAATTCTAAGGTAGTCATAAATTTCAGTAATTGTTGCAACAGTTGAACGTGGATTATTTGAACGAGATTTTTGATCAATTGCAATCGCTGGAGAAAGTCCACTTATTTCATCAACATCAGGCTTCTGCATTTGGTGTAAAAATTGTCTTGCATAAGAAGAAAGAGATTCAATATATCTTCTTTGACCCTCGGCAAAAATGGTATCAAAAGCAAAAGACGACTTCCCGCTTCCGGAAATCCCCGTAACAGCAATCATTTTATTTCTAGGCATCTCAACATTTATATTCTTCAAATTGTGAGTTCTTGCCCCTTTTACAATGATTTTGCCCTCTTTATGTGATTCTGAACTATAATCTGTTTTTGTCATATTTATATAACATAAATTGCCCCCTGGTTTGTTCATAGGGGGATAACGTAGGACATATTACTCTTAATAAACAACTTTGGCAAATAAAAATTAAATAAAAGGGCGAGGCTGTACAGCCTCGCTCTTTTATTTAATTTTTATTTTTTTATTATTGCGTCTACTTCTTCAATAATTTCATCTGGAGATAAAATAGCTTTTACCAAGAATTTTTTTGCCCCAAGAGAGACGCCTTTTTCCACGTCATTTTTCTGTCCTAAATTTGAAAGAATAACAACAGCTGTATCTTTTTTATCCTTATCGGCTCTAATGTTTTCTAAAACCTGAAAACCATCCATTTTAGGTAACATAATATCAAGTAACACTAAATCAAATTTTGGATTTTCTTTTATTTTATCAACCGCTTCTTGTCCATCAATGGCAAGCGTAACATCGGCCTTATTTTCAATAAGTTTTTTTGACATTAGTTTACTCAACAAAATGTCATCCTCTACCAACAATATTCTTTTTCCGGAAAAATCTGCCATATTATTTTATATTATATCAATAAAAATTGTTTAGTCTATCTATTTTATTGGTAAACTAAAGTGAAAACTTGTGCCTTTCTCTTCTTCGGATTCAAACCAGATTATACCTCTATGAGCATTGATAATATTTTCCGTCAAAAAGAGCCCGATTCCAGTACCGTTTGGATCAACTTTTTTTGCATTATCACTTCTAAAAAATTTATTAAAAATACTACTTGATTGATCTTTTGGGATACCAATTCCAAAATCTTGCATGATAAACTCAATATTTTTCCCATTATTTTTTAAAGTAATTATTATCTTTCCACCAATGTGCGAATATTTTATTGCGTTATCAATTAAATTTTGAATTGCTATTTTAATTTTCTCTGAGTCAACTTGTATTTTAGGTAAATCTTTCGGCTCTTTATACTCAATAATAATTTTTTTGTTTTTTATCAAGTGCTGATAATTATTTAAAACTGAATTAATAAGCTCTTTCATATCTACTAACGAAGTTTCATAAATATATTTACCTTCCTCGATACGAGTAATATTTAACAAATTATTTACCATAGAAACCATACTTTCATTTGTTTCAAAAGCTCTATCAATCACCTCCTTTTGGTCTTTGTTAAGTTTCCCGAAATCTCCTTTTTTTAGCATACTCATAGACCAATTCATGATAGAAAGTGGTGTTCTTAATTGATGCGCTGCGAGTGACACAAATTCACTTTTTGTTCTATCAACTATTTTTTCTCTACTAACATCATGCAAGACAACAAGGTGGCCAATATCTTTTTTTGTTAATTTTAATGGTATTACCGAAAGTTCATAAATAACATCTTTTGATAAAATTATTTCTTTATTATAAATATTGTTTAAACCATCATTTAACACAGAAACTATAGGTACTGCATTAATAAAATCAGACATTGAATAAATCGTTTTATTTATTAATTTTCCAGCTTTAAGCCCAAGCATTTTTTCAGCTTGCGGATTAATAGAAAAAATTTTATCTTTTTCATTAAGAATGATCAGACCATCAGCAAAACTATTTATTATAGTAAGCGTTCTGTCTCTCTCTGTTTCTATTTCAGTACGATTTTTTTCTGATTGCTCAAGCAGACCAGTCAAATTAATCTTGGTCTTTTCCAAATCCCTTTTCTCTATAAAAAATACTCTACCAATAATAAACAAGGCTATGGCAACTATTATCGCAATGAGATAAAGAGGCCAGATTAATTTATTTGCTAGCAATGATGATCCTATAAACATCAAAAGCAATAGAACAGAAATTATTCCGATAATGACAAGCGCATACATTAGAGCTTGGAAAAACAACGATTTTATTCCCAATAAATTATATTTAACAATTGAATAACTGGTAAAACCAACCAAGAAAAGTGTTGCTGGAGAATCAAGGTTGTTAAACTGATTTATGCCAAATAAAGGCAAAATTAAAAACACAATAATCACCCAAAGAGCAAATAGTCCTTCCCCGGTAATATAATATTGTATTTGTTTTTTTCTAATATCACTAGATTTTTTTAATACTGTAAGCGGAATAATAATTGAGGTAAGTATCATCAATAATATGTATATTTCCCAGATAAGCATGAGCGGTCCATCTACAGTTGCCCAACCAAAGCCGACTGATCGGACAAGCTGATTTAACACCAAAGGAGTAAAAAGAATAATTATTGACCAAAAAAAACACACCACGGACAATAGTCTAAGAATCCATTTTTTTACTGTTATGCCAGACAAAGTAATAACAAAATATATTGATGCGAGTGAAAATAGTGTCCCGACAGAATAAGTAAGTCGAATAAAAAAAGTATCTTTAAAAACTAACAAAAGTAAATTAACAAGACACCATAATACTAAACTGCCACCAAAATATAGAAAATTTCTATTTAGCCTTGCTTTCGTATTTCTTGTGTAAACATAGATTGTTAAAGCAAGGTTTGTCGCCCCTGCTATTGCTATTAAAATTATAGTGATAATATCAGCCAACATAACTTGCTAAATTATATCATATTTTTTTCTTGCCAACCTTAGATTTTATCTGGTCTTTTGCTCTAAGTTCTAATTTGTCTTTCAATATTCTTATCTCGTCTCGTAAAATAGCGGCGCTTTCGAAATCCAATATTTTTACCGCCGCATTCATCTGAATTTCCTTTTGTTTTATAAGCTTCTTTGGACTTTTTTTCATCATTTCTTCATCTATCCTTACAAGCTCTTTTACAGCCTTGTCATGATCGCTTCTCATCGCATCTGTAATATCATGAATTTTTTTAATGATTGTTTTTGGAGTTATCCCGTGTTTTTTATTGTAAGCAATTTGTTTTTCCCTTCTTCTGTTTGTCTCACCAATTGCTCGCTCCATTGAACCAGTAATTCTATCTGCATATAGCACAACTCTTCCAGCAATATTTCTTGCTGCACGCCCGATAGTCTGGATGAGTGAAGTGTCTGAACGCAAAAAACCTTCTTTATCAGCATCAAGAATTCCTATAAATTCCACTTCTGGCAAATCCAAACCTTCGCGAAGCAAGTTTACCCCAACAAGACAATCAAACTTCCCTTTTCTAAAATTTGTAAGAATATCAATCCTATCAATCGTTTTTATTTCACTGTGCAAATATTCTGCTTTAACTCCTTTTTCTTTTAAATATTCGCTCAAATCTTCCGCCATTTTTTTTGTAAGAGTTGTTGCAATTACTCTTCCACCGTTTTTTACAACTTTTTCTGTTTCTTCTATAAAATCATAAACTTGTGATTTATTTTTGTTTTTTATCTCGGTAATTGCCTTTACTTCTACAATAGGATCAACAAGTCCGGTTGGTCTTATTACTTGTTCAATAATTTTTTCTGATTTTTCTTTTTCATAATCACCGGGTGTTGCTGACGTATAAATAATCTGCCCAACTCTTTTTTCAAACTCATCAAATTTAAGTGGCCTATTATCTCGTGCTGATGGAAGTCGAAAACCATAATCAATAAGTGTTTTCTTTCTTGAAGCATCGCCAGCAAACATTCCTCTTATTTGGGAAACTGTGACGTGGGATTCATCTATAATTGTAAGAAAATCTGGCGAACCATCTACTTTCTTTGGAAAATATTCTAAAAGCGTGTCTGGTGCTTCGCCTGCAAGTTTTCCTGAAAAATGTCTTGAATAATTTTCAATTCCGTTACAATAACCAACTTCTTTTATTAATGATAAGTCATAAACAGTTCTTCTACGAAGTCTTTCTGCCTCTAAATTTTTCCCTTCTTTCTTTAATTCTTCAAGGCGAACTTCGAGTTCAGCTTTGATGCTTTTAAAGGCTCTGTCTTGCTGTTCTTTATCCGTAATAAAATGTTTTGCTGGGAAAATAAAAGTTGATTGTATTTCATCTTCAACAAGTTTTCTTGAGACTGAATCAATTCTTGAAATTTTTGATATTTTGTCTTCAGCAAAATCAAGTCTAATCAAAATCTTTTCGTTTACGGGCATTACTTCAATAGAATTTCCTATTGCACGAAATGTTCCAGGTTTTATGTCAGAATTTGTTCTTTCAAAATGAACATTTATGAGTTTTTTAATAATATCCTGTCTACTAACTTCTTCCCCAACTTTAAGTTTTAAATTTACTTTTTCATATTCTTCTGGAGAACCTAGACCATAAATACAAGAAACTGACGCAACAATAATCACATCTTTTCTTGTAAGAAGCGCTTGCGTGGAAGCATGGCGAAGTCTATCAATTTCCTCGTTTATCATCGCCTCCTTCTCAATATATGTGTCAGTGACCGGCATATAAGCTTCCGGCTGATAGTAGTCATAATAAGAAACAAAATAATGAACGGCATTGTTTGGAAAAAATTCTTTATATTCTTGAGCAAGCTGAGCCGCTAGAGTTTTGTTGTGAGCTATTACAAGAGTAGGTTTTTGTATTTTTTCAATAACATTTGCAACTGTAAAAGTTTTTCCAGAACCAGTTACGCCAAAAAGAGTTTGTTTTGACAAACCTTTTTCAATCCCTGTGACCAACTCTTTAATTGCATTCGGTTGGTCTCCACTCGGGGCAAATTCACTCTTTAATTTAAATTTTTGTTGTGACATATACTTATATTTGGCTTCTTGCCCCGTCAAATGCATTCCTATTTGACTGGGGTGATTTTGAATTTTGACATATTTAAACACTAAAATACCATAAAAAACGACTTTTGGCATTTTTCCAATAAAGATATTCCTTACTAATTAAATTAAAAAACTGTTCTTACTAGTTAACTCTGCTCAATAATTTTTTAGCAAGGTTTTCTAATCCAAAAGCAAAATCAAAAACAAACCCACCAATATTGTCTATAAGAATCCATTTATAAAAATCCTCAGCTTTACCGAGTTGAGAAATAGTATTTTTCTTTTTTTCATCTTCGTGAAAATATTTTCCATAAAACCAATCATCAAGGATATTTTTAATAGTTTTACTTTCTTTTACTGGGATGCCGGCAGGAAAACTAATTTTTAGATTTTCATCATAATCACTCTGACATTTTTGTAATTCTTTTTTCTCATCTGGACTAACATATTTCATAAAAATAGGAAACATTTTTATGAAACTTGTAGCCTCACTTTCCATATAAAGTTTCCTTATATCAAGAATAAACGAGCGAAGAGACTCCTCGTCTGGTTTAGGAAGATTTGGACGAGAATAAATAATATTGAACAGATTATTTTTTTGAAATTCTGCCATAAATGGTAAGCTGCGAATGTGCCCAACCAAATCAACAAAATTAGTTATTTTTTTGTGGTCAGAATCAGTCATCAACATAAAAGTCTATGGTTTACTTTTGCTTATCTTTTTTTTCTTTTTCTCGCCTTTCTGCAAAGACCTCCTCAACAGCTTGCGCTTTTCTCTTTAATTTATCGTGTACAAATTTAGAACTTGAGTCTTGACCCAACATTTCCTCAACGCGTTTTGCAACTTCCTGAATAGTAACATAGGCCTCTTTAGTTCGTTCTTCATGCGAATCATAAGCTGTACTTTTCATATCAACATCCAACCATTCTCTAGAAAACTTTACCCTCTCTACAGCATGTGAATAAGCCATCCAATCCTGTGCAATTTCAAGTTGCTTCTTTGGATCATGTTTAAAACGTTCTCGAAGACGCATCATATCTCTTTCCATAGCTTTTACCATGTCTCTCTCATCTTGTAAATAATTTTCTAGATTAGGACTTTTAGATAATACTTCCGCCATATTTTCACTCGCACGTTTCCACATTTCCTCCACAGTCAACGACTCATTTTCCGCTCTGAGATTCAAACCGTTTTTTTTAGATCGAGAATAAAAATATATTCCAGCGATAATCATAGCGACTATAATCCAGGTTGATATATACATAAATTTTATTATATTAAAATAACTAGCTAAGTATTAATAATTTCTTCTAAGAGACCTATTATATCATATATCTGCCAAGGACAATTATTGCTAATGCTTATATTTTTCCAAAAATTCTTTTTTGAATTTATCAAAATTATCATCGAAAATACTTTGTCTAATTTGTTTAACTAAATTTACAATAAAATGAATATTGTGAATTGAAGCGAGAGTTCCACCGAGCATTTCTTTTCCGTGAAATAAATGTGCTAGATATGCGCGAGAATAATTTTTGCAAGTATAACATTCGCAATTTTCTTCAATAGGTTTTAAATCTTCTCTGTATGTTGTATTTGTTATATGTATTTTACCGTATTTTGTATAAATTGTGCCATTTCTTCCAAGACGGGTTGGCAAAACACAGTCAAAAAGATCAACACCATTTTCAATTCCCATAAATAAATCTTCTGGCTCACCAATACCTAATAGATGTCTTGGTTTATCTTCTGGCAGAATATCATTAACCCATTTTATAGCAGTGGACATATCTTCTTTAGCAAATGAACCGCCAATTCCAAATCCATCAAATTTTTGTCCATCAACTTCTAGCTCAGAAATAATTTTTGCAGATTTTTTTCTCAAAGATTCTTCCCTACCACCTTGCACAATTCCAAACAAAGAAACTTTATTTTCAGTATTTAGTTTGTTGTGTTCACGAAGTGAGCGCTCTGCCCAATTATGAGTTCTATCAAGCGCCTCATTTTGATATTTTAAATCTTCTGCCGGTGAAGTGCATTCATCAAAAGCAAAAATCATATCTGCACCAAGATTATGCTGAATCTGAATTGATTTTTCTGGAGTAATATAATGTATTGAGCCATCAAGGTGCGATGTGAAAGAAACTCCATCTTGTCCAACTTTCGCAAGTCTTGGTGCATCTGTATCATCAAACCTTTCAGGAATTAATAGTGATGGATTTGTAATTTGTATTACTTTTGAAATTCCTTTTTTATAAGCTGCTCCAAGTGAAAATACCTGAAAGCCACCAGAATCTGTCATTGTAGGTCCGGACCAATTCATCATTTTATTTAATCCTCCCATTTTTTTAACTGTCTCATCTCCTGGTTGCAAATATAAATGATATGTATTTGCAAGAACGACTTGCGCGCCGGCATCTCTCACCTGTTCTGGATTTACAGACTTTACCGTGGCTTTTGTGCCAACAACGACAAAAGCTGGGGTTTCTATTTCCCCGTGTGGTGTTTTCAAAATTCCAGCTCTTCCAAGCTTTCCTTTTAATTTTTTTTCTATTTTGAAGTTGACTGAACTCATACAAAATAGATAATAGCAGTTTCAGTAAAAAACAAAAGGGCGGCTCGCAAGCGAGCCACCCTTTTGTAATTTACAATTATTTCACACCTAATAACTCAATATTGAAAATTAGTGTAGAATTTCCAGGAATTGGCCCATAATCTTTTTCTCCGTATCCAAGTGATGGTGGAATTACTAATATTCTTTTACCACCAACTTTCATACCCTCAACTCCGATATCCCAACCCTTTATTACCATACCTGCACCAAGCTTAAAAGTAAATGGTGTACCTCTGTCAATTGAGCTATCGAACTTTTTCCCATCTGAAAAAACTCCAACGTAGTTTACTGTAACTTGCTTACCTGCGACTGCTACGTCCCCTGTTCCAACCACTATATCTTTTGATTGAATTTGTGTTGCTTCTTGCATTGCTGTATCTTGTGTTTTATTTGAATTTGTAAATAAACCCCCGACCAAACCTCCCCCAATCAAAACCCCCACGACAACTATCACTATTACTACTGCTATTATTGTTTTTTTATTCATTTTATTATAATTAATTAATACTTTTAGTATTATAACAATATAATATAAATAAATCCACTATAATATTTGAGCTTTTCATAATCAAATAAATAATGCTATAATTCACAACATGAATTTTAAAAATATTTTTTCAAAAAGTAAAAACGCGCTAGAAATTGTGGATGGTAATCATATTGGTGCAGGTCCAGTCACACGTAAAAAAATGCGGGAGATCATTAGGAGAAGAGAAAAAGTCACAGGCAAAGAATTTGATAAAGGATATGATTTAATAGAAAAATACCCAAGATCAGTAAGTATTTTTGGATCAGCAAGATTTAAAAATGATAATATATATTATAAAAAAGCTGAATCATTGGGGGCAAGAATTGTAAAAGAATTAAAATATGCGGTTGTGACTGGTGGTGGACCCGGAATAATGGAAGCTGCAAGTAAAGGAGCCTATGAAGCTGGTGGCACATCGTTGGGGTTTACAATTAAACTCCCAAGTGAACAAATGATAAATAAATATCTTACTGATTATGTCGAGTTCGAATATTTTTTTAGTAGGAAAACTTTATTATTTTTTGCAGCTGAAACATACATATATTTTCCAGGTGGTTTTGGAACATTTGATGAACTATTGGAAATAGTAACATTAATTCAAACACGAAAAATTAACAGGACACCAGTGATTTTGGTAGGAAAAGAATTTTGGACACCTTTTTTAGATTTATTTAAACAAAAACTTGCTATAGAAAACAATACCATCAATCTAGACGACATCAATATTTGCAAAGTTGTAGATTCAGAAGATGAAATTATTCAAATAATAAGAAATGCACCTTACAGAGAAGAATAGGATAAATAAAATGACGGTCACTTCTTGGCCGTCATTTTATTTATTTAAGACTAAAAGCTGCTTTCACAGTCACCATCACATTTTTATTTATTTTTGAAGTGTCATAGGTACCATAATCTGAAACTTCTAAAGAATTCGCAGGAAGAACCTGGACAACACCACTTGCCGCAGATTTCAAATCTCCCACATTTCTTCCTGTAGCCTCAGCAATTTTTTGTGCTCTAGCTTTAGCGTCTTTTATTGCATCTGAAAGCAAAGTAACCCTTAACTCTGGCAGTTTTGTATAATAATATTCAACTGCATTTGTACTGAATATTACACCTTTATTTATTAAATCTTGTGTTTTTTGAGCAAGTAAAGTTATTTTATTTATATCAGAAGATGACACTTCAATAGTTTGGCTAATTGTATATTCTTTTTCTACTTGAGTATTATTGTTATTATAATTATAATTTTCAAACATTGAAACGGTTGAGATTGTCACGTTTTTATCATCAATCCCCTGATCAACTAGAAACTTTTTTACTGTGAGCAAATCTTGTGCTATTTGAGCGTAACCAGTTTTCAAATTACTAACTTTTACTATTCTTGAAAAATTACCTGAAAACTTTGCACTATCTGAAACAACTTCTTTACTAGCAGAACCAGTGACAGACAGTGAGTTACTTGAATCTTTATTATAATAAGAGATTGCCCAAATTGAAGAACTAATAATTAAACAAACTCCGATTATTATTGATAGCGCAAGGTTATTTTGTTTCATTTTTTATTTTTTAAATTAATAAATAGATTATATTACACTTTTATTTCTTTGTCTTGCTTCTTTTTTATTAAAAAAGTATCTATTGCCCTACTAATAAAAATTCCAGCCACAATCAAAATCACAATAAATAAGACATGCTTAACTTTCCCTATGCTTTTCACAATTGGAGCGTAAGATTCATTGAAGAAATAACCAACCCAGATTAGAAAAGGTGCATAAATAAAAGTGGCTAAGGTGTTATACGTCATAAAAGTCTGATGTTTAACCTTTGTATGCCCAGAAAAAACTGGACCAACGAATCTCAAAAAAGGAATAAACCTACAAATAAAAACTGTTATGCCAATATGTTTGGTAATAAAATCCCTTCTTTTTGCAATTATTTTTAATGACAAAACTTCATGAATTAATTTTGAAACATATTTATTGTTTTTGAGTGTAAGCGAGTAAACAATATTATCCCCAATTACAAAAGCCATTATGATAATAAAAACTGCAGGTATTGTACTTATTAAGTTTGACTTAATCATGTAACCGGTAATAATAAGTATCATTTCCTCTGGGAAAGGAATCAGCGTACCAGAAAATAATGCGAAAAAGAAAATCGCTAAATAAGAAAAATGCTCAACCGAGACGATAAAAAGTGTGTCGTGCATAATAATTTATATCTAAACATTTTAGCATAAATATAAATAAAAAATAGTGCACATTGTTTTATTTACCAATAACAGTTAATATAAAATTATGTTAGAAGAAAGCCCAAAAAATATAAGGATAAATAAGTATTTGGCCATGCAGGGTGTTACGACAAGAAGAGACGCAGACAAAATTATTGAGGCAGGAAAAGTTACAATAAACGGAAGAAAAGCAGTACTTGGTGACAGAGTGAATGAGGGTGACAAAGTTGAGGTCTTGAAGAAATTAAAAAATAATTTTGTATATTTTGCGTACTACAAGCCGCGTGGAATAATAACCCACTCCCCACAAGATGGAGAAACCGATATTGTTTCATTAATAAAAATTAAGGGTGTATTTCCTATTGGTAGGCTCGATAAAGATTCAGAAGGTTTAATTTTGCTTACAAATGACGGCAGAATTACAGACAGACTCTTAAATCCAAAGTATGAGCATGATAAAGAATATATTGTAAAAACAAGAGTCCCAATAAAAGAATTCCAACTAAAAGTAATGAAGAAAGGAATGGATCTCGAAGGAATGACCACCGCTCCATGTAAGACGAGGCTAATTGATGACAAACTATTTGCTATTACAATTTCAGAGGGTCAAAAACATCAGATAAGAAGAATGTGCGATGCACTTACTTTACCCATTGATTCTTTAAAAAGAGTCAGAGTGATGAATATCAAGCTCGGACAACTAAAGCCAAATGAGTATAGAAAAATTGAAGGTGAAGAGTTAAAAGAGTTTTTAAAATCTTTATCTTTATAAATAGAAAAGGAGGCCCTAAAAGAACCTCCTTTTTTTCTTAAGTCTTTCCATTTCTTGAAAATAGACAAGAAACTTTTTCTTTTCTTCTTTGTCTATTTTCATCCAAAGCTTAGCCTGTTCTTTCATCTTCTCCTTTGGATTTATTAAACACTTATTTTCCTGATTTTGAAAAACATTATCAGGATTCCAGAGCGCGTATCTTGAATACAAATATGCTCTCCTCTTTCTGATTTTGTTTAATATTTCTAAAATGGAACTAAATAACAATATAATTCCTAATGTGGTCATTATTGACCTCCTTTTCCAGGATTTATTGCTCTAATGAAAAGATAGCATTCTGGTAAACTAAAATCAATTCACCAATTTATTTTTTAATAATAAAATAAACAACCAGTACAAAAATTGAAATAAAGACTTGTATGGAAATACCAAGCCAAATATACTTTTTGTCTTCAATGTCGTGACCAATCTTATCGTGAAGTCTTTGAAAAAAAATAAAAGGTTGCTTTTTAAAGCTATAATATAATAATTGAAAAAAATCTGGTAACCACGCACCAATAATTCCTATAAGTGTTATCGCGGCGCTTTTTTCATCCCTCACAAATATTAAAAAACATAATATAAGAGCTCCAATCGCTTCAAATATAATAAATATTAATTTTAGTGCCGCAGCAGAACTTTTGAATATGGATACTACCGTTCTAGTTTTTTTATCCATAAAACTATTAATGTCATAATCCTTATGTGGAATCATATCCAAAACATAATGACTAAGGAATGCGAATACAAAACCTAATACAGGCTCATTAGGAACCAAATTTGCAACAGCCGCACCTACAATAGCATGGGGAGTTAAAATCATATTGCCTGCCCTGTGTGAATTTTCACATTAATAATAACTATATTTAATAAATGATATTTAGCTGTATTCATTTTAATATTTTAAGTAATTTTGTAAAATTCTTTACAGGGTTTTAATACAATTGTTAAATGCTGACACTTCCTTATTATAATCAGCAACCCTGGCTTTTATCTCTGATGCTAAATTATTATAAAGACCAGCTAAAGCATTTCTTTCAGAAACTTTTGTATTATATGTTTGTGTGTCAGCAGCACTAATTGTCTTTAATTCAGTATCTATATTTTTTATATTATTTAAAATACTATCTGCAGAAAATTTATATTGAGTAATTTTGTCTTTTAAAATTACTTCGGGAGACGTACACCCGGTCATTGGCTTTCCAAAAATCTGTGTAGCTATCCAAACAGATTGACCATTATACATTCCCTGCATTGCATAAACACCGATTTCTGTATAATTTTTATTTAAAATATTTGCTCTATGACCTGGACTATCCATCCACGCATTCACGATACCTTTTGACCCATTAAAATTTCCAAGTGCAATGTTTTCCCCAATAGTAATATATGAATAACCATTTTTTACCGCCTCTTTTGAAGCATTATCACCTGTCGGAGAATTGTGTTCAAAATATTGTTCTGCAAACATATCCTTAACTCGAATCTCAGCAATGTTTGATAAAATGCTATTATATTTCAAATCAACCAGACTTTGGTCATTGTCTTTTCTGGCATTATTTGTAAACATAATAATTTGACTAACATTTAAATCTCCGCCCCCGACACCAACATTTGTCATATATATATCTGGCTCAGGATTATTTATTGATGACGTCTTCGGTAATTCAGGATTTGAAATATTACTGTTCCCATTTAAATTTAGTAATGATGTTTGATTTATTTTATTTGTTAAATCTGTGGGTACCTTGTACGAAATACAAAATCTTTTTCCAAGATTAGTTCTTAATTCCCCGTCTTTCCATTCCCCAATAGATAAAGATAAAATATAATTTTTACAAAAATCATTCTTTATCTGTCCAACAATTTTTGTACTTACGAAATTAATAATACCAGAAACTGTGTCAGTAAAAGTGGATGCCTTTGCGACATTGCAAAATAACACCAAAAACACAAAAGAAATAGACAAAAATAGAATAACTATGCGCTTATTATAAAAAGGTATCATATATAATATTATACAATATAAACAAAAAAGACACTATAAAAAATTAATAATGGGTGTTATAATCAATACATGAAATTTTTTACAACCTATTTTGGTTATTTAAAATGGCATTACGGTAAAGCACTTGCTACGACTTTTGCATTTTGGAAAAACATTTTGTATTTTTTATTTAATTATTTTTCACTTAAAAATTTAATTGGTAATTTTTTTTCTCCTTGGAAAAGACTTGCTGATAATTACCCAAAACAATTTAGTATTAAGGTGTATTTTGGTATATTTATTGTTAATACAATAATGAGAGTTGTCGGTATATTAATGAGAACAATAATTATATTTGTTGGGCTATCTGTGTGCTTGATATATATTGTATTGCTTCCCGTTTCACTACTTTTATGGTTAATGCTTCCTATAATAACGATTGGTTTAATCGTATATGGTTTAATATTAATATTTTTTTCTTAGACAATGAATATAAGAGAATACTTAAAACAAAGCTCGATATACAATGTTTTGGCAACAGAATCTTTGGTGTCAGAAAATTTTAGAAATAAATTATCGAAGATATCAAAAGTCATATTATCTATATTGGTATTAATTTTGATCTTGTTTTATTTTACTCAGCATTCAATAAAATTTACAAATTTTAAGAATTTTATTGTCATTCATGACTTAATAAATAGAACGGTTGGTCTTATTATGTTTAATGTTGGTATATATATTTATTCAAGTATAGCAAGTTTTTATCTTGCATCAGAATATTATTTTGAAAAGATTACTCAAAATAAGTATAGCAAAGATGAACTATACACTTTTTCCGCTGGTAGGATTTTATATACTGGTAGAAAAACTGATATATTGCATGGTTTTTTTGCTTCAAAAATTGGAAGACTTATATTAATAAGATTGGGCATAAATACAAAAGATATCAATTTTTTTTATAATTCAGAGAATATTACTACAGATGAAAATGTACCAGTTGTAGATGGACAGATATTAAAATTGAAGGATATTGCAAAATATCTATATAATACAAAACCAAATTTTGTTAAATTTTTAAATGATAGAGGCATTAGTGATAAAGAGCTTTTTGGTACGATAGAATGGGTTATCTATGAAATTGAAACGAAAGAATACCAATCACAGTGGTGGAGGCCGGAAATATTATCTACAAAAAAAAGGATTGCTAGTGACTGGTCCTTTGGAAAAACATTTCTTCTAGAAAGGTATGGCAGAAACTTAATGAATGACTCCGAAGTAAATTCTGAAGCAATTTCATTTGAAAGCAGGGTAACTGAAATAAGCCAAATTGAAAATGCCCTTTCAAAATCAACTGCTGCAAATGCAATGCTCGTTGGTGAGCCTGGGCAAGAAAAAATGCAAGTTATTTGGAGTTTGTGTAGAAATATAAAAAATAATACCATTTCTCCAGCACTACAAAAGAAAAAACCGATCTTGCTAATGGCAAATATATTAATATCAGAGTGTGGAAGTAAAGATCTTTTAGAGAATCAAGTGTCAAAAATCCTAAACGAAGTTATTCGCGCTGGAAATGTAATACTAGTTATAGAAAATTTTACTGAATTATTTAAACATGCAGAAAACATTGGTAGTAACTTTTTGGATTTGATTAATCCTTTTCTAAGTAGCTCAAGTATTCAAGTGGTTGCAATTGTAAATTCAATTGATTTTCATCAATATTTTGAGAATAATAAGTTATTGTCAAATAACATTGAGACAATTTTAGTTAGACCATTAACAGCGGATGAAGTAATAAAAATTGTTTACGCAGCAGCTCTTGAATCAGAAAAAAATTATAAAATATATTTTACTTTTCAGGCTGTTCAGGAATTTGCAAATAGCGCAAGTTATTATTTTCCAAACGGCGTAACCTCCGATATTGCAATAAATCTATTAAATGAGATATCACCTTGGTCAAAGAGAAATGGGTATAAAATAATTGGTAAAGATGAAGTGCTTGAATATATTGAGCAAAAAACAAACATTCCAACTAGTGGAAAAATTTCAGCAAAAGAAAAAGAAAAACTACTTGATTTAGAAAATCAGATAGGAAAACGAGTCGTTGGCCAAAAAGATGCAATTGTTGCTATCAGTAATTCTTTGAGACGTGCGAGAACTGGAGTAAGAAATCCAAATAAACCAATTGGCTCTTTTCTATTTCTTGGTCCTACTGGTGTGGGTAAAACTGAGACAGCAAAAGCACTTGCATACGTGTTTTTTGGAAGCGAGGAAAACATGATGCGCCTTGATATGTCAGAATATCAAACTGACGATTCTATGGAAAGGCTTATTGGCTCATTTAGTACGGGTAAACCAGGTGTATTTTCTAGTATGATTAGAGAGAAGCAGTACGGCGTCATTCTTCTAGACGAATTTGAAAAAACTCACAAGGATGTATTAAACCTGTTCTTACAAATTCTTGATGAAGGTTTTTTCTCTGATACCTCTGGTCAAAAAGTAAATACGAGAAATATTATATTTATTGCAACTTCAAATGCTGGTGCTAATACTATTTTTGAAATGGTTAATGCTGGGAAAAATCCAAAAGAAGCTCAGGATGAAATTATTGATGAAATAGTTAAAAATGGATTATTTAAACCTGAATTGATAAATCGTTTTGATGCAACAATTATTTATAAACCGCTTGAAAGTGATGACTTAAAACAAATTGCAAAAATAATGCTAACTAAAGTTGCAAGCAGAATGGTTGAAAAAGGTTTAACTCTAAATATTTCAGATGAACTTATTGACTATATCGTTAAGAATGGTTCAAATAAAGCCTTTGGTGCAAGACCAATGAACAGATTTATTCAAGAAACAATAGAAGGAACAATTGCAAACCTTATTTTGAAAGGTGAGGCTATTTCAGGAAAAACAATATCATTTGTAGTAAATAATAATAATTTAGTGACAGAAATCTCATAAATATAGCCATAATAAATAGCTTGACAAAAAAAACAATTGGAGTACAATTGTGATGTAAATAGTTATCACCAGTTGATAACATTTACTGGGGTTCTTGGTTTTATATCTACCCCAAGTCTGTGCGATTATCCAGATACTCTTTTGTATCCAGACTATAATATCGCTCCCGTTCTTTTTTTGTTCTTTCAACAGTTAATAGGACTGTTAGTTATAATTTTTACTTTTGTAATTATTTAACTTATCCACCCTATTCAGCTTCCACTTCCGGAGGCTGTTTTTTTATTTTTAATAACTTGACAAAGTTAAAATTATTTGCTACAATCGCTAACGGGAAAGGAGGTGATAAAAATGGAAAACCTTTCCAAGGAGGAAATGGGAGAAATTGCCCTGAAATATGTTGCCATGAAACTTTATAAAGATGGCTTCACTATTTCAAAAAGTTCTTTGCGTGAAATAAATAATCACGCAAAGGAACTTGGCATCCCAGCTGAGAAACTGAAAGAGTTTCTCAGAGTTATGGTCCAGGAAACAATGGACCAGGTGTTCAAATAATGAACACCAGCAACAAAAGCGTAGAGTTGAACCACATCTGTGGTTCGTAAAGGGGTAATTGCATCTCGCCAGGTTTGGCCAGATGTCAGAACAAGAACCCAGCTCCCGCTTAAGGCGCGGCGATAATCAGCGGCGCCTTTTTATTTGACTTAAATTCTACTTTTTAAATATGCAATTCTTTTGTCCTCCTCAAATTTTTCAATTGCATAACGAAGCATGGTTCGTGGCATTTTTTTATAATATTTTTTCAGAAATTTTTCTTCCTCAGCTTGATTTCTGTTCCCCACTTCTCGCAACATCCAACCAACGGCTTTATGTATCAAATCATGTTTATCATTCATTAATATTTTTGCTAGTCTCAAACTATCACTAAACTTTTCATTTTTTATAAATGTATACGTAGAAATAATTGAAATACGTTTCTCCCATAGATTATTTGATGCTGCAAATTTATATAAAATTGTTTTATTTTTATTTAATAAGTATTCCCCTACTATTCTAGGACTTGAAAGGTCTACAAGATCCCAATTGTTTGCTCGTTTTGCATTATTAATATAAAACTTAAATATTTTTTCTTGCTCATCCAGGTTCGCCATGGCGAACTTATCAACTAGTATAAGAAGTGCGCAAAGTCTTTCTTCGTGAATTTTTGAATACAATAATTTCTTTATTTCTGAAAGTGATAAATCTGTATATCTTTTAGCAACTTTTCTAACTTTTGGTACTTTAACGCCGATAAATACGTCTCCTTCACCATATTGGCCTTTTCCAGTTTTAAAAAACCATTGTAAATTGTCTGCATGATCAAAATCTGCTAAAAATTTCAAATCATTTTTTATGTCTTCTGCGGTCATATGTTTATATTCTTTGCTTCATATATAAACTAAATATTCTGGTAGAATTAATTAGTGGCAAAAAGTCAGTAAGAAAATTATAGGCGGAAGCTCCAGTCGGTTTTAAAATACTAAATAATACAAGTGCTAAACCTATTGTGTTTGTTACACCCCAGATAATAAAATCCTGATTTGCAATTTTCATAACATATTTTGAAAGTCTGATAAGGTCTGGGATTTTTGAAAAATCGTCTTTCATCAAAATTACATTCGCTGACTCAATCGCAACATCATATCCAACAGCGCCCATCGCGATTCCAATATCTGCAAGTGTTAAAGAGGCCGCATCATTGATACCATCTCCCACCATTATCGTTTTATATTTTTTGCTTTGAGTTTTTTTAATGAAATCAAATTTTTCAGCAGGTAATAAGTTTGCATGATATTCTGTAAGCCCAACAGAATCAGAAATTCTTTTTGCTACTCTTTCATTATCTCCGGTCAACATGATGATTCTTTCCACTCCAAGCTTTTTCAAAGCTTCCATATCATCTTTAATATCAATTTTTATTTCATCTGCAATAACGAAAAAACCTTTGAGTTCATTATTTAATGAAATAAGTGTCGTATTAAAGCCGTTATTTTCTTCAATGATAACCTGTTTTTTCATGCTATCAGAAATCATTACACCACTTTCTTCTAAATAAGTCGTTTTCCCGAGAATCAAACGCTCGCCCTTAAAAACAGCAGAAATTCCCTTTCCACTTGTTTCAGCAAAATAATCTGGAGTAATCGTCCCTATATCTTCTTCTTTGTCTGTTTCAATATAATTTACAATTGCTTTTGATATCGGATGGTCTGAAAGAATTGCTAATATACCAGAATAATTTAATATTTTTGCTTTTTCTTCCTCATTGCATACGTCAGAATCACAAATAAACTTTTCAACTTTTAATTTGCCTTTTGTAAGAGTCCCGGTTTTATCAACAAAGACAACTTTTACATCACGAAGTGCTTCAAGATAGCTAGCACCCTTAATAATAATTCCATTTTTTGCACAATAACTTATTGCTGTTAAAAAGGTTAAGGGAACGGCTACCGCGACGTCATCAGCACAAACTACAAGTAAAATTGCTAGAACAAAAAGCAAATCTTTAGTAATAAAATACGCTACAATTGAGCCAATAAATACAAGAACAAGATAAATTGAAGCGAATCTTTCCGCTGAAGTGTGGATATCAGGCTTATCTATTTGGGCCTGTTCAACAAGCTTAATAATTTTTTCAAGAGTTGTCTCTGCACCTATTTTTTCTGTTTCGACTATAAGATGACCTGTGAGAACCAACGTTGAACTGTAAACTTTATCATTCTTAATCTTTGAAACTGGTATTGATTCACCAGTAAGAGAAGATTCATCTGCTGTGGCCTCACCGTCAATAATCTTTCCATCAATTGGAATTCTTTCTCCTAAATCTACAATAACTAAATCACCAACTTTTACTTCTTTTGGATCAATTTCAATAATTTTTCCATCACTTTCCTTTATTTTAACTTTCTTTGGTTTGAGTTTAAGTAAACTTTCAATATTCTTTCTTGCCCTTGCTTCATTATAAGTCATAAATATTCTTGCCGAAGTAAGCATCAAGTTTATGAAAATTGCAGAAAGCCATTCTTGACTAGCAAGTGAAAAAACCAAAGCAATACTTGCAAGTAAATCAACAGATATTTTTTTATTTACAATACTTTTATATGCACTAAATAAAACAGACACAGTAGCTATTATTGCAATAATAATCAATAAATATTCTTGTAAAGAAAAAAGCTTCCAGTAAGTAATCGGAAGAATTACTAATAAACATAGGAGTAAAATATTATCGAAACTTATTATATTATAAAATTTTTTCATTTTGATTTCTTAATTTTTTCTTTAATACTCCATATTCATGTCCGGTCAAAAGCACGACAATTATATCAAGAATCGTAAAAGTCAAAAGCCAGATTGAGTGTGTAAAATAATATTCATAAACTTGATAAAAGATTAATAAGGTAAATACGACAATACTAACTGGGTATGCCCATATTTTTCTTCGAAACAAATTGATAACTAGAAAAAGTTTTACGATACCGTGGAGGAAAAGGTAAGTTCCCAAAAAATATTGTGAACTCACGGAAAAAGATGCAGCGGAATTAACAATTAAATTTGCGACAACATCTTTCGGGTCATCAGACAATTCGTTGTGTAATAAATTTAGAACAAAAGTAATTATAAATGCTTTACTTACAAACCATATAAAAATGCCGTTCACGATATCGCCAAAAGCTCCAATGCATTTTAAATAAAGTGTTGTTCGAAAAAAACTAAGGTATTCTTTTTCTTTTATTTGTGGAAATTGCACAACGAAATAATTATAGCATGATTTATTAATGCAAATACAAATGGCGACTGCGAAGCAGTCGCCCTTTGTATTTAATTTATATCTATGCCATGGCGTAGATTAACTAATAAATGTGAGCGCCTTTCCTTTTTTATTTGCCCTTCCTGTTCTTCCAATTCTATGAACATAATCGTCATACGTGGCCGGAACATCATAGTTAATAACATGGGTTACATCTGGAATATCAAGACCTCTGGCAGCAACATCCGTCGCAACAAGAATTTTTATGTGGTCATCTTTAAATTTACCCAAAGCTCTTTGTCTTGCTGACTGATTTTTATCTCCATGGATTGAATCTGCTTTAAAACCTCTTTGTTCCAAAGTTTTAGAAAGTCTTTCTACGCCATGTTTTGTTCTTCCAAAAATAAGTACTTTAGAAAGTTCTGGATTATTCAAAAGTTCATGCAAAACATCAATTTTTTCTCTACCATTTACTCTCACTACATCTTGATCAACACTTTTACTAGTGTCGCCTGTTTTAACAGATATTGTCACTGGATTTTTCAAAAACGCTTTAATTAATTGTTCAACTTCATGAGACACTGTGGCTGAAAAAAATAATGTATGTCTTTTTGCGGACATTTGAGACATTATGAGTTTCATGTCAGCGATAAATCCCATATCAAGCATTCTATCAGCTTCATCGAGAACTATTGTGGAAAATGGTTTTAAATTTAAAACTCTTCTATTTACCAAATCTTTCAGTCTTCCTGGTGTTCCAATAATAAAGTTATTCCAATATCTAAGCATTGAAATTTGTCTTCCTATCGGTGCACCTCCTACGCAACAAACAGAATATATTTTCATACCTTCTGTAAAACTTTTTAATTCATCTTCAATTTGCTGAGCAAGTTCTCTTGTTGGGACCACAATAAGAATTTCCTCCTTTGGATTCAAAAGTACTTTGTGAATAAGTGGAATAAGAAATGCCGCTGTTTTTCCTGTCCCTGTATTTGCAATACCAACCACGTCTTCACCACGTAATACATGCGGAATTATTTTATCCTGAATAGGAGTAGGTTCGTTATAACCCTTTGCAAAAATATTTGCTTTTATTCTGTCATCTATACTAAAATCTTTAAAAAGATGCTCTGGAACAAATTTTTGAATAACTTCTGTAATAACAGCTTTATTAATAAATTTTGAAAAGTGAATATCTGAGCCGGTGTTTCTTCTTCTTGAATTTGAAAACCCGCCTCTTCCTCTACCACCAAAACGACTTCTGCCAGAAAATGATGGTTTTCCACCAAAGCTAGGTTTACTGTTTCCACGGGCAAATTTATTGCCACCAAAAGATGGTTTGCTTACAAAAGAGGGTTTTGCATTTTGACTTGCATGACTAAAATCAGCACGAGGTTTACTTGCTGTATGGCTATTATCAGAACTGGTTTTTGGCCCAACTCTAAAATCACTTTTATGCGCTGCAAACCTTTTTGACTTTTTGCTATCAAATCTATCAAAAGGAGCAACCTTTCTTATTACTTTTCTCATATTATTATTTTGAGCGATAAAATACCGCTTATTAGGCCTACAAATAGGCATTATTAAATGTAAAAATGTCGCACGGATTCTGCGACAATTAGTTCTTACGCTTAATCAGTGAGATGAATCTCAGGTGAGATTTATTTACTTTTTTATAATAGCAAAAAAGTAAATACATGTCAAGTGTGCGTCACAAATAAACAAAAACCACCAAAAGATTACTGGGTGGTTTTTTGTTTCTATTAATTCTTAATTTAAGATTTTATTTTCTTTAAAATAAAAATTACATAAATAGCTGATAGTCCTACTAAAGCATAAACAATAGTTGCGATAAGTGAACCGACTCCAAAAATAGTATCTACTAAATTCCAATTTAATGCTACGAGTCCCCAGTTCAAACCACCAACAATAATCAATATAAGAGCTATCCAGTCTAACACGTTCAATTTTGACATGTTCATAATAATGAAATTATTAAACGACCTTTATTAAGAGTAAATTATACAATGATATTTCTCGTATTACAATCGCTACTTTTTCCTATAGACTAATATTAAAATTAAAACCGCCCAAGAGCCAAAAACGCCTAAAACAAAGCTTATAATTAAAGTGATATCTTTTGTTAATATTCCGTATATCAGATATGTAAGTGTCCCCAAAGAAAAAATTGCATATGTTGGAAGAGAAATATTTTCAGAAGACTTATTCTTCCACATTTTATATATCTGTGGATAATAGCCAAATGACATTGCAAGACCAACTATTGCTAAGAATATTCTAAATATTTCCATACACTCTTATTATATCATCCAATAATTTATTTCTCCAAGTTAAACACTTCAGTAATTTTTATTTGTTTGACAAATTCTGGCACGTGGCTAACAAGTATCATTGCACCTTCATAATCACTAAGAGCTTTTGCTATCACTGGTAAATGGCGAAAATTCATATGGTTTGTTGGTTCGTCTAGTATTAGAAGCCCGGGCTTTTGTAAAACAAGTCTAGCAAGTGCAACAAGACCTTTTTGACCCTCAGAAAGACTTCCTATTTTTGTGTAAATCATATCACCTGTTATCAAAAACCCAGCTGCAACATTTCGCATTTCTTGTTCAATATGTTTATCCATCACTGACATCAAAGAATCAAAAACGGTGTCTTCAAAATTTAATGTAGAAAAATCTTGTCTGTAATATCCCACTTTTATACCTGGTGCAATTTTGCTACCAACAGCATCTCCAGAAGCTATCGCTTCAAGCAAAGTGCTTTTTCCGATACCATTTGGACCAACCATAAGTAGGTGCTGTTTTTTCTTTATAGAAATATTGGTTTTTCTTGCAACTTTTTTATGATTTTTAAAAATAAAAAATTCTGAAATATGAATAATTTCTCCGACCAAATGCTCTTGGACAGGAATATGAAATTGATGAATTGTTTTATCTTCTCTTCTCACATCAACTTTTTCTTCTTCTAATTCTTCAGCTTTTTCACGCATTCTTTTTGCAACAAGTCTCATACGGCCTCCTTTCATTGCAAAAAAGTTTGCTTTTTCTTTATTTTCTTGGATTTCCTTTGCAAGCTGAGCATTTTTCATATTTTCTTTTTCAATTCTTGCTGTTATTTGATCTCTCACATCAAAATAATCTCCTACATATTGCTCAACTTTTTTTGTATAAATATCTAAATACAAAACCCCATGAGTAAACGCATTTAAAAATTCAGCGTCATGAGAAATAACTATACAAGATTTTTTGTATGCAACCAAAAACTTTGTAAGATGGGCAATCCCCTCTTTATCCAAATTGTTTGTCGGCTCATCCAAAAGTAATAAATCTGGATCTTGAATAAGTGCTGACGCAAGAAGAAGTCTTGCTTGTTGTCCACCGGAAAAAGTTTTAACCGCCCTATCAAATGGTGCTTTCAAATTTACAACTTCAAGTATTTCTTCTATTTTTGGTTCAATATCGTAAACCTTATGTTTAAAACATTTTTCAAAAAATTCCTTAACTGTAAGATGTAAATCTGCTCGTGGAATAACCTGTTTTGCGGTCGCAATTGTGAGCTTGTTTTGTATGTGTATTTTGCCAAATTCTGGCTTATAGTGACTTGTTATAAGGTTGAAAATAGTACTCTTTCCAGAGCCATTTTGGCCCATTAAGGTCACTTTTGCACCCCTCCTTAGAGTAAAATCAACCTCGTGCAAAATAGGCTTATTGTGTCCAAATTCAAAAGAAACATCTTCAAATTTGAGTATTACTTCCCCGTGTAATTCTTGTGTTGACATAGTTGTCTAGATTACATCATTTATCAATAAAATGAAAGAAAATATCTATAAAAATTAATACTTATATGTTAAAATTTAATTATGCCACAAAAAGAAGTAATTATTGTTGTTCCTGGAGCAAAATATATACAATCAAAAATATTATTTGTTCAGAAGTTTGTTTTATTTTTCTATAGATTAGTCAATATAAAAAATCCTGTTTATAAAAATTATATCAAGGATTGGGAACCATATTTAAAAAAAGATAACAGAAAAATTGTACTGCTTGATTGGGATCAAGGGCTTGCACCTTGGTCACTTTGGCTTGCAAAACTAATGCTTAAAGTTCAAATATTTAAACATTTAAACGAGGGTCATACCGTAAATTTGATGGGTTTTAGTTTGGGGGGAGAAATCGTTATAAATACAATAAATGAATATAAAGACGGTGAAATAAACAAAGTTGTTTTAGTATGCTCCGTAAACACAGACAATACAATGGATAAAAATATTACAAAATTTCTAAATATTTATTCACCACATGACTTGCTAGCAACAATAGCCATAAAAGTCTTTGCTCCCGTTCACGGTGGTAGTGTAATGCAGGGAGATTCAGTAAAAAATATTTCTATTGATAATTTTGGTCATGATAATTTTTGTATTAATGATATGATTGAAAACGGTACATATAAAGGTAAAAGAATTACTGACTTTATTAATGAATTTTTTGATAAATAATTTTTTATGGCCAAGGAATATTCGAAAAAAATTATTTGGAAAATTATGTATCATATTTGGCCACCAGTAGTTCGGTTATTAGAATTACTTAAAATACACAACTCCCGCCAAGATTTTCTTTTAGGATACTTATCTTCAAAATATAATAAAGATAATTTTATAAAATTTCTTTTTGAGAAAGGCTTTGAATTTAATGTGCTAGCTTATAGAGACCCAGGAGAAATTTTGGCAATGAGAAAACTTGATTCATTAATTTATCAATATCACATAAGACTTTTTAGTGATGGAGAAATAAGAGGTCATTATGAATATGCACCTGAAGCGAAGCCAATAGCTCATTCTTTTGCAAGATTGATGGAACCAAAAAAGGAGTACTTTGAAAAAGAATTCTGTGAATATCTAGGTTTAATTAAATAATAAAAAGAGCCGGGGTAGTTCCGGCTCTTAGTACTAATTTTGACTAAATTGGTTAAACATAATAACTTCAACCCTTTCATTATGTATCTCCTTCATTAAACACGCACGGCAGTTTTGTTTTATTACCTCCCATCCATCAATTACTCTTATAGTATTGCATTGATGTTTGGACAAGCAATATATTCCGAATTCCTCGTTTATTGATTCAACAAAAAGAATATCAGTGATCGCCGCCTTTGTGTAAAGTTCTACTGCCTTTTTTGCCATTTCTTTCAATTTCTTTACGAACCTTTGCGGGTCATCTGCATTTGCAATCAGAATTGCTTTTTGGTGCAGATTCGAGAGACTCATCTTAAGTTCACATGAATAATTATAAAGCTTTTTTGTACCCTCCGCTCTGATTCTACCAATAGAAACATCGGACTGCTTTTGGGGCTCGTGAAAAACTTTTCTTTCTTGTGTTGAAGTTGCAGCCACTTCTTTTAAAATAGCTTCTAATACTTCTATTTTCATAAACCCTCCCTGGATTTAGATTGTACTTTCACAAAAAGAATAACACAAGAAAATATTTTGTCAAATATGTTTAAACTAATTTACCAAGATAGTTCTTTAAAGTGTAAATCCAATCTTCATCACTCGCTTCATTTTTCATTTTTTCATTTAAAAGCCACTCTAAATATTTTTTGTCTATCCTTATAACATCAGCGATTTTTTCATCTTTATGTTTCCCAAAAGAAAATTTATTAAATAATGTTGGATTTTTTGATATTTCAATCATTTTTTCAATTGCCTCCTTTTCATCTTTTTTTTCTTCTTTTACTTTATCTAGAAGTCTTAAAAAAAGCGCACGGAGAACTTTAACATCACCTTCAGCATCATGAGCATGAGTATGCACTGGCATATCAAGGTCTAAAAAATATCTGAGAAATTGTAAATTATATTCTGGAATTTTGTTTTCTTTGTCCAAATATCTTGCAACTCTCAATGTACAAATAAATTTTGGTACTTCTATCCCCTCTGCTTCAAGCATCGTGATATCAAACTTCGCATTATGAGCAACAAGAATTCCATCTTTCAAAAGTTTTTTTATTTCTTTTTGCATTTCACTACCTTCAAAACTTGGTTTATCGGCAAGCATTTTATTTGTAATGTGAGTAATGCTCGTCGACTTCACCGAAACTGGAAGTGGTGGTTTAAAATATTCTGTTTTTATGTCAGCACCATACTGATAGCAAACTTGGCAAAGTCTATCTTTACCAATTTCATTTCCTGTCGTTTCTGTGTCTAAGAAAATTAATTTATCCATCCGGTTATATATTATAATTTTGGATTTCTTGCTAATTATTTTGTATTTGGTCCATACTTATTATCAGCGGGCGTACTGTTAATTACAAATAAAATTATTAACCAAATCTGGCCAACTATAGGAATAAGACAAATAAATAACCACCATCCGCTTTTACCAATATCATGCAACCTTCTTATAGAGACTGCTATCCCTGGAATAATCACAGCTAAAGAATATATTACCGAAAGGATACTGTAGGTATCTCCTATTATTTTACTGACAATGTTGACTAATACACTTGCAAGAATGTTAAAAAGAAAAAAATACCAATATTCTGCTCTAGGAGCACGGCCATTAAAAATGGCATATTTTTTTAAAACTGTTAAATAGTGATTCATATTTATACTATTATTAATTAATAAATTTAGACCTTAATTATAACATCTAATATACTTAACACAATCAAACTTATTAATGATTTCGAAATAATATTTATTTTAAAAATTCTTTCAGCTTATAATTCCTTAATGCGTCGTCATAACCTAATTTGAACGTTTTTTTGAGGTCATCCTGGTTGTGGTCAATTGCACTTATGGTTGTCGCTGTGCTTGGCTCAATATAAAACATCCCAATATTCTCTGGTATAACATAGTCTTTTGTTGTCTCATTATTTTTTATTGCATTACGTATTGGATCACTTGCAATAAACGACAGTATTTTCCAATATAAAGAAGTGTCAGTTGGTTGATTTGGCAATGCTCTATCATTATTGATGACCAAAATTTTTGTTGCTCCTTCTTTTATTGCCTTTTGTATGTTTATATCAACAGAAGATGCAACATCTCCATCAACATACTCACCTCCATTTATATTAATTTTTTTGTTATACACTAGAGGTAATGCTACCGTTGCACGAGCAGCTTCAAATATATCAACCTTACCATCATTAGAAAGATACTCGACTTGCCCCGTCTCATAATTTGTCGCGCTCAAAAATAATTTTGTATTTGATTTTAAAATTTTATTGATATCAAGTGGTGTTTGTTGTTTAAAAACAACATCTACCAAATAATCCATATCAAATATTGGATATAATCTAGTTAAAGAAATAAATTTATCGGTAGATAATAACTCTGTCCAGATCCTTGTACCAAATTCGTACTGCTTAGAAATATAATAAAGTAAAGATGCTCCACCTCCAGAACTTCCGACTGCAATATCTGGCTCTGGGAATCCTAATTTTTCTCCCAGAGCCATTAGCACTCCGGCTGAATATGCACATTTCATCCCACCACCACTCACGACAATTGCAATCTTCTGTTTTTCTTTTGGGACTCTTGTTCTAACTTTTGTAGACGTTGTAATAATCGATAACAGAACAAGAAGTAATATACAAAATATTAACAAAGAGAATAAATAAATTTTTTCCATGTAATAATAAATTAAATAATAATATTTGCTAATAATTCAGGAAATTTGTCTGTTTGCATTGATTTAAACGTAAAATGACGTTTCCCAGTAAATTCTTGAAATTCAACATTCTTTAATTTTGATTTAAGAATTTTTATACTTTCAAGAACTTCTGCGTGGTCATCAGTTGAATACATTATTTTTACACCAGCGGTTTTTGATGCTAGATTTTCATCAATATCAAATGTGAAAAATTCTGGTTCGAACATTTCTCTTGGAATTTTTGTAGGGTACATGGGATTAATCCATGGCGCGACAAGAATGACCTGTCCAACTTTAATATTATTTTCACTAAGCCAGCGAACTAAAAAACCTCCTCCGCAAGAGTGACCTATTAAAATAGTTTCCTCATCAATGTTAAATTGTTCGAATGTGCTTTTCCAGTCTTCATAATGCGGCATATACGCTTTTGGCATTTCTGGTGTCTGAGCAAGAATATCTTTCAACAAAAGCTGTCTTTGAATCCATGGGAGCCAGTGCATATTTGAAGGGCTTGATACATTAATATCATAATATTCTTCTTTTTGAGGCCATCCATGTATAATAATTGCTGTTTTCATAATATTATTTATTTAACCAAGTTACTGTAAGTTGCAAAATTGTTGCAAAAGTTCCCCAAAGTAGATATGGAATATTAATAAAAGAAACCCATTTTACATAAGGAAAAATTGAAACGATGGCCCAAACAAGAGTTCCAACAACTAGCAATATGTCTATTGCTGCTAAATAATTATTTTTTAAACCAAATTGAATTGGAGTAAACGCAAAGTTAAAAATAAGATTTAGGATAAATGGTAAAAGAACAATAAAAGGAATTTTCTTTGTAAAAAAAAGATAGCCAACATATCCGTAAGAAATTGCTATCAAAATATAAAGCACTGTCCACACTGGACCAAAAAGCCATGATGGTGGCGCAAAAAATGGTTTCTTTAATTGTGAGTACCACGAGTATGCTTGTGACATGTTTTAATGATTATTTTATTACAGTATTATATCACTTTTTCCTTTTAAAAATAACATGGTCATAAATCGACATAACAATAAGAATTAATACTGTCATGATAAGAAACAGTTTGCTAAAACCTGAAGCAACGAGTGTCCTATCGAAACAAATCATTCCACTACAAATATCTGGGGTTGTAATTGTAATAATAAGAGAAATTATGAACACGGGAATCATTATTTTCGCCCAGAGTTTAAAAGTATTTTTTGAGAAGAAAAATAATAAAAAAGTAGAAATGATTAAGTAAGGTAAACTCCAATATAATGGTATTGATACACCATCCAACCAAAATGATTCACACAAACCACTACCATGGCAAAGTCCAAGATTTTCTGGAAATCTTAAAACTTTTGATAATAAAAATGAGATAAAAAAGAAAATAGAAATAGATAAAATAACAACTCTATATTTATTCTCCCCCAAAAATATTTTTTTAATTATTTTAACCATTATATTTGTAATAATATTACCTTTATTTATAAAAAAAGAAAACTGGAAAAATTGATTTGATCATTGAAAATAAAATATTTAAAAAATTTGGCACTTTATTTACTCCAACTGACGCTGTCATAATCAAATTATTTTTTGGACTAGTACTGGCATAACTGTATATGACAGGTGATACAATTCTCGCCTTTAAGCTCCGCGCAGCAAGCCCCCCATTTTTTACCTTATTATTTTTAGTTATGCTTTCCTCTATTTCTATCTTTTTTATATCTGAAAGGGTGGAGGTTGCAAAAATGGAAAGTGTTGACTTGCCAATAATTGTATCTAATATTGGAACAGTTGTGGTTGTATTTACAACTGATGGAATGTCGGGGGCAGCAATACTTGCTGGTAGACTTACACGACGTCTTGTATTTTTACTAATAACATTTATTATTCTTGAACTTGTAGCAATATTTCCGGAAGAATCCGTAACAATATAATCGAAATAGTATGTCCCAGGTTTTGTAATATCTAGATTTGTAGAAGTAGATATTAATGAAGTTATTTCCCCGTTAACATTGTCGATTGCTTTAGCACCTAAATCAGCATAATCATCACCAACTATAATAGTAATTTGATTATCACCTAATAGTTTAAGAATTGGTGCCGTTGAATCCTGGCTATCGCTTGGCTCAATATAAAAATCTGTTATCCCATCTCCATTTGAATCTATCAACAAATTTGTCGAGGTAGAACTTGTTGCATCAAACATTTCTGATGAAACCTTTATCTCTCCTGTAGTATTTTTTGTAGATGAAATATTTGTGTATCGTCTTCTTTTTAAAACAATACCGTCACTTGAAACAACTTTTGTTTCAAGTGAGAAAACAGCGTCTTCTGTCCCCTTCAATTTGACTGTGTAATCTTCCCCTTCATTTAAAAAAACATTTGTACTATCACCAACATTTATATAACGACTTCCAGGTATATTTTCTTCCGCAACTTCTAAATCTGAATCCGGAAGTGGGTTTATCACCATACCTGTATATTCATTTTTTGCACTATATACACCTAAACGTACTGGTGAATGTAGTGATAATTCCAATATTTTGTCTGTTGAGGTTGGTTTTTCTTTAGTGATGTATTCTGGCAAAATATCGTTTAAATTTAATACTATATTATTTACAAAATTTATCGTTGAAGTAGCTTCAAAAATATTTGTATGTGCCAAACTAATACCCGAATCTTTTTTTATTTTTTTTAAATCTAAATAATATTTTTCAGCAGAATCAATTGTTGTGGCGCTTGGTACTACAACTGTACTATCTCCATCTTCCGTAACAATTGGATTCCTGTCCATAGTCTTTTTTGGTTTAAAACAAAAAATAAAACCAATTTCACAAACGTCATTTGCAAAATACTCTATTCCACTTACGGTTTTTATTCCCCAACCAGCAAGTTGGGTGACTTTTATATTTGAGGGCGGTAACCAATTATCAAGAACTGTGTGATTATCTTCTGCAATTTGAAGTAAATTTGATTTCAAAACATTCGGAGTAATAGTATCACTATTCGCTGGCTCTTTCCTACCATCTACACCCAAAAGAAAATCTTTAAGCTCCATATAATTATCTATGATATTATTGTATTTTTCTCTTAAATTATTAATATCATCAACAGATTCATCAAATTTAATAACTGGTGACGCAACTTTTGTAAAATATTCATTCTGTGGTAATAAATTGTAAGCCCCCATCATATTTTCACCCAAAGTTCTTGCTGTAGGTTTATTTAAAAAATAATACAAATCCTTAAGCGCAATTATTTCTTGCCCATCTCCGTGAAGCATAGCAGAAATGGCGCTTGGGGTACCAAGTTGTGGCGCGGCAACCATTACTAAATTATCAATTAAATTATCTTTGCCACGTTTTTTTAATTCGTTTATTAATACCTTTGCTAAAAGTCCACCATTACTGTGAGTAACAATTGCGACTTTTCCTGTCTGAGAGGAACTAGACATTTTTATAACTTCATCGATAAAATTTAGTCTTGAACCATCTTCAAGTAAAACTCCATCAGTAATTATTTTATTTAAATCATATCTCCAATCGTATGGTATAGCTTCCCAATCATTAATTTTTTTATCAGCAACCAAATCATCAAGCGAATTGGCAAAACTTTTGTAAACATTTTCATCCCAAATTCCAAGACCAATATTTGATCGTTTTATTATGTCTCTCGTATAAACGTTTTGGTTTATACTGTTCCCCGAATCATCCAAATATAATTTTTGTACATCAGCATTGCGATTTGGCTCCCAAAGTTGATTTTCGAAAAGTAATCCTTTTGTGTACAATCTACTTCCTTCAAGACCTGGAATAAAAATCACGTTTGAACAACATTTTGGTTTATCATCCGGCACAGATATCAGCCATGGCTGATATTCAACATTCGAGGAAACTTTATTTGCAGTGCCCGAAGCATTTGTTTCAGTGTTGAATGGACCACTGGCATCTCCCCACCAATTATTAGTGGCTTTTATTTTTGGCATTTCGTGCCAATCAGAAAAAATGTCTAAGTATGAAGACAAATTTTTAATTCCAAATAATGTATTATTTTTTATCGTACTATGATTAATTTCTACATTTGCTCCGCGGCTATTTATACCATTATTGTTCAAAGAGATTTCACTATCCGATATATTGACAACTGGATAATCATAAACCTGTATTCCATCTTTAGCAAAATTTTTAATTATTGTTTTTATAATATTTACTTCAACATTTTTATAAATTATTAAACCAGAAGCATTTCCATAACTTATAATTGAATTGTAGATATTTAATGTGGTTGTCGCGTAACTATTGTTATCTGCACCAAATATTTCAATTGCTGCTTGATATTTATCGTTAATAGTATTTTTTAATAATGAATCAGAAAAGTTTAACCGGCTTCCATAATATACTTCAAAAACTGTATTCGCAGAAATATTGTTGATACTTGAACTAGCAATATTTGCTGAACTATTAAAATACACCTGAAAAGCAGACCACCAGCCATTTGGCATATTTTCTATATTGGTATTGGTTATGTCCACAAAGCTATCTTCGGCAACTTCAGCTACATAATCCCCATTAACATTTAATATATTTGTATTGGTGATTTTTGCATGGCTACTATTAAATATCCCAAATAAACTATCAACATTATTAATAAATGAATCACTTATATCTATTGAGCTATTGTCGTATAGAACAAAATTATGACTCCAACCACGGCTTTCGCCTATATTTTTTATATTAGAATGATTTATGTCAACCCTGCTATCTATAATGCCCGCAACACTTTGACAATTAACGATATCCGAATTAATTATGCTTCCTGTGGAATGATGGTAAATAAAAGCAATCTCTGCAAAAGAAACAACGACATTGTCTATTTCTGCAATTCCGCCATCATCAACTTCAATACCAGACCAGTCAGAATCTGACGGAAAAATTAGCCCTTCATCTGAACCAACATCTCCACCAACAGAGTCATCGTCAATCGATGTAAAATATACTTTTTCAGCATCAGAAATACCATTAGCAAAAAGTTTTCCAGAAATTATTATTGACTGACCATAATCAAATTTAACTACAACGCCAGGATTGATGTTTAAAGTTACACCGGCAGCAACTGTTAGATCTGAAGTGCTGTCTGGAGAAGCATAAATAACGTATGGGCTTCCCTCCGCAGTCCAAGTTGTATCTTCTGAAATCACACCACCATAAATATCAGTCTCCGCATGAACAAAGCTAAAACAAAAGCAAAATAATAAAATAAATATTGCACACAGGTAATATTCACTAGTTTTTTTCATTAAAAAAATAATTTATTTGGAAATAAAAAACAATTCGAAAAATATAATAACACGAAGTCTAATAATATTTAAAATGTGGATAACTTCTTCCCCGAGGCTCCACCTCGGGGAAAATAAAAAGACCCGCTTCGTGTAAAACGAAGCGGGCCCGACTTAAGTCTTTCTTATCTTTCTGTTTACCCTGATCGGAGTAAACATCTTGATAAGCCATGCTTTTGTCATGCAAGCCACCACATAAGCGATAACTGGAAAGACAAAAGAACAAATTGTTAATATTACTCCTGGCAATAGTCCAGAAAAAAAACCGGCACCAGCGAATACTCCAATGACTAATCCCGATACTCCGCCAATTCCTTTTTCTAGAACCTCTGCGAGGTCGCTCTTTGTCGCAAGTCCAGATAGTGTGCTTAGAATCACTAAAAAAATTAACATAGGAACAATCCCTATTTGGGCTCCGATGTACCCTCCGGCAAACAACCCAACTATAAGGCCAGCTTTTAAGGGCCGCCACACATCCTCTAGGCGCGTTTTCAAAAGATAATACACCGTAATAGCAATCGGGAGAATCATTAAATCCGCCCAACGGCTTATCTCAAAACTCAAGTTGAACCAGTAATGATAATGGTTTTCACCTGTGTTTCTAAGTACCCTTCCTACTGTAGGCATACCATAATCAGTTCCAACAAATCTCTCAAGCCACAACAGGTGCACTAAGACTACAATTGCCATTTTCTCCAGCCAGTCAATTATATCGTTTTTCGTCTCAAGCATTTATTACCCCCTTTTAATTGGATTTTGGAATTTTGTTGGTTTTATTAAACTAATTTTTAGTGTCCTCCTGACCAATTTATACAGGTATTTTGTGATTTTGTCAATATAAAACAGCGGGTTGTTAATCCGCTGTTTTTAAAAGACCGTGCGAGTGATTGATAATAAACGCACGAGTTACCATCCCTATCGAACAAAATATAAAAAAGATTGACACATAGGGCAATAACTCCCGACCTAGTACTTCGAAAAGAATAAATCCTACAAGTCCAACAACTGTTGCAGCTGCATAAACTTTTTCTTCTGATGTGGTTTTGTTTATTATTGATTTTTTTAAAAACAAATCAATGATTACAACACCAATTACCACACCTAATACCGCGAAACAAATAAAACAAACTAAGTCAGACTCTATTCTTACCATACATCCTCCTTTGGATGAGCAAATAAAAAAATATTCTCATTTATGAGAATAAAAACATTTCGTAGACTATATAACATATAGTACTAAATGTCAATAGTATTTATATTTGTGATCCTTTTTCGTCCATATTTATAATAATTGTACTCTAAATAATTGTTAAGTAAAGTAAGATAAATATAATTTTGTGGGGCGTTTTTGCAAAGCAAAATTGCTCAATTATCATTTTTCACATTATCATTATTAGCATGTCAATGCAGATTTTTTGAAAAAAATTTTGTATAATGTAGCAATAACTTATTGTTAAGTGCAAATGAGTTAAAAACACCTAAAAGGATGTTTTTTAATTTGTTAATTTTATTAGAGTTAATTATAAAAAAATGGCAAAAAACAAAAAATACGTTTATGCATTTGAGGAAGGAAACAAGGATATGAAAGAAATCCTTGGAGGAAAAGGTGCGAACTTAGCAGAAATGAAAAATTTGGGAATCAATGTTCCCCCAGGTTTTACTATCAGTACTGAAGCCTGTGCACTTTATTATGAAGTCGGCAAAAAAATAAATGCTGAAGTAAAAAAACAGACAGATATTAAACTTGCACAGCTTGAAAAGAAAATGGGAAAGAAGCTTGGAGATGCAAATGATCCCCTTCTAGTCTCCGTTCGCTCTGGTGCTTTCGCATCAATGCCTGGAATGATGGATACCATTTTGAATCTTGGTTTAAATGACAAATCAGTTGTAGGACTTGCAAAAATCACAAACAATCCTCGCTTCGCGTGGGATTCATATAGAAGACTTATTCAGATGTTTGGAAACGTTGTTATGGAAATGGGACATGGAGATTTTGAACACATTTTGGAATCTGTAAAAGATACAAAAGGTGCAAAATATGACACAGACCTTACAGCCGACGATTTGAAAGAAATTGTTACAAAATACAAAGCAAAAATAAAAGCTGTCAAAGGAGTAGAATTTCCACAAGACCCTATCAAACAGATGTATTTGGCTATTAACGCCGTTTTTAATTCTTGGAACAACTATCGCGCTATAAGATACAGAGAAATAAATAGCATCAAAGGACTTATCGGAACTGCTGTAAATATTCAAGCAATGGTCTTCGGAAATCTTGGAGATGATTCTGGAACAGGTGTATGCTTTACAAGAAATCCTTCAACAGGAGAAGCAAAATTCTACGGAGAATATTTGATGAACGCACAAGGAGAAGATGTAGTCGCTGGTATCAGAACTCCCCTTTCTGTAGCAACATTGGCAAAAGCAAATCCAAAAATTTATAAAGAACTTGTCAGTATTTGTAATAAAGTTGAAAAACATTACAAAGATATGCAAGATATGGAATTTACAATTGAAAGAGGTGTGCTTTATATTCTTCAAGCAAGAAATGGTAAAAGAACTGCAGCCGCTTCTGTAAAAATCGCCGTTGACTTAGTAAAAGAAAAACTTATTTCACTCGAAACAGCACTTTTGAGAATTGACCCAAACCAATTAAACCAACTCCTACACAAACAGCTAGACCCAATCGCCGTTTCAAAAGCAAGAGTCATTGCACAAGGACTTCCAGCTTCTCCAGGAGCAGCTGTCGGAGAAGTAGTATTTACTGCAGGTGAAGCGTTTGCAAAAGCGAAATCAGGTCTTGATGTAATTCTTGTTAGAACAGAAACATCACCAGAAGATATTGACGGTATGCACTCATCAAAAGGAATTTTGACAGCAAGAGGTGGTATGACAAGCCATGCTGCTGTGGTTGCACGAGGTATGGGAACATGCTGTGTGGCAGGTTGCGCAGATATTTCAATCGATGAAAAAGCAAAGACACTTACAATAAAAAGCCAAGGGATTGTGATTAAAGAAGGAGAATTTATTTCTCTTGATGGTTCAACAGGAAAAGTTTATGAAGGAAAACTCGGAACGCAAGATGCATCATTGCTTGGAAACTTTGGAACTCTGATGAATTGGTCAGACAAATTTAGAAAAATTGGCGTGCGAACAAATGCAGACACACCTCACGATGCACAAGTTGCTAGAAAATTTGGTGCAGAAGGTATTGGACTTTGCAGAACTGAACACATGTTTTTTGAAGGTGCTCGTATAAAAGCGGTTCGCGAAATGATACTTGCAGGCGATCTTGAAGCTAGAAAAAAAGCATTGGCAAAACTTTATCCATATCAGAAAGGAGATTTTGCTGGATTATTTGAAGCCATGGACGGTCTTGCAGTTACTATCAGACTATTAGATGCACCACTTCATGAATTCTTACCAAAAGAAAAGAAAGATATTGAGGAACTTTCAAAAGAAATGAGAGTTGATGTAAAAACACTTGAAGCAAAGATTGAAGACCTACATGAATTCAATCCTATGCTTGGACACCGAGGTTGCAGACTTGCTATCACCTATCCTGAAATTTACGATATGCAAGCAATGGCAATCATTGATGCTGCAATTGAAGTAAAGAAAAACAAAAAAGCAAAGTCAGTCAAGCCAGAAATAATGATTCCTATTGTTGCCACAACAAAAGAATTCTCAATCTTAAAAGATAGAATTGTAAAAATTGTTGAAGCAAAAATAAAAGAATCAAAAGTGAAAATTGAATATAAGATCGGAACAATGATTGAAGTTCCACGTGCGGCTTTGATTGCAGATAAGATTGTAAATGCTGGTGCAGAGTTCTTCTCATTTGGAACAAACGATCTTACACAAATGGGAGCTGGACTTTCAAGAGATGATGCTGGTAAATTCTTAAAAGAATATGTTGCTCAAGATATTTTCGCTTATGATCCATTTGAAGTTTTGGACCAAGAAGGTATCGGCCAACTTATTAAAATCGCTATACAAAAAGGTAGGAGTATAAAGAAAGATTTGAAAGTTGGTATTTGTGGAGAACATGGTGGAGAGCCAAAAACAGTTGAATTCTGTCACAGGGAAGGATTAAATTATGTTTCTTGCTCACCATTTAGAGTACCAATCGCAAGACTCGCAGGAGCTCAAGCGGTAGTGAGAGAATTATTGAACAAAAAAGGAAAAAAATAAATTAGAAAAAAAGAGCGGCGCCATAGGCGCCGCTCTTTTATTTTATTATACCTTTTGCATATCTTTAGCCATCTGATTTATCTCATCAGTACAAACTACCAATACTTTTACTGGAGAGAAAAATGAACTTATTTTTCTATCAACACTTACTGTTTTATTGTTTTTCTTTTTACTGAGTTTGATACCAAGATATTCTAAATCTTTACAAATTCTTTCTCTCATAATAAATGACCTCTCACCTATCGTGCCTGAAAATACCAAAGTATCGATTCCTCCCATTTCTGCAACGTAAGCACCAATATATTTTTTAATACTCATCACAAATTTTTCCAATGCCAATTCAGCGTCTTTGTCGCCCTTTGATTCAAGGACTAACAAATCACGAACGTCAGAGCTTTTGCCACCAGACAACCCTAGAAGACCACATTCATTATTGAAATATGCCTCAAGTTCAGTGATATCTTTGCCCAATTTCTGTCCTAGATACATAACAGCGACTGGGTCAATATCTCCAACTCTTGTAGACATGACAAGACCCTGTAGTGGTGTATAACCCATTGAAGTATCAAAACTTTTGCCATCCTTCAGGGCTACAACACTTAGTCCTCCACCGAGGTGACAAATTATAATTTTTTCAGAAATTTTGCCATTATTTTTCAATTTATTAACAATGGATTTTACGGAAATTCCATGATAACCAAAATGATAAATGTCTAATTCTTTTGCAACATTTTTTGGAATAGCATAATTCTTTGCAAAATCAGGAATATTTTTATGAAATGAACTATCTGAAATACCAACAATCTGAGTATTAGGAAATATTTTCTTTATTTCTTTTATTTCTTTCAGCGTGGTTGGAACATGGCGCGGAGCTTCTTCCTTTTCTTCCGTAATTTTCTCAACAAACCCTTCGTCAATAATTCTGTTTGACTGAAAATATGTCCCTGGAGAAACTATTCTTATGCTTATTGAAGAAATATCTTCTTTACTTTCAATAATTTTATTATTTATTGCTTCTTGAATAAAATAATCCAAAGAATTATTAAATATCTCGTCATCTATTTTTATTGTTGTTGGTTTATTTTTGTTACCATCTGAATAAAAAGTTACGATTGCTTTACCAGTCTCTATTTCAAAATGACCAAAAAATAATTCTGATTTTTCATCATAAATTGCGTATTTTGCCGAAACTGAACCTGTATTTACAATTAAATATTTTTTCATATTTTATTTTCCTGTCCATTTCCAATTCAAAATCTCTTCTGGATCATCCCCTTCTTTCAAAATATATTCCTTATGCTCTTTAATTTTTTGCTGGTATTTTCCAACTATTTTTTGCGCTTTTTCTTTTTCAATGACCCCATTTTCTGACACCTTTTGGACTGCTTCGATTAGAAGATTGTATCTATCAGTTGTATTTCTTATATGCAAATCAAGTGGTGTGGATGTTGAGCCACTTTCAATATATCCATGAACTGAAAGTCTTTTTATAGTATTCTGATAGAAGAATAAAATCTGTTGTAATGTCTCTGGATACCCATGAAAATTAAATATTGCTGGCTTATCTTTTGTAAAATATCTTTCAAAATCCCCTTCTGGAAGCTTGTTTTTGTGACTAACGGTATTTGGTGAAATTTCCAAAATATTTACAAAACGAACTTTTATCTCTGGTGCTTCCTGTTTTATAAGTTGCACTGCAGCTAAAGCTTCTTTTACAAGATATTGCCCGCAACCACAAATCACAACGTCTGGATTTTCATCGCTGGCAAAATCCCAAATTGAAATTCCTTTTTCAACTTCATTTTTTGCCTCCCCCGGTGTAAGCCAAATAGGTTCAACAGTTTTTTCAGAAATTATAAGATTGATTTCATTTTTTGAAGCTAAACATTTTTCAGCAACTAAAAGAGCTTCGTTTGCATCTGCTGGAAAATAAACATTTATAAACTCATGTTTTTTCAAAAGAATATCGCCCATAAATCCAGGATTCTGGTGTGAAAAACCATTGTGTTCTTGTCTCCAACCAGTTGAAGAAATAAGATAATTTAATGATGGTACATCTCCACGCCATTCTGTTTTCTGGGCAATTTTCAAAAACTTGCTGTATTGGTCTGCCATACTTGCGACAATCATTATGAAAGATTCATATGAAGCAAAAACTCCAAATCTTCCCGTCAAAGCATATCCCTGTGCAAGTCCTTGCAAAGAATTTTCTGAGAGCATTTCAATCACTCTTCCATCTCGTGACATATCAGAATCCCATTCTTCAATTTTCCCAGTAAAAGCACGCGTGGTCTCATTAAAAATAGCTTGTAAACGATTTGAGTAAGTTTCATCAGGAGAAAATAGTCTGAAATTTCTTTTTTCTTTATTTAATTTAACAACCTCTGCAAAATATTCGCCAATTTTATTCATAGCGCCCACAGCAACAGAACCTGGCTTATCAATATTTGTTAAAAACTTTTCTATGTTTGGCAATATTAAATCTCGGGATGAATCGCCTTTTTTAATCCCAAAAGCTACTTGATTGTCCCCCATTCTAAAACCCTCCTTGGGAATATTTGCTTCTATATCTTTTGAAAAACCACTCTGTGAATCAAAAAGCTCTTCAAATTTATAAGACTTCATCCATTTATCTAATGCTTTTAGCTCGGCCTTATCCGTCTTCATTTCTTTCCCAACTACTTGGTGTGAAAGACAATTTCCCTCTATTTTGTCACCTTTTCCTTCAATTTTTGCGCCTTTCAAATATTTAATTCCTGTCCAACCTTTTGGAGTTTTCAAAACAATCATTGGAAACCTATAAAAATCTTCTCGTGGTTTGTCAGGATTTTCGCGAGCTTCCTTTTGAATTGCTTTTATAGAAGTATAAGCAGTGTCCAAAGCTTTTACCATTTTTTCATAAACTTTGTCATTGTGTCCTTCAACAATTATAGGCTCATATCCATAACCTTTGAATAAAGATTTCAAATCTGCATTTTTCATTCTGCCAAAAATTGTTGGGCCAGAAATTTTGTAACCATTTAAATGAAGTATCGGCAAAACCGCACCATTTTTTGCTGGGTCAATAAATTTATTTAAATGCCACGCCGTCGCTGATGATGCTGTTTCTTGTTCTCCATCTCCAACAAGACAAGCAACTATCAAATCTGGATTGTCCAAAACCGCACCGTATGAAGTCGAGAGTGAATATCCAAGCTCACCGCCTTCAAGAATCACTCCTGGTGTCATAGGACTTGAGTGACTTGGAAAACCATAAGGCCAGCTGAAATTTTTCGTAATGTAAGCAATACCGTCTTCTGTTTTTTGAGCTTCTTTATAATATTTTCCAAGGGTCCCTTCTAGAAAAACGTTTGACTGAATTGCAGGAAAACCGTGCCCAGGGCCAAGCACAAACATCATATTTGCGTTTGTTTTTTTAATTAAATTATTCAAACAGCCATAAGTAAAATTGATACCAGGACACGTTCCCCAGTGTCCAAGTAATCTTGTTTTTATATCGTCAAAAGTTAACTTATCTTTAAGTAAAAAATTGCTTTGTAAATAGATTTGCCCAACAGAAAGATAATTTGCTGCTCTGACATATTTTTTAATATTTTCTAGCTCTTGTGACATGATAATATTATACCAAATCTGTATGTCTTTGCGAGTAAAAAAGTAAAAGTCTTTACTTTCATAAAATCTCGCCTTATTTTCTTAATTAGTTCTTGATCGATTTTTGTTTTGCTCTTCCAATAAGTGAAAAAACCCCTATTGTTCCATTGATTAAAAACAAATAAATAGGAAATAGTAAGTTTGGCAAATTAAAAATAGTTGTTGATAAAATACTTAAAATAGCTCCGAAAGAAATCAGAAACCACATAGTAGGAAATTCAGATTCTGGGTCTCGATAACTTTTTACTACTGTTGGTATAGCAGCCATAAGATCAGCAATAACTGCAAAAACAATAGCTAATACAGGCTGATGTGTTACTTGCCAAGAAACTATTGCGAGAATAGCAAGTATGGTACATATTAATTCTGTTTTTCCATATTTTTTATATCCATATCCAATTAAACAAAATACAACAACTGTGCTTGTACCTATAAAATCTCCCATGAGTAAAATTACTGACCATGATGAACCAGAACTAATTTGAGCAATAATTGATATTGCTAGAAGTAACGCCCAAAAAGAAAAAGAGACAATATTTGGTCTTGTTGTACCATGTATAATATCAATAATATATGGGATTATTGCAAAACATGATATTAGCCCAGATAATATTCCCAATAAAAGATGCCAGTCAAACATTTCAATAGTATATCAATTTTTATAAAAATGTCATTCTCGTTTAATTCTGCACCTTAAAGATTTCTCTTAACAAAAAGCCTTACGATTCTCAACTCTTCATAGGTATAAGCGCTGCCAAGCTTATTTTTAATTGGTGCAAGCAAGAAATCACGATTTTCTCCATAAAGCTCGCGAAAAGCCATCCAGATTTTTTTGTATTTTCCAGTAGGAATTTCTTTTTTCAAATGATTTATATTGAAATCCGGCTCAGCAGAAATTATTTTTTCAATATGATCTAAAATCGTTCCTATTTTTACTCCTTTTATTTGTAAGATTTCTTTTATGCCCATCCCCTGCTCCAACATATTTTTTGTTTCTTGCATTGGAGAAATTCTGCTTTTTTTCTTTTTAATTATTTTTACTCCTTCTGGTGGAGCAACTTTTTTCAAAAATTCTTCCTGTTTATGTTTTATTTCTTTTTCGCCCATTGAGTACAACCACTTTTTATCTTCATTTGATAATTCTTTTAAATCCTCATCAAAAATCATTATGTCCTCGCGAACCTGCAATGCATTTTTGTTTAAACCAATAATTCTAAGACCTTCCAAAGTTCGTACACGAGAAAGCGCAACATAACCCATTCCTTTTTCGAAAGATTTTGATAAATCTACTTCAACTGCATCCAAGCTCATTCCCTGACTTTTATGCACTGTTATTGCCCAAGCCAAACGAAGCGGATATTGAGTGATTGTCGCTTTTACTTTTCCTTCATCTTCAATAACCCAATTTACTTTTTCAGGTGTAATTATTTTCCCAGAAGTAAGCATAACTTTTGGCCCATAGTTTGAACACTCAATCACTTTTCCCAAAGTTCCATTTGCATATCCTTCTTCCATATTATTTTTTACAAACATAACTTTTGCGCCTTTTTTCAAGCGTAAAACTTCCGGTGCGAGACAACTTTTTTTAAGTGCCTCAACAAGTGCTTTTCTGCCTTTGTCTTCCATTTGATATGTAAAAATCTGCCCAGAAAGTTTATTGAGCTCTGTGTCATTTATAGTATCTACATTTATATTATGAGTATGAAGTTTTGTGGGTTCTATATCACCTTTTAGAATTGCATTGTTTCGGCTTTTTAAATTGGACATGGATTCTTCGCTCATATTGTTTCCGCGAATTCCATTCAAAATTTTTATAAACTTGTCATCTTTGTGTCTAAACTGCTCTTCAAGATAACAAATTTTTAGATTTAATTTTTTCCATGTTTCTGATTTGTATGAAAAATGTGATTCTTTATCGCCCATTCTTGAGACAGGTGGAAGCTGAAAAAAATCTCCAACCAGAATAATCTGCATTCCTCCAAACGGAAGCTGATTTCTTTTTAAATGTCTTGCGATTCTTTCTATCAAATCTAGGCGGAAATGGTGAAGCATTGAAACCTCATCAATGACGAGTACATCTGTATTTTTAAACCGCTCATGCAAATATTTTTTACTTTCTAAATCTTCAAGGTCGTATTCTGTAAGCTCGTCTCGTATGCCAAGACCACTCCAAGAATGAATCGTTGTTCCACCCATGTGCGTGGCTGCGATACCCGTCGATGCCGTGACACCAACCTCAACTCCTTTATTTTTAAGAAATTTTATATATTCATTTACAAGATGTGTTTTACCAGAACCCGCCGCTCCCGTTATGTAGCAGTTGTACCCCATCTTCAATATGTCGAGCGCATCTTTTTGAGTCATGTGATTGATTCTATCATTTTAATACAAATACAAAAAGCGAATTTTGCTCTGCAAAATTCGCTTTTTGTATTTTTGTAATAATTAGCTAATATAACTAAAAAATTTTGCTATTTTCAATCATATTTTTATCTATCCACTTACCATATTTTTTTAAAGTCTCCAACTTTTTTTCATCCGACTGAATCATCTGAAATGAATCTTTGAAAGAATCCAGCGCTATCTGCATATTTTTTTTATGAACTTCATCAGTTGTATTTCCTAATTTATTGTTCAAATATTCTTTAATTGTTACAAATGCCAAAATTGCTGATTCTAATACTCCAAATGTTGGTATAAATACAATAGAAGCAATATATTTTTGAAATTTTTCAGAATCACTTTCGGACTTTGCTTTCTCAATAATATCTTCAACGACCATTTCTGCCTTACTGTAGTCTTCTGCGCTAATTTCATTATCTTCAAAACCAACTTCTTTTAAAACTGACCGCATCATATTTGCAACGTCTTGTGCATCATCTTTATCCAAACGCTCATCTTTCAACAAAGAATACTGCTCACCTTTTTTTACTTCTTCTGGTTGTTTTTTATTATTTTCAAATATATTTTCTGCCATCTTTTTGTTTGCTTAATTAATAAATACTATAATATATCTTAACTACTCTATCGTGATATATATTTACATTATACTCATTATACAGACTTTTTCCACTCATCAATCAACTTATGATTTCCAGATAGCAACACCTTAGGAACACGGTATTTCTTACCTTTATATTCGAGTATTTCTGGTCTTGTATAAACTTCACTACTTGAAACCCTTTCTTCTTCAAGAGAGGCTTTGTTACCAAGCACTCCGTCTACTTGTCTTGAAACACAATCCATAATAATCATTACTGGAAGTTCTCCACCTGTAAGGACAAAGTTCCCTATCGAAATTTTTTCAGTTTTAAATATTTTATTTACCCTTTCATCTATTCCTTCATACCTACCGGAAATAATGATAATGTCAGTATATTTTTTTGAAATATTTTTTGCATAAACTGTATCAAATTGTTTACCGCTTGGTATAAGAAAAATAATCTTTGTTTTACCTTTCTTAGATTTTTTAACAGCTTTTTCAATGGCTTTTATAACAGGTTCGGCTTGCATTACCATCCCTGGTCCACCACCATAAGGAATATCGTCCACTCTTTTATATGGTTTGTTTTTTGCCTTCTGAACTTTGGTTATTTTTGCGAAATCGCGAGGATTATAAAAACTAACCTTTACTTTCTTTTCTTTAATGGCACGCGCCAAAATTGACTCATTTAAATACGAGCTAAAAGCTTCGGGAAATAATGTAATTATATGAAAATTCATTAGATTTAAAATACAACAAAAAATGATAAAAAACAATCTATACAAAAAGGCGGCCGCGAAGCGGCCGCCTTTTTGTATTTGATTTTGAAATTATAATTTCAAGTCTGCCATTGCTTCATCTACAGTTTTTGTAGTAGGCTCTTTTGAAACAGTCGCCATTCTTGGTGCTGCTCCTTCTGGTTCGTTAATTTTTAAGTTAACTCTTGAATTGTTTTTCATTCCAACAACTCTCAAAAGTGTTCTTATTGCTTTTGCAGTGTTACCTGATCTTCCGATGACTTTGCCCATATCGGCATTGTCTACAACGAGAGTTAGTAATACACCCATTTCATCGACGGTCCTTGTAATTTTTACTTTTTCTGGAGCGTCAACTAAAGCCTTAACAACGAGTTCTAGAAATTTTGCGTCGTTTTCTTGCATTGTTTTTTTTGTAATCCTGATACTTGCAGTAATTCGACCCGTAATTAATAAAATACTGCTTGTTGAAATAATACCATAAAGAAAAAAGTGTGCAACGAAAAAATTATAATAATTTAATTGGTTCAGTTGAGCCAAAGATTTTTTTTGTTTCATTACCAAAAATTTGGCATTGTTCCTTTAAAACACTTCTTCTTGTATCAAACCTTGCAAATTTTGGAAACAATTTAAATACACTTTCATCAAATTCTGGATAAAACTCATAAATACGATGTTTATCTAGCTGAGGGAATTTCTTGTGAATAAATTCTTTTTGCCAAGAGTAATTGTAGACAACAAAAATATCCGTTGCACTACTTTCAAGAATATGTGCAAAAAAATCATATATGGCTCGTTCTTTGATAATATCACGGTAATAATCATCACCTATTTGTACTTTACCACCTGCCAAAAACCTTAAAGAGCAAGACGCTTTAATTATATTAAAATATTGATTTTCAGGAAAATTATGAACCTCTAAATATTCAGGTTGTTCATTTTTTGAAAGGTTGATAAGCATTGAATATAATTTTGTGTTACCTTCTAAAATTTTTGTAAAATTTATCGCGTGTTCTTTAATAATTTTAAATAAATATTTTATATTAGCGATTTGCCAAACTTTAAGTGGATTCAAAAATTTTAAGCCAGATAGCTTATTGTAATAAACCGTCGGGACTACTTGAGATTGTTCAGATAAAAATCCAGAACCATTCACAAATCCTGAAGACATTGTGTAAATTTCATCAAAAGAATCTGTAAGTCCAAGCTCTTGCATGGCAACTAAAGATCCTGCTCCACGAGCACCAACCATAAGTCCACCAAATAAAACTAAGGTTATTTTTCTCCCATCTTGTATTGGAACCTTTAATCCCTTTCTATTGATTAAAGCTTGTATAACTGGGTGTATTTTTTCCATATAATCATATTATCACTTTTATGAAAATTGCTGTCAATTAATTCTCCATATACGCCATGGCGTACAAGTGGAATTGATATTAGTATACAATAAGCCGCGCCCTTCGGGCGCGGCTTATATTATTTTTTATGCTTTTGGTACTTCTGAGACTGGCGCTGGAGCTTCTGCTGCCGGAGCTACTTCAGGAGCTGGCTTTGGAGCCTTTGCTGCTGCCTCGGCTTCTTTTGCCTTCTTTGCGTTTATAATTTTATTTTTTGGAAGTACATTTATTTTCTTTCCTGTAAGAATTTTTTGATCAACAAGAAAATTGTGAACTGTATCTGAAACTTGAGCCCCTTTTGATATCCAATATTTTACTTTTTCACCATCTACATGGTTTGTTCCCTTTCCTTTTCTGGCATCATAAGAACCAAGAACTTCAACAGATTTTCCACTTTTTGGTCCAAACTTTGAATCAGTAAGAACTATACGAAAAGATGGCTCGTGTGCTCTTCCTACCCTTTGTAATCTAATTATTAACATATGTAGACGATATACTACCAAAAAACTGTAAAATTGCAAGACTTATTTTACGAGTTGCTCTATTTCTGATATTTATTACAACATCATAAAATCATATACAAATCAAGGTTTTTCTGCTATAATACTTTTATAAATGAAAAAAGAGAAAAAATTCTGGAGAAAAGACAGGAAAAACAACACTGTATTCAAAAATTCACCTAAAGACAAAATTATAACTGGTAAGATCAAAGGTATTAGAGGTCACACTGCCTATTTCATATCTGATTCAAACAACATTTCAGCTGAAATATCGACAAGGCAGATAAATACAGCTATGTCCGGTGATAAAGTTGAAGTTAAACTATTTAAAAAAAATAGAGCTGGTGTTCATGAAGCTGAAGTTGTAAGAGTTTTAAGTAGAGCAAAAAATTATTTTGTTGGAACTATTGAAATTTCGAATAAAGGAATACTTGTGATTCCTGACGACAGACGAATTAAAGTTTTAATAAGAATACCAAAAGAAAAGGCTACTGCACTAAAAAATGATGATAAAGTCAGAGTAAAAATTACAAAATGGGTTTCCACACCAAATTTTTCAGAAGGAGAAATTGTAAATATTTTAGGTAAGAAAGGAGATAATTCTACCGAGATGAATTCTATTGCAATAGATAAAGGCTTTGATATTGAATTTCCAGAAAAAGTTTTGCAAGAATCAAAAAATATTTTTGAACAAAATAGAAAAATTTCTTCAGAAGAAGTTGCAAAAAGAAAAGATTTGAGAAATACACTTACTTTTACAATAGACCCCGTCACTGCAAAAGATTTTGATGATGCTATTTCATTTAAAAAACTTTCAAATGGCAACTTTGAAATTGGCGTCCATATAGCTGATGTCTCTCATTATGTCACTGAAAAAAGCGAGCTTGATAAAGAGGCTTATGAGAGAGGTTGTTCGGTGTATTTACCAGACAGGACGATTCCTATGCTTCCTTTTGAGCTTTCTGACAATCTTTGTAGTTTGAGTGAAGGAGATGAAAAGCTAGCATTTTCTGTAATTTTTGAAATAAACAATAAAGCAAAAGTAATTTCAAAATGGTTTGGAAAATCTGTTATAAAATCCGCAAAAAGATTTAGTTATGAAAGTGCACAAGAATTATTAGATGCAAAATCTGGTAAATATTTTGAAGAATTAGATACATTAAACAAAATTGCAAAACTATTCAGAAAAGAAAAAACACAAAAAGGCGCGATTGATTTTGAACAAGAAGAAATAGCTTTTGATTTGGATGAAAAAGGAAAACCGATAAGAATCTATAAGAAAAAAAGGTTAGACACACACAAGCTTGTTGAGGAATATATGCTTCTTGCGAATAAAGAAGTTGCTGAATATGTATATAAATTTGAAAAAAAATCTGGCAAACTTTTCCCACTTCCATATCGTATTCATGATTTGCCTGATAGAGATAAAATTGCCGAACTTGCTATTTTTGTAAAAGCTTTAGGCCACGAACTTGTAATTGGAAAAACTGGCAGTATTACAGGTAAAGATATGCAAGCCCTTTTTGAACAAGTTGAAGGAAAAGCCGAGGAGGCGCTTGTGAAAACGGCGGCAATTCGCTCAATGGCAAAAGCAATTTATTCAACAAAAAATATTGGGCACTTTGGACTTGCATTTGAATATTATGCCCACTTCACTTCCCCAATCAGAAGATACCCAGACCTATTGGTTCATAGAATTTTACAAAAAATATTGACTAGAGAAAATATTGCTGAGAAAAATTTAGCATTTTATGAAAAAGCTTGCTCACACAGCACTGACCAAGAGATAAAAGCTTCAGAAGCGGAACGCGATAGTAAAAAATATAAACAGATTGAATTTATGCAAGATAAAGTTGGGCAAACTTTTGATGGTATTATCACTGGCGTGACTGAATGGGGTATTTATGCAGAAGATTCTGTGACACGAGCCGAAGGAATGATAAAACTTTCTTCGCTTGGAGATGATTTTTATAAACTTGATAAAAAAACTTATTCTATAATCGGAGAAAAAACAAAAAAAGTTTATTCACTTGGACAAAAAATAAAAATAAAACTTGTTTCTGCAGATTTAGATAGAAGACAGATGGATTATGAGGTAGTGGAATAATTTCGAAATATTAAAGGGCTTTGGCATGTGCCAAAGCCCTTTTGTTACTTTTTCACACTAGTCTTTTGTGGGCGGAGGAGGAACCTTATCAATCATTTGTGATAACATCCACCCTCCAAACATTATCCTGTCGCCGATATCATTGTCAGCTGACCGAATCATATGAGAAAATCTTTTTTCCCACTGTTCCTTTTCTTCTGGACTTAAAAAAGTCTTCCATTGCCAGCCCGATTTATCAGTGTTTCTTATGCACCGTGCCGCATAAAGCGTAAACGGGCTGTCCTGTTTGAACACCTCAGGACAATCATTCAGTGCGGCTTTAATATTGATTACTTTTCCTTTTGAATCAAAAAGCATTTGAAACTTCTTTATTTGTTCTCTCACATCTAACATAAAACCTCCTTAAAAGTTTTTTTGATTCTACTATATTAGTACGTACCTCCAAATAAAAGTTTATAGAAAATAATTCTTTTGTCAATCCTATTTCGCCACCTGCACCGCTTCTTCAAATTGAATTGAAAGTAATCTTGATACTCCATCAGAGCCCATTGTGACACCGTAAATAATTCCTGCACGAGCCATCGTTTCTCTGTTGTGTGTAATTAAAATAAGCTGGGAATATTTTGAAAGTGCACTTATCATTTCACCATATTTTCGAGAATTGGCTTCATCAAGCGCTGCGTCTGTTTCATCAAGAATAATAAATGGAGGCGGATTGACTTGAGAAATTGCAAACAAAAGTGCGATGGATGTAAGAGCTCTTTCGCCACCGGAGAGCATCATCAAACCTTTTGTTTTTTTCTTTGGAAGTGAGACCTCAATATCAAGTCCCTCTTCAGATTCTTCTTGCTCTTCCTGAATTTCGTCGCCATCAATCTCCGCCATGGCGGAGATGTCAGTATCGGATTTTTTCTTTTTCTTTTCTTTTACAACTAATAGTGAGGCCGAGCCACCACCAAACATCGCTGTGAAAAATTGCTGGAATTGAATATTTATTTTTGTGACGCCATTTTTGAATTCTGTTGTAAGTTTTTCTTCAAGCTCAACAATCAAAGCTTTCAAAGACTCAGATGATTTTACGAGATCACCAAGCTCTCTTTCCAAGAAAGTATCTCTTTCTGTTGTTTCTTTATATTCTTTTACAACATCATCACCGCCAGAAACTCCCGCATCTTCAAGACGAATTTTTATTTTTTCCATCGCGTGTTTTTTATCTTCTTGAACTTGTCTTGGCTCTTTTACTATTTCATCAAGTGTAAGAGCAACTCCATCAGCATTTGTTGGCCAAAAATCTTTGTATCGTAATGCAGCAACACCCACTAAAATAGAAGCTTCTTGTAATTCCCTGTTTAATTCATCTTCGTTGTGTTTTAAAACTGATTCTCGGCTATTTAATCCATTGATTTTTCCGCGAATTTCATTTTGTTCGGCAACAATTCTAAAAAGAGATTTTTCTGCATCTCTATTTGAGTCTTTCTCTTTTTCTATATCACTTTTTAAAAATGAATACTGTTCAGAAAGCTCTGTTTCGAGATTGTTTGCCTCTTTTAGCTTAATATCGTAGCCATTTTTCTCAGTTTCTAGCTTTTTTATTTCACTTTCCAAATCCGCTATCGATTCTTTGTCTTCACTCTCTTTATTTTTTTCAATAAAATCTTTAAGAATTTTTTTAATTGATGCAAAAATTTGCTTTATTTTTGAAATATCTCCACCGTCTGTTGCATCAGCAATTTCTAAATCAATTTGCTTGGCAACATTTTCAACTTCAAAAAGATTGACGGTCTTTTTCGACATTGCTGAATTTGTTTCATTTTGTTTTTTTATCAAGCGCAATAGTGAAGAAATTTCTCCCTCTATTCTCCCCATACTTCTCATTAAATTATCTTTCAGGGCACGAACTTCTTTAAGTTTGCTTTCAACTTTTACAACATCATCACTTCTTGAATCTTTTGATGATGACTTTGCCAAAATCTGCTTAGCCTCAGCGAGCTCTTGTTCTAATTTATGAGATTTCTCAACAAGAGGATGTTTTTCGGTAGAAATGCTCTGCTTTTCAAATTTAATATATTCTTCCTCACGGCGAAAATAATCGTGATACATTTTTGTGAGATTTTCTTTCATCTCAAACATTTTTTCAATTTTTTCAACCTGTTTTTTTAGAAAGCGAATATGTGGAGCGATTTCCCTTCTTAAACTTTCTACTTGTTTAATATTTTCTTCTGTTTTTTCGAGCTTGCGAACACTTTCATCTTTTTTGTTTTGATAAATTTTTAATCCAAGTGCATCTTCTATCATTTCTCGTCTTTCCCGAATATTTGAATTCAAAACTTTATCAGCTTCACCCTGAGAAATTATCTGGTGACCCGAGGCACCAATGTGAGCGCTAGACAAAAGCTCAACGATATCTTTCAAACGAACAGCACTTCCATTTATTAAATATTCACTGGAAGAATCTCTGTTAACAACACGTTCAATAGAAACTTCATCAAAATCTATATTAAAAATTCTTTGAACATTATTAAAAACTAATTTGACGCTCGCACGATTTGAACGTGGCGCGTCTTTTCCCCCATTAAAAATTAGGTCCTCTGCTCTTTTCCCTCGCAAAGATTTGATAGACTGTTCCCCTAAAACAAAGCTAAATGCTTCAGCAACGTTTGATTTTCCTGAGCCATTTGGCCCTACAATAGCTGAAATGGGAACATTAAAGTCAAGAACGGCTTTCTTCCCGAACGACTTGAATCCTGAAATTTCAATTGATTTGAGATACATTACAACCTATTCTAACAGATTTTTATAAAGAAAAAAATAGGCATATTTAGGCCTTTCCCCGAGGCTCCACCTCGGGGAATATAAAACCGCCCAGTGGGCGGCAGCAATATACAGCTAGTTATTTAATATTTTAAATGCTAATTTTTCTTTGATAAATTTTGCAATTTTTCCATCATCAGTGTCATCGAGTTCAGACTTCGTTATATCGAAATTGTTTGGTGAAAGTATCAACTGCCCTAAAGAAAATTGTTTTAATTTTATATTCTTCTTAATATTCTTTGGGTCATTATTAAAATCTTTTTCAAACTCCTTTATAAAAACACCGATTTCAAACGCCTGATTTGAATCCTCAATCTGCTTTGCAATTGAATGAATAATATCTAAAAATTCTGAAATTTTAATCATTCTTTCTTGTTGATTTTCCGATAAACTATTATTTTCTGGATTTTCCATTATCATTTTATTTATTATACATATTCAGCATAAATCTCTTTAATCTTTTTTTCTATAGTATGGTCAGGTAAATCTAGTTTTGTTTTTATTTCCGAACTTCCTATAAGTCTGTGAAATAAATAATACTCGTAAGGATCAATCCCTTTAGATTCAAGTTCCTTTTTAAAATTAATCTTTACCCTTTGTTTTTCGTCATATTCATCAATAGAAACTTTTTTATCAGCCACAGCTTTTTCATAAACACCTAAAATCCTATTAATTTCTTGTAAAATTTTTATTTCTTCAGGATTTAATCCTTCCGGTATTGTTCTTGGTTTCTCAAACTTTTCCGCTGTCATATAATTATATTTTAATTTATTATCCACCCCTTAGCTTTTAGCGCATTATCCGCAGCGATTTGTTCTGCTTCCTGTTTTGATTTGCCTTCCCCTTCTGCGACTTTTGTTTTACCCAAAAATACTCCCACAGTAAACTTTTTGTCATGGTCTGGGCCTTCTTCTTTCAAGGTTTTATAAAGTGGTGTGACACTTTCATAATCTTGCGCTTGTTCTTGAAATTTGCTCTTTGCATCAATCCAAGTTTTTTCCTCAATTATTTTTTCAATCAAATTAAAAATGTTGTTTGAAATAAAATATTTTGCTGTTTCATAACCTTGGTCTATAAAAATTGCACCTATCAAAGCTTCGATAGCATTTGCAAGGATAATTTGTCTTGCTCGTCCAATATCTTTTGATTCACCTTTTGAAAGTAACAAAAAATCATTCATTTCAAGTTTTCCCGCGGCGTTTGAAAGCGTATCAGAATTTACAAGTGCTGATCTAAAAGCAGTAAGCTCACCTTCATTACTATCTGGATATTTTCCATATAAATATTCGGTAACAATAAGCTCAAGCACAGCATCCCCTAAAAATTCCAGTCTTTCATTATGAACAAGCTCTGTGTCTCTGTGTTCATTTAAATATGACCTATGGGTAAAAGCCTGCCTCAAAAGCTCTTTGCTTTTGAAGATTATGCCTATATTTTTTTCAAATTTTGAGAAATCAGTTTTCATTTTTTACTGCTTATTATCGTGATTGCCTTTGTGATTATCGGTAAAATATCGTTATAAAAATTCAAGTTTTCAATTTCCTGAAGTTTAAACCATTTTGCGTCATCAAGCCCCCCACTTTCCCCAAGTTTTAATTCTTCTCTTTTAGCTCTTGCAAGAAAATATGTAACTTGTTTTCTTATTTTTCCTTCTTCAGGATGATTTGCGACATACTCGTTGTTTGATAATTCTTCTTCAATTGTTACATCAATACCCATTTTTTCTTTAACCCCACGTATTGCTCCATCTGTAACTTTTTCGTTTTCTTTTATTTTATCTTTCGAAAGAGTCCATCTCCCGAAAACATCATGAACAAAAGCAAAATAGATATTGCCATCTTCTATCGCATAAACTACAGCTCCAGCGAGTTGCTTTATTGGCATTTTATCAAACGGAATATCTTTATTATTTTTCTTGGAAACTTCATCTTTACCGGGCTCTCCAAGCTCTTTGTAAATAGTACCGAGAACTCCATTTATAAAACCACCACTTTTTTCTCCACTATAAGCTTTTGCAAGCTCAATAGCTTCGTTGATTGCAACTTTTGCAGGAACTTCTTTTCTATCAGAGAACAAAAGCTCATAAAGTCCTATGCGTAAAATATTTCTGTCTGTTATTGAGATTTTATCTATTGGCCAATCTGGGGCAGCCTTCATAATAATACTATCCAAATCCGCTTTTTTATCTATAACACCTTTTAATAGAGCTTCTGAAAATGCTTTTTCGGAATTTCCTTCACCAAACTCTTTGTTGTTTCTTTCTAAAGATAAAAGGGCTTCTTCTCTCGAAGAATTTCTAAAATCCCACTCGAAGGCGGATTGAAATACTATTGATCTTGCAAGGTGCCTACTAGACATATTTTTTACTTAGCTTTTAAAGCTTTTTATTACTGGATTTATTCTATATCAAATTTAGAAAAAAGAAAAGACACAAAATCAATCGAAATTAAAAAATACCCTTTCGGGTATTTTTAGTTTATGCTTTTTTCTCAGTTTTTTTTGTTGCCTTTTTCGTAACCTTTGCTTTCTTTTCTAAATTTATAATTACTTTTCCTCTGTATTTTCCACAATTTGAACATGCTTGATGTCTCATCACTGGATTATTACAATCTGGGCACTTTGTAAGTGCAATCCCCTTCAAAGCATGATGTGATCTCGTGCTTCCTCTTTGGGATCTATTATGTCTCATTCGATTTACCATAGTGAAAAGAGTATAGCTTATTTTTTAGAAAAAGAAAAGGCCTGCGGTTAAATGTTCCGCAGGCCAGAAATCTCTACGCTTTGTAAGCACTGAGTGACGATATTAATTTTTGATACCTTGTTTTAAAAGCTGGATCTGATTTTGCAAATTCCTCCAGGGTATAGCAAATGGGTTTTTTGTACCTTTCTGGAAGAATCTCCATAAAACTATCAGCATCCAGTTTATTAATGTATACATAGCTCCTGTCAAACAATCTTATTGGGGCTATACAGGAAATGTATCCGGAAACTTTTGTTATTAGGAAAAAACACCTCAATACTTCTCCTTGCGTTTCCCTATACACTTCTTTGAATCCTTCGGGCATTGCACCGGTTTTTTCACAAAATTTTTTAATAAGAATGTGTTCAGGTGTATCGGGGAGTCTTCCAGATCCACCAATAGGTATTATACTTTTGGGAGTATCCGACTCGCCAAAAATATTCCAATAGCAATATTCACCATCTTCGCCATATTCCTGTTTTTCAATGTATAACGCAGTACTATATATTTTTTTTATCATAGACACCTCCGTGTCGTTTTTTTTACTTTCTATTTTATTTATACATTATTAAATCAAATAGGTCAAATTTAGTTATTATTTAAAATTCTCACAGAAACTTCTCCTGTGCTCCGCAGATAGTCCATTTTTTCTTATTGCTTCACAATGTTTTTTTGTGCCATATCCTTTATGAATTTCAAAATTATATTTTGGATATTTTTTGGCAAGGCGGCACATCAGCGTATCTCTTGAAACTTTTGCAACAATTGATGCGAAAGCTATAGTCCTTTCTTTTTCATCACCTTTTATTATTGTCTTTTGATTTTTATATTTTTCAGGTGCTTTAAGTCCCCCATCAAGTAAAACTTTGCACTCATTTGGTTTTACATTAAGTTTGGCTAGTGCCTTTTCCAAACAATTCCTGATTGCCTTGCTTATACCAATTTTGTCTATTCTTTTCGCGCTTTCATAACAAACAAAATAATCTATCCCCGAGGCTCCACCTCGGGGAGTTTTTAACTCTTTTAATCTTGCAAAAATTTCTTCTCTTTTTTCTGGCGCTAATTTTTTGGAATCTTTTATTCTTCCTGATTTTTTTGTAAACATAGTGCCACCCCAGTCAAATAAAAATTCAATTTGACGGGGCAAACTACCTGCGTGTAGTTTGAAAGCACAAACAGCAACAGGGCCAGCAAGTGGTCCTCTGCCAACTTCATCAATACCGATTGTATATTTAATTGCCATAAATAATATTATATAGTATTTCAATAGAAAAAGTGCAAACATCCCTGCTTGCACTTTTATTACTTACAATTTGGAGAGTCAGGTAAAAAGCTTTCCCTTTTCTTTGCAAAAGCTTCCGCTCCACCATTTATAACGTAATGCATTATCAACTTTTCAAAATTCCTGTCTTTAATTAAATCGGCATCAGAGTAATTATTTTCTACTCTAGTGCAGTGACGATTTACAGGGCAGAGAAATGCATCAATAATCTGCCTCCCATTCCTCGTCGACAGAAAAAATTCCATCTCACGTCGATCATCGACGTCAATTAACATACCTCTGTTTTTAAAATGTCTATGAAGCAAATACTCCGGGTTTTCGAATAGACCAATTTCATCGCATTTGTGTTCCAGCATTGTTTTTGCCCTATTATCTGGGCACAAAAATGCGCATACTAAATAATGAACGTTTTTCGAAAGATTTGGCATAATTGCCTCCTGTGAGATGATATGTATTATAAAACAACGAACCTCTAAAAAAATATTACTATACAAGATACACTAGTGTCAACGAGTTATATTTTCAAAAATTTTGTTATACTATAAACATAAATATTATGTCCAAATTTATTCATTTACACACACATTCTCACTACTCTCTACTCAATGCTCTTCCACAATTGAAGGAGCTTGTTCACGCAACAAAAGAACTCAGTATGCCAGCACTTGCACTTACTGATGCCGGCAATATGTATGGTGCAATTGAATTTTATCAAACATGTAAACACAATGGCATCAAACCAATAATTGGTGTGGATTTTTATGTTGCTGCGAGGACAAGAAATGATAAACAAGGCGGAATAGACAATCGCAGAACTCGGCTCGTGCTTTTAGCTAAAAATGAAGCGGGTTATAA
>CAIKXY010000005.1 GCA_903831595.1 uncultured bacterium
ATGAATTAAATGTGAACGCTGTTTATCCCGAGCTTAATTCAATAGTTGATTTAAATTAATAAATATACAAAAACACAGGGCGGCCTTCGGCCGCCCTGTGTTTTGTTTGGCATTGACATATTTTCTGGGGGAAGTAAACTTATTAAAAGGTTTATTAATTAATAATAATATTAAAAATATGAAAGAAAAATTTTCTATTTATAACGCAGAAGGCCAGGTAGAAGATCCAAAAACAGCTGAAAAGATGGCAAGAGAAGAGGGCAAATATAAAAAAGTAATGGGAATATTTCCTTCATCAGAAAAGAGAAAGGAAAAGGGGTTAGAAGCTGCAGAACAAATAGGTGAAAATATTGAAGAATTGTATAATCAAATTAACAATATTAAAATTCATAGGATTAGTTTAGGCAAAAATATTATTGGTAAACCAGCATATATTTGGTATATGGATGCAGAAATAGACGGAAAAAAAGTTCAGTTTACACACGCTACCGATGAAGGTATTGTCAACGTTCCCCATCAAGATTCGGTTCGTATTAGGCCAGATTATGCCGCCCATATCGATGGAAAAACAGAAAAAGAACTTATAGATAAATTTAGACCAGTTTTTAATATGGAGATAGAAAAATATATCGAGTCAGATAAAAACCAGACTAAGTAGATAAAATATAAGTTAATTAAATACAAAAAAGGACGGCTCGCTTGCGAGCCGTCCTTTTTTAATTTACTTTTAACTTTAAAACTTGAAACTTTTTAACTATTTTCTATTTTACTTGAGCAAGAATTCTTTTGAAACTTTCAGGATTTTCTTGTGCCATAACTGAAAGCATTTTTCTGTTTATTTGTATGCTTTTCTTTGTTAAAGCTCCGATGAATTTGCTGTAGGTTGTTCCATTTTCTCTTAGCATTGCGTTGATTCTGACATTCCACAATGTTCTGAAATCTCCCTTTTTGTCTCTTCTGTGGGCAAAAGCGTTTGCTCCTGCGTGCATTAAAGCTTCAATAGCTGCAGCTTCTTTGTTGCGTCTATTCAAACGATAACCCTTTGTCATTTTAAGGACGTTTCGTCTGCTTTTTGTTTTTAATACACCTCGTTTAACTCTTGTCATTGTATTTTAGTATTTATTAATAATTTATTTCTTAGCTTTAAACATCCCTGGTAAGAATCTTGCCTTTGCTTTGTTACTAAAATGTACATCATACATTCTTTTCTTTGCTTGGCTTTGGCTTCTGCTTTCTTTTGCATTAAAATGATCTTGCCCAGCTCTTCTTCCTAGGATTTTTCCATTTTTTGTAACTTTTAATCTTTTTGTAAATGATTTATTTGTTTTCATTGTTTTTTTGGCTTTTAACTTTCAAACTTGAAACTTTCTAACTACTTTTTTGCTCTCTCTATTGTGATTGTGATTCCTTTTGGACCTTTTTGTGGTGTTTCTGCTATTTTGTATTCTTCTGTAATAAGTTTCAAAATTCTTTCCAATCTTTCATTTAAGAAATTCTTATCTAAAAATTTGCCTCTACCCGAAAGAAAAAGGAGGATTTTTACTCTATGTCCTTCCTTTAGCCACTCTGAAGCTTTTGCGGCTTTCATGATGAGATCATGCTCATCTGTAGCTATTTTCACCTGAACACTCTTAATTTCTATGTTTTGAATCTTAGATTTAGAGTCTTTTAGTTTCTTCTTTTCAGTGTACTGAAATTTACCATAATCCATTATTTTTGCAATAGGAGGGACGGCATTTGGTGATATTTCTATCAAATCTAAACCCATTTCCTCTGCTTTTTTTAAAGCATCACTTGGAGTCATTATACCTAGATTTTGACCGTCATCTGTGATGACGCGAATCTGAGGAGCTCTTATTTGATGATTTATTCTAACTCTTATTATCAATGTATTGTAATGAATTATGAGCACTATTTATAGCACATTTTCCTTTTTATGACAACATATTATTTCCCCAACGGTGAAGCAGATAAAGCCCAAACCAATACCAGCAAGCACATCTGAAGTCCAGTGAACAGAAAGATAGATTCTACTAAAAGCGACAAGTGGGAATATAATGAAAGTAATTATCTTAAAAATATTTTTTTGAAAGCCATTTTTTATTAGCGGTATTAAGAAAAAGATTGATGACAGAAGGAAAACAGTGGCGATAGTGGCGTGAGCAGAAGGGAAGCTAAAATCTTGTTCTAAAAATAAGCTTGGGCGGGGTATTTGAGTAATAAGTTTAATTATAAAAGGTAATAATGTTGCTAGCGCGGTAGCTATTGTAAATCTATAATAATATTTTCTATTCAATAATAATAAAAATAGTCCAAAAATGACAAAAATAATAATTGCCTCTATTGGATTTAATATTTTTGTAATTGAAAGCATAAATCCAGAAATAGCAGGGGATTGGTGGGCTATCATAAAGTTATTAATTGTATGGTCAAAATTAATAACAAAAGAAAACTTGTTTAAAACAAGAAAAGTAATAATCAAAAAAACTGTTGTAAATACACACAGAATTCTTTTTTTATTTTTCATTCTTTTATTCTAGCATAATAATGGGCAAATAATTAAATGGGCCTTTGCTTAATAGCATAAATGTTTATATAATATACTTATTATTATTTATTAAAATAAAAATATGGGTTTTGAAAATTATTCACCAAGAGAAGAAGAAATTAGTTTGGCTGAAGATTCTATGACGAAAGAACAAAAAGGTATGGAAAATCAGAGGCAAGCGGATTATGAAAAGGAGAAAGAGAAGGGAATAAGGGGTGCAAAAAGTTTTAAAGAATTAGTTGATTTTATTGAAAAAATAGATGGGTTACAAGGCTCAGGTAGGTTATACAAATCAGTCGATTTAATGGGTTCTATTTTAATGGTTAGAGAGGGGAAAGCCGATGTTGCTAGTATTACAAGAGCGGGGGGACTTAGAGAAAAAGTAGTTGAATTGCTTGGAAATAAAGAAACAGAAAATATAAAGATTAAAAAAGGACTATCAGGAATAAATAGCATCAATGAATTAAAAGTTTTTTTAAATGAAATGATGGAGGTTTCTGGTGAAAGAACTGATGATAAGGTGTATAGTGCAAAAAAGTTGATCGGTTATATTGAGCAAGCTGAACTAGGAAGTAAGGGTGACTTAAATGTAATTCCAAATACAGGTGGATTAAAGGATAAAGTTAAAGAATTATTGAAATACAATTAAACTAAAACCGCCTAAAATAGGCGGTTTTAGTTTAGCAAAACTATTTTGTTAGTCACACTAATTTAGTTGTTTTTTTGTGTATCGTTGTCTGTTCCAGCGCCTGCATTGAAAGTGCTATTTGGCTTTATAAGCGCAATTAATCAATGTCTTATATATATTTAATAATTATCCACACTTTCATTATTTGACAATATACCCCCAGGGGGTATTATATACATATGAAACAAACAAAACAAACATTGATAAGAAGGTTAAAAATCATTGAAGGACAAATAAGAGGATTACAAGATATGCTCTATAAAGATTCATATTGTATCGATGTTATCACCCAAACCTCCGCCGTAAAAAATGCTCTTTCAGGAATAGAGGATGCGCTTATGGAAAATCATTTAAGTACTTGTGTTATTCATCAAATAAAAAAAGGTAAGGAAAATACAGCGATAGAAGAAATTTTAAAAGTATATCGCACAAAAAGAAAATAATATGAAGGAAAATAACAAATGTTGTGTTGAAACAAAATCTAATAAGGGAAACGGCTTATTGTCGGGCATTTTGTATGGACTTCTACCACATTCTTTTTGTTTGGCTTTTGCATTCTTTTCAGTTATAGGAGCTATTACAGCAACAGCATTTCTAAAAAACGTTTTACTGATTCCAAACATCTTTTTGTATCTTGTTATAATTTCTTTGATTTTAGCTACAGTATCAATATATTTTTATTTACAAAAAACTGATTGTTTGTGCAAAAGTGGAATTAAAAGTAAATGGAAATATATATCTACTATATATACATCAACAATTATTATTAATCTGGTATTTTTTTATGGTGTGATTCCAATGCTAGCAAATATAAATTCAAAGACGCAGCTTTCACAAAAGGGATTATCTGAAGTTTCACTAAAAGTAAATATTCCTTGTACTGGGCATTCATTTTTGATCATACAAGAGCTTAGAAAATGTGCTGGTGTAGATGATGTAACGTTTAATGTCCCAAATGTTTTTGATGTTACATATAATAAAAATAATACTTCACCACAGAAAATTGCTGCAGCAGAAATTTTTAAAACTTATCCGGTGACAATACAATAAAATTAAAGGTCGAATTTAATAAATATTAAACACAAAACAATGGCCGAAGAAAAAAAGAATAATACATGTAAGTGTCCATGCGATTGCAAATGTGAAGGAAAATGCGAATGTAAATGTGATTGTAAGGAATGTGCATGCAAAGAAAAATGTGATCGTGATTGCGGATGCAAATAATAGGGGAGTAACAAAAAAATCATCAAGCGCTTGATGATTTTTTTAATTGTTTATAAATGAGATTTTATCTAAAATCAAATAAATCTTTTTCACTAAAGCGAATTTTTGGTGATTTTATGTGAGTATCATTGTCACTTCTATATCCTATTGCTAAACAAAATTTTGGTTCTAGATTTTTTGGTAAATTTAATACCTTTTTATAATTCTTCGGTTCAAATCCTTCTATTGGGCAAGAATCAACTTTAAGTTCGGCACAAGCAGCCAAAGCAAATCCTAAAGCTATGTACGCCTGTTTTGCAGACCATTCAGATCCCATTTCTTTTACAAATTTATTAAACTCTTTACGATAGTCATATTCTGGGTCGTTAGTAATTTCTGTTAGTTTAGCCTCTTCAGCTAATCTCAAAAAATCATCCACTCTTTTTTTAGTGTCTAAATCTGCACTAAAAACTAAAAGATGTGAGCAGGTATCAATCTGGTCCTGGTTCCAAGCGTATGGTTTCAAAGTTTTTTTGAGTTCCACATTTTCAACAACAGTAATATGATATGGCTGAACACCAAATGCGCTTGGTGTCATGCGAATTGCCGTTAATATTTTTTCAAAAGTATCAGCGTCTATCTTTTTATCGTTGAACTCTTTTGTAGCATATCTCCAATTTAAATTTTCTATAAAACTCATGTTTTGATTATAACAAAAAAGTAGTTATGAAAGAAGTTTGTTTTTAATTTTGTGGAGATGGGCGGAATCGAACCGCCGTGCAAATGATTGTTTCAAATATTTCTACAAAGTCTAGTTGATTTATTTTACCTTGCGGTAATTTAAGATTATAAACTATAAATTAACAAAACATTTATAATCCGATTCTCTTATTTCATTTTGTGGCGAGAAAACACAAAATATATTCTGAAATTATTGCACTTCAACACCATCGCTCAGAATCAGTGGGTGAAATGTCGCTTAAGCTAAAGCGTAAGCGAAAGTAAGGTCTTTGACTCCAAAAAATGGAGAAACAATGCCAGCTACTTTTGATGAAATGTTTTTAGCATTTACATTTTCCTTGGTAGATTTAAGAGTTCACAAGGTTGCTCTACTTTGCATACAAGAGACTTGACCAATTGTCTAGGCCGATCATCCCCATTATTCGTTTTTCAACGTCCTATTAATTTCTCTGTCAGATTCACGTTTTTTTATTGTTTCGCGTTTATCTGACTTTCTTTTTCCTTTTGCAAGACCAAGTTCTACCTTAATCTTGTGGCCCATATTATACACTGAAAGTGCCACTATTGTCAAACCGTTTTGATTTTCTTTTCCTGACAAATATCGAAGTTCTTTTTTAGTAAGTAAAAGTTTTCTATTTCTCCTTTCATCATAATCTTTTGGGGTATTTTTGGGCTGTAGAGAAGTGACGGATGAACCAATTAAAAAAGCTTCTCCTCCGCGAATAACTACATAAGAACCATCAAGTGTCATTTGCCCAGCTTTAATTGCTTTCACTTCAAATCCTAGCAGTTCAATACCAGCCGTGATTTTTTCAAGGATTTCATAATTGAAATATGCTTTTCTATTTTCTGCGAATTTGGACATCGTGGTTTAATCTTAACAGAATAGTGGGGAATTGAGAAATAAAAAAAGCGCCAACCTTGCGGTCGGCGCTTAAAGATTTTATACAGTTCTCTAACTGTTTTAATCTACCGGTAATTTGAAGGGTGAGGTCACTATTCTCGGTTCAATATAAACCGGCAGTACTTTTTTCCCCTTCGGGTCCTTCATCAGAACCCACGTTCCTTCAGCTGCAGCGGGGGAGAACAGACCATTTGGGTCCGCCTGGGCTATAACATAGTACCCCTGCGAGCTCCGCCATTCGAGCTTCTGCGGATTCGTATACTGTGTAGCATACGGAATCCCGTAGCCGATGGTTTCACCCAAATATGTAAGTTTACCCCCGAGTGATGTCCGCCCAGATATTACTGTAGGGTTCATATTCTCTAGATACGTATAAGTAACTAGAGCATCTTGGTCCCTCAGTTCCAGAATGTCTTTCAGAATTTTTCTTTCTCTGAAGTTCTTGATTGAAGGCATGCCGGTTTGTGCCGTTCCTTCCGCCAGCTGCTTTTCTTGCTGTTCTTTCTGTATGTCGTCGCTGGACTTTTGAAAGTCGCAGCCGCTTATAGCAAACATAGCTACAAGCATAATTATAATCGTGGTAAACTTTTTCATTTTGCCTCCTTTTGGCCAAATGGTATGCTGCTGGTCCTTTCACTCCTCAATTGAAGAATGAATGACCTGAGATCAGACGGCATCTTGTTTACATCATAATCTGCAGCTCTGTGCAGAATTATTGATGCAAGAGCGTCCTTATGCTCCGGCGCGGCTTTGATGTATTCGAACTGCATATTCTGCAGTTCTTGGACCATGCCCTGGTTGTAGGACTTGGTCTGTTCAAAAACCTGCCTTCTTACTCCTTCCTGTGCCGGTGCAAACACCTTGTACAGGAAGAATTCGTTGCCGGTGGCAATCCATGTCATCGCTAGTACTAAAATAACTAAAGCGACAAACACTTTCACTACATTCTTTACAGCCTTTTTTTCTTCTGCATCCATTTTTTTATCCTCCTGCCCGATTGGGCTACTTTCTCAAATAACTTTCGCCTGCCATTATATACCATATTATCAATTTTGTCAAGTATTTTTTAAAACTATGTTTCGCTTCTTTTAAATATGATAAATAAGTGTTATATTACATTTCTATGGATCCCGTTAGAGATAGGGAATCTCTGATTTCCGTCTAGTAAACTGGATTAAAAAGTTAAGCAGTAATTAATGTAATAATTCAGATTAAGGTTCAATACATAACACTTTAATCTCTAACCGGATGGATATTATAAAAAGTAAAAAACCATTAAACAGAAAAACACCAAACAAAAGTAGGATTCCTGGTTTTGGTGGAAGTCCAATGAATTTGCTTACGAAAATCGCAAACGCAATTTTGATTATCGTTTTTATTTCCATACTTTATTCAATGATTTTTCCTAGTGGAGATAAGCCAGAGCAAATTTCTCTTTCACAATTATCAAATGATATTTCTTCTGGGTTAGTTCAAAAAGTTGAGGTTCAAGGTGATGCTTTAACAATTACTTACAACGCAACTTCAACAGCAACAAGTACAAAAGGTGTCGCAATAATTAAAGAATCAAAAAAAGAAGAGGGTGTTGCTTTGACACAGTCGCTTTCAAATTACAAAGTTTCTGAAGTTGCACTTTCAAAGGTAAATATTGATATTGGTTCAAGTACAGGTTTTAGTTATTGGTTCATGAATTTGGCCCCATTTATTATTCCTCTGTTATTGATAGGAGTATTTATTTGGATTCTTACAAGACAGATGAAAGGCGCAGGAGTACAAGCTTTATCTTTTGGGCAATCAAAAGCCAGGGTTATTTTGCCATCAGACAAAAAACAAAGAGTAACTTTTGCAGATGTCGCTGGAGCAAAAGAAGCAAAAGAAGAATTGGCAGAGGTTGTAGATTTTTTGAAAAATCCTAAAAAGTTTCTTGATATTGGGGCAAAGATTCCAAAAGGCATTTTGCTTATGGGTGCGCCAGGAACAGGAAAAACACTACTCGCAAGGGCTGTCGCTGGGGAAGCTGGAGTCGCATTCTTTTCAATTTCTGGTTCTGAATTCGTAGAAATGTTTGTCGGAATCGGTGCAAGTAGAGTTCGCGACCTTTTCAAAATGGCAAAAAATACCGCTCCATCAATTATTTTTATAGATGAAATAGATGCCGTTGGACGAGTACGAGGTGGTGGAATGGGTGGAGGAAATGATGAAAGAGAACAAACATTAAACCAAATTCTTGTCGAGATGGATGGATTTGAACAAAATGAAAAAGTTATTGTCATGGCTGCTACAAACAGACCAGATGTTCTTGATTCAGCACTTTTGAGACCAGGCAGATTTGATAGAAGAGTTATAATTGATTTACCAGATAGAAGTGATAGAGAGGCGATTTTGAAAGTTCACTCAAAAGAGAAACCATTTGCGGAAGATGTAAATTTGAGAACTATTGCAGAAAGAACACCCGGTTTTTCTGGAGCTGATTTGTTCTCGCTTATGAATGAAGGTGCAATTCTTGCCGCTCGTGAGGGAAGACAAAAAGTTTCTCAATTTGATCTTATTCGTTCAATAGAAAAAGTTATGATGGGGCCAGAAAGAAAAAGCCATTTGCTTTCTGCAAAAGAAAAAGAGATTACTGCTTACCACGAAGCTGGCCACGCGCTTGTTTCGTCGCTTCTTCCTTATGCTGACCCAGTTCATAAAATTTCTATTATCGCTCGTGGACGAGCTGGTGGTTATACTTTACATTTGCCATTTGAAGATAGGAGATTGCAATCGAAGAAAGAATTTTTGGATGATATTGCAGTTTCACTTGGTGGATATGTTACAGAAAAAATGATTTTCCATGACATTACAACGGGCCCATCAAATGATTTACAAGTTTCAACTGCACTTGCGCGAGACATGGTTACAAAATATGGAATGTCTGAAAAAATGGGACCTATTGCACTTGAAGGCGAAGGTGGAAGAGCAATGTTTGGCCGTGGAGTAAATGATAAAGAGTATTCAGACAAAATAAACGCCGAAATTGACGCTGAAGTTTCTGAAATTATGAATTCAAATATGAGACGAGCTGAAAAATTAATTACAGACAATAGAAAAGCTCTCGATTCAATTGCAAAGAAATTAATTGAAGTTGAAACAATTGAAAGGGAAGAGTTTGAAAAACTTCTTGTATTAAATGGAATTGTGCCAAAAAAGAAAGAGAATATTGAACTACAGAAATAAATTACTAAAGGCGGTCACTTCTGACCGCCTTTATCCTTTCTGGGTGTACCTGGCCCCATTTTTTTGAAGCCAGTGTACCAATTTTTTGCTGTTATCTCTTGAAAAATCACCCGAAAGGGTATCCTCATTTACAAAAATAATTCTTAAAGGAAAAATATTTTCTTTCATTTGAAACTCAAACAATTTTTCAATATTTCCGTTTATTGTAATTTCTACAATAAACTCATCTGTTAAAAAAGATACACAAAAAGTTGTGTTGAGCATAATTCCTCCTATGATAATGAAAGGACAGTTCTTTGAAATACTAACACAAAATAAATGTTTTGTTACTTAAAATTATGGCTCGTACATGTTGTAGCTATAACTTTTGCTTTTCGTGAACTCAAAGCAAAGTTACAGCCCGACCTCCCTCGCTTCGCTCAGTCCGGTCCGTACAGTGCAAAAGAAAATCACTCCTTAATGAAAGAGTGATTTTCAAATATTTTTATGTAGTCACGAGTTTTCTGCTCGTCGACACTCGCAGAAACTCTCGACCCCGCCTCATTTGTTCCGCAAGCTTGCGGAACATAATTCCGGCTCGTACATGTATTAGAAAACGCGGAGCAGTCCGCGTTTTCTATCATGTACGCCTGCCTGGATTCGAACCAGGGACCCCAAAGGTATAAGCTTTGTGCTCTAACCAGCTGAGCTACAGGCGTATTATTTCGATATTTATTTTTTTTAATTTTACTACTTGGTAGCTGTGCTTTCTAGCCAAAACAGCTACAGGCGTATTAGCAATGATATTATCGCAAAAATTGTCTTTTAGCAATTTATTTAAACTTTATTTTACATTGACATATTTTCTGGGGGGGCTACAATTATACTGTAAAATTATTAATTAAATATTTTAAAAATATGTCTAAAAAATTTGAAGGTGCTAATGTTAATTATGAAGCAGTCAATACTTTCAATAATGCGGAAGAAGAGGCCAAAAAACAAAATACTAGCAGACCATTTATTGAGCGAGTAATAAATAAAAATAAAATTACTGCTATGGATATCTTACATGAAGAAGCTATTGAAATGGATAAAGATAGAACTGTAGATGAAGAAGAGACGGAAAAAATGCTTGGAATACTAGACGAAAAAGTAAAATCTTATAATGTGAATGATAATAATATCGTAGACCTCAACGCTTATAATCCAAAGGAACTTGCTGATTTTATAAGCACGCCAGTAGAAGTATTTATTGTTAAAAAGGATGGGATACAGCAAGATGGAACAGCTGTGGGGATGTCACAGTGTGCGGAAAAAGACTGTGTTGGTCAAGAGGTGATTGATTTTATCAATTCTCATTTAAATGGTTTTATGAGAGAGACACGCTGGAAAAGGGAAATTGATTTTCCTAAATATTCACCACCATCAAGACAAAGTTACTGGTCTGTGTTGGCTGGTGATAAGGATGGTAAAAAGTTTTGGCTTTCAGCGATCAGTGGAGGCATGTATCAGATTAATGATGTAAGTGAAACAAGAATATATATGTTTAAAAAATAAAAAAACCGCCATTAGGCGGTTTTTTTATTCAAAATGTATCTCAGCACTTTTTCTCTGCAACAGTTTTTCGTTAATAAGAGGATATTTTTTTAGTGTCTCATCTTCTTTTAAAAGTCGTTCAGCTTCATTTCGAGCAGCTTCAACCATTTTTATATTTTTTATTGCTTCCATACCAATATCTGAAATACCCCATTGTTTATTTCCAGAAAGTTCGCCTGGACCACGAAGTTTCAAATCAAATTCGGCAAGTTCAAATCCGTTTGAAGAATTTTTGAATGCTTTCAATCGCTGCATTGTTTTCTCAGTTTTACTTTCTGCAAAAATATAACAATATGCCTGATGATTGCTCCTTATTACTCTTCCACGAAGTTGATGAAGTTGTGCAAGACCAAATCTTTCCGCTCCCTCAATAATTATCACAGTTGCGTTTGGAACATTTACCCCGACTTCAACCACAGACGTTGCTACAAGAATTTGTATTTTTCCAGCTTTAAAATCATTCATTATGTCTTCTTTTTCACCCTGTAACATTTTGCTGTGAAGTATTCCAATTTCATAATTTTGAAAAATATCTCGCTTTAATCTTTCAGCTTCTTCTTTTACCGACTTTGCAATTATTGCCGATTCTTTTTCTAGGTCTGGCTCATCTATTCTTGGACAAATTACATAAACTTGTCTTCCTTCCACAAGTTTTTCTTTTATTTTTGTATAAGTATTTTCTCTTTCATTCGGTAAAACAATTTCAGTAATGATTGGCTTGCGACCAGATGGCATTTGGTCAAGAAGTGTTAAATCTAAATCTCCAAAAACAGTGAGTGCAAGAGTGCGGGGAATTGGTGTCGCTGTCATAGATAACAAATGTGGATTCAATCCCTCCTTCCTTGTTATTTTTTGTCTCTGTGTTGTTCCAAATCTATGTTGTTCATCAATAATAGAATATGCAAGGTGTTTGAATTTTACTGACTTAGATATGAGCGCATGAGTTCCGATAAGAATTGGAATTTCTCCATTCGCGACCCATTTTAGAAGTTGAGGTTTTGAAATTTTTGTCCAAGTTTTCGGGTTTACTTTTGACGGAAATTTTCTACATTCTTTTCCTGTAATCAATCCGATATTAATATTTAAATATGTGAAATATTCTATAAAAGATTCAAAATGTTGCTTTGCCAAAATTTCGGTTGGTGCCATATAGGCCACTTGTAAGTTCCCAAAAGTTTGTCCTTTTGGCTTTGAAGTTACAATCGCAAATGCTGTTGCTGCTGCCACCGCTGTTTTTCCAGACCCAACATCACCTTCAAGAAGTCGTGCCATTGCATGACCACTTCTAAAATCGTTCATAATTTGGTCGATGGCATTATTTTGTGCTTCTGTTGCTTTAAATGGAAATCTTTCCACAAATTTTTCAATATCTTTTGCTGTTTTTTCTATTACATATGATGGATTTTTATTCCAAAGTATTTTGTCTTTCTTTTTTTGTAATTGAATGAAAAAAACTTCTTCAAAAGCAAAACGTTTTCGTGCAGAAAGTGCGTGGTCTTGTTTTTGTGGAGTGTGAATCCAGATGAGTGCGGTTTTTAGTGACGGTAGATTATATTTGTCCAAAATATAATCCGGGATAGAGTCTTCAAGTGTATCAATTATCCCAGAAGAAAATATTTTTTGTATTGCATGATAAAACCAGTTTGAAGTAATGCCACGGCTTTCTGGGTAGACTGGATAAAGGGAATGTGTCTCGTCATCTTCACCAAAAAGAGAATCTCCAACACCGATAGGGAGTTTAGCAATAGTCTCAATCTTCGGATTTGATAAGTACAGTTCACCACGCCTTTCAGATACCTTTCCATCTGCTCGAACAAATGCTCCTTCGTGAATCATTTTTGCTATATATGGCTGGTGAAACCACACAGCCTTTATTGTTCCTGTCTCATCTTCAATCTGGGCTTGTGCCATTGCAATCTTACTTTTAAAACCTTTACTGATTTTTAACCCAGATATTTTTCCAAAAATTACAGCTTTTCCCCCAACAGCTAAATCATCGATATTTCTTTTTTCAGAAGTATCGCCGTATCTTACTGGAAAATAATAAAGTAAATCCTCAATGGTTTTTATACCAAGTTTATTTAAAGCCTTTTTTTGTAACTCCATAAGGCGAAAATTCTTTTCAATTGGAAAATTCAAATCCATCTAATTATTCTATCATTACGATTAAAATTATCTATATGTGTTCAGTTTGACAAAATATTACTGCAGGAGTATCTTTTCTTGCAGTCGTTCATTTTTGCAGGTCACAAATGTGACCAAGGGGGATTAAAATATGACAAGATCTTGTATTGAAAAGAAGGTAAAGAGATGTCTAGAAGATTCATTCCAGTATAAAGCAGTTGGAAGTAAAAGAATTAAAGCTGGTACAGATTTTATTTGCGACCTAGGCTTTGATGCAAGTGATATGTCGGAACTTCTTTTTAGTTTAGATAAGAAGTTCGGTATAAGAATAAGAAAAAATGATAAGGTAGAAACTTTTGGTGAGCTTGTCAGCAGTATATTGGTGGGTGTGACCAAAAGGCAGATATCAAAAACATAAACTTAGTTAATGAAAAAGCCTCGACTTACGTCGAGGCTTTGTTTTTGTATTTTAAATTATGATATAATATTTGTATTAATAATTTAATTAATTTAATATGATTACATTAACAACGACAGCAATTATCGTAAGAATAGCAATAGCTATTGGTCTAGGAATGGTTATCGGGCTCGAGAGAACCTTAACGGGCAAAACTGCTGGGATGAGAACATACGCAATGATTACTCTTGGCGCGTCTCTTTTTGTGATTATTTCTGAAATTGTAATAGCATCTATCAATAATGCTTTAGTAGCAAGTCCTCTTGCTATACCAACAGCAGTTATTACCGGTATAGGTTTTATTGGTGCAGGTTTAATAATTTTCCAAGAGAATAAAATTACCGGGCTTACAACCGCAGCTGGTTTATGGGTTACCGCTGGGGTAGGAATAGCCTGTGGCTTTGGCCTTTATACTTTGGCAATAATTGCCACAATTGCTGTTTTGGTTATTTTTACCATAATGTTATTTATAGAAAATTCTTTTAGAAAACATTTTAATAAATTTGAACACGATAACGGAGAAGAAAAAATTCAAAGATAAAAAGAAAAACCGCTTTTAGGCCTTCTTGCGTAGGTAGGCGGTTTTTTGTTTTATAATTTTATTGAATTTTTCTCCACGATCAAATTCATTTTTAAATTTTTCAAAGCTTTTTGCAGAAGGGGAGAACAAAATAGTTTTTCCCCCAGTTATTTTTTTAAAGGCTAAATCTACACATGCTTCCAGTGTGTCTTTTACGGATATTTTTGAAATATCAATATCTTTACCAAGTTCAGTGAGCATTTTTTTTGTTGCACTTCCATCAAGTAAAATCATATTCTTAATCGGAAGATATTTTAAAGCAGTTTTTGCCCAATCTTTGTATTCAAGTCCTGCATCAGTTCCTCCACTTATCAAAATACAATTTTTAGAGCCAAATCGTTCTATCGCAGCCATCCCACCTTCTGGGGAAGTGGCCGAAGTATCATTGATTATCTTCGTTTTTCCAAATGTGGCGATAAGTTCTTGTCTATATTTTACTTGAGGTAAAGTTTTAATCTTTTTATTAATATCAGCCCATTTTATATTGTCTAGATATGCAACTAAAATAGCAGAAAGTAGATTTGCCAAATTATGTTTACCCCAAAACTCTACAAAATCTTCAATATCTAATACTTTTTCAACTTTTTTTGTTTGCAAATAGATACTTCCATTTTGATAATAAATTCCTTTTGTATTTTCAGGTAATTTATTTAAAGAAAAAAACCAAACTTCTGCTTTCGGATTTTGTTTTAAGAAAAAGTTTGTCCATTCATTATCATAATTTAAAATTAATTTATCATTTTTTGATTGATTCTTAAAAACATTTGCTTTAACTTTCGCATAATTCTCTAAAGTTCCATGACGGTTAAGATGATCAACAAAAATATTTGTAATTAGCGCAATGTGCGGCGCAGAGCTGAATCTTTCAAGTTGAAAAGAGGGGATTTCATTTACGACCATTTTACAAGTTTCGCTATCTGTTTTTGGGAGGATTTTTAAGAGCGGTTGGTCAGTAGAATTACCAGCTATAATTGCATTTTTCCCAAGCAAATATGCCGTCCAATTTGTAGTTGTCGTTTTTCCCCTTGTCCCTGTGATTGCGACTATCGGTTTCTTGCAATTTTCATAAAATATTTTTGACTCATTATAAATAGGTTTATTTAATTTTTCGGCAAGCTGAACAAGTTGGTTTGTCTGTGGAACAGCCTGATTGATAACAATAATATCTGCATCAGCGACATTTTTTTCTTCGCATTTTTCAAAAAAATAATTTACTTTACCTTTTATTTGTTTTATTGAATCATTAAAATATTCTTTTGGCTTTGAATCAGTAATAGAAAGTTTCGCACCATTTTTCAATAGCCAATTTGCAGTGGTAACTCCACCACCCAAAATTCCAAGCCCCACAAGCAAAACCTTTTTGTTTTTGAATTTGTTTTTTGTTATAGACATTTTATTTTCTAATGCGGTGTCTATTGTACAAAATTCGAACTTATTTTGAAAGCAATCCGACTAAGCGCACGCGCGGAGCGCGTGGTGGCTCGAAACTAAGCCGAGGCAAAGCGAAAATCTTTTTTTCTGGGGGGAAGGGATTTTTCGCTTTGCCTCGGCTGAATTTCCGCCCGCAGGAGGGGTTTGGGGAGGAATGCGGGCTGGATTCACTTTCGGATTTTTTGTGGCGGGCTTAGATGTGATATTAATAACAATATCTGATATACTTTATCTACTAAGTCGAGACAATATATTTTATCAAAAATAATCATATTTTATGGAAATAGACAAAAGACCTTTTTATATTTGGGCAGCGGTATTACTTGGAAATATTGGCATAATTTTCGCTGTTGTTTTGATGAACATTTCTGATTTTAGTTCCTTATTCCTCGAACCGTGGTTTTTTATAACACTAGGCATTTCTCTTTTTGTATCAATTGTCCCTGTTCTGATTTCTAAATCAAACAGTAGATTGAAAAATCGTTTTGGATATGGAATCCCTGTTTTATTATTACTACCACTTATATATTTTGTGTACGATTATTACACATGCACTGGTAAATTTTGCCAAATCGCCCCACTTTTCTTTGGTTGGGCTTTCGGTCTATCACCAATTATTTTTGCCATTTTCTACACCATAGGTATATTTGCTAGAAAATATAGTATAAAATTTATTTTATCAGTACTATGGATTGAAGTAATTTTACTTGTAGGTTCTGCCTTATACTTTGGTTTCTCTGTTCTCAATTAAAATAAATTTTCTGTTAGCACCACCCCTCCATAAGTTTATTTTTGTATATTGAATCCAATGATTTCAAAATCGTTTGGATTATTTACTGCCACCGAAAATAAATAGTCTGGAGTTATTATTTTTGGTGCATTGGAAACATGAATTATGTTTTCATCAAACAATTGTTTGAAAATAAGGTCGGCACAGGTTGCTTTTTTGTATCCCTGTTTAGGGAGTCCGAAAATATAATCTGAATCTTCCGCAATATTTATCAAATTACTTTTTATCGCATCTAATTTCAGAGAATAATTTTTAGGTCTAATGATAATAAAATTATTCACATCAAAATTTAGCCAATCACTTTTTGACAGTATTCCAATTTGTATATCATCTTTAGAATTTTTTTCAGTACCAACCGCTTCAACTAATTGATCATCACCCAGATAAAATGCGGAGTGTGTAAAGTAAGGGTGAGCAAATTTATCGACAAGCCAAGTTCGCTTGGTTATGTACCTGCGAATTAAAATATCACCAGGCAACAATTTGCAATCAATTATCTTTTTACACAGAGGCACTGTGTTACTCAAAGAGTTTGAGATTTGATCTAGTGATAGTCTAAAAATACTATTATAAAATTCATGGTATAGATAAAGGCTAAATATAAGAAAAGATAAAATAGTTCCAATTATAACTATTAATGATAACTTTAGAATAGTATTTTTAGACATTTAATATGCTATAAATGAATTTACATAATTTCCAAAATTAGATCAAGAGACAATTATAAATTTAATAAAATAATTTGTTTGGTCATATTTTGAATTTTTTTGTATAAGCCCTCCACAAAAAATCCGATTTCGTTTTCTGGCGGAGAGGGCGAGATTCGAACTCGCGGAACCGTTTAACGGGTTCACCTCTTTAGCAAAGAGGTACATTAGACCACTCTGACACCTCTCCATACATTAGGTATCAACTCAAAAAGATTATCACATTTTTGTACTTATTTCTAGTTATTTAAAGTCTTAAAGAAAATGATTTCCCGAATTATATTTACTAGGGTATACTCTTTTATATATGTTAAATCATAAAACTGGTATAAAAAAAATTATTGAAAAAAGAACAGAACGGGGAAGTAGTTACCTAGATGTATTAAAATCGATATATGGAGCAGATCCAAGAGAGGTTTGGGAAGTATACAAAAAATATAATAATATAGGCGTTAAAAAAATTGGTATAACAAATTATTATTTAAAATACCCTGAGCCCCACCCCGCTTATTCTCAGTGGAGAATTACTAAAGATTCAACAAAAATTATTTTATCGAAGATTTTAGAAAAAAAGTATAAGAATGTTTGTTTTTTAGGGTGCCCAATTTTAGGAATAGAATTTTCAAAATTAAAACAAGGCAATGTAAAAATTTTAGATATTGATAAGTATGTTTTGGATGAAGCTTCGAAATTTGCAGATGTAGTAATTTATAATATAAGTGGAAGTGTCCCAACAAAATTAATAAATAAATTTGAGTGCGTAGTTTGTGATCCACCCTGGTATTATGATGACATCTCGCTTTTTGTTAAAAGGGCTGCTGATTTGGTAAAAACAGGAGGAACAATTTATTTATCTTTACCAGGTATTCTTACCAAACCGTCGATCATAGAAGAAAGGTTGAAATTTCAGAAATTGTTAAGCAATCTAAAATTGATAATAACAGAATTGCAATCTATTGTAGATTATGAAGTTCCGCCTTTTGAGTACATGGCTTATAGGGATATTCCTGCTTTTTCAGGTGAAGTGTGGCGAAAAGGTGATTGGGTAAAAATAAAAAAAAGTGGCAATGCTAATACAAAAATATCAAATATATATCACGCACAAGATTGGGATGAATATTCTTATGGTAAAAAGAGAATTTTTATAAAAAATAAAAAAGAAACAGATAAATATGAAAAACCAAAAATAATTTCTTTGATTCAAGGCAACATACTAAACTCAGTAAGCAAAAGAAACCCCATTGTTAAAAAAATAGATATTTGGACAACTAGAAATGCGATTCTTAATATAAAAACGGGCTGGAGTGTTATAAAAACAATATTTGAAAATATTGAAAAAAATAATACTGAAATTATTAATGCAGTTTCTAAAAAGTATCATTTGAATACTAAAAAGGTTTGTTTGGAATGTACTGACACAATTAAACTTTTGAAAAAAATAATCACTATATAATTTTTCGGCTTTTTAATGTGCAAGAGAAAATCCTATCACCCTCTTTGCACCAGCTTCGCTCAAGGTTTTTGACACTTTACTCACCTATGATACCATTACAAATATAGAAGTCGAAAACCAGTTAAATCTAGCCATTAAGACACTGAAGAAAATAGTTAAAACATTGGAAGTAAATATATGAGATTTAGTAGATTAACTTTTTAAATATATGCGAGAAAGTTTTTCAACATCAGAACAATTCTTAAAAAAGCAAGCGAGGCAAGAAATTGAAGAAGGAATTGCCGAGTATTTGGCTTCGCCTAGAAGCAAGAATGGTATGCGCACCGAACTTGCTGAGACTTTTGAATTAGAAAGATCAGAACAACCACTTAGTCGTGAGGAGGTGGAAAAAGAAATAGAAGGTTTTGTAGGTAGAAATTTAGAAGTATTACTACCATTATTTCTGTCACAAGAACAGGACAACGACAAATTGATAAAAATTTTTGGTTTGATGAATAAAGAAATAGGATTATTTGGAGCAAACTATTATATTCGTGAGAAAGATGGTAAATCAGCTATTTTTATAACTAATGAATATTATCCCGAAGGCACACTAGATGATGTAAGTCCAAGTGATTTGTTCGCTCTCGCCTATGCGAAAGAAAATATTCGAGTGGATTCAAAAAGAGAAACAGGAATATATGGTGGAATGACTCCCCATCGATATTATCTCAAGTCAAAGAAGCGCTACCTTTGTGTAAATGACTTTGGTATGCGGGTTTGGAATGAGGAAGAGGAAAAGATGGATCAGGGCGATATTACCAATGTCACGCCATTTATTCAAACAGTAAAACAACAAATAGATAGGATGGTAGAAAATCTTCAGGTTGTTTCAAATTTGGATTATGAAAAAATTCAAAAGGAATTACAAGAAGCCGCAAAACAAACAGCGGGGGTGCAATACCTTGATGATGAACAACAACAGGTAGTTGATAGACGATTGCAAGAACAGTTAGTGCAGAATCTTGCTCGTCGTTTTGCGGAAAATAAAAAGGATATGGACTTAGTGCTTGGTGCAGTGCCAGCTCGAAAAGTTAGGGATCATTTGCATTTTAATTTTGATAAAATCGCAAAAAAATACGGTTTTGTTGGTAATGATCCAGAGAAAGACTATCAATCATTTGATCAAAATTCACCAAGACTAAATAAATTACTTAGAGAACCAACGGAACAGGAAAGGGCAGGTGTTTCTTTTGATTTTTTTTACTCTGATTTTTATCAGAAGCCGGTAATTGTTGCGGGACATCTAGATAAAGACTCGGTTATTTCAGAAGCATGTTCTGGGGTAAAAGAAGTTCTTGCTAGAAGAGCAGTAGAAAATGATCCAAAAACAAAAGAATTATTTGACCGTGCTCGTTGCAATAGGGGTGGTGGAAGCCCATATTTCTATCCCGACCATCAAATCTATGACTTTATTAAAACTGTTGGTATAGAACGTGCTCAACAAATATTAGAATCAGATGATAGGAATATCTCCGAACAGATGGCTGGTTTTGAAATGCTTAAAGCCATGAGATATGATATTTCTAAATTTGAACCTGATCAACTTAAAAAACAGCTTCATCAGGCGTACACCCTTAAACGTTCCGGTCTGTTGCGTTATTTGGAAGAAAGAAACAAAACTAAAATAGAGCAAGGACTAGAAAAACTTGGAGCGAAAGCCGTTGGTAAACACTGGCTCGAGCTTATAGGGGTGCGAGGTGCACGAGATCAATTTCGAGAAGGTAAACGAATGTATTGGTTGGGGAAACAAGTTTGGATGCACAATCCAAATCGCACCGAAGAAGATCGATTTTATAAAAACGATTATTATGTAAAATGGGATAGATATGATTTGACGAAAGCCGATGTTTCCGAAGAAAAATTTAATGAATATATAGAAGAACAAAAAAGCATCATTGTTGCTCTTCTAGGGCAAGGCTCTGAAGGTGTTTATCACTATGGAGAACAAAAATATCAAGGGAAATCAGCGACACTTGGTCTGATTATCAAAGCACTCGAACAGGGGAATGATATTCGCGGTGTGGCTTTGGCACACGACAAACAACGCTATCTTGAGGGTATAATCAGCGGAAAAGTTAAAAACGATCTTGCATTTGCTACAGAAGATTGGCCAGAGGATTGGCATAATGTAGTCTCACCAGAAGAAATAAAACTTTATTACGAATATGCAAATGATTATATTTTGATTGACCCGAATGGTATTACAAAATATGCAGCATGGCGCGCAACCAGCGAAGGAAAAGAGTGGAATAAAGTTTTCAAAGAAACTCCAAAAGAAAAAAATGATTTAGATTTTCGTATTTGTCTGGGAACTCAAACAGAAGAAGTGCGTGGATGGTACAAGGGTGCCGCGGAACATGTTGGTGGTGAAGCAATGAAAAATTACCTTTTGCGTTTCAATACCACTCACGGAGCAGATGGGCGCACAGCAAATTGGCATGACGTACTTTTGTGGTGTTCTAATATTCAAAAACTTGAAGCTGGAGATGCAAGGTCAATTCTGTTGAGTATTGAAACAATGAATGACAATCAGGAGTTTATCAATCTCTTGCCTAGATACAGCAAAGATCGCGACTCGCTAAAAAACAGTGGACCAGTTCAGTCATTGCGTGAACTTAAAAAACGTATTTTGGCGATTGAATCAAATGTCGATCTCTCTAAATTTTCACCAGAACTTATTTCAATTACTTCGGCGCCGGGTTTTAATCTTGTGGAACTAGAATCAATGTATAAAAGAGATGGTTTTCAAGATTTAATCGATGGTAAATTAGATAAAGAACAGCCATTTCAACCATATTCAAGAACTTTTGCTGGGCGAGAGCTCACCGAAGCATTGCACGATGGACTAGGATCACAGAAACAAAAAATTAGAGGAACAGCAAAAGATCCAAAAGGGTTGTTTTTCGCTTTGAATCAGTTAGTAAAAGGCAGAGAACTTGGCGGTAAAAATATGACCGCGCTTGATTTGCTCAACTATGTTCCAATAGATTTAGAGGGGGATGTCATCCGTTTATTGCGTGAACAGCAAGTTGATATTGGTCCAATTGTTGAAGCAAAAATTCATGCGAAATCTGATCCAGAAGGATGGGTGTGCGGTAATTATACAGATTGTTGTATGCCGTTTGGTTCTAGCAATAATAATGATTACATGTTTAATCGTTCCACTCAATACTTTACGATCAAATATAACGGCAGAATTGTTGCTCAATCAGTGGTAGTTGATTCTCGTGATCAAGAAAAGAATGAGGATGTAGTTGTATTGGACAATATTGAAGTTGCCAATAACTATAAAAATCTTTCACCATTGCTCTCAAATGTGTATCAAACATTTTGGACGGAATACACGAGTAAGGCGGTAAAAGTTGGCGCTGGCTATTCTGACTTAATTCCGCCTGGTGGAAAACTAGAACAAAATCACTATCGAGCGAAAACTAACCTTGGCTATTCCGACGCTAGAGGCTCGCAGATTTATGATCTTCCTAAACGACGAGGTGTTGAGTCAATGGATAAGGTGGTAACATTCGCAAATCTTTCTGAGAAAGATGTAGAACTTATTGCAGAGATGGAGTCAGAAGCTTATCCTGAGGGTATGGCTCAAGGCAAGGAGCATATCATGGGTATATTACAAAAACAAAGGGATTTGGAAGTACCAGGAGCCGCTTCAAGTTTCTTGGTTCGCCAAGGGCGAGAGCCGGCTGGATATCTTTTAGTTTTGCCGGAAGAATCAGAGGTGAAAAGCGGTGAAAGAGTCGCTCATATCTATGACATGGTGGTCATGCCAAAGTTTAGAGGATCTTTGATTGCGCGCAAAATGATGGAAAGAATCATTGATGTCGCTTCTGCCTACGGGGTGGCCATTGAAGCGGAAGCACGAGCGAGTACATCTTACGCTTTGCTGATGAACGAACGGATAAGAAAATGGTTTGAGAGCAAGGGGCTTTACCTTACAAAAAACGAAAAGCTTCCGCAGTATCTTGGTGGCGAAGATTTTTACTTTGTTCGCTTTGAAAATAGGCAGAATCCAGAAGCGACAATATAGAATAATCCTACCCAAAATCAGCTGTCGGGAAGCCGCTTTAGATTTCTAGTGTGCTACAGAAAATCCTATCACCCTCTTTGCACCAGCTTCGCGTAGAGTTTTTGAAGCTTCATTCATAGTAGTTCCAGTAGTAATGACATCATCTATTAAAATAATATTTCTATTTTGTACTAATTCTTTATTTGCGTAAAAACATCCTTTTAAATTTTTTAACCTTTCATTTTTATTTTTTAACTCAGACTGATGGGGTGTCTCTTTTATTTTTATTAAAGCACCAAGCACAATATCAAAATTTTTTCCTTCGTCAATTTTATATATTTCTTTTGCAATAAGTTCACTTTGATTATATCCTCGCTGTCTTAAATTATTTTTATGCATCGGTATTGGTATAAGTAGAGGATTATTAAAATTTGAGAACGCCATTTCATCTGTCACATTTTCCAAAATGAATTCATACAATAAATTCGAAAATTTATTCAATATCATCTTGTTTTTATTGTATTTTATGGCCCAAATAGCCTTTCTGGAAATTTTATTTTTATATTGAAATATGGCTTTATATTTACTATTTTTTATTTCATTAGCTTCAGGAACACTATTTTGTATGTCCATTTCGGACATATTTTCTATTTCAACTATTCCAAAATCTTTTGGCAGGATTAGATCTAATATAGTATTTATAAATTTGATAATTTTCTCCATCCCAGTACAAAATTTTACTTATTAATCTAGGCGACCTTTTGGTATTTTACCTTCGATTATTTTTAATAAATTGCTTGACCTATATGAATTTTTAACAGGACAGGTTTTGTTTGTTGAATGACTTATTTTCTATGTTATAATATCATATATAAATAATGACAGACTAATTATTTTTTTTTAAATAATTTAAATCGTTCTTATATTTTATATTATGAGCAATCCAATTTCAGATTTTTTCAATTCAATTTTTACACCAAAAGAGTCAAGAGTCCTTGGTATTGATATTGGTTCATCCTCAATTAAAGTAGTTCAACTTAAAAAAAAGGGTGGCAAAGCCGTTCTAGAAACATACGGGGAAATAGCCCTTGGTCCTTATGCAGGGACAGATCTTGGTAGATCAACCGTTCTTCCTCCAGAAAAAATCTCAGAGGCCATAAAAGATTTGCTAAAAGAATCAAACACTACAACAATTGATAGCGGATTGTCTATCTCAATCGGTGCTAGTTTTATTGTTTTTATAAAAATGCCTACATCTGAACAGAGTCATTATGCCGAAATGGTTCCAATTGAGGCAAGAAAGTATATTCCAGTTCCAATATCAGAAGTTACACTTGATTGGTGGGCAATACCAAAGGATCAAGACACAGTATCAGAATTTCAAAATGGTCAAATAATTGAAGATGATAAAATGACCGAGATATTATTGATTGTTATAAACAATGAAGCTTTAAATAAGAACATTGAAATACAAAAAAATGTTGGTCTACAAACTAGTTTTTCTGAAGTTGAAATTTTTAGCGCAATGAGAGCTGGGGTTGAGCCTAGTATTGCGCCACAAATAATCATGGATTTTGGTGCTGGGAGCACAAAAGTTTTTGTTGTTGAAAGGGGAGTATTGAAAGCCTCACACGTCATCAATAGAGGTTCACAAGATATTACCTTAGCAATATCAAAATCAATGAATTTATCATTTGAAGAGGCCGAAAAAATAAAAATTAGAGAAGGAATCGTAAGTTCAGATAAAAATGGAATATCTGAAATATCATCTATTACTATTGATTATATATTATCAGAGACAGGGAGATTTATTATGAATTATTACAAAAAATCTAATAAAAAAATCAGCAAAATTATTCTAACTGGTGGTGGATCTTTACTTAGGGGACTAAGAGAAAAAGCACAAAATTCTTTTGAAACATCTGTTGAGGTAGCGGACCCATTTGCTAAGGTTGAATACCCAGCTTTTTTAGATGATGTGTTAAAAACTGCTGGTCCAGAGTTTACAGTTGCTATTGGTATAGCGATTAGGAAACTTCAGGATATTTAGTTGTCACTTAATCAACACTTAGTATTGTATTGTTTTTTATTTTTAATGTATAATATACCTAGAGTAGAATCAAAATTCTTATATTTATGGAACCAAAATATCAAACATCTTTTATTCCAAAAAAGCCAATAACCGCAACAGGACAAGTAAGGTCTGGTGGCACGAGTTTGTTATTGTTGGTGTCGATAATTATCTTTCTTGTATCTTTAGGTTTGGGCGGTTACGTACTATTAGAAAAAAATATCTTAATTCAAAAAATAAGCGCTGATCAAGCTACGATTGAAACAAACAAAAGCGGTTTAGTCTCCGACTCCATAACGGTTGAAAGTTTGGTACAGTTAAATTCTAGAATAAATGTAGCCAAAGTTTTACTATCTAAGCATGTTGCTATTTCTCCAATTTTTAATTTTTTACAAACTGCTACGCTTAAAAGCGTAAGGTTTAAAAATTTTACTTTTAGTGCTGCTACCAAAAATACTGATGGCACGACAAAGATTTCTGTACAGATGTCCGGTGTTGCTAAAGACTGGGAAACAGTTGCGTCTCAAGCTGATGAATTTGGCAAAACAGACTACAACAAAATAATCACTGAGCCAAAAGTATCAAATTTGGGTTTAAATATTGATGGTAGTGTTTCGTTTTTGTTTACAGCTTATGTAACAACAGATTATTTAAAATATTCTAATAATATGAATAATTAACATGAACTTAATCTTACCACTTATTTTAATAGCGTCATCAATTGCAGTGTTTTTTGGATATGTTGACCCAAATTATAAAGGTAATGGTACGCAAAATAGCTCCGATTATTCAAAAGCGGGTGTAGTTTTTTTGCAAAGTGAATTGACTAAATACAGTGATATATTAAATTCATCAACAAAAATTATTTCCCAAAGAGATAGTCTGGTTGCAAAGAAAAACACAATTAGTGATGCAAATACTTCAAGATTAGAAAGGCTACTTCCAAATAATATTGATAATATAAGACTTATTATTGAAATAAGCAAAATCGCTGAAGGCAGGAGTTTGACGGTCAAAAACGTTTCAGTAGGAGATATGGCAAAAACAACTAGTACAAACATTGGTCCTGACAACTCACTTTATGGAACAATGTCGCTGAAGTTTACAGTAAATTCATCCTATAATAATTTTATTAATTTTTTACAAGACCTAGAAAGTAACCTTCGTCTGCTTGATATTACTGATATCAGTTTTACATCAACAGATTCTGGTTTTTATGATTTTAGTATAAGTTTAAATACATACTGGTTAAAATAAAAGATAGACTAATGAATATAAGAATCAATAAATACAAATACAAAGATGAAAAATAAAATAATAACACTGATAATAGCAATATTGATAATCCTGTTGGGGTATTGGTATTTAACAAAAACCGATGTATCCACATCGTATTTAGTTGTAGATACGAAAACCGCTGATTCAATGGATGCAAAATACATCTATAATATCCTACAAAAAATGTCGCAAGTAACTCTAGATGACTCAATTTTTTCTAGCAATGCTTTTCAGAGTTTAAAAGATAATACTGCTACTTTAGCCACACAACTTGTTGGTAGGAATAATCCGTTTGCTCCAACAGGTAATGATATAAGTATCCCAGGGCAAACGATACAAAGTGTTACGGCTTCATCATCATTGAGAAAACAATAACGTGTTAATAATTTATTTATTACGGAATTAAGATACTTTTTTGTTATTGATTATCGTTTAATATCAGACTAAGTTACCAATCATTTAATTGTCTAAAACCAGATGAATATATTAGAAAATTTAGTAAATAAAAATATAATTAGCAAATCTGACTCTATCAAGATAGAAAAACAAGTAAATGCTTCTGACAAAACAGTTGAACAGGTTCTGGAAGAAATTGGAATTCCTACAAAAACTGTCCTTGATGTCAAATCAGAGTATTATAATGTACCCTTGTTTAATTTAGATGGTTACACAGTACCTTTTTCAATACTAAAATATATATCTGAAGATGCAGCCGATCATTATAGATTTGTGCCACTTGCTATAAAAGATAACGTGCTCGAAATTGGTATGGTTGACCCAGACAATATTGAATCAAGAGATGCGCTAACCTTCATTTTGAGTAAGTTGAATATGCCATATAAAATATACGTTATTTTGGAAAAAGATTTTAAGAAAGTGGCCGAAAGTTACAAGGGACTATCTGGGGAAGTCAGCAGAGCTCTTACAGAAATTGATACAAATATAGACGATGATTTAGATGCAGTTGAAATATTGAAAAGCGATAGTTCAAGTTTTGGAAAAATTGAGACAAAAATTATTGAAGATGCTCCAGTTACAAAAATTGTTGCGACTATTCTTCGTTATGCAACTGATGGTAATGCCTCAGATGTGCACATTGAACACATGAAGGACAAAGTGAGGGTAAGATTTCGAGTTGATGGCATTCTAAATACTAGCTTGGTACTTCCAACCGAAGTACATTCTGCGGTTGTTGCAAGAATCAAAATTCTTTCTAACATGAAACTTGATGAAAAAAGAAAACCGCAAGATGGAAGATTCTCAGCAAAAATAGAAGGAAGAAAAGTAGATTTTAGAGTATCAACTTTCCCGGCATATTACGGAGAAAAAGTTGTGATGAGAATTTTAGACCAAGAAAAAGGGGTTCAACCTTTGGACCAGATGATGCTTTCTCCTAGACATTTAAAAATGATTCGAGAAGCGATGACGAGGCCATACGGTATGATTCTTATTTCTGGCCCAACTGGTTCTGGTAAAACGACGACTCTTTATGCCATGTTGAATGAAATAAATAAAGATGAGAAAAATGTTTTAAGTCTGGAAGATCCAATAGAATATAACATTGAAGGCATGAGCCAATCACAAGTTTTCCCAGAGATCGGGTATGATTTCGCAAGTGGTTTAAGAACTACACTTAGGCAAGATCCAGATGTTATCATGGTTGGGGAAATCAGAGACAAAGAAACTGCACAACTTGCTGTTCAGGCTGCTTTGACCGGACACTTAGTCTTTTCAACAATACACACAAATACAGCCTGTGGAGTTATTCCAAGACTTATTGATATGGGAGTTGATCCTTATCTTATTTCGCCGACACTTATTTTGACTATGGCACAAAGATTGGTAAGCAAAATTTGTCCGGACACTGGGAAACCAATGCCGATTGAAGGAAGTTTAAAAACAATGGTGGAAAAACAATTTGCTGATTTACCAGATGGATACAGAGATGAAATCCCTAAAGTAAAAGAAATCCTTGAAGCCGAACCAACAGCTCAATGTCCATCGGGTACTCGTGGGAGAGTCGCTGTATTTGAAATGTTTAAAATGAATCCAGAAATTGAGCAGATTATATTACATAATCCAATAGAATCAGAGGTATATAAAATCGCTAGAAAAAACGGTCTTGTCACAATGAAAGAGGATGCTATTATTAAAGCTATGCAAAAAATTATTCCTTTCCAGGAAGTTAATGAACTATAAAATATTATGAATGATAAAAATAAAATTTTGCTAGTTGATGATGATTCCTTCTTGCTTAGCATGTATTCAATGAAATTTGAAAAAAGTGGATTTGAGGTTAAAGCAGCAACAAATGGTACAGAGGCAATCGACTTATTAAAAAATGGATACAAGCCGGATGTCTTAATTATGGATTTAGTTATGCCAATAATGGATGGTTTTACACTTTACGAAAATGTAAAAAAAGAAAACTTAGCTCCTGGGGCTCTTGCTGTAATGCTTACAAATCAGAGCACGGCTGCAGATATAAATAGGGCCAAAGAATTAGGTGTAAGTAGTTTTATTGTAAAGGCTACAACTATACCATCTGAAGTTGTTGATGAAGTAAAAAAGATAATAAAATAGTTTATTTTGTATGTAAATAAATTGTTTTTATTGTATAATAGTAAGGTAACAATAAAATATTAAGAAATATTTTAATAATTAATTCAGCCCAGCTAGATATTAAAAGTCGCATAATAATTAATAGCCAAAATTTTTATAATGATGGATTACAAGAAAGAATTAAATGATTTAATAAAAACTGTATTTCAAGAAGGTGCTTCTGATTTACACCTTTCTGAGGGTAAGAGACCAACCATTAGAGTTTCTGGTATGCTTTTGCCACTTGTAAAAAGAGATATTATAACAAACGAAGCCATTAGTGGTATTTTATCTGAGCTAGTCACAAAAGAAAATAAAGAATATTTTTTGAAAAATAAAGAATTAGATTTTTCATATGGTACGGACAATGGAGAAAGATTCAGAGGAAATGCTTACTTCCAACAGGGGATGATTAGTATTGCACTTAGGTTGATATCAAAAAAAATTAGAGGGCTAAATGAATTAAATCTTCCAGATATATTAAAATCATTTGCCGACAAGCCACAAGGTTTTTTCTTGGTAGTCGGACCAGTTGGTCATGGAAAAACAACAACACTTGCTGCAATGATAGAAAGCATTAATGAAAGTCGTGCTGAACACATAATTACCATTGAAGATCCAATAGAATATATTTATGAACCAAAGAAATCTATTATAGACCAAAGGGAGGTTAGAATAGATACGGAGGATTTCCAAAGTGCTATGAAAAGCATGTTTCGAGAAGATGTTGACGTTGCACTTATAGGTGAGATGAGAGGTCCGGAAACTATTTCTACTGCGGTTACCGCTGCTGAAACAGGACATTTAGTTTTTTCAACGTTACATACAAATGGTGCTGCACAAACAATTAGTAGGATTATTGACTCATTTCCAGGTGAACAGCAAGAACAAATTAGAATACAACTTGCTGGAAGTTTGACTGGTATTTTTTCACAAAGACTTGTTCCAAGAATTTCAGGCGGTTTGATCCCAGCATATGAATTACTAATAAATAATAATGCGGTTGCAAATTTGATTAGAGAAAATAGAATTCATGAAATAAATTCCGTTATAGAAACTTCATCTCAAGATGGGATGATAGATATGAACCGATGTTTGGCAGAGTTGGTGGCAAAGGGAGAAATAACTGTAGAAAGCGCATACACATTTTCTACAGATGCAAAGATTCTTGAAAGAATGATGTAAATAATAATACAAAAATGACATTTAAATACAAAGCTTTAGACCAAAATAATTCACAAAAAGACGGTGTTATTGAAGCCGTTAGTATCGATGTAGCAATTGACGCTTTACAAAAAAGAGGATTGTCAATCGTATCGATCAAACCAGAAGAAGAATCAAAAGGTGGTTTGTTTGGAGACATATCTTTATTTGAGAGGGTTTCCAATAAAGATGTTGTTATTCTTTCTAGACAAATGGCAACATTGTTTGAAGCTCAAGTGCCAGCGCTTCGGGTCTTTCAGCTATTGGCTACGCAATCAGAAAATAAATTATTAAGAAGAAGACTCAAAGAAGTTGTGGATGATTTGCAGGGAGGTAATAGCATTTCCGCTTCATTGGCCAAACACCCAGATGTTTTTTCTCCGTTTTATATAAACATGGTAAAGTCAGGTGAAGAATCAGGAAAGCTTGATCAAACCTTTATTTATCTTGCTGACCACTTAGAAAGAACATACGAAGTGACTTCCAAGGTAAAAACAGCACTTATATATCCAGCTTTCGTTATTTTTACTTTTGTAGCTGTTATGGTGCTTATGCTTGTAGTAGTTATACCAAAAATCAGCGGAATATTAAAAGATTCAGGTCAGGCTGTTCCGGTTTACACCAAAATTGTTATGGGTCTTTCGGATTTTTTTGTTAGTTACGGAATATTTTTACTTATCGGTATTATCATTGGGGGTTTCTTCCTATGGAGATATTTACGTACCGAAAAAGGTAGATTAGCATTTGATGATTTAAAAATATCAACACCAGTTATAAAAAATCTATATTCAAAGCTCTATCTTTCGAGAATTGCCGACAACATGAATACAATGCTTGCATCTGGTATTCCTATGGTCAGGGGTTTAGATTTGACTGCTTCAGTTGTAGACAATTTAGTTTTTAAAAACATTTTGGATAAAACCTCTGAAGATGTAAAAGGTGGGAGTTCGGTATCTGGCGCGTTAGAAAAACACGATAAAATTCCTGGGATCTTTGTTCAGATGGTGAAGATTGGAGAGGAAACAGGACAGCTTGGAAATATTTTAAAAACGTTAGCAAATTTTTACAGAAGAGAGGTTACGAATTCTATCGATTCAATCGTAAGTCTTATTGAGCCAGCAATGATTGTGCTTTTGGGTCTTGGTGTCGCCTTCTTGCTCGCCTCAGTTCTCGTACCTATTTATAGTATATCTTCGGGGATGTAGGCTCGCCCGTTTTCTACTTTTTTAAACATGAAAATTTTTTGCTAAAAATTTTCTCTGCTCGTCGTCACCACTCCTACGAAGGTTTTAAAAATGAGATAACTCGCTCGCTAGTGGAAATGTGTTTAGCCCTGCGGAACAATTATGAAGAGATGTATATAAAAAACATAATCAAACCTTATTTGACGAGGGTCCTCAAAATTCATAATCGCTTTGCTCATTGAATTTTAGAACTTATCCACACCCCTTTTCTTTTTTTATACTGAGGGTGTATAATATATAAGTAAACTTAATCTCTAGGCATAGAGATTGAAATGTTTTTGACGGAAGTATTCTACCTTGAGCAAGTATGAAGATGGCCGAATACAAAACATAAGTTAAATTTATTAGTGAATTGATTTTTATCGATAAAAATTAAAAAATTATGAAAAAAGGTTTTACATTAATTGAACTTTTGGTGGTCATTGCCATCATCGGTATTCTTTCTTCTGTCGTCTTGGCTTCTTTGAATACTGCAAGAAGTAAGGGTAATGATGCTGCAACCCAATCACAATTGGCTGGGGCTCGTGCTCAGGCCGAAATTTTTGCGAATGGTGGTTCTTACGGCGGAGTTTGTGCTGCTACAGCAGCAAGTAATGGTTTGGCTGGTATTTTGGCTGGTGCCGCAAACAGTTCTGGTGCAACTGTCCAGATTCATTCTGCAAATCCTCCAGCACTGGCCGGAGGTGCAGCATATGTTACTTGTCATGATACGGCTAGTGCAGTCGCATCAGCATGGGTAGCGGAAGCTCCACTTAAGGGCCAGACTGGTAAATACTGGTGTGTAGACAGTACGGGAGCTAGCAGACTAGAGAGTGCGCCTATGGTTGCTAATGCAACATCCTGTATATAAAATTTAGCGAGTTTCAGATTCAAAGTAAACAAAAACCGCCAAAGGCGGTTTTTGTTTTCATTTTTTTAATAAAAAAGTTATAATTCACCCGTAAAGTTTTTGTCAACTTTATTGAATATTGGGATTTTTCTATTATTACGCTTAACAAATAATATGTTATAATTTACTCAAGTTTAGATAGTCGCAAAAACATAGAATTTGTCCTTATACCAACTTCAGCCTTAGAGTTTATAAATAAAAATTAAGTAATTCACATTTATGATTATTGACTCAGTAAAACCTATTGTAAAATACCAAAATCATTCTAAAAGAATGAGAGTAAAGTTGGTACGCGGATTTACTTTAGTAGAAATAATAATTGTTATTGCTATTATGGCTGTTTTGACAGCTGTTGTATATTCTTCCTTTGATGCTTCAAAAGCTCAGAGTAGAGACCGGCAAAGAGTTTCAGATATTAGTGTTATTCAGCTTGCACTTGAACAATATTTTAATAAAAATGGTGTATACCCAGTAACTTTGGGGGAACTAAAAAATCCAGACAGAACCACCGGTAAAGCATATTTATCAGAAATACCACAAGGTCCAACCGCAGCAGATGAATATAGCAGTAGTTATTTTCCAATAACAAAGACAAAAGACTCTGACAAATGTATTTCCTACCAATTATGGACTCAATTTGAGAGGAATAATTCATATCTAAATTCAAAAAAGGGGTTTGACTCGGTTCATTTACCTACATCTTTTTTTGAATGTGTCGGCGAGGATAACACTACTCATAACAGTATAAGTGCATCATCACCTGAAAATACTTTGGTTTATGATGTAATGCCATAAAAAATGTTACTAACAAACATAATTATTATTTTTATATTTGGAACAATAATCGGCAGTTTTCTCAATGTCTTTGTTATTAGATATAACACTGGCGTGTCTTTTGTAACAGGGAGATCACGATGTCTCTCTTGCAGTAAAGATTTGCATTGGTATGAACTTCTACCACTATTTAGTTTTTTGATGCTTCGAGGGAAATGTTTGAAGTGTAAAAGTAAAATTTCGTACCAATATCCTATTGTTGAAGGACTCACGGGAATAATTTTTACAGGAATATTTTTGACTTTTGGTCTGATACCAATCTTGCCCCTATATTTAATCGTTGCGTCTTTGCTTATCGCTATGTCGGTATACGATTTTAAACATAAGATTATTCCAGATGGAATGGTCTATACTTTCGTTGCCATGTCTTTTATTGTTATGTGTCTTACGCACCCATTAGGACAATTATTTAGCTTACCTCTATCTTTAGATTTACTCGCCGGACCTATTCTTTTTGCCTTTTTTGCGTTTTTTTGGCTTGTGTCGGGTGGAAAATGGATGGGATTTGGTGATGCGAAGCTTGCACTTGGAGTCGGGTTTTTATTAGGATTTTCCGGTGGAACGTTTGCAATAATGCTTGCGTTTTGGGTTGGCGCGATATTTAGTTTGATAATAATTTTTTTACAAAAAATAAAAATATCAAATCTTAAGTTATCATTAAAAAGTGAAATACCATTTGCTCCATTTATAATATTTGGTATTTTTATACAACTTTTAACTTCTTTGAGTTTCCAGAGTTTAATAAATTTTATAAAATAGCATGCTTAGTTTTTATAAAAAACAAAAAATAAATAAGAAAACCGGGTTTACTTTAGTTGAGTTGTTAGTTACTATTACTATCTTTGTAATACTTTCAGGTGTTGTTTTGATTAATTCAAATTCATTTGATAGTACAGTTTTGTTAAATAATTTTAGTTATGACATCGCACTAACAATTAAACAAGCACAATCATACGGGGTAAATGTTAGAGAGGATAATTCTGGAAATTTCAGCTCGTCAACGGGCGTCTATTTTAACACAAAGATTGACCAGTCGGGATATGGTAGTCTCATGAATTTTATACTTTTTACAGATATTGATAATGATAAAATTTATAAAAATCAAAATGTAAACGTTTGTGTTATGGGGGGTATTGGAAACCTTGAATGTATCCAAAAATATTCTATGAGAAACGGTACTCACATAGATAGTATTTGTGCAGGAAAAGATGATAGCACTTGTGATAACAATATCACAGCGCTCTCAATAATATTTACAAGACCAAGCCTAGCGGCAAATATATATATAGATAATGAACCCCAACAAATTCCAGATAATAGAAAGAATTATGCTAAAATTACTCTCGCAGCCTCAAGTGGGGCGACAACGAGTGTGGTTGTTACTTCTGCTGGACAAATATATGTAAAAAAGTAGAAACTAATAAATTAAATGGTAAAAACAAAATCAAAAAATAATAAAAACTCTGGGTTTTCACTTGTTGAAATGCTTGTGGCAATTGCAGTATTTATGTCTATTATGACCATAGCTATAAGTGCACTCATTACGATTATTAGTGCAAATAAAAAAGCCCAAGCGATAAAAAATACTGTTGATAGTGTGAATTTTGCTATGGAAACTATTTCTAGAGACATGAGAGTTGGTACGAATTATAGTTGCATCGTCGAAGGCACTGCAAAAGGAGATTGTCCTGAGGGCAGCAATTCTGTTCAATATACAAACAGCGAAGAAAAAACAATTGTGTACACATTTAATAAAGACACTGGGTTACCGGTGATTTCAGAAACAAAACCTGATTTGCCTGACCCCACAGCTCTTATTTCAAGAGACTCAAATATAAATATTGATAATATGACCTTTTATGTTATTGGGGCAAATTGTGAATCGGGGACAGGTGATACCTGTGAAGGCAAAAAAACTCAACCAAGGGTTATTATAGATATTTCAGGAAGAGTTTCAATAAATGGTAGTAGTGATGTATCAACGTTCGATTTACAAACGAGTATTTCCCAAAGGTCAAGACAATAAAACAATGAAATATTTTTCAATACAAAATTATAAAGATAATATTAATCGCTATTTAAGAAGTCATACTAGTAGTGCTGCGGGTTTTACACTTGTAGAATCGCTTGTCGCAATTTCGATTCTTATGATCGCCATTGCGAGCCCAATGTATTTGGCACAAAAAAGTTTGTCTAGTGCGACTTTATCCAAAGACCAAATGGTGGCAACTTTCTTAGCGCAAGATGCAATCGAAGCAGTAAGAAACATAAGAGATCAGATAGCTGTGAGTTCAACTGGGGGAGATTGGTTAGGAACATTATTATCCCCATGTATTTGTACAAGTCCCGCAGGTTGTAATTTTGATTCTCTAAATGTAGAACTTTGTGTTATTGATTCTACAACTCCAAATTGGAATGCTTCTAGTATATATAGACCAAATAAATTATCTGATGCAATACTAAAAATTTCAAATAGTATTGGTGGAAATTTTCTAAAATATGATTATAATTTAGAAAATTTGCCATCATGTGTAAATAACCCAAATACAAATTGTAGTATGGATTCAAAATTTACTAGATATATAAATATTAAAAAGGATCCAGCAAATTCTGGAAATCAAAATGAAGCGGTTGTAAACGTTAGAGTTTCCTGGGATTCTTCACTAGGCCCACAAAAAGTAGATATTCAAGATTTTTTATATAATTTTTCTGAAAATTTATAAACTGGTTTTGTTCCAACAATGTACATGAATAAAATATTTAAACAATAATTATTGGCATATAATATTTATACTATTGCTTTACTTTAATATTAGTTGTATAGTATGAGAAGGTATGTTTCTATTTTTAAATAAGAACACATGAAGTTCTTTGTAAATTATTATCAAATTTGATTTTATAAGCCAAAGGAGGCTTTATGAAAAAAATAGTATTAATAATTCTATCTTTTTTATTTATTGTTGGATGTAATAAAAACATTGCCGGACCACAGATACTGACATCAGTCAGCATATCTCCGAACAATGTTTCAGTTGTTATCGGTGGGACTCTACAGTTTACTGCAACAGCAAAAGACCAAGGCGGGAATCAGATGAGCGCAACTTTTGTTTGGACAAGTTCAAACAATGCAGTTGCTACCATTGATTCGAACGGTTTGCTTACCGCTGTGTCTGCGGGAGTAATAACTATTTCAGTAGCGGCTGGTGGAAGCGTAACCAATTCTACGTCAGTTACGGTGACGACAGCTACACCAGTACTAACATCTTTTACTATTACCCCACTTAACACATCTGTTGCAGTTGGGGGAACAGTTCAATATGTTGGTTATCCAAAAGACCAATATGGAAATAATTTCAATACGACGGTAAGTTGGGCAAGTTCAAATATAACTGTGGGGACAATAAGTCAAACGGGAGGTTTATTTTCAGGAGTTTCAGCAGGAATAAGTACAATAACTGGAACGGCGGGTGGAACTGTATCAGCAACAACAAATGTTACCGTAACTTCTTCAAGTCTTCACAATTACCAACTATTTGTCACTGGAACTACAGATAGTTCAATTGACATATGTGTTGGTAAGAGACTTAAAGTTGAGACAAAGACATGGGTAAGGACGACTTACTCAATTGATTCAGCACATTCTTATATTTGGAGTTCCGATGTAGTACAAATAGACGAAGTGACCGAGAAGTTTCATATGGAAGGGGTATGCGCAGCACAGGCTACTTCATTAGTTATATATCGAGATGGAGTATCAGTTTCTACGGGTAATACTCCAGCAGGAGTGGTGTTTTTTTGGAACTCTATAAATTAGTAGTTCCTGGGCCGGGTAGTTTAATCGCTACTCGGCTCTTTCTTTTGTTTTTTTATAATAAAAAAGTTATAATTGAGTCGTAAATCAGTCGTATTTTATGTATATAAATAATATAAAAAGGAAAAACTCTGTTTTAAAATCAAAATCTGGTTTTGCTATGCTTTTTGCTGTACTTCTTGCCAGTTTTCTTATTACCCTCGGTGTTTCCATATTTAGTGTTTCCTTAAAGGAAATACAGATGGCTACTGCAGTTAGAGATTCTCAGGTCGCATATTATGCGGCTGATTCTGCTCGCGAATGTGCACTCTATTGGGACGTAAAAGCCGGTGCATTTCCTGCCTGTTTAAATAGTGAATGCTCAAATGAACCCACTACAATACAACCAACATGTAACGGAATAGTTACAGATGGTCTTCAATTTTTTAAGGACAATTATACATACTCAACTTACTATAAAGATTTTTTTAAGTTTATTGCAAATTCATCAACATCGCCAATCGCAGATATAAGTATTACTAAAACATTTGACCCAGATAATAAAATCATAAAAACAACAATTTCAGCCTTTGGCCACAACACATCAATTCTTGGCAGGAGAGTTGAAAGAGGAATTCAGACAACTAATAATTATTAGTAGAAAATGGCGAATAGTATCACGAAAGATGTTAAAGAGAGATATGAAAAACTTGTAAAAACTATAGATCATTATAGGTATCTTTATCATGTTTTGGATAAGCCGAATATCACAGATGAGTCATATGATTCGCTTATGCAAGAGCTTATTGATATTGAGGAAAAATACCCTGAATTAAAAACACCACTATCTCCCTCGCAAAGAGTTGGTGGAGAACCGCTCTCAGAATTTAAAAAAGTTAAGCACGAAATGAGACAATGGTCTTTTGATGATTGTTTTTCGGCTGAAGGACTTAAAAAATGGGATGAAAAAGTGCGTAGAATGGTAAGAAAAGTGCCGTCACTTAATGGTGAAAAAATAGAATATTGTTGCGAACTAAAAATTGATGGTCTAAAAATAATTCTTACTTATAAAAATGGGAAGTTTATTCAGGGAGCAACTCGTGGAGATGGTGAAATAGGTGAGGATGTAACAATGAATTTGAAAACCATAAAAAGTATTCCTTTTGTATTACCCAAACCTATTGATGCGATAGTGATTGGAGAATGTTGGCTTTCGAAAAATGAACTGAAAAAAATAAATAAAGAGCGTGAGAAAAATGGCGAACAACTTTTTGCAAATACTAGAAATGCCGCTGCAGGTTCTATTCGTCAGCTTGATCCAAAAATCGCAGCAAAAAGAAATTTGAGTTCATTTATCTATGATATTGATAAAATATCTGAAGCATTACCTGAAACACAAGACAAAGAACTTAGACTTATTGCCGAGCTCGGTTTCAAGACAAATCCGCATCACGAAGTTTTTGATTCTTTAGAGGGTGTGGAAAACTATTATAAAAATTGGTCAAAAAATAAAGAAAAACTTGATTATGGTCTTGATGGCGTTGTAATTAAAATTAATTCAAGAAAAATTCAGGAAGCGCTTGGTTATACCGGTAAATCTCCAAGATGGGGAATTGCGTATAAATTCCCTGCAGAGCAAGTGACAACTGTTGTAGAAGACATTGTGTTTCAAGTCGGCAGAACGGGCGTCATAACACCAGTAGCGCATTTAAGACCAGTGTTGGTTGCTGGTTCCACTGTCTCACGAGCGACACTTCACAATGAAGATGAAATTAAAAGATTAGATATAAGAATTGGAGATACTGTAATTTTACAAAAAGCTGGTGATGTTATTCCAGATATCGTCGAAGTTTTGAAAGAATTACGTACAGGACGCGAAAAAGTTTTTGTTTTTCCTAAAAAAATAGATGCTTGTGGTGGGGATGGAAGAATTGAAAGAATTCCTGGTGAAGCTGCTTGGAAATGTGTAAATAAAAATTCATTTGCACAGCAAAAAAGAAAGTTTTACCATTTTGTTTCTAAAAAAGCATTTAATATGGATGGATGCGGGCCAAGAATTCTTGACGTGCTTTTGGAAAATAATCTCATAACAAATTACGATGATATTTTTACATTAAAAAAAGGCGATTTGCTTTCTTTACCAAGATTTGCAGAAAAGTCTGTAGAAAATCTATTGTCTTCAATTGAAAATGCGAGAAAAGTATCATTAAATAGATTTATTGTTTCACTTTCTATTCCTCAAGTGGGTGAGGAAACAGCTATTGATTTAATGAAAAATTTTAAAACTTTAGAAAAAATACGAAATGCTGAAATTGCAGAACTGCAAAAAATAAATGGAGTGGGGGACATAGTTGGGAAATCAGTTTTTGATTGGTTTGCTGATAAGAAAAATAGCAAACTAGTTGATAGACTGCTGAAGCAAGTCAAAATAGAAACCCCGAGGTTGAACCTCGGGGCAGGGAATGGGAAGTTATCGGGGAAATCATTTGTTGTTACCGGAACACTTTCTTCAATGTCGCGAGATGAAGCAAAAGATAAAATCCGTTCACTCGGCGGAGATATTTCCGAATCAGTTTCTTCAAAAACCTCTTATCTCGTTTGTGGTGAAAATCCTGGATCAAAACTTGATAAGGCACAAACATTGGGGGTAAAAATACTAAACGAAAATGATTTTATAAAAATTATTAGATAATAAAAAAGTGGCTTGTAACCACTTTTTTGTCTATCTTATATGAAATGATTCCCTAGCTTTTACTCCCTCTGGATGATAACCAGTATTGTGTATTGCTCCATTTTTAATTGTATACCATGCGTTTGGTTGTGCTCCAGCTTCGTGGTGTGCAGTCGTATACATTTTGTCTCCTCTTATCTTAAAATCTGGCAATGCCGCATTACCACCCTGCGGATGATAAATAGTTCTGTAAACAGCATTACCTCTAACCTCGTATTGGGGTTTCATCGTGTGTACAGTTTGACCATACTTAGACGCATAAATCTTTTTTATTTCCATAATTTTTTACATTAATTATAATAATTGCGGTTATTTACAATAATATTGGGCCTAGTGTAAAATATTGGCTATGATATAATTTTAATTATTATTAACAAATAAAATTATATATGCTAAATAAATTTTTTAATGTCCTACTTATATTTATACCAATAACAATTATTGCGCACTTATTAAATTTACCCGCAATTTTTGTATTTATTTTATCCGCAATATCAATTATACCACTAGCAAAATATATTGGCGAGGCTACAGAAGAATTGACCGTTTATACCGGACCAGCTTTGGGTGGTTTTCTAAATGCAACTTTTGGAAATGCTACGGAATTAATTATTGGTATCTTTGCTTTGCAGGCAGGACTTACAGAAGTTGTAAAAGCATCACTTACAGGTTCTATTTTAGGAAATCTTCTTTTGGTTTTGGGTACAGCAGTATTCTTTGGAGGAATAAAAAGACCAAAGCAGACATTTAACGGTGTTGCGGCAAAAGCTAGTGCATCTACATTGCTTTTGGCGGCGATTGCACTTGTCATACCTGCGATATTTCTCCAAACTTCAAAAATTTCAGCTACCGGTGGGGTAATAGAGAAGTTGAGCGTATTAGTTGCCATCATCATGATTCTTTCATATTTAGCAAGTTTAATTTTTTCACTTGTTACACATAAGCACTTATACACAGAAGATGTTGGAAAGTATGAAGCAAAGTGGAGTATTAAAAAAAGTATAATAATACTCTTGATATCAACAGTCGCTGTGGCGTTCATGAGCGAAATTTTAGTTGGCTCAATTGAACCATTAGTTGCAAGTTTTGGTTGGACTGAATTATTTATTGGTGTTATTTTTGTTGCAATTATTGGTAATGCTGCAGAACATACATCTGCAATAACGATGGCGATTAAGGGGAAAATGGATCTTGCACTTCAAGTTTCAATGGGTTCTGCAACCCAGATTGCTATGTTTGTCGCTCCGGCCCTTGTATTAATTAGTTTGTTTTTCCCCACAAACATGAGCCTAGTTTTTAATACTTTTGAGCTTGTTTCAATTATTTTTTCAGTATTCATTGTTAATGCAATAATAGAAGACGGTGAATGTAATTGGTTTGAGGGAGTTCAGCTTGTAATGGCGTATATTATTATCGCCGTGGCTTTCTTTTTCCATCCATAATTAATAATGAAACACATCAAAAATTTATCGTTGGTTCTTTTGTGTATTGATTACCGCTTTTGGCCTCAAGCATTACCTATATTAAAAGAAAAATATGGTGATTTTGATTTGATTGAAATCGCTGGGTCAAGTAAAAATATAACCTCACCTTTAGAAGAGGAGGACAGGATTACTTTATTAGAAAACATTGGATTATCAATAAAACTGCATCATCCGCACAAATTAATTTTAACCAATCATACAGATTGTGGGGCTTATGGTGGAAGTAAAAAATTTAAATCACAAGATGAGGAAGTAGAATTTCATAAAAAGGAATTAATAAATGCTAAATCGATTATTTCTAAAAAGTTTCCAACTTTATCTATTGAAACAGAACTTTTTACTTTAAAAGGGGATAAAGTTGAATTAGTTTAGAATATTTCTTTTTGTCATTTAAAATGCTATATTATTTCTATGTTAGAGATTAAAGATATAGAAAAACTAGCCAAATTGGCAAGGATCGAACTTTCATTAGAAGAAAAAGAGAAACTACTAAAAGAAGTAGATCCAATTTTGGGATATGTTGCACAACTAAAAGAGGTTGTGTCAGTTGTCGGCGAAGAAAAAAAAGCTGGTGAACTACGAAATGTTGTTAGAAATGATGAAAATCCAAATGAAACTGGAATAAATACAAAAAATATTGTTGCTGATATGCCAGCTTCGCAAGACGATTATTTGAAAGTTGAAAAAATATTATAAAAATATGAAAATAAAAATTTTTACTGCTGGGGGGACAATCGATAAAGAATATTCAGAAGTCAAAGGAACATTGAATTTTTCTTTTGGTAAACAGGCTGTTATGGAAATGGCTGGCGGTAAAATTAAGTTAAATTTTGATTATGATGTTGAAAGCCTACTGGCAAAAGACAGTTTAAATATGACAAATGCCGATAGACTATTAATAAAAAAAGCATGTAAAAGTGTAGTAGAAAATAAAATATTGATTACTCATGGTACAGACACAATGATAAAAACTGCAAAATTATTAAGTAGCATAAAGGGCAAGGCGATTGTTTTGACAGGAGCTTCCCAGCCCTACAAATTTAGAGAATCTGACGCAGAATTTAATATTGGTGTAGCAATTGGGGCACTAAATATTTTAGAAGAAGGTGTTTATATTGCTATGAATGGTAGGATTTATAAATGGAATGAATGTGAAAAATTAAATGATGGAAGATTTGTTGAGAAACAATAACATGATTGATTTAATAAATATTACAATTAAAAAAGCTCACGATTCACTTGTAAAAGGTGAATATACTGCTGTTGAATTGGCTAGAGCATATTTGGATCAAATAAAAAAGTTTGACAAAGATATTCACGCATATCTTTCTGTTTTTGATGATGCTATCGAACAGGCAAAAAAAGCAGATGAAATAATAAAAAGTGGAAAAGCCGGAATGCTTACGGGGATCCCAATTGCTGTAAAAGATAATATTTTAATAAAAGATAAAATTGCAACTTCGGCATCTAAAATCTTAGAAAATTATGTTGCGACTTATGATGCAACTGTTATAGAAAAACTAAAAAATGAAGGCGTGGTTTTTCTTGGAAAAACAAATATGGATGAGTTTGCAATGGGTGGCTCAACTGAAAATTCTGCTTATGGTCCAACAAAAAATCCTCATGATTTAGAAAGGGTTCCAGGAGGTTCTTCTGGTGGTTCTGCGGCCTCAATAGCTGGAAATATGGCTCTTGTAGCTCTTGGTTCTGACACTGGTGGCTCTATCAGACAGCCAGCAAGCTTTTGTGGCATTGTCGGTTTAAAGCCTACTTATGGGGCAGTTTCAAGATATGGCGTTATGGCCATGGGTTCGTCACTAGACCAGATAGGTCCATTTGGAAAAACTGTTGAGGATGCTGAAATTCTTTTTGATGTGATAAAAGGACAAGACAAAATGGATAGCACATCAATAGAAAGGCCAAAGTTAAAAGTTGAAAGCAAAAAACTAAAAATCGGAGTGCCAAGAGATTTTCTCAAAATTGGTGGAATTGATAAAGATATAATTATAAATTTTGAAGAATCTTTAGAGAAACTAAAAAAACTTGATCATGAAATCGTTGATATTGAATTGCCAAATTTAAAATATTCTTTGGCGGTTTATTACGTCATTGTTCCAGCTGAAGTCTCTTCAAACATGGCACGATATGATGGTATGCGTTATGGAAAAAGAGTTTCTGGGAGTACGGGAATTGAAGATTATTTTCTTTCAAGACAGGCTGGACTTGGTAGGGAAGTTAAAAGGAGAATTATATTAGGAACCTATGTTCTTTCTTCTGGTTATTATGATGCATATTACAACAAAGCAAACATTGTTCGCGAAATAATTAAAGAAGATTATAAAAAAGCATTTAAAAAAGTTGATGTTATTGCTACTCCAACTGCGCCAAATGTTGCATTTAAAATTGGAGAAAAAATTGATGATCCACTACAAATGTATCTTGAAGATATTTTTACTGTTCCTATAAACTTAGCTGGGGTTCCTGCAATCTCAATTCCTTCAGGTACGAAAAAAATTGGTGCGAAAGATTTACCAATGGGGATTCAGTTTATTGCTGATTATGGCAGAGAAGATAAACTTTTCTTTATAGGTAAAAACTTCTTGGGAGAATTATAAAAAGTGGTATAATATTAATATGGCAGAAAAAAAAGAAGTAAAATCCGGTTTATCATTAGCAGCTTTTGAAATTATAGTAATTTTATCATTAGTTATTGGTCTAGCATCAATTGGTTATGACTGGATAACTAAAAATATTGGCGGATTAAAGCCGGTCTATTATAAGATTATTTTTGCTATAATTAATTTTTATGCCAGATTTACTATTTTTTCTATTTTTTTGTCTTTTTTTCTCATAATTTTAGTTATCATATATATAATTAAAGAAAAAGAAGTAAGAAAAAAAATTATGGCAAAAGTATTGCCAAATGGTGCACAAGCAAAAATTCATTTAGATAGTGTTATCGTAGAAAATCCAAAGTGGAAATTAGTTGAAGCGCACATTAACTCTGATGATGCTAGTAAGTGGAGACTTGCAATACTAGAAGCAGATATTATTTTGAATGATCTTCTAGACAGTCTGCAATTACATGGTGAAAGTATAGGTGATAAATTGAAAAATATTGAGCAAAGCGATTTTAATAATCTTGAACAAGCATGGGAAGCACACAAAATAAGAAATGCCATTGCTCACCAAGGGTCAGAATTTTTACTCACACAGAAAGAGGCAAAACGAGTTATTAAATTATATCAGTCAGTTTTTGACGAATTTGAAATAATTTAGGTCATAATTTTTCGATGGCCACTATATAATCCTTGCTTTTTTGGCTTTCGTGTTGTAAAGTAAAATACAGCGGGGTAGAGTAGCAGTAATTCGCCAGGCTCATAACCTGGAGACGCTCGTGCAATTCGAGCCCCCGCAACATTTAATGAAAAGCTGAATTCTGCTTTATAGAATTCAGCTTTTCATTTGTTTTTCATAAAAAAAATGTTATATTAATTTTGTCAAAAGCATGTCGACGTAGCTGTTTTGGTTAGAAAGCACGTTTACAAATTTACAACAGAATATAGATATATGTCGACGTAGCTCAGTTGGCTAGAGCATAGCACTCATAAAGCTAAGGTCGGTGGTTCGATTCCACCCGTCGACACAAAGAAAAATATTGTAGAAACGACATTTTTCTGTTATTGTTTTGTTTGCAATAAATGCGGTTGTAGCTCAGTTGGTTAGAGCGCTCCCCTGTCACGGGAGAGGTCACCGGTTCGAATCCGGCCAGCCGCGCAATTAAAAAACTCCCACCGGGAGTTTTTAATTACGTGACTGGAACGAGTGATGTTATCACTCGTGTCCGGGTTCGAAGCCCCATTGAGTCAATTTTATAAATGCAATGAAATAAAATAGCCAATGGGGGTACTGACCCTTTAAGGGTCGAATATCCGGCCAGTTTAATTTAAAAAACTTATTGAGTCGAAGGTGGAGAAACTCCGGCCAGCCGATTTACATAATTCATGATATAATTTTTTCTATGAAAGGTGACAGAGGAACAGCATTAGTTTGTAAGGAAAATAAATTTTTAATGATTTTTCGTTGCAAAAATAATAGTGAGTACTATGTTTTACCTGGCGGTCATGTTGAAGATGGCGAGACATCAGAAGAAGCGACGATTCGTGAGTTATTTGAAGAGACATCAATTATCGCTGAAGTTGATAAAAAAATAATTACTTTTAAAGATGCAAATGGAAGAACACATCAAATTTTTTTATGTAAATACATTTCGGGCACTCCTAAAATGTCAGATAATAGTGTTGAAGTAGAAAGGGCCTCGGAAGTAAATATCTACAAGCCCATGTGGGTTGATAAATACGAAATAAAAAGTTTTAGTATTTGGCCTGAAGAAACAAAGAAGTATTTAATAGATTACTTTAATAAATAGTTTGTACTAAAAACTCTAAACCATGTAGATCGTAGTAATTTTTTGTCAAAATATATTTTATCACACTTAGAATAGCCCTTTAATAAAATTGCCAATTTTATTAAAAATATTAGTAGTTGATTTTGAAGCTGAGGTCGTTGCTATTATTCCGCGATCTAATATTACCGTTGCTACTGCTGACGAACTACTAATTTTACCTTGCACCATAAGGTAATCACCAAGCGCTATGTTCGATACCAATATTTCGCCATTTTTCTTTAAAATTTTTGCGCTTGTCGCATCAATTGAAAAAGATGTGCTATTTCTATCTTTAATAATTATCGTTGAATTATTAATCGAAGTAACTGTTCCAATGATCACTGGTTGACTGCCGCTATTATTTGCTAATGTTGATGTTGAATTTTGTTTTTGATTATTATTTGATATTACTTTCACCTTACTATTAATCGTAGCAATATCACGAATTATATTTGCAATAATTTTTTTATTACCATCTGCTACTCCTTGTACAAATAATGTGTCACCAACTGCAATTTCAGAAATTGAACTCGTTGCGTTATTAATTAAAACCGAGGCATTAGTAGCATCAACTACATGTGTCGTGGTCGCTATGACTGGCAATTGATTTTTTGTTTTAGCCGAAGTTCCTTGTTTAATATATAACAAAATATTATTGCCGTTTATAGAAGATACAGTTCCTAAAATTATGGTTGTTGTAGATTTTTGAGGCAAGACTTTATTTTTTTTAATAATTGCAAAAGCAGATGTTGTTATAATAGAAAAAACAAATGTTGTTAATATTAAGCCAAAAAGAATTTTTATTTTTTTATTCATATATTTTTTTAATAAACTAACTATTTATAAAGCAATTATACACAAAAACATTATAAAAGTGAACATTTGGGCAAAGTAATCAATAATTTAAACTAAAATCCAAATAAATTCTTAATGAAATTATCAATTATAAAAAAGAAAAACGGCATTTTTCCTTGAGTATCTGTGCTTGTTTCATTTACTTTAATGCTTATTGACTAAGCTAAAACTGGATTTCTGTTTAGTGTTGATCTTTGGTTATAGATGCATTATGTTAAAAATCAATAACGTCTGTGTTCTATAAATGATACGATAAAATTTGTATTTTGGGTGCAAACAAAATTTTTTCTTTGCAAAAAAGCCAAAAATCGCTTAATATTCAATCTGTTTAAGCCATTGTAGCTCAGTCGGTAGAGCACGTCATTGGTAATGACGAGGTCACCGGTTCGATCCCGGTCAATGGCTCACGAGCATAGCGAGTGGGCACATTGAGCGAGCCAACTGCTTGGCTCGCGACAGGGAGCGAAAGATCTTTCCGTACCGAACGCAGTGAGGTGGAAAGATACTCGCCACGATAGGTGGAGATCCCGGTCAATGGCTCACAAGCTTTTGCCAAAGTAGCTCAGTTGGTAGAGCGGCGGTATCGTAAACCGCAGGTCGCCAGTTCGATCCTGGCCTTTGGCTCATGAAGGAGGATATAAATAAAAAAATTCAAGAATTGGAAAAAGAGATGTTGTCTCCAGATTTTTGGTCTGACAAAAATCACGCTCAAACGGTTTTAAAACAAATTGCCAAATTGAAAGATGAACTTTTTGGGAAAGATAAATACAATAATGGTGACGCAATTATGACAATTTATTCTGGCGCTGGTGGAGATGATGCTGAAGATTTTTCAAGAATTCTACTTGAAATGTATATAAAATTTTTTGCAAAAAGAAATTGGAGCTCAACAGTTTTGGATGAAGTTGAAAACGACCATGGAGGTTATAGAAACATTACGCTAGAAATTTCTGGGAAAAATGCATATGGAGATTTGAAAGGGGAAGCTGGGGTACATCGTCTGGTAAGACTTTCTCCATTTAATGCAAAAAGTTTAAGACAAACTTCTTTTTCTATGGTTGAGGTTTCGCCAAAAATTGAAAAGGATTCAAGTATTGAATTATCTGAAAAAGATTTGAAATTTGAAATGTCAAAAGCCGGTGGTCCTGGTGGGCAAAATGTAAATAAAAGAGAGACAGCCGTAAAAGTAATTCATATTCCAACAGGTATTTCTGTCCGTGCGACGAGTGAAAGAACCCAACAAAAAAATAAAGAAAAGGCCATGCAGATTTTAAAGGGTAAACTTTACGCACATTATGAAAAAGAAAATGCCGATAAAGAAAAAGGTTTGTTTATAAGCAAGTCAACATCAATTGAATGGGGAAATCAGATTCGTTCTTATGTTTTTCACCCTTATAAAATGATTAAAGACCACAGAACTGATGCTGAGACAAATAATATTGATAAAGTTTTAAATGGTGAGCTCGATGAATTTATTGAGGCAGAGAAAAGTTTAAATTAGAGATAAAAAGGCGGTTTTGCTTCGCAAAACCGCCTTTTTATCTTGTCTCTGTATGCCATGAGTGATATAATCTATCCAATGATTGTCTTTGATAAAGTTACAAAAATATATCCTGATGGCACAAAAGCACTTGAGCAGGCTAGTATAATTATTGAACCAAAGGAGTTTGTATCCATCGTTGGTCATTCTGGGGCAGGAAAAACAACTCTAGTGAAAATGCTTTTAGCAGAAGAAATACCTACATCAGGCAAGATTTTTTATGAATCAGTCGATGTAAATAAGCTAAAGAAACACGAAATCCACCACTATAGGAGAAAGATTGGCACCGTTTTTCAGGATTTTAGATTATTACCAAATAAAACCGTTTACGAAAATATTTCTTTTGCAATGGAAATGTCTGGAAGGGAGGAAGAAGAAATTTCTGCCGATGTTCCACATGTTTTGGAGCTGGTTGATTTAACAAACAAGGCGTACAATTTTCCACACGAGCTTTCAGGTGGAGAAAAACAAAGAGTCGCAATCGCCCGTGCAATTGTGAATCAACCAGATATTATTATTGCCGATGAACCAACAGGAAACTTAGATCCTGTAAACACAAATGACATTATACAAATATTAAAAAAGATAAATGATCTTGGTACAACCATTATTTTGACAACTCACAATAAGGGGGTTATTGATTCGCTCGGAAGAAGAGTTATAACAATGGAAAAAGGAAAGGTCATCCGTGATGATAAGACGGGCAGATATGTTTTATAGTTGATATAATATAATTATGATTTGGCTTGCAACAAAAAGAATATTTAAATCAGGATTACAAAATTTTATTAGAAATGGTTTTGTTTCGCTGTCTTCTATTTTAGTCATGACGGTAACCCTTTTTATACTTACATCAATTATTTTACTAGGAGGGTTTTTAAATTACAGTCTGGATCAAGTAAAAAGCAAGGTTGATGTGAATGTTTATTTTATTACAACGGCATCAGAAAATGATATTTTATCCGTTAAAAAATCTTTAGAAGCTTTACCAGAAGTTTCATCCGTTGAATATATCTCAAGTGACCTTGCATTGGCAAATTTTAAAGATAAACACCAGAATGACAATCTCACATTGCAAGCGCTAGAACAACTTGGCGCTAATCCACTTGGAGCTACTTTAAACATTAAAGCAAAAGATCCATCACAGTATGCTGGAATTGCAAAATATTTGTCTGACGCAAGTGATGGCACCCTCTCTCAAAATGGCCCTACTATAATAGATAAAGTAAATTATGCTCAAAATAAAGTCGTTATAGACCGACTGTCAAAAATTATTGATTCAGTAAATGTTTTGGGTATTTGGTTTGCAATTATTTTTATCCTAATTTCAATCATTGTTACTTTTAACACAATTCGTCTCACTATTTTTATCGCTCGTGACGAAATATCAGTCATGCGTCTTGTTGGTGCATCCAGCACCTATGTAAAAGGCCCGTTTATTGTTAGCGGGCTTTTGTGCGGTATTATTTCAGCAATAATTATTTTACTAGGTTTTGCTCTTCTTACTTTTGCAATTAATCATTATTACGGCGCATATTTTATGGGATTTGATTTGTTTGCATATTATCTAAATCATTTCTTAGCTATATTTAGCTCAATCTTTGGTGCAGGAATTATTTTTGGTTCTATCGCAAGTTATCTTGCTGTGCAGAAGTATTTGAAAAATTAGTTTAAAATATAAATAATAATTTTAAGTTTCAGTATTTAAATATTTTTAGCTTGAATAATTACTATTTTTCAAGTATTCTTTATTTATTGCGGGATCGTCTAATGGTAGGACATATGCCTCTGGAGCATGGAATCTTGGTTCGAGCCCAAGTCCCGCAGCCAGCTCGAGCGACGCTCAAGTCGCGTCGTCGCAACGTATTTTTAGCTCTGCATAGAGCGATGGGACTTGGAATAGAACCGACGACGAAAGTTAGCCGCAAATTTCCGCTCGTTAGACTCCAAGTCTGGCAGCAAAAGGTAGTTATCTCGCTTGAAGTAAGTCACTTATTATTACTACTTAATATTGTTAATACAACAGAAAGTGTGCGAAGTAGCCGAACAATTTACTTGTTTTTTCTTTATAAAGAAGTTATTATTTGTTTTTAAATTATCCAAATATATGGACCTAACAATTTCAGTAAAAGATTCTATGCTAAATGTCAGAGTTGTCATACTTGCTCGCACAAAAAATGGCTATTTGTTTTCAAAACATCCAGAGGGTTATTTATATTTTATTGGTGGAAGAATAAAGATAAATGAAAATTCAGAAGAAGCAGCAAAAAGAGAATTTTTAGAAGAAACAGGCATTAATATTAGCAAAGTTAATTTTAAAACCACACTCGAGAATTTTTTTGTTTTTGAGAATAATAAGAAATTTCATGAAATATGTTTTTTTTATGAAGTACTTGGTGAACTAAAGGTAAATGTTAATAAATTTAATATTGTAGAGTGTCCTATTTCGGAATTTGAAAAAACTGATATTAGGCCAAAAATTATGAAAGATTATATTTTGTCAAACGATAATAAACCTCATATCATCTATAAAGATTACTAAAAAACACAAAAAGTACTATGAAAAAAATTTATTTTGTCAGACATGGTGAATGCGAAGGAAATATAGGTCCAATTCGTTCATCAGAAGAGTCGCCACTGACAAAAAATGGACAAAAGCAAGCAAGTATTGTTGCAAAAAGATGTGCAAAACTTCCAATCGAAGTGATTATTTGTAGTTCAATGGTGCGGACAAGGCAAACCGCGGATATTATTTTGAAGAAGGTTAAAAAACCAATTGAATATTCGGATTTGTTCGTTGAAAGGCGAAGAGCAAAAGAGGCATATAATATACCAAAAGATGATCCAATAGGTTTAAAAGCGGAAAAAAATTATTTTGCTTACTTTCATGTTCCCGGCTATCGTTATTCTGATGAAGAAAATTTTGATGATTTAAAAAAGAGAGCAGCAAAAGCATTAAAATTATTGGAAGATAGACCTGAGGAAGAAATTTTAGTAGTTACGCACGGTTTTTTTATGAGAGTTGTTATGGCGTATGCACTATTTGGTAAAAAGCTCACCGGAGATGAATGTGCGAAATTTGTTCACAAACTTCATATGGAAAATACTGGAATTACAGTTTTTGGATATGATAAAAAGCAAAAATTCTCGCCTTGGTGGCTCTGGATTTGGAATGACCATGCGCATTTGGATTAGTTTTTGCAAAATCAGAGAATAGTCAAAAAGTTAAAAAATGCTAATATTGTCGTATGAAAAACGACAGGAAAATCATTTTTAATATTAAAGAAAAGAGAGGGAAGCCTAAAGCTTTTCTCAATAAACTTTTAGTTAAATGGCAGAAAAAACTGCAGATGACTGATTGGAAGCTTGATTTGCAAATAGTTGATTTCAAAAGAACAGATTATCGTCAAAGTGGAGATTTTGTGGCTAATCTAAAGAAAAAAACCGCATCAATTCTTATTACGTGGAATCCGTTTAGAGGAGACGAAGAATATACACTTGTCCATGAATTGGTTCACGTATTGCTATATGATTATGATAAATCTTGCGAAAATGAGTTAATAAAAAATAAAGTTTCAAAAGCTAAACACGATTTGTATTTAGAAAAACTCGAAAATTTAGCTCATCATTTAACAAGAATATTATTAGGTCGTTCCGATAGATAAAAAATTATGTCATACCAATATTTATCAATAATAGAATCTGAATACAATTTGAAAGGACCACTTGCATCAAAGCTTATTCATGATGGTCCAGATAATTACGTTTACATTGTTACAGATGCAAATAGTAAAAAATATGCATTACGTGTAAATAAAAGATTAGGGAAAAAAGTCTCATTTGAGCTCGAAGTACTTGTTGCTCTTGCACAAAAAGGTTTAAATGTTACACGACCAATAGAAAATAAATCTAAAGAATATTTTGTATTAATTGATAATAGACAGGTAGTTCTTTTTGATTTTATTGATGGTACACAGGTTGAAAAACTTGATACTGAACATTTAGAAACAGATGTAATTGAGCGTGGGGCAAGAAAATTTGGAGAGTTTCATACTTTTACAAACAATATGAAAGTTGAAACTGTTCCAAATCGCAATATTTTTACAGAATATGACCGTTTATTTGCCCTTGATACAGATTCGCTCAAAAAATTTACTGATTATCAAATTTTATTAAAACAAGTAAAAACTTTTTATTCTGAGGCTCAATTAAAGATTAAAGAAGGAAAAGAATTGTACGGAGTTATTCATAACGATTACCGAATTCAGAATTTAATTTATACAAAAAATGATTGTTATATAATTGACCTAGATTGGGCTTGCTACGGGCCAATTTTAAAGGATTTGGGGCTCGCAATTGCTGAGTGGTCTATGTATAAAAAAGATACTGGTCCATCAAAATTATCAATCTATAGATTTATCAATGCCTATAATGAAACTGCACCAAAAATTGTAGCTTACGATAAAGAGCTTATTTTTTGGATATGTTTTGCTTGTTTATCAGATACATGCACCTTTATTGCTGATGTGGTCCAAAATAATTATAAATATGGTGATATTGCGATAAATGATGTGAATCAGTGTTATATGTACAGAAAGTTTAAATGTTTTTATAAAGAATTAAAATAAAGCTATGAAATTATTTTTACATGGTGGAGGTGGTGGAAGAAAAGATTCAGTCGAATTAGACAAGAAATTTGTTTCAGTTTTGGATTTATCTAAGCCTATTTTATATATTCCAATTGCTATTGATACTAGTAAATATCCTTATCCAGGTTGTTTATTATGGATTTCTGATCTGTTTAGCACATTGGGGGTTAGTAAAATAATAATGTGGACGGAGGATGATCTGAAAAACAAAACTGAAAAAGATTTTGAACAATTTGGTGGAGTATATATTGGTGGGGGAAATACTTTTAAATTATTAAAGGAATTAAAAGAATTTGGAACATTTGAAATTATAAAAAAACTAGCACAAAAAGATATTCCGATATGTGGGGGAAGTGCAGGTGCGATTATTTTATCAAAAACAATTATTCCAGCACTTTCTGCTGATCCAAATGATGTTGGTTTGAAAGATTTTTCGGCATTAAATTTACTTCAAGATTATGATGTTTGGTGTCATTATAATCAATCAATGAACAACGATATAAAAACATATATGAAAGAATATGGTTTGAAAAAAATAATCGCAATTCCTGAAGACGCTGGTTTATTTATGAGTGAATATGGGATTGAGGCCGTTGGTCCAAATATTATTACTTTGTTTTCAGATAAAGATAAAATATTTAAACCTGGAGAATATATTTTATAACAATAACAAAAATGATTAAAATTAAGCTTGATAGAAAGGGAAAAAATATTGGTTTTGATATAGATGAAACCTACAGAACCGCGATTCTTGGGGAAAATGGGATAGGGAAATCAACAATCTTAAAATCAATCGCAGAAAAAACAGCTGTTGAAGACTGGGTGAGCATTCACGTACCAGCAAAAAATAAAATTTTGTATTTTTCTCAAGTTGAGAAAACAGATTTACCAATTTCAGGGGGCGAACACACAAAAAAAAGAATAGAAGAATTATTTTCAAAAAAAGCTGATATTTATGTTCTAGATGAGCCAACAAACAACCTTGATAAGAAAAACGTTGAATGGCTGAAAAAATATATTATTACGAACAAAATTAAAATCATATTTTCAAGTCACGATATTCAGTTTATTGATGACATTGCTGAAACTATTTTTTATTTAGACTCAAAAAGTGTAGAAAAATCTAAAGAAACTTGTTCTTCATATTTGATTACCCGCAAAAAGAAAGTAGAAAGAGCTTTTGTTGAATACGAAATGAACTTGAAGAAACATGATGCACTAGTAAAATCGGCCAAAGCATTAAAAGAAAAAAGTGACGCTGGTACAAAATGGGTCTGTGAAGACAAGGTCTTACAAGGCTTTAAAAGGGAAATGGCTGGAAAACATGGAAGTTCAGAAGCCAGAAGAATGAAAGAAAGAGCAGAAAATATTGATGTAAAAGAGCCAGAATTTGATCCAATACCAATAGTTGTATTAGAAAGTAATGGAAAACTAAAAAATATATTATTTAGCATTTCTTCAAAAACATTACATGGAGAAAAAGTAAGTTTTTCTGTCCGTGCTGATAGCAAAATAATTTTGACAGGAGAAAATGGTTCTGGAAAAACAACTTTTATTAAAAAAGTCATTGCTTACTTAAATAAAAACATTGAAATAAGTAATGAAGATTCTTTTAGCACAAATTGCCAGTTTTCACATTATTATATTTCACAAAAATGGTATGAAGAGATTGACGAGAAAACAGCAAAAGAGTATTTGAAAGCATTTGATTTGAGTGAACAGGATATGTACCGCTCTATGTCATACAATAATTTAGACGAAAAATATTTGAATAGAAAATTCAAGGATTTATCTATGGGTATCAGAATAAAAATTTTACTTGGGGCGCTTTCTCTAAAAAAATATGATTTAATAATTTGGGATGAGCCAACAAACCATCTTGACGTTATGACACAATATATTTTGCACCAAGCTTTTGTTGATTATAATGGCGCTTTGATTATCATAACGCATGATAGTAAGCTTTTAAGTGACGAAAGATTTACTAGAATTAAGGTTTAAAAATGGAAATAAAATCAACTTACACTAGTAGCGATGGTAGAAAAATTGACTATATTTATTATGAAGGCGTTGCTGCTACAGAAGATTTAGAAAATAAAAAACTAAATGTGGTCCAGATGTTTTGTTTTTATGGTGACAAAATGGTTTTAGTTTATGAAAAAAAGGGAAATAGATGGACTCCACCAGGAGGCTCAATTGAAGCAGGGGAAAAATACGAAGAAGCAGTTGTACGTGAAATAAAAGAAGAAACAAATATGAAGGTTTTATATCAGGAACTTATCGGATTTTGTGATTTTTATGAACCAGCTGGAATTACAAGGACAACTCGTTCGTTTTGTATCGTTGAACCATATGGCCCATTTGTTTCTGACCCAGATGGAGATATTGCAGAAATAAAATTTATTGACCCAAAGGATTATAAGCAATATTTTGATTGGAAGGAAATAGGTGACAGAATTGTAAAAAAAGCAGTTGAGTTGAATAATAAAAATAATTTAATAAATATTTAAATTATGGTAAAATACAGCAATGGAAACCACAGAGAAAAAACCAGATAAGAATAATAAGATATTTTATATAGTGATATTCTCACTTATCGTTATTTCTGTCGCAGTGACCTTTGTTAAAATAGTTGTTTTAAAAGATTACCAAATAGTCAGCCAAGTTTCTTGTGACCCAAAAATAGAAAAATGTTTTGCAATAAAATGTGACCCAGCTACAGACGATACTTGTTCTTCTGCTTCATCTTCCGCTGAGCGAACAACATATTACAAAAATATTAGTAAGAAAGCCGAGACAATTTATCTTTGTGAACAAACTACCGAAAAAATTGGTTGTAATGAAGAATTAGCTTGCACGACGGGGGAGAAGGATTGCACATATACATATTGCAATCCATCCGCGCTGACAGATGGTGAGAAATGCTCTGAGTAGACAAATAATATAAACGTGATAATATATAAATATGTTTAATAAAACAATAAAACTTAACAGCTCACATACTAGCCTCTTGTAGAAAGGGGTGCATTTGATTTTTCTTTAGTTTCAATATCAAAGACCCCATCTGCAAGGGGCTTTTTTTATTGTAAAAATTACTAAATTAAAATTAAATCAAATGAAAACAAATAAATTAAGAATCGCATTACCAGCTGGAAGTTTAAAAGAATCTACTTTTGAGTTTCTAAAAAAAGCTGGTTACAAAATAAGTGTTAGTGAAAGATCATATTTTCCGATAATAGATGATGTAGAAATTGAATGTATGCTTATTCGAGCACAAGAAATTTCTAGATATGTTGAAGCGGGAAAATTCGATGTCGGCATTACTGGAAAAGATTGGATATTAGAAAATGGTAGTGATGTTAAAGAAATAGCTGAATTAAAATACTCTAAAAAGAGTATGAATCCGGCAAGTCTTGTTATTGCTGTACCTGAAGCATCAAAAATAAATAATATTAATAATTTAAATGGCAAAACAATAGCAACAGAACTTGTAAATGTCACGAATAAATTCCTAAAAGAAAACAATATAAAAGCCGATGTAGAATTTTCTTGGGGTGCGACAGAGGCAAAAACTCCATATTTAGTAGACGCAATCGCAGAGCTTTCAGAAAGTGGTGCATCTTTAAAAGCCAATAGATTGAAGGTAATCGGTACGGTTATGCAATCAACTACAAGAATAATTGCAAACAAATCAAGTTATAAAGATAATTGGAAAAGACAAAAAATCGATACATTTGCAGCATTGATTAAAAGTGCCCTTGATGCTGAAAGTATGGTTGGATTAAAAATGAATGCTCCAAAAAATATGATTAGTAAAATTATTGATTCAATTTCTTCATTAAGAAAACCTACCGTTTCAAATTTATCTGATGAAAAATGGTGTTCAATTGAAACGATTCTTTCGGAAGAAAATGTTAGAAATATTATTCCAATAGTTAAAAAACTTGGTGCAGAAGGAATAGTTGAGTATCCAATTAATAAAATAATATATTAATTATGAAAATTAAACCAAACTTTAAAAAAAGAAACGGATTAGTGCCAGTAACTACACAAGATGCTAAAAGTGGAGAAGTACTTATGCTGGCTTATGCAGACCAAATGGCATACAAAATGACTATTAAAACAGGCCTTGCTACATACTATTCAACTTCACGAAATGAAATATGGGTAAAAGGAAAAACAAGTGGTGATATCCAAATTGTAAAAGAAGTTCTTATAGATTGTGATGAGGATGCTTTGCTATATAAAGTTTGCCAAAAAGGAAAAGGTGCCTGTCACACAGGAAATAGGTCGTGTTTTTTTAGAAACTTAAAAAATAATAAATAATATGAAAAATATAAGAAAATATCAGATAGGTGTAATGGGTTCGGCCGCGGACTTAAATTATTCAAAAGAATTAGAACAAATAGCATATGATGTAGGCAAGGAAATTGCTCTATCAGGAAATATCACCGTCTATGGTGCCGAAAAAGATTACGATTCTCTTTCCACCGCCGCTTCAAGAGGCGCAAAAAGTGCCAATGGTATTACTGTTGGTGTAACTTATGGAAAAGGAAAAGATATTTGGGATAAAGATGGAAATACGGATATTCTTGTTTCAACTGGTATGGATAGAGGAGGAGGAAGGGAATTTGTTCTTGTGAATTCTTGCGATGCAATAATTGCAGTGTCTGGCGGTTCGGGCACTTTAACTGAAATTGCAATTGCATACCAGTCAAATATTCCTACTGTTGTAATTGGTGGCACTGGAGGTTGGGCTGATAAACTTGCTGATACATATCTAGATAATAGAAAAAGGTTATTAAATATCAAAGCAAATAATGCAAAAGAAGCGGTAGGGAAAGTATTGAAAGAAATAAAAATAGTCGAGAAATGATTAATTGTACAGATAACTTTATTAATGTATAATTTTATCAATTGTAAAAACAAAAAAATGACTAAACAAAAATATATAAATCCAGAACTAGAAAGCGGTTTCAGAGATTATTTGCCAGAGGAAATGATTGTTCGCCAAATGATGTGCGACAAAGTTCGTGCAATTTTTGAACGCTTTGGTTTTCTGCCTTTGGATACTCCTGGTATAGAAAAAGAGGAGGTTTTGACAGGTGGTGATGCCAATTTTACCAAGCAGATTTTTCGTGCTGGCCTAAAAGGAGGTAATGAAAATTTGGCCCTAAGATTTGACCTTACAGTGCCACTCGCCAGAGTTGTATCTCTATATCAAGACAAGCTCCCAAGGCCATTTAAGCGCTATCAGATGGGTAAATGCTGGAGGGGTGAGCGACCACAAGCTGGCCGTTTTCGAGAATTTATGCAATTTGATGCCGATATTGTTGGCTCAGCAAGAATGAGTGCAGACGCCGAAATTATTTCACTTATGTATGAAGTAATGACCGAGCTTGGTCTAAAAAACTTTTTGATCAGAATAAATAATCGCAAAATCCTAAATGGGCTAAGCGACTTTATTGGTTATGATAGTAAATCAAATGCTGATGTTTTACGCATTATTGATAAACTTGAAAAAATTGAGTGGGACGGTGTTGTAAAAGAATTGAAAGAAGTTGTGAAGCTTGATGATAGTCAGATAAATAAGCTCAAACAATTTTTGGATTTGCGTGAGCTATCATCTGCAGAAATAATAAATAAAATTTCTCAATTAATGAGCAATTCAATCGTGGCGATGGAAGGAATAAATGAATTAGTTGAAATGACAAAAAATATTTCAGCTCTTGGCGTGCCAGAACAGTCTTGGAAAATAGATCTTTCGATAGCACGCGGACTCGGCTATTATACTGCAACAGTTTTTGAAACAATTCTTACAGATTTACCATCCATAGGCAGTGTTTTCTCAGGTGGAAGATACGATGATTTAGTTTCAAGATTTAGTGCCCAAAATATTCCAGCTGTAGGGGCTTCTGTGGGTGTAGATAGATTATTCGTTGCTATGGAAAAGCTTCGACTTATAAAAAAGAGTAAAACTTTTGTAAAAGCTGTAGTTCTCAATTTTGATAAAGAAGCTGAAGATTATTGTCAAAAAATAGTTACGATGTTGAGAAAAAATAATATTGATTCAGAAATTTATTTAGGAAAAGAAGTAAATTTAAAAGGCCAATTGTCATACGCTTTAACTCAAGAAATCCCGGTCGTTTTGATAGCAGGGGATAAAGAAAAACAAACCAACACTGTGCAGATAAAAAATGTTGTATCTCGAGAACAAAAGGAAGTTCATTTTGAAGATGTAGTAAAGATTGTAGAAAAATTAATATAAATACATGGTAAATAAAGATTCTCAGGTTGTTACATTTGTTATTGATAAAGAAATAGACATTAAGAACCACTTTATTGCTCTCAATGCTTATAAGCAAGCTAAGGGGCGTGGAATTATTTATAACAAAGAAGATATTTCAGAGGCTCTTTTGTTATTAAAATCAGATGATGAAATTAGGATTCAGATTGAAAAAACGATTGAACAGTATTATAAGCAAGATAAGAAACTCCAATCTCTTGCTGATGATATAAATAAGGAGTGGATAAAAATTGAAAAGGACGTTATACAAAAATTAGAAGGAATACATAAATTTCCTTTTCCATATAAATCGGTAAAAGGTGTTTTATCTTCAGCAAATAGTTACGGATACAATACTCAAGAATGCTGGTTTGCTACGAGTATGCGCGGTAACAAGTTTCTTTGCATTGATGTTGCCACACATGAGCTTATGCATTTTATGTTCCATAAATATTATGAAAAAATTTGTTACGACAAAGGACTAAATAAAGATCAGATTTGGCACGTAAAAGAATCATTTTCTGTTTTATTAAATATTGAATTCAAAGAGTTTAGATTTCAAAGTGATAATGGTAAAAATTCACCTACACACATTAAATTAAGGGAAATAATAAAAAATTCTTGGGAGAAATGTAACGATTTTAGTAAGTGTCTGGATGAGGCAATTGCCTATATAAAAAATAATTAAATAATAAACGAAGCCCTCTTTCGTTTTTTTATCGGTGTTTATTATTAGTTTTACTTTGACTAGCGTTATTAAATAAGATATATTTTAAAATGTAATTATCAAATAATGAAAAAGGAAAAACCAACGATAATGATATACAGCTCCCTTACAAGGAAGAAGGAACCATTTTTTTCTATTGTTGATGGTGAATTAAAAATGTATGCTTGTGGCATAACTCCATATGATGAAATTCATATAGGACATGCTAGACAGGCCGTTATTTACGATATTATAAGATTATATTATGAGTATCTCGGTTATAAAGTTAAATATGTAAGGAATTTTACTGATATTGATGACAAGATCATCAAAAGAGCAAATGATGAAGGAAAGGAAAGCTCTCAAATTTGTGAGTTTTATATCAAAGAAAATTATAAAGATTTGGAGTTACTTAAAGTGGGAAAGGCTACTTATGAACCAAAAGTTACTGAATGTATTAATGATATTATTGAATATATACAAAAACTAATAAGTAAAGAGTTCGCGTATGTAAATAATGGTGAGGTCTTTTTTAGTGTTGAGAAATTTGCCAAGTATGGTCAACTTTCAAACCGAAAAAAGGATGAGTTAATTAATTCAGAAGATTCACCAAACAAGAGAAGTAATAATGATTTTGTTTTATGGAAACCAAATAAAATAGGTGAACCTTATTGGGAATCTCCATGGTCAAAAGGTAGACCCGGATGGCATATTGAATGTTCGGTTATGGCAAATAAGTATCTTGGTGACGAAATTGATATTCATGGTGGTGGTATTGATCTTATCTTTCCACACCATGAAAATGAAATTGCCCAAAGCGAGGCATATTCAGGGAAAAAATTTGCTAGATACTGGGTGCACAATGGTTTAGTAATGATAAATGGAACTAAAATGAGTAAAAGTTTGGGCAATTTTCTAACAGTTAAAGATGCATTAAAAGAGTATTTTCCAGAGGAAATTCGTTATGCGATCTTGACTCACAATTATGGCTCAAATATTGATTTTTCCAAAGATTTGTTTTTGAATGCTCGTAAGAGAATGTATTATTTTTACATCACACTTTTAAATATGTACAAAATTATTGAGAGTACTGACGAGGAAATAAGTAGCAATTTTGTTCCTGAGATGGCAGATCTTGAGAAAAAATTTGTAGAGTTTATGAATGATAATTTTAATACTCCTAAAGTAATTGCAGAAATAACGAATATTTTTAAAGAATTAAATAAAATTATACACTCTAATAAAATTATTTTAGGAGAGAAGAAAGGTATTTTTAAGTCATTTTTAAAAAACCTTCACCCTATTTCTAAAGTTTTAAGACTTTTTGAGGAAGATCCAAGAAGATATCTCACAAGATTTAATGATAAAATTCTTAAAGATAGAAATTTAAATGAAAACTATCTTAACTCTAAATTGAAAGATTATCTATCTGCTAAATTAGTTAAAGATTACAGTAAAACCGATAATATAAAGGACGAACTAAAACTCCATGGAATTTCTGTTCAAGATTCATCTGAATCAGTCAGTTGGGAATTTATTTTTTAATTAGAATTGCTCTAAGCCTGCTATTGAAAGATAGCGGGTTTTTTACTTGTTTTATGATAATATTATGTATAATAATAAATATGAAAATTGAGAAAAATATTGAGGTGGAATTGAGAGCTTTGATAGATGAAGAACAATTTATTGAATTAAATTGTTTTTTAGCAAAGAATGGAAAATATTTAGGTGAGGATCACAAAGATTCGCACTTTTTTATTTTGCCTGACAAATTGCTAAAAGTTACGGACAATATTTCGAAAAATAACGCAAAAATATCATTAAAACTTCAAAAAATTGGCCTTGGAAGTGATTTTGAGGAGATTGATGTAAACTTTTATCGTGAAGATGCCGACAAGATTATAAAAATATTTAAACTCCTTGGTTTTACAAACCATATGTATTCTTATCAAAATCGACATAATTATTTGTATAAGAATATAGAATTTGCAATTAAGTACACTCAAAGTTGGGGTTTCCACTGCGAAATGGAAATAATGGTAAATAGTAAGAAAGAGGTTCCTAATGCATTAAAAGAAATGGGAGTAGTGGCTAAGGAACTAGGTTTAAAGATAATGTCTGATGATGAATTGAAGGTGTTTATTGAAAAAATTCGAGCTGGTTGGAATAGGGGCGCATACACAAAGGAGGAAATAAAAAGTAAGAAGCTGTAAATAACGAAGGGGAATCCTCATAGTTTCGGCATATTCCATAGGGATTGACAAAATCATAAAAAAGGTATATAATTGTAAGTAGATTAAAAAGGGGCCGGTCACAGGACCGGTTTGTTGTTTAACAAGAAGTAAAAATACAAAAAATTCTCTAAAAGAGAAAGGGGGCGAAAATGGATATTCAGAGCATTCTGAAAACTCTGTTCTGGATACTTATCGTCTCCGGAACGGTGTACTACTTCACCAAGTCAATTAGGAAGCTTTTGGTGGTTGCCGGAGGGTTTACCGCATTCGAATCATGGAATGCTTTCCTAGACCTTGGTGTATGGCCAATCGTTCAGGGCTTATTTGGAATTTTTGGTGCACTTGGTATGATAATATTAACGTCAATCGGAAATTTTATCATACTCAAGCTGTATCAAAAGTCTAAAGAAGACTGGTTGGGCATTACCATAATAGACGATGTGGTGAAAAAGGGTTTAGAAGTTCGGCGAGTTTATAAGACAAATAGTGGTTCAAAAAAACTACTCTATGTCATGCCGGCTTTTGGATTCTGGGTAGTAGAGAAAATAATTAGTGTACGGTTAATTCCGTTTATTATTCTCTCTATCTACGATTCTTTCGTTGCAACTGCTTATTACTTGCAGCGGGAGAACGGCACAGTCAAAGTTGTACTCAAAAAGAAAGATTACTTAGTTTTTATTTTGAGTACGATATTGAGCTGTGAGGTGTGGGCACTCGCAATTGAGTGGCTTACACTCCCAGCATTCAAGAATGTCTGGGGTATTTTTACAAAAATATTTAGTTAAAAAGGGCGGGAGGATTAATTATCTTCACGCCCTTTGTTTTTTTCTATTTTATAGCTATAATTAAAGCTAATTATGACCATAGACGATATATACACGCCAATAAACGAGGCTAAAAAAGAAATAGAAAAAAGATGGAATGATGTTGAGCTTAAGAAAAAAGTGTCAGACTATTTAGGAAAAGATTTTCCGGAAGTTTTTAAGAAAGAACCAAGGGCCATTCTGTCTAGAGGTATTTTAACACCTAATTTTGAAACGAAATATTTTCTTGATATACTTGATATTGTTGATTTAAAGCCGATATGTTTAGAATTTTACGGAGATAAATTTTGTTCTCAAAATAAAGACAAAATTCATCTTGGAAAACTAGTTTTTTTACATGATAATAAAAAAGGGATTAATGTTACAACCAAAAGGACAATTATTGATTTTAAAAAATCTGAAAACAAAATCTTTAAGGAGATAAGAACCTTACAGGACAAAAGCTTTACCGAATTTCACCATAATTTATATATTAGGCAGTATAAAAAACTTTTTGACATATTTGATATTTCTGTATTTAAAGATAATGGAGAAAGTGCAAAGGAGGTTTACAAAAAAATTTTTGGTCTCTGCTTAGTTAATGGTATTTTATTTGAAAATTTTATTGCCAAGGAAAATGAACACGAGAAAAAATTTACTGAAAATGTTGTTCTGCCGGCTTTTGAGTTTGTTGTTAGTAAATTTCATGTAAAACCTTTAGTTGTTCCACTTTTGCCATTAAAAAATGTTGAGAAAGAGGCCTGGGATTGGTATCCTAGTCATTTAGAAAAAGAAATAGATAATTTATAAAATAAATAATTAAAAATAAAAATGGATCACAATTTAATTACAAATCTTGGCAACTGTGTAACTTCAACTCTAAGTATGCTAAATGGGGATCTTAGAATGTTATATTACTCACATATTCCAGTAATTATCATTTCTTTATTTATGGGTTTTTTTGTTTTAATTAAAGGTAAGGGAAAGTTATTGTCTAGGATTTTCTTTTATTTATCATTAATGTTTGTAATTTGGTCTGTTTTAGATTTGTTCACATGGCTAGATACAGATACTAGAATAGTGATGTTTACATGGGCTATTGCTGGACTAGTAGAACTTCTTTTCTATGTTTTAAGTTTTTATTTAATATATGTATTTATAGAAAAAAAAGATATTTCTTTTAAATATAAAATATTAGGAGGGGTTATTTTATTACCCATAATTGTAATGATTCCTACAATATTTAATTTATCAGGATTTAATTTTGATGGGTGCTATGCATTAGAAAGTAACTATTCTGTATATTATAAATATTTTATTGAAATAATTTTATCTATTTCAATTATAATTTTTTCTTTAATAAAAATTAAGCAAGCAGATAGGGTATTTAGAAAACAGATAACACTTATGTTTACTGGTATTACTTTATTTTTACTTTCATTTTTTTCTGCAATATTTGTAAGCAATTATTTATCAGATCAAGGAATTTTAACGGGTTTTTCTTTTGAATTTTACGGTTTATTGGGATCTTTGATTTTTATGATATTTCTTGCTTATCTCATTGTTAAATTCAAAGCTTTTGATATCAAACTTCTTGGTGCACAGGCACTTGTTTGGTCATCAATAATATTAATCGGTTCACAATTTTTCTTTATACAAAATACGACAAATAAAATTCTTACGGCAATTACACTTGTAATATCTGCAGTTTTAGGTTTTGTACTAGTTCGTGGTGTAAAAAAAGAGATTGCTTTGCGTGAGCAAGTTCAAGTTGCAAATGATGGGCAGAAAAATCTTATTCACATTATGAACCATCAGATTAAAGGCTATTTGGGTATTAACAAAAATATTTTTGCGGAACTTTTGACAGATGATTATGGTAAAGTCCCAGAAGAGGCAAAAGATTTGATTGCAAAGGGTCTTGAAAATTCTGAAGGTGGAGTAAAATACGTTACTGGTATTTTGAAGGGTAATAGTGCAGAAAGCGGTTCACTTGCTTTTGATATGAAGTCAGTTGATTTCAAAGAAATAGTCTCTGGTGTTGTTGAAAAAATAAAAGGAGCGATTGAAAAGAAGGGTTTGAAACTTAATATTGATATTGCAAATGGCACATATAATATTTTAGGTGATACTACCCAACTTGGAGAAGCTGTTAGAAACCTGATAGAGAACTCTATGCACTATACACCAAGTGGAGAAATATCAATTTGTTTGAAACAGACTGGTGGAAAAGTCTTTTTGTCTGTAAAAGATACTGGTGTAGGAATAAAAGCAGAAGATAGAAATAAATTGTTTAAAGCAGGGGGAGTGGGTAGCGAATCTATAAAAATAAATGTAAACAGCTCTGGATACGGTTTGGCTTTTGTAAAAGGTGTTATAGAAAAACATAATGGGAAAGTTTGGTTTGAATCTGCTGGAGCCGGAAAGGGGAGCACTTTCTTTGTGGAGTTACCGGTGAAATAGGAAATAGTTTAAAAGTTCACCCTGTTAAATAGAATTCAAATTTAACAGGGTAAAAGTTATAAAGTTGAAAGAAAGAATAGATAAAACATAATGGAAAAAATAAAACCAGAAGATTTTCAAAAAGACGGCTTAGTAATAGAATCTGATAGGGTTTTGATTTATTCAAAAATGGTATGCCCTTTGGATTGCAAGTATTGTTTTGCTGGAGATTTAAACAGCAATAAAAATAATGATAATGTATATTTATCTTCAAAACAGCTAGAGTTATTAAAAAATCTACCAGAAAATATTAAAACTATAATGTTAGGTTGTGACACTGAATTTTTTCAAGACGAAGAGGAAGCCATAAGAGTTCTTAGAAGCGTTTCAGCTCTAGATAAAGATGTTTCTGTCATAACAAAATTGAATTTAAATGAAAAACTCATAGAAGAATTAAAAGAAATATTTAATATATTGAAATTAAAAGGTAAACTTTTATCCTTTTCCGTATCAATACCATGTTTTGAATCAAAGAAATTGTGGGAGCCAAATGCTCCAAGCGTAGAAGAAAGAATAGACACCCTTAAAAAAGTATCCGATGCCGGTCTTCCGTCTATGGCGGCCGTTAGGCCATTAATTCCAAATATTTCAAAAGCCGAAATTGATAAAATAATAGAGCTTACTTATCCTTATGTATTCGGCTATTATTCTGGACCATTGTACCTAAAAGACTCAAATAGGGGCTTATTTACTGAAGAATATATAAAAAATAACAATCTATTAAGTACAGAAACACAACCCGAATGGATGCCAAAAGGCAATACTTTCTTAAAGATTGAAAAACCTGATCTTATGTTATACTTAAAGAGTGTAGTTGAGAAATATGGAAAAGCTTTTTTTGACGGAGCAGCCCAAGGAATTGATTTTATTAAAAATAATAAATCATGACAAATTTTGAAATAAAAGTTAAGGTACATGATATGGATAGCATTATAAATGCTATAAAAAAATCTGGCGCTACCTATCAATGTGATATGCATCACATTGATTATTATTTTAATATTGGAACCTTTAAAGAAAAAATAAGGGACATTAATGGAAATGAATATCAAGAAATATCTTATAGCAGAACTGAGACATTTGGTAGGAAAGAATCAAAATATAATATCAAAAAGATAAAACAAGAAGAAAAAAATGCTTTATTAAAACAAAAAGAAATTTTGTGTGTTGTAAATAAAGCAAGAACATTGTGGACCTATAAAAACACAAGAATACATCTCGATAATGTTATGGGTTTGGGACGTTTTTTGGAGCTAGAAACAATAATTAAAGACATCTCAGCCCCAAAAGGTCTAAAAGAATTTAAAGAAGTTCTTGAATTATTAAAAATTAATCAAGAAGACACAGTCGCTTGTTCCTATTCAGATTTAATTTTAAAAAATCAAAAATCATATTCTTCGCCTGTTTTGATAAATAAATTCGCTGGCATTTAAATATTTGTTTGACAAAACTTTTTTTAATTAAAAAAGTAGAAAATAAAAAAG
>CAIKXY010000006.1 GCA_903831595.1 uncultured bacterium
GAGAATATGATATATGCGCATGCAAGTAAGGGTATTATCGACATAAGACTAAACGCGATTACAAGTTTATACCTCAACCCCTTTGGAGCAAGCGCAACACTCGGCCCATCCACTGTAACAACAACCAATACACAAACGAGCCCAGTTATTACAAGAACACTATCTGTAGGATCTTATGGACAAGATGTTATGGCTCTCAAAAAAATATTGGGTTTAGAATTAAATATAAACATTGATACATCGCCAACCTTTACAGCAGATACGGCGAGCGCTGTTAAGAAATTCCAAGAAAAATATGCCATAGATATACTTATCCCAAGTGGATTATCAGCTGGCACTGGTACAGTGGGCCAAGCGACAATGAATAAGTTAAATATGTTAGCGGGAAAATATTATGTAAAAATTAGTGACTTTACTTTACCTGTTGTTGTAGCTACAGTAAAAAGTTCCTTTACTTCTGCACTAAGCCTTGGCTCAATCGGTGATGAAGTAACTCTGCTAAAAACTATTTTAAATTCCGATAAAGACACTGCGCTTATCCCACAAAACTCAACAAATGTTTTTGATTCAGCAACAGTGGTGGCTGTAAATAAATTTCAGATGAAATACGCCAGTGAAATACTAACGCCTGTTGGTCTTACAAGCGGGACAGGAACAGTTGGACCATCTACAAGAAAAAAACTTAATTCGATGATAAACAGTATTATAAATGCATCAAAATTGGCAAATGTAGGTAATACAGTCGTTGCTAGTTCATCATCTATTCAACCATTTGGATATTCTACAGTCACAACATACTTACCCAATCCAAATATCGACCAAAATGCTTCTTATGCAGCAAGCGGAACAATACAATCCATGAAGTGTAGTGGTACAACTTTAGTAAAAGTTTATAATGATGGCACGGGTGGTACAATTACAGTATCCACACCACACTCTATAGATGGTGGTTGTTATCGTCCAAACACAACAGCACAAATCACAGGTTTCCAGTTAAATACGAAAGGTGTAACAAATGCAGTTATAGACGATGTAGCAAAGACAATCACAGTATATATTCCACCAGCAATTCGCCCAAATTACTACATTCCATATCTATCAAATACGTCTAAAGTGGGGCAAAAATCTTTCTTTTCTAACACAACAATCGCTACCGTAAATGTTCCATCAGATAATCCAGTTTATGACTTAACAAAAGTCACCCCAACGATTAGTGCTATTGGTGACGTGAGTCCAGCAAGTAAAGTCCAGATAGACCTTTCCAAATCAATAATTTATCCATCTACATACCCAAGTCGTTATACGGCAAGAAATGCTAACTATGTTCCTGTAAAATATACAGTCGTGTCACAGAGTGGCGCCACATCAACCTACTCTGTCATTGTCACACCAATCGACTGCTACGATTTTAATAGAAATGGTTTATATTTTTACGGTGATGTTCCAACACTAGAACACATGAAGCCGGGTGGTGATATTTTTGGTTATAAAAACCCACCATCAGTCAGTGGGAGTTGGGGTTATTATTTCCCTGCAGAACACGCGTATTGGATGACTGTAACTATTGCAGATATAGACTATTTACCAGGAACAAAACCTCTTCAAGAAGCATACTGCCCTTTACCTAATGGCTTAAAACCCGGCCAGCGTGTCGATATCGTTTTTCCAAATAATGGGGCCCCAGATTTTGGTGAGGGTTATAAAGCCCTGGGCATATTAAACCCATCCATAAGCATTAAACGTAACACCTGTGCTGATAAATTTCTCGCAAACTGTGACGGCGGAGATTCGTATTACGCAAAAACCATAGAGTATGGTTTATAAAATTTATTTCATAAATTAACATGAAAAAAAATAGTAATGATTAATAAAAAGTATCTTCCATCAAAAAATTTTCTTATTGCTCTGTCCATCACAGTAGTTATTATAGTTATTGTAATAATATTTAATTCACTACAAAATAATAATCATGCTGTGTACAAAAACCAGGGTTTTGCTGAAGGTACAAGTACAACAGTAACTAAAATTAACATCGACTCAGATAATGATGGTCTACCAGATTGGAAAGAGACTCTATATGGCACAGACCCACACAATCCAGACACTGATCGAGACGGAACAAACGATGGAGATGAAGTAACACAGGGGAGAGATCCTTTAAAAGCTAACACTGCGCCAAAAGGACAAGAACCAAATGACAAAATTGACCCAAAAATAATTGAGCAAAACAAGAAAATTATTGGTAGTTATGAATCACTAAGTGATACTGACAAATTTTCAAGAGGCTTAATATCAGACATTGTTGCTGCCGCACCACAAAATGGTGCTTTGGATGAAAATAAAACAAACTCAATAATAACAAATGCACTACAGCGAATTCCTCTGAAAAATTATGTTGGTACAACAACAATAAATGATTTAAATTTGCAAAAAACAGATAGCACCAATCTTATAAAAAATATGGGTGATTATTCTAAAAACTATTTTAGAGAAACGGAAAAATTTCGATTAATTTTTGGAAAAGATATTGCACTTATTATTTCCTACATGTCACCAAACAGCACAAGTACAGATAAAGACGTACTCACAATCATAAATCAATACCAAACTATCGTTAACAACCTCATTAAGATGCCTGTACCTGTTGCCATAGGGTATTATGACATTTCTTACCACCTTGCAATAATAAACGATTTAGAAAAAATAATTTCTATGGATAAAGATATGGTCGGAATGAAAAAGGGGTCTGTTTTGAGTATTTTTCCATCATTATCAATCTATAATACTGTCACAAAAGATTTAAGCGACAACTTGTCCATAGTAGATAGTATTTTAAAAATACAAAGATAGTTGTATAATTTAAGCATAAGGAATTTAAATAATAAATGTATTTACAAAAAACAATTATAAAAAAAATATCTATTTTTTTATCAATAACGCTTGTTATATGTTGTCTTTTTTTTGTGCCGTGTAAAAAAACAAACGCGTTTATTGTAACTGATGTTGGTGCAAACGTATCATTGGCTACACTGGTTGGTAAGTCTGCATGGGATGGGACCCAAAGTTTTATTGGAACCTTGTTAGCACAATTGGCAAAAATAGCTGCTAGAGAATTAATAAATGAGGTTACTTCAGCTACAGTCGACTGGATAAATGGCAAAACCAGTTCTCCAATACCATTATTTATTTCAGACCCTAAGCACTATTTACTTAGTGTTGCAGACCAAACTGTTGGGGACTGGTTTGAAAACAATCCAGAATTAAATTTTCTTTGTGAACCATTTAAGGCACAGGTACTTATTGCACTACAGGCACAGCTCCCTCCATCAAACTTTGCAAATCTACACTGTACCCTTACTGATATAACACAAAATATCGTAAACGCAGGAAATTCAGCAATACAGGTTAGTGTTAATGGCAACACAATAACGAGAGACGTGAAAAAAATGGATGGTTCTGATACATGGCTACAATGGTTGCAGCTAACAACACAACCTCAAAATAATCCGATAGGCGCATACACCATGGCCCAAGCAGATTTGAATGCAAGTATTACGACTGCGCAGGGTAAGAAAATTAATTTATTAAATTGGGGTTCCGGTTCTCTAACCTATTCGACATGTATTGATCAATACTTTGATAAAAATGGACTTCAGCAGGGCCAGAGTGAAGAATACAATTCAGAGGGTCCTAGACCACCATCAAAACTCGGAACCGCCGATTACATAACAAGCGTTCGTGTTGAACAAAAGTGCGCTGTAAAAACACCGGGAGCTGCAATTACTGATATGCTTAGTTTTAAAGCCACTGGTGACCAAAGAATGAATGAGATTATCGGAAGTTTATCGAGCGGCTTTGACCAAATTTTTAATGCCTTAATAGGTGCCCTAGAAAAAAGTGCAATGACAGCAATAAAAAATGGGGTTTTGGATAATTCTGCATCTTCACAATATCAAGACGCCTTAAATGCTGCGTATGGTTCTGCTCAATCAAATTTTTATAATTCAATGTCAAATCCAAATGCAGTAAATATTCCGAATGTGCCAATGGGTAACACAACATGGACATACCAACCTCCAGCAACTGCAGAAATAAGCACAACAGATCAAAATAATTACGCAGACACGAGCGGGCTTGGTCAATTTAAAAACAATGCTGTTAGTCTTTTAAATTCATTCTCAAAATCAGAATCAGACTATCAAAATACTTATCTCGTTGCCCAAAACGTTCTTTTGGAAGGGGAGAAAGTTTTTGCATCTTCAAGTGTATGTAACATAAAGCTAAATAGGGCGGATGCGACGACGAGATATTATTTGATAAATGCAAACGTTATTTCAAATATTGAGGGGACAACAGATTCCAACAGGACAGTACCATCAATACCATGGAATTTTATCACGATACAATCGGCAATAGATAAATCAAACGCGAACATGGCAATATTAACACAGGCATATTCAGACATTAGAGCAGCTTCAAGTTTGGGTGCTATTACTGATGCTATGACCCCAGTGAACTCCACTTCATTTAATACAGAAGTGCTACCAAATATTTCTGGAAATGTTAAAGCGTGGTTAACGGGCATGAGAGACATGTATAGTAAATCTCCGTGCTTGATAGACCTAACGGATGTTTTGCAAATAAATTCTGCCCCTGGTAATAATGTTACTCAAACGAAATAATGTTTTATGTTATAATTAAATAAGTAATGAAAAGATTTTTTTCAAAAAAATCAGTTGCAATTATTTTAGCGGCATTTGTATTGATTGGTGCTATGTCTTTTGGTTTTGTCTCCACTGCGACAGCTACTTCCCCTGCAACAGTAATAATGCCCAAAGTAGGTGTAAAGATTCAACCTAAAAATGCCTGGTCATGGTCAAGCGCTACCGTTCCAGCTGAAGCGGTCGTCAAATATCAAGAAAAAGACCCCACAACTAATACCTCAGGTTTTTTTAATATTGAAGTAAGTGTCAAATATCCTGGAGATAATACATTTACAAAAACCTCTTACATTTATATAGGCTCTTTGGGTACAAAATATACTGATTCCTGGAGCAGACAGGATGGCAATAACGTCACGTATTTTTCTACAGACCAAATGAGGGCTATGTTTCCAGAATTATGGGCCCAAGAGGGTTTTTCCACAAAAATAGCTAGGACGGTTGGCTCGGCTGATGTTCAAAAAAATAACTATAAACTTAAGGCTGAAAACGAGGCGAACTCTGGTATAGTTTCAAAAACAATTTTTGGTATATTAGATGTTATAGCTGGAATAGCGGCTTCCCCAATTTTTGTTGCTTGGTCAGTCACACTAAACGCAATAAATGTTATTGTTGCAGTCTTTACAGCATTAGCCGGCCTTATTTTTGATTCCTCAGTAACCTTCTCGATAATAAATATTAGGGATCTTTTTGCCGATAGTGGCCCTGTAAACACATTGTGGGTATTAGTACGAGATGTAGTAAACGTTACTTTCATTTTTATACTTTTATATACTGCAATATCAAAAATATTAAGTGGTTGGGGAGTAAAAGAAAAAACGACAATTGTCAAAATAATCATGGCGTCTATTGTTGTCAATTTTAGTATGGTTATAACAAAAGTGCTTATTGACGCTGGCAATTATATTGCAGTTGCTCTTTTTGATGGAATTAGAAATTATAGTATGGTAACTAATTTATCTGCTTTAATATTAAGGGGTACTAATATTACTAGTTTTATTACCACTCTAGGTTCCATAAAGGGACAAACAAATGTTATAGTCAGTCTTCTTTTTCAGATTGTTGCTATGGGGGTCCTTGCTTGGACTTACTTTTATACTTCAATACTTCTAATAGGCAGGGCGGTAATGTTACTTTTTATGACAATAATATCACCGCTAGCTTTTGTTGGTGATATTATGCCAATACCACAAATCAAATCTATGGGTGATTGGTGGTGGAAAACACTAACAGAACAAATATTCTTGGCACCTGTACTTATGTTTTTTTTATATTTTACTGCTATTGTAATTAATACAAGCAATAAAATTACTGAGGCTGGCGCTGCCACTTCTAATGGTAACACTATAAACGTTTCTGGTTTTTTTACATATATACTAATCATTGTATTACTCACACAGGCATTAAAAATAACCAAACAAATGAGCGGTGAGGTTGGTAAAATGACTGTCGCTGTAGGTAAAGGACTCCTTGCAGCAGGGGCAATTGCAGCTACAGGAGGTGCTGCTGGTGCAGGAATGTTATTTAATGGTGTTAAAGAAGGTTTCACTGCTGGCCTTGCCAAAGACAAAGATGGTAAGAGGGCTGGTTTAGGTGCCGGTCTATCAACAGGGTTTAAGAGAGTTGGCTCTGGCCTTAAAGATTATGGTAAAAAAGCAGGAGACTTGGTCTCAGGAAAAGCTGGCGACCAGCCTGGTGTAGCAGGATTTGCATTCAGACAAATGCAGGGTGGTGCATTTACTGGTCTTAAAGCTGTTGGTTTTGATGCAAAGCAAAAAATTGCTGATTTGAAAAAATCTAAAAAGGAAGAGGAGGATAGAATTCAAAAAGCAGCAGACCAAGTTGGTCCAGCAGCCGCAATAGCAAAAAAAGAGGCATTGGAAGCAAAAAGTGGGATGATAACAAGTGCTGCAACATCTAAACTGATGACAAGTAAGGAAGAAGGTGATGTAAAAATACGTGATGAATATTCTAGAGCAGATAATAACAAGAAGGAGTTAGATAAGGCAAAAATAACAAGTGAAAAGAACCTCGAGCAGGCTCGCATAAAGTGGACAAACTATCAAGAAGAAGAGAAGAGAAAACGTGGAAAAGTTTCATTTGAAGAACAGAAAAAAATGCAGGCAGATACCCAAAAAGCAAAGAAAGAATACGAAAAAGAGGAAGCAAATAAAAAGAAACTATTAGAAGAAACAGAAAAAACAAATGATGAGTACAATAAAGCTAAGGATGCATTTGATACAAAAATGACGTCATTAAAAGAAGAAATTGCTGGTTCAATGGGCACATCGCTCGCTGATATGAAAAAGGGGTTAGAAGACATTGACAAAGAAATAGTTAAGAAAACATTGGCTAAGGCGGAGTATATTACAAAGTTTTCACAAGGTGGAGTGTTAAGAAATTTCTTCGAGTCAGTTGTTCCAAAAGAATTTAGAGCTGATAGTGAGACAGTAGCAACAAAAATGTGGCAACAAAAAGGAGCATTCAGGGCAGAAACAGACGAAGAGACAATGATAAAAATGATGGATGCATACCTTAAAAAAACTGGGGCCATAAAAAAACCTGAGGGGGAAGGGGTAGGAAAATAAAACATAATTAAATTATATGGATGAAACATTAAAACAAGATTTAGCAAAAAGATTTGATATATTACCGCCTGACCTTCAGGCAGCCATTTCAAATATTGACCTAAACAATAAGATTCAAGAAATATCAAAGAAGAATAAACTCCTCATAGACCAAGCTGGTGGTCTTGAGATTGCAACATTATTAGTTTTGTTTGGTTTTCAACCACTTGGAAAATACATTGACACATTAACGACGAAAGCAAACATGCCAATAACACAAGCAATGCAAGTAGCGCAAGATGTTAATGAATCTATTTTTAAAAATGTTAGGGAAACATTAAAACGAATTGATGATCTCTTATTAAGTGGTAAAGAAAACACTGAAATACAAACACAAGATAGACCGACGATGAACATGAACTCAACACAAAACACAACCAAACCCAATACAGATACAAGGCTTACTATAAACAAAAATATTCTCCCTGAAGAATTACCAAAAAACCCCCTGTCCTCGTTTTCTGTTGTAAACCAAAAAACGACTGAGTATATTAACAAAAACATTCCACCTGTTAGTAACGTGATTGGATCAAAATTAAATAGTACAGTCACTATACCAAAACAAAATATTATTATTGAAGAAAAAAACAAAATACCACAAAAACCAGACATTTCTAAAGACCCTTATAGAGAGTCAATAATCTAGACGTTGGCCATTAGCTGCTAGTTTGTAAAAAAATATAATGAGTTTATTTAAAGATTTAAAAGTTTGGAAAAGTCTATTCACCCGACAATAAAAATATATAAAATTATAGAAAATTTTTACAAAGAAAAAATCTATGGTCTTACTTCACAAATAAGAAATTCAGCTATATCAACACCATCAAATATTGCTGAGGGTAGAAATAGCAAAAAAATTACCTAGATTAAACAAACTTAATAATAAAATGATAGGATCAATTCTAACAGAAATAATAAAAATGTTATATACTATAGTTAGGAAGTTGGGCGTTCCTAACAGCTAACAAATTAATAGATTAAGTATTACTAAAAACTAATAGCCATAAACTATATTATGCAGTTTCAAGTCCCACAATTTATAGAAGTTGAAGACAAAATCTTTGGTCGTCTGACCTTAAAACAGTTTTTGTATTTAGCTGGGGGGTTGGGCGCATCTGTCGCACTATATCTTTATATCCCTATTAAAATAATTGCTATCATTCTTATAATACCAGTAGTTGCATTTGCAATATCCCTCGCTTTTCTAAAAATAAATAAAAAACCATTTATTGATGTAGTGCAGGCCTCTTTTTATTATTTTTTTGGTGATAAACTATATTTGTGGAGAAAAGTTGAAAAGAAACCAATTTCTCAAATCTCTGAAGAGACACAAGGGGTTGGCACATCGGTGAATGTGCCAAGAATATCAGACAGTAAGCTTAAAGACCTTACTTGGAGTTTAAATATAAAAGAAAATATAGCTCCTCTTTCTACAAGAAACGAAAAATAATAACGCGTGTGGTGTCTATATTGTTTTTTGTGTATAATATTCAATATAAATGGCAGTTTCAAAAGCAACACAAGAATTTGTCCCTATAAAAGAAATCCGCGATGGGGTGATTATATTAAAAGATGGCTCAATGAGAGCGGTTGTTATGGCTTCATCTGTAAACTTTGCACTAAAATCAGCCGACGAGCAACAAGCCATAATTATACAATTCCAAAGTTTTTTAAATAGTTTAGATTTTTCTATACAGATTTCCATCCAATCTAGAGAACTTGATATTAGACCATACATAGCCATGCTTGAGGGTAGATACAAAAACGAGATAGGAGACTTAATGAAAATACAGATAAGAGAATATATCCAGTTTGTTAAAAATTTTATTGAACAAACAAATATAATGACAAAATCATTTTTTGTTATCATACCTTTTTCTCCAGTAACAATTAGTTCATCAGCTGGTGTTTTTGGTCAAATAATGGGTTCTCAAAAAACCCAGCCTGCTCTTGCCACTGATAGCCATTTTAATGAAAACAGAACACAATTAGAACAGAGAATAGGTACTGTCGCAGAAGGTCTTTCGGGTTGTGGAATAAAAACAATCCAACTTGGTACCGAAGAGATAGTCGAGTTATTTTATAAAATATTTAATCCTGGAGATATGGAAAAGCCAATGATTTCACAGTAAAAATACTTATTTTACTACACACTAATGGGACAAATCAAAGTAATGAAATTAAATAAAAATAAATACATATCAAAATTGCTTCACTTAATATTAAAAGCTTAATAATTTTATAACAGGGATGGGAATATTAGATTTTTTAAAAACAAAAAAGAAGGAAACGCAGCTTACATCATTCTTACCACAAGAAATATATGAGGCTGGTGTTTTGGAATTGCAGGACATTATAGCTCCTTCAGCATTAAAAATATCCCCAAAACAGTTAAATCTGGGTGAAAAAATTGTCCGAACTTTTTTTGTAATTTCATATCCACGTTTTCTTTCTGAAAGCTGGTTTGCACCAATAATAAATCTTGATAAAGTTTTTAATATTTCAATCTTTATCCATCCTATAGACACAGCAAAGGTTTTGAGACAATTTCAGAAAAAAGTTGCAGAAGTTCAAAGCCAAATAAGTATAAGGGAGAAGAAAGGGTTGGTAAGAGATCCTATACTAGATACTGCATATCAGGACCTTGAATCCTTGAGAGACAATTTGCAACAGGCACAAGAAAAACTTTTTGATGTTGGTCTTTATATTACGTTGTATGGTGACACTGAGGATGAAATAGACAAGGTTGAATCTGAAATTAAATCAGTCCTTGAAGCAAAAATGATTTACATAAAACCAGCCCTTTTCCAACAAGAGCAAGGTTTTAAAAGTATACTTCCAACAGAAACAGATTTACTTGAGGTTCACTCAAAACTTAATTCTTCTCCGCTATCAAGTATTTTTCCGTTTGTGTCTTTTGACCTTACAGACACAAAAGGGATTTTGTATGGTATTAATAGGCATAATGCTAGCTTGGTTATTTTTGATAGATTTACTCAAGAAAATTATAATTCTGTTACATTTGCAAAAGCCGGTTCTGGTAAGTCATATTGTACAAAATTAGAAATATTGAGAAGCCTTATGTTTGATACAGATGTCATAGTTATAGACCCAGAAAAAGAGTACCAGGCCCTTGCTGAGGCAGCAGGAGGTAAATCTTTTGATATATCACTAAACTCTGCCAGCCACATCAATCCATTTGATTTGCCTATTCCAGGGGAAGATGAATCTCCTTCTGATGTTTTAAGAAGTAATATAATAAATTTAGTTGGTCTTTTCAGAATCATGCTTGGCGGACTCACAGCTGAAGAAGACGCTATAGTAGATAGAGCTATTTCAGAAACGTATGCTTTAAAAGATATTACCCCCGACTCTGATTTTACAAATGTCGAACCTCCGCTTCTTTCAGACTTAGAGCTCGTACTGGCGGGGATGAAAGGTGCCGAGTCTCTCGTACAAAGACTTTCAAAATTTACAAGGGGTACTTGGGCAGGTTTTTTAAACAAACCAACAAACATAAATATAAACTATAAATTTATAGTGTTTTCTATCCGTGATATGGAAGACGAACTAAAGACGGTAGCAATGTATATTATTACCCACTATATATGGAATGCTATTAGAAGGAACAGAAAGAAAAGGCTTCTTGTTGTGGATGAAGCATGGATTATGATGAAGTCAGAAGATGCAGCTTCGTTCTTGTTTTCTCTTGCAAAAAGAGGAAGAAAATATTTTTTGGGCTTGGCCACAATTACTCAGGATGTTGAGGACTTTTTAAATTCTCCTTATGGTCTACCTATTGTTACAAACTCTTCTATAATGATACTTTTGAAACAATCTACAGTTGTCGTTGATAATCTCCAGAAAGTATTTAATCTCACTGAGGAAGAAAAATATTTGCTTTTGGAGTCAAATGTTGGTGAGGGTATATTCTTTGTCGGCCTTAAGCATGTTGCTATTAAAATAATTGCCTCTTACACCGAAGATCAGATTATTACTTCAGACCCATCGCAGTTGTTAAATATAAAGAGGGCAAAAGAAGAGCTACAGATGTCTCAGGGTCTATAAAATAAATAATTTTACCTATTAACATAAGAGTTTTAATTATGTTATAATTTATCACGAGATGATGAGTTTATTTAAAAAAACGATTCAAATATTGATCATAATGATATCGATTTTTTCTGTTTCTAGTTTTTCTTTTGCTCAGACATCAACCACAGACTCATTATCGTCAATACGTATAAGTGTCACTCCATCAAATCTAAGAGCGGGGGATAGTGTTGTATTAACAGTCAATAGTGATTCTTTATACTTACCCTCATCAAAAATAACATGGTATCTAGATGGCGTCGCAAGAAAAGAAACGTCCAACCAAAGTATTACAATAAAAGCAAAGGATAATGGTAGTAACACATCAGTAAGGGTTGTGGTTGAAACCCCAGACGGGATTATAAAAGAGGCATCTGTAGAGATAGTGCCAGGTGGGGTAGATTTAGTTGTTGAACCTATTTCATATACACTACCATTTTATAAAGGTAAACCATATTTAATATCTCAAGGTTCAGCGAGGGTTGTGGCGCTAGCAGACGTGACAGTGAATAGTATAAAAATGTCAGTAAACGATTTAACATTTAAATGGTTTGTTGGGGATAATTACCTAGTCGCAAATTCAGGTAAAGGAAAAAATTCTATGATAGTAAACAGTGTAATACCAGTAAAAGACATAATTGTTCATGTTCAAGTTTTAGATGATTTAGGTAACACCTTAGCAGAAACTTCAAAAATATTAATGATCAATAACCCGAAGATATTATTTTTTGAAAACAATCCTTTGTATGGAGTACTCTACAATCAATCAATATCTGGCAACTATTACCTTGGTACAAACGAGGAATTAGATGTAATAGCAAAGCCATTTTCTTTTAGTTTTATGTCAGACACATCTTTGGAGGCAATATATGTATGGTATATAAATGGAGGATATATTTCTCCATCAGGTAAAGATAACGAGCTTGTATTAAAACAGGAATCAACAAATCTTAGTGGAACGGCAACTATATCTCTTGGCCTAAAAAACAGCAAAAAAATCAACCAGCTTTTAAGCGGAACTTTTGATGTAAGTTTTGGACAATAGTTAATTGATAACAATTATATGAAAAAACAAATTAAAATATATATTTCAATAATAATTCTTTTCTTTGTTTTTTCTATTACTCCGGTATTTGCGGAGGTAGTGGGTAATTATCATGCCCTTGAGCCTGGTGTATTTAGCAGTTTTGCCCAATCTGATACTGGCACCCCCCTTCAAAAATTTTTTGGTCAAGTATTTAAGTTTGGTATAGCTGCAGCCGTGGCCCTCGCTCTTATTATGATTATCTGGGGTGGTATTGAATATATGACCTCAGATGCTTGGTATAATAAAGAAGAAGGTATAACAAAAATAAAAAATGCTCTTGTTGGTCTTGGTATAGCGCTAGCATCATATTTGATATTATTTATAGTAAACCCGTGCCTTGTAGTGTTTAACGCTGATCCAAAATCATGTACAACAACAAACACTTTTTTGAATGGTGTATCTTATAATTATATAGATAAAAATTATGCGGCTGAAAAAATACCGCCCCCTGTAAAAACACAGGTTGTGGACGGAAAAACAATGCCAAAACCAATTTGGTGTTCTTTTAAGAAGAAAAAGGATGACAGTTGGTTTGGCAATGATGCTATTGTAAAAAAAGCACCTGAAACAATTACTGCGTGGTATAGGGTATACTCATATGGAAATAAATATAACGAGTATGTAGGTCCATATTGGTTTGCTGACGATAAACAAAATTCATATTCCGTTGAACAAACTCTTATTGATGCGTTGGAAATTAATGTTTGTATTCAGGGTCAAATTTGTAATAATCTTTATTTTAAAGATAATATTGTAAGCAAAGATCCAAGGATGATAAAAAACATTTTGGATGAACTTGTAAGTCCTAAGGATGGCACAGAATATTTTACAACAACTTACGATATGGTTGATGCAGAAAAATGTCAAGAGTATATTTCAAATTACGATCAACAATTGCGGGCTTATACAGGAGAGCAAAAAACAATAGAGCAAAATCAAAAAAAATAATTTAAAAAAATGTCAAAAAAATATTCAATCATAATTATAATAATAGTAATACTTCTACTTTTTGTAGGGTTAATATTTTTACTTTTTTCTTCAAATGGCAACAACAATTCCACAACAGTAAATACACAAACAAGCAGCAGCCCTTTCGGTAATAATTCCTCAAACAAAACATCCACGACCACTGCAAAAATTATTAACAACCAATCAGCGAGCACAACAAAAAACTTAGCTGACCTTATCCAGTTATATAGAAACCCAACTTCTGGCTCAACATTTTTTTCAAACAAAAATGGGCAAAGTATATTAAGGTTTGTTGATAGGGCAGTGGGTAATATATATGAATATGTTTCAGAGACACAAACAGGTGAAGTCACAAGAATTACAAACACAACAATACCAAAAATACAGGAGGCTATCTGGTCTAGCACTGGTAGTAACCTTATTTATAGATTTTTAGAGAATGATACGGATAATATTAATAGTTTTTCTTCAATAATAAAAATATCTAGTAGCTCAATCTCTTCGGGGTCACAAGGAGAAATAACTGGACAATTTTTACAACCAAATATAAAACAAGTTGTTATTAGTCCAAAAGGTGACAAAGTATTTGGCCTTCTTGATAAGAGTGATAAATCTGGAAGTTATGGGTTTATTGAAAATATTGATGGTAGCAACCCAAAAATGATATTTGATTCACAATTATTGTATTGGAATATTTCTTGGCCAAAAGACAATATTATTACTTTTACCACAAAACCAAATTATATTGATAGTGGCTCTTTGTATTTTTTCAATCCTCAAACTTACTCAATGGATAAAATATTTGGTGGTATCATTGGTCTATCAACAATAACTAACAAGGACGGTAGTTTACTAGCATACTCTCACAGTCTTGATAAATCATTTTTGTTAAATATTTATGATGTGAAGAATAGAATAAGTAGTGATTTGTCAGTAGCGACATTGGCTGATAAATGTGTGTGGGGGAATACAAATAGTAAAGTTTTATACTGTGCTGTTCCACAAGATATCCCTTCTGATAATTATCCAGATGCTTGGTACCAAGGACTAGAATCTTTTAGTGATAATATATGGAAAATTGATGTACAGACTGGAAGTGTAACTGAAATTTATCAAATTGGCTCAAATGAAAGTGTAAGTATTGATGCATTTAATTTAACCATAAGTAATAATGACAAATACCTTGCTTTCACAAATAAAAATGATTTGAGTTTATGGTTACTACAAATTAAATAATAAAAGGCGGGGCACTTCGTGCCCCGCCTTTTATTTTGTTTTACAAATTACTTTCTACATATTTTATAACCAGTCTTCTATCTCTCCCTTCCCCAATTGACTCTGTTTTTATGTTTGGTTGGCCTGAAAGTACCCCATGTATGATAAGTCTTTCATATGATGACATTGGCTCCATCTCAACATCTGTCTTCATGTCACGGGCTCTATTTGCGAGCATCCCAGCCTTTACTTTAAGTCTTTCAATCATAGAAGAATGGTAATCATTTACATCGATTGAAAAATCAGCACCTTCTTCTTGTCCTTTACTTCCAATCCTCCTTATTAAATGGGAGAGTGCTTGAAATGTTTCTCCACTTTCACCAATAAGCAGGCCAGATTCTGGGCTTTTTATAATATAAAGCTTCTTTTGAGTGATAGGATCTTCTGACTCCTCAACGATATCATATCTAACACCCATACTAACAAGCATTTCCTCTATTAATTTTTTTATATTCTTTTCTTTATTCATTTTATTAAACAGTATTACCTTTTTCTGTATTTCTGTTATAGCAGATTTTTTATATTTTTGCCACTTGAGCGTCCTCTTTTTTATATTTTCCCCTTATATAATATTCTTGTCCAATAGCAAATAAACTACTTGTAATTAGGTACAAGGAAACAACCAGAGGGAAGCTCTTTGCTATAAAAAACATAATTATTGGCATAACATATTTCATCTGGACACTCATGCTCTTTGCCAACTCATCTCCGAAGCCTGGTTTTTTTCCATCTACAGCTGGCTTTTTCTTTACACTTGGCATTGTAATCTGCATTTGTAAAAATTGTGTAATGGCTACAAGAATAGCAAAAACTACACTTTTATCAGCCACACTTATACCAAAAAGATTCATGTTAATTATGCTTGGTATTTTTGTAAATGAATATATTGTTGTCTGATCAATATGTGGTAAACCTCCTTTTAAAAATACCCAGTAAAGCGCAATGAGGATGGGCAACTGTATCAACATTAAAATAATGCCGGCAAAAGGATTTATCTTCTTCTCCTTATATAACTCCATAGTTTTTTCAGCTTGGAGTTTTTTATCGTCTTTGTATTTTGTTTTTATTTCATTTATTTCTGGTTCGATTCTCTTCATCTCAAATTGTGTTCTGATGGATTGAACAGAAAGAGGAAATATAATTATTTTAATAATACAAGTAAACAATACTACTGCTATAGCAACGCTGTGGAATGGAATAAAGTTAATAAATAAAATAAGCCCATTATAGAGAGGCGCATAAAAAAAGTTGTGAAATAAAAAAGCCATGGTGCAATTCTATACGAAAAAGACCAAATATACAAACCAAAATTTTTTTTAAAAAACAATCTTTTTAAAAACAAATTCAACGTCTTTTTCTACTTCTTTATATATTAAAGGCTTTTCAATTTTTTTAATAAAGAAAACTATTGTTTTTTTGAAATTTGGGTTGATTTTATATAGATTTTTCTCAATATAACTACTTATTTTTCTTTTAATTAAGTGTCTTCCGACAGATGTTTTTTCTATTTTTTTTGAAACAACAATAGCAAATCCAGGTTTTTCTGTGTCTTTTCTAGATATTTTAGCGTATAAAAACTTCCCAAACACAGAGATTCCTGTCTTTGATGTTTCTTCTATATTTATTCGTGTTGCTCTATATTTACGATTAAGCATTTGCTTTATTATATAACACAACTAACAAAAAAGGGCTTTTTAGCCCTTTTTTATATTGTAATTTTCTTTCTGCCTGTTTGTCTTCTTCTTTTTATAGTATTTCTACCATATTTTGATCTGCTTCTGACAAGAAAACCATGGGTTTTTGCTCTTTTTCTTTTTCTTGGTTGATATGTTTGTGACATAGGTGTAAATATAAATATTATTTTTCTAAAATATCTTAAATGACACTATAACCTAAAACTCTTGAAAAAACAAGTCTTTTTTTCCTATTTTTTTTATATAATAATGATTCAATTATTTAAATTTTATTATATAAAATATAAAAAATTTTTATCAACCAATTATAAACAATTTATAAACAAAAATAAGTTTTAGATAATTGACTTATCACTTTATAATTTAGACCAATGATTGAAAACAAAACACTTTGGAATAATGTACTCGCACAAATAGAACTTGGAATTTCTAAAGCCAATTTTAGTATGTGGTTTAAAGACACTTTTATAATAAAACAAGACGATGGTGTTATTTTTCTTGGGGTTCCAAATGTTTTTGTAAAAGATTGGCTTCTAAACAAATACCACAAGGATATTATGAAGAATTTGCGCACTTATGGGGAAAATATTAGGAACGTTGAATACCTTGTTGCTAAGGAAGAAAACAAAAACCCAATCAAAGAAACAACAAATCATATAAACGAGCTTCCTCTTACAAATTATTATGTAAACAAAGACGACAATTTAAATCCAAAATATACTTTTGAAACTTTCGTCATCGGTCCATTCAATGAGTTAGCTCACGCCGCATCACAAGCTATATTAAAACGCACTGCTGCATACAATCCTCTTTTTATTTTTGGTAGTACAGGTCACGGAAAGACACACTTGATACAAGCGGTGGGAAATTATTTAAAAACAATTGATTCAAACAAAAAAATCTTTTACATGACCTCAGAAAAGTTTGCTAACGATTATTTAAATTCATTAAACAGTGGAAATATTAACTCCTTCAAAGAGAAATATAAAAAATATGACCTTCTTATAATTGATGACATACAATTTTTATCTGCAAAAACAAAAACCCAGGAAGAATTTTTTCATTTGTTTAACAGCTTCCATGATAGTGGTAAACAATTAATCTTTTCTTCTGATAAACACCCTAATTTTATCCCAGATATTGAGGATAGAATTAAATCAAGATTTAATGCTGGTATGATTGTAGAAATACAGAAACCTGACTATGAATCAAGAATTCAAATTTTTAGAAAAAAATCTTCTTTAATGAATCTAAACATATCAAATGATATTGTAGAGTATCTGGCTGCCACTGTAGAGGGAAATATAAGGGATTTGGAGGGTATTTTAAACCTTATTTTATGTCAATCAGATCTTAAGAAGAGGGAACTTAATATAAATGAAATAAAAGAATTATTAAAAAATACATCAAAACCAAAGAAAAACGCGTCTATAAAAGATGTTATAAAAGTTACTTCTGATTTTTATGGTATAGAAGAATCTTCAATTTTTGAAAAAGGTAGAAAAAAAGAGGTTATAAAACCAAGACAGGTAATTATGTATCTTTTGAGAGAAGATTTGGATATTTCTTTTCCTTCAATTGGTGATAAAGTTGGAAACAGAGACCACTCAACAGTAATTCACTCATATGAAAAGGTAAAAAAAGATTTAAAGACTGATCCTGAGCTTGTTCAAGAAATAAATCAGATACGTTCGATGTTGAAATAGTTGTTGATAAAGTATTAATAAGTTAATGATAAGAAGATTAATTAGTTGTTAATAAAGTATGTATAATTTTTTATAAGAATAATTACAAACAAACAAGTAACAAAATTTATTTATAAAAAATTTAAAATATATA
>CAIKXY010000007.1 GCA_903831595.1 uncultured bacterium
GGTGAATTTTTCTGACCATAGAGTTTTGAGAACAACTACAAAAAGAAAAATGTTTAGAAATATAAAAATGAAAGAAGGAAAAATAGAGACGGTTCAATCATATCTTGGGTTGTTGAGCCATGGGAATGCTCAAAAATTGAGGAATGAAGTTGTAAATATGGAAACTAAGTAAATACTAACAAACACAAAAGGCGGGGCGTTTATGCCCCGCCTTTTCATTATATTTTATTCTTATTTATCGGATAAAGTTTTTCATCTATTATTCTTGTAAAGCAAGTTGTAGTGGCTTCGTGTTGCCAGTTTTCATTTATTACATCTGCCCCGTACATATTTGATACTGGTTTTGTTCCAACCACATTTGTTGGTGTTGTTGCCACAGTCTTAAAAGTCGCACAAAGCTCGAAACTATTTTTTGAAATCATTTTATATTCATAACCCGCTTTTGTTTCTGGGTCGGTAGGAATCATATAATTACTTATTGGATCTTTTAACGCATCTAGGCTCGCAGGTACCGTGCCCTTATTTTGCCATTGAGTATAAACTATCTGACTTTGAATGCTAGAAAGGTCATTTATTCTTTGCTCATCCATCATTTTTGCTCTCTGCGCTGCTGGTGAACCGATTGTAATTATTCCAAGAACAACAATCACAAGTATTATCGCAGATATTATTCCTGTATAAATCTTTTGATTTTTTGTCATTTCAAACGAAGTTCTTTTCAAATCTTTCAAAGTAAATCTAAATATTGTAATAGCTACAGCCAAAACAAAAAATACTTTCAAGAAAAATCTTAAAGTTAAATCTTCAGCGCCAAGAAATCTATAAATAAGTGTAGAAAGGTCAATCGCCACAGTAAGTCCGGCAATAAAAAGTGTCAAAAATATTGACCATCTTCTTATCCAAATATCTTTTTTCTCTGGACTAACTATCAAATCTTTATTGGATATAAAAGTAATATAAATAAAAGCAGGGAAGAAAATAATGAGAGCTGCAAGACTGCTTCTAATAATATTGTCGAAACTGCCAGCGTATTCTCCAGCTAGTGGAAATATTTTATTTATTATTTGAAATACTAATGTAAGAAAACTGATTGCACTTACGTAAAGTCCAATAATTACTCCCAAACATAGGAAGAAATCTTTTGCTGTTGTTTTTGAATTCATAAGTTTAAATTAAAACTAATAACTGACTAATTATATCATATATAGAGTGTTATTCCTGCTTGGGCTGAATAACAAAAGGAAATAGCTCGAGTATTTTTTCTGTTGTTTCAGCTAATTGGTTATCAAATAAAAGATAATTTTTTAAACTATCATATGAAACCCATTTATGTGACCTGACTTCACTTTTATTTAACTTAATTTCACTATCTTTACCAATAAATTTAAATCCGAAAAAATATCGCTCTGACCCATCGTATTCAAAATCGTCACGATTCAACTTTTTGGTCTTAAATTTAAATTGAATTGGTTTGTTACTTACACCAATAAATTCAAGAGATTGTTTTTTTATCCCAATTTCTTCTTCAATCTCTCTATACGCCGTATCTTCCAATGTTTCATTTTGTTCTTGACCTCCACCAGGTATTGCAAAGAAGTGTGTTTCAAAAGATTCTAAATTAACAAGCAAAAATTCATTTTTATCGTTTATGATTAAAGCCGAGATACCTTTTCTATATAATTTTTTATCTACCATTTTTTAATTATATCATACAGCGAGTCATTTCCTGGTTGGTAGGAATTTGGACTAAATTTAATGTTGGATTGTTTCGTTCCACAAAATCAGTGCTTGACTCTTTCTATATTAGTGCTAATTTCAATAAAGGTTCAGCACACAAACAAAAATAAAATTGAGTCACTCAGACTCGGTTATTATTATAAAAAACATTTCTGTATAAGGAGGAATTATGAAAAACAGAAAGGCGGTTGTTCTGATAAAAGATTTTGATGCTGATTTGGATCATGAAGAGTGGGCTGCAGAATTGGAAAAGGAAATAGAAAATATTTCCGGAAACAAAAAGATTATAAGTGTAAGCGTTGCGCCTTATCTAATAGGAAGCTGTATGGTCATTGTCCTATTAGAAAACAAGTAGTAAACCGGCCCCACTAAGAAAGCCCCGTGCTATCTAGTGGGGCTTTCTTTTGGAAAAAAATTAACCTTTAATTTAGCCGAAAATTATAGTATTATAAGCCTAATGATTCGAAACATATTAGAAAACTCAATAGAAACAGCACTTTGGGAGCTTAAAGTAAATAAAACAAAACCTATAATAAACTTGGAACACCCAGAAGACCTTTCTCATGGAGATTATTCTACAAATATCGCTATGGTGCTTGCAAAACAAGTAGCGCAAAATCCACGCGAACTTGCAGAAAAAATCGTTGCCGAAATAAAAGAAAGACAGCCAAAAGAAATTTCAAAAATTGAAGTTGCCGGTCCTGGTTTTATCAATTTTTATCTATCTTCAGAATTTTTTGTTTTACAAAATAAAGAAATATTAAAAGCGGGGAAGAAGTTTGGTTTGAATCAAAGTTTGAAGGGTAAGAAAATATTAGTTGAAAAAAGCTCACCAAACCTTTTCAAGCCTTTTCATATTGGACACTTATTAAATATTACTATTGGTGAATCTTTGACTAGGATTTTATCTTTTTCTGGAGCAAAAGTTATATCCATAGCATATCCTTCGGACATTTCTCTCGGTGCCTCTAAAACAATTTGGGCACTTATCGACAAAAAACTTGAAAACAAAATGACAATAAACATTTTAGGTGAATGTTATGTCTATGGTACGAAAAAATATGATGAAGATGAAAAAGCAAAACAAGAGATTATTGAAATAAACAAAAAAATTAATAACAAAGAGTCTTGTGATATTTGGAATATATATAAAAAGGGTAGAGATTTGAGTTTAAAATATTTTAAGGATATTACAGCCCGACTTGATTCAAAATTCGCTGGTTATTTTTATGAAAGTGAAGCTGGTGTGTTGGGAAAAAAGATTGTTGAAAAATATGTTGGTAAATTTTTTGAAAAATCTGAAGGCGCAATAATTTTTAAAGGGGAAGAATACGGTTTGCATACAAGGGTTTTTATCACATCACAAAATCTTCCTGTTTATGAAGCAAAAGATATTGGTTTGATAAGTCTCAAATTTAAAAAATATAACCCTGATATTTCGCTGGTTATTACCGACGTAGAACAGAAGCAGTATTTTGAAGTGATAAAAAAAGTTGCGATATTGATATATGGTGATTGGGGAGAAAAATCAATGTATTGGCAACATGGAAGAATGCAGTTTGAAGGTGGAGATATATCATCTCGCTATGGAAATGTCCCACTTGCTGAAGATTTTATTGATGAAGTAAAAAAGGGTGTATCTAAAAAAATGGCTTCTGTTGAAAAGAAATCTTCAATCAAAGGTGATGACAAATTGATCGAAAATATTACTATGGCAGGATTACGCTATTCTTTTTTGCGAAGTAGTCCAGGAAAAAATATTATTTTTGATTTTGATAAATCGATTTCTTTTGAAGGTGATTCAGGACCATATTTGCAATATTCATATGCACGAGCTCAATCAATTTTGAGAAAAGCGAAAGAAGAGGGAGTTAAGGCAAAAGTAGAAAATACAAAATCGAAAGTTACACCAAATACACTCGAAAAATTATTGTATAGATTCCCAGAAATAGTTGAAAGAGCAGGGAATGAATATTCGCCACATTATATCGCTACATATTTGATAGAGCTCGCTTCATCATTCAATAGCTTTTATGCTACAGGAAAAATTGTAGATAAAAAAGATGCGGAATCTCCATACAAAGTTGCACTTACCGAAGCATTTTCAATTGTTTTGAAAAATGGTCTAAATCTTTTGGGAATTCAAGCACCAGAAAAAATGTGATTTATATATGTTATGATTGTATTATGGAGGAGGGTAATATAAATAGCGGATTAGAAAATACAAACTCAATAAAAAATCCTGACAATCTTAAGGTTATTTTAGTTTTTTTTAAGATAGTAGCGAGATTATATATTTATATTATTCCTATATTTTTAATCATTGCTCTCATATCTAGCAATGTTGATGTCAGTGGACTACAGTTTTATTTTACGGTATCTCCAATAGTTATACCAGGAGGAGGATTAGCCGATGCTTTTTTTTGTTTGTTGTATGTCCTGATCTCAATTTTTTGTGGAATTTTATGTTTAATTAGTGTAAAAAAAATAGAAAATGGGAATAGAAATAGTTTAGGTGTATTGAAAGGCCTTATTACATTAACAACAATCGTAACTATAATTACTTGGCTATATGTTATTTTCCCAGTATTTTATATTGTGTCTCATGATTCTTTTTAATAAATGAAAAATCTTAATCAAAAAACAATAATTCGATTAATATATTCTTGTTTCTTTGCAAGTCTTATTATCGCAATATTTTTTATAATTTATAAACATAATTTTATATTATTAGTGGAAGGCGTGAAAATTAACCCATTATTTTTTTTAGGTATTGTGGTAACAAATAGTTTATGGTCAATTTTATACATTGTTTTTTTAATGGAACTATATAACTGTTTTAATGAAAAAATAAAACCAACCCTAAAAATATTAAAATCCTTAATCATTGGATTGGTAATACTTATTATAGTTGTTGTTCCAACTGTAATGATTTTATATAAAAACACAGATCATTGCGGAAATATGTCTGGTGGTATGAAGATCAGGTGTTTGGTAAATATAGCCATTATTAGAAATAACCCAAGTGAATGTGAATTTGCAAATACGAATAGTGAACCGTTTGATAGTGCATACTGTTATTCCCAAATAGCAGGTACTGCCAGCCAAACATTTGATGACTGTAAGTGGCCAAGCGATTTACTTGACAAGATTAGTTGTATTGAGGATATCGCAATTTCCAATGCTAGGATAAAAAAAGAACCATCTATTTGTGAAAGCATAAACAACAAATTAAACAATTTTGCTGGTGAGTCAATTGTTCCAACTGACGGAAGGTATGAACAAGTCGTTATTAATCAGTCATTCATCAATGACAAAGTAGACGAATGTTATAATAGTATTACGCGAGTACTTAACAATAAATCTATTTGTAATAATATTAAAGACAAAAATTCTATTGCAAAAGAGAGTTGTATAGATTATATAAACAAATATACACAAATATAAAAAATTGCCAAAGTAGAAAACAATGCTATAAACGATTCAAAACCCTAGAAAGAAAAAATAATAAATTCAGTGAAATATTTCTTATGTCCATACCAGATTGCACTTACTGAAGCATTCTCAGTTGTTTTGAAAAATGGCCTAAATCTTTTGGGAATTCAAGCACCAGAAAAAATGTAGAGTTTATTTTTTTGTTCCACAGCTCGTTTATCTGAAGTGACTTTTCCCCTTAATTCTTTTACTATTTCTTCATGTGATTTTCTATTTGGCCATACTTGGTCACCATTTAACTCATATATTGGGATACCTAATCTTTTTGCTATTAATTCTTGGAATTCTCCAACAGTTGTTTTTTCTGGGTCAACCTTAAATTTATCTTTTATGTAATTCATCACCGCATTTTTAAAATCATTAATATAATTCTCTTCGGTAATTTTTTGGAAAGGGAATAGTTTTTCTAAATTTGGTAACAACTTTTTAAAAATTGATTTTTTAATTTCAGCGATTGATGATTTCTCCACATCAATATCAGGATAATTTAAAAATCTATTGGATTTTATGTCAAAATTAGACGAATGCTCTACATCGAGATTCTTTCCAAAAAAAGAAGAAGAAAGACTAATTTTCATATCTCTTAAAATAACCCCAGGGATTTTTTCAATATCGTTTTTAGTAATGTTAAGTGGAAGCTGTTTTTCATCAACGTTTAGAATATAACTAACATTAGTTTTGACAAGTTTGAGATCAATACCCTTATGTTCTCGATATTCAATTTTCTTATTTTTTAAATATTCAATAACGTTTTTGCTATCCTCACTGTCTTTGATCTTAATGACCAATTTCCTACGCACCTCATCTTTATGGGTTATTTTATATTCATCTGAATCGGGCTTGTCTAAACCATTTAACATTTTTTCGCCCATATCTTTGCCATATTCAAGCATAGTTTCTTCGATATAATTATTTTTTGCTTGTTCTTCAGATAAGTATTCCACTGACGACACCTCAGGCAGTGCTTCTATTCTTCTTTTTATTAATAAAATATCAGAAGCTGAGACATTTGTTTCAAAATTTGCGTCAATGTCATTATATTTTTTTATTTTATCTAGGTCACTCAATATATTTGAACTTATATCCGACACTAAGCCATATTCATGGAAAACATTACTTTCTAAAGATTCTGCCAAAGGTGCTTTGTTCTCACTCTTAATTAACCCTTTTATATTCATAGAGGAAATCGGTTTAATACCCCATACTTCAAACATATAATCTCCACTTTGTGCGGGGTCAACAACAAAATTTTCACTATTTTCTGGACTAATTAAGAAATGGCCTTTACGGTTATCTTCATGCTTGCCCGCACCCTCGGAGCCCATCCCATACTCACCGATAGAATGTAGTGTTTCTTCGTTACCTGTTAACCACGTTTTTTGATATGTGAGCCAGATGTTTTTATAATCTTGATTCTCCAGTATTTCTTTTATTAAATTTTTCTTTTGATTTTCTTTAACAGATTTTTCTATCACATTAGAATCAAAAGAAATTATTGATCTCCGGCTAACTCCTGTTTTTCCCCACGCATCATTACCCAATAGTGTTGTCATATCGATCACAGCCTTAATTGAATCCTTATTTAATTTTGGGTTAATTTTTATTAATGAGTCGATTTTTTCTTTCTCTTTTTTCTCAACCCCCTCATTATACTCGGGTGTATGACGTTGAAACCTTTTGTTTATATACGGAACAGGCATTGAAAGACAAATAGCGTCACTACCATAATATCCTATGAGACCCGCCGGTGGCATATTTAATAGTTCAGAATTAGTATTTCCTGGTGAAATAATTTTAGCCCTTCTTTCCATTTCAAGCCATGGTAAAAGACCCTCATCTTTCCTAAAAAGAAGTGGTGTTTCAAAAATATCAATTGTCTCTCTGACTTCAACTTTCTTTTCAGACTCAATTGTGCGCCCGTATACTTTTTTGTATCTTTCCAGTCTTTTTTTCTCTTCAGCCTCAAGAGCATCTTGACTTAAACCGTTATTTCCATAGTTAAATTGATCAAAATTCATAAAAAAATTATAGCATGAAAGATAAAAATGTGCTTTTTATTTTAATAAAAAACTGTTAAGATAAAACCACAAAGATATGAGTAATTCTAAACAAGAAAAAGTTAAAAACCCCATAATAAAAAGCAAATTTGCCGAAAGGGAAGAAGAAATTTTGAAATTTTGGCAAGAAAAAGATATTTTTAAAAAATCTTTAGAAAAAGACGCGCCAAAAGGTGAGTACGTTTTTTATGATGGCCCACCATTTGCTTCAGGTCTCCCACACTACGGGCATATTATTCCTGGAACGATGAAGGATTACATGGGCAGATATCAGACAATGAAAGGGAAACATGTTGCGCGCAGATGGGGTTGGGACACACACGGTCTTCCAATTGAAAATATTGTCGAGAAAGAAATCGGATTAAAATCAAAAAAAGATATTGAAGATTATGGTATAGAAAAATTTAACGACCTAGCAAGGACGAAGATTTTTACTTATGCAGATGATTGGAAAAAAATAATTCCAAGAACGGGTCGCTTTGTTGATATGGAAAATGATTACAGAACGATGAACCCAACATACACCGAAACTGTTTGGTGGATTTTTAAAGAATTACACAAAAAAGGACTTGTTTATGAAGGTTTCAAATCTATGCACCTATGTCCACATTGCGGTACAACCCTTTCAAATTTTGAGGTTGCTCAAGGATACAAGGACATTACAGACATCTCTGTAACGGCCAAATTTGAGCTTTTGGACGAGCCAAAAACCTTCTTTTTAGCTTGGACGACCACCCCATGGACGCTTCCAGGTAACGTGGCTTTGGCAGTAAATCCAGACATCGATTATGTAAAAATTTTGATCGGAGAAGAGAAATTTATTTTAGCGGAATCACGACTTTCTGTGATAAAAGAACATTATAAAATTATCGAAAAAACTGAGGGAAAAGCTTTAGTTGGGATCTCTTATAAACCTCTTTTTAATTTTTATGACAATAAAGATTTAAAAAATAGAGAGAATGGTTTCAAAGTTTATGATGCAAGTTTTGTTACTACAGAAGATGGGACAGGAATTGTTCATATCGCACCAGCATTTGGAGAAGATGATATGAATCTTGGAAAAGATAAAAAATTACCATTTATTCAACATGTTGGGACAGACGGAATATTTAAAAAAGAAGTCAAAGGTTTTGCTGGAGAAAAAGTTAAACCAATAGAAGATCCACAACGCGCAGATATCCAAATAATTAAACATTTGGCGAAAGAAGGAACACTTTATGCAAAAGAAAAATTTATTCACCCATATCCACATTGTTATAGATGTAATACTCCACTTTTGAATTACGCCACAAGCTCATGGTTTGTTGAAGTTACAAAAATTAAAGATAAACTTGTTGAGGCAAATAAAAAAATAGACTGGGTTCCATATGAAGTTGGTGATGGAAGATTTGGAAAATGGCTTGAAGGTGCTCATGACTGGGCGATTTCTAGAAGTAGATTTTGGGGAGCACCACTTCCTGTTTGGAAATGCAATATGTGTCCGGAAAAAGAATTTATCGGCTCAATCGATGATATAAAAAAGAGAACAAGCAGAGAAAATAATTTTTTTGTTGTTAGACACGGTGAGGCAGATAGTAATGTTTTAGGAATTCTTAGTTCAAATCCAAAAACAAAACACCACTTGACCAAAAATGGCAGAGAGCAGGCTGAAGTTGCTGGAGAAAATCTTTTGAAAAACAAAATAGATGTTATTTATTGTTCACCATTTTTAAGAACAAAAGAAACCGCAGAAATTATTGCCGAAAAAATTGGTTATCCAAAAGATAAAATAATTTATGATAAAAGATTGCATGAAATATTTGTTGGCGTCCTTGATGGCAAGCCAGATGCAGAATACCAAGCATTTTTTGAATCTCGAGAAGCAAAATTTACAAAAACTCCAGATGGCGGAGAGAATTATACGTCTGTCAAAAACAGAATGACCGAATTTTTGTATGAAGCAAACGAAAAAAATGAAGGAAAAAATATTTTGATTATTTCGCACAATACACCAATCTGGCTTATGTATGCTGGAGCAAGTGGTTTGACTCCAAAGCAAGCGATGACAATAAGAGAAGCCGGGAAGCCATTCATAAAAAACTCTGAAATAAAAAAACTTGATTTTGCACCAATTCCACACAACAGAAATTATGAGCTCGATATGCATAGGCCTTTTATTGATGAAATAATTTTGAAATGTGCTTGTGGTGGAGAAATGAAAAGAATTCCAGAAGTTTTTGATTGCTGGTTTGAGTCTGGCTCAATGCCTTATGCCGAATCGCATTATCCTTTTGAAAATTTAGATAAATTTAATCCACAAAAAAAGATTGGTTTTCCAGCAGATTTTATTGCGGAAGGTGTCGACCAAACAAGGGGATGGTTTTATTCAATGCTTGTACTTTCTGTAGCACTTTTTGGTGAAGCCTCATATAAAAGTGTTGTTGTAAATGGGATGATGCTTGCAGAAGATGGCAAAAAAATGTCAAAAAGTTTGAAAAATTACCCAGAGATTATGGATGTTATATCGACTTATAGTGCTGATGCATTCAGGTATTCACTTTTATCGTCTCCTGTAATAAAAGCAGAGGACTTAAACTTTTCAAATAAAAGTGTTGATGAGGCACTAAAGAAAATTATTATGAGATTGCAAAATGTCTATTCATTTTTTGAAATGTATGGCGGTTTTGATTTGAAAGAAAAACAGAAATGGGATTCAAAAAATATTTTGGACAAGTGGATTCTTACAAGACTAAAAGAAACAGCAACTCAGATGACGAAAGCCACAGACAAGCATGAGTTTGATAGGGCAACAAGGCCAATCGCAGATTTTGTTGATGACCTTTCAACTTGGTTTTTGAGAAGATCACGAGACAGATTTAAATCCGAAGATGCGGAAGACAGAAATTCTGCAATGTACACGACAAAAACTGTTATTTTGGAATTTTCAAAACTTTTAGCGCCATCAATGCCTTTTCTTGCTGAAGATTTGTATTTAAAAATCACTGGAGGAATGGACAAGGAAAGTGTTCACTTGGAAAACTGGCCAGATAATATTGTTGGGGAGATTTCAAGTGTGGAAAATGATATTTTAGAAAAAATGAAAGAAACAAGAATGGCTGTTTCAATTGGACTTGAAGCTCGTGCAAAAGTTGGACTAAAAGTAAGACAGCCACTTGCAAGTTTGAAAGTAAAAAGTGAAAAATTAAAAGGAAATATTGAATATCTTGGTTTGATTAAAGAAGAAGTAAATATAAAAGGAATAATTTTTGATAAAAATATTGATGCAGATGTTGAGCTTGATTCAAATATTACAACCGAACTTAAAGAAGAGGGAATTATGCGTGACATTGTCCGTGCAATTCAAGAAATGAGAAAAGTCCAAAAATTAAACCCAGGAGATTTGGCTGACCTTGTTGTTGATACAGATAAAGCAGGGCAAACTATTTTTGAAAAATTTGATAAAGAAATTTCAAAAGCCACTGGTCTAAAAGGGATTACTTTCGAGACGATGGAAGAAGGAGAAACAGTTGAATTTGATGGATTTAATGCTAGGATGTTAATTGAATAATATAGAATTTATGAAAAAACAAGATATCATTAAAAGTATAATAATTCTAGTTATTGTCGGTCTATCAATATTTTATTTTTATAACAAAAAAACTGATATTTCCTTAACAGATGGCTGGAAAAAACAATTTAATGAGGTAAATAATTTTACGCCAACGATTTCATCATCTACTGTTGAGAAAGTAGATTATTTTACGCTATCAACATCTTCTGACATTGGATACGCCATATATAAAAAAGGTTTTGATATAGTCGATTTATTAATACAAAATGATGATGGTTCTACTACAACAAAACGTTTTTTAACACCATATTTTTTTATAGAAAATTTTAATGATGTCATTAAGTCCATGTCAGAAAATACATCTGCTTGTCCTGAGACTTATACTTTAGTTACAGCATCGAGCAATGATTATTTTTCTTCTAAATTTTATATAACAAAAAATTGTATCTATGCTTCTCAAACTAGTAATAAAATAACAAAATTAAAACTTATTGCTAAAGATAATTTTAATTCCTTTAATTTTTTGCCTGTTGGTTTTACGTTGGGTTATTATTTATATCAAAACAACGCATATTATATTGGTGTGGATAGTATAGACTTACTCACAAATTTTAAAGAGGCTTCCGGTTTATGTGATGTAATTGAGTACGGTCCAATTTTTATTTATTATCCATCACAGGACGGTTTTTTAATTGATCGTGGACAAAAGACTGAAGTTTCAGATTCAATTTGTGAAGGTGTTCCAACTGGTCTATATAAAGGTAACACAAAAGTATATTATTTATATAATTTAGTTGGTGGAATGATAATTGATGAACTTAATGGGTTAAATTCAAGTACAACAGTAAAAATTGGAGAAAAGCTATTTACTGATGGAAATAAGACTGTGAGAATAGATTCTGGGAATGGAATGGATGGTACTTTTTGGGATAACGTTATCGATGTGAATATATCAGATATTTCAACATACAAAGAACTTGGGCCAGAATATGCGGTTGACTCTGTAAATGTATATTACAAGGGAAAGGCGATTGTTGGTGCCGATAGTAAAACTTTTAAAGTTTTATATGATGAAAAAGGAGGATTTGAGGGGAGTGCAGTTTCTATAGGTAGGGATAATTATTCATTATGGTATGAAAATTATAAAATTATGGAAATTAATCCTGCAACAGAGATAACTTTTAAAGGTAACGGCGGTGATTGGACCGACAGAAGCATACATTTCAGCGATGGACAATATAATTATATATATAATGGTCCTGGTGATTTAGTTAAAGAAAAAATTTAATTAGAAAATGGGCGGTCACGGAGTGGCCGCCCATTTTCTTTTGACTTTATAGACTTTCGACTTTAGACTATAGTTATGCACCACATTTACACCACTAAAGCCATAATCATTCGAAGTATTCCTATTGGAGAGGCAAATAAATACTATTTTTTACTAACAGAAAATTTGGGATTTATTAGAGCCACCGCCCAAGGTGTCCGATTAGATAAATCAAAATTAAAAGGGCATTTGCAGGATTTCTGTTTTGTAGAAATTTCTCTGGTAAAAGGAAAAGATATTTGGCGAATCACAAGTGTTCAAACTATTGAAGCTGGTTATTTCATAAAAAATACAAATAAACTCATTGCGATTAAAAATGTTTTTAACTTACTCACACGTTTACTTCACGGTGAAGAGAAAAATGAGGCACTTTTTGCAAGTATTGAATCTTTTTATAATTTTTTACTAAAAAATGATTTGAATTTAGAAAATATAAAAAATCTAGAAACAATTACTGTGCTTCGTATTTTGTATCATCTTGGCTATTTCAAAAAAACATTTGAATTATCAAATTTCGTAAAAAATCATGATGCGTCTTTAGGCCTTTTAGATATATTTAAGAAAAATAGACAAATTGCAATTCTGGATATTAATGATGCCTTGAACGAAACGCATTTATAGTGCTATTTTTGCTACAAAAACATTGTGGTATAATATCTTGCATGTTTGAGTCTGATGAGAAAAAAGATAATATAGAAAAAGTTGAAGAGTCTTTATATTCTAAGACTATTGACAATATTTTTATAAAAAGGAGACATTCTCTACAAGAAGAAAAAAAGGCGGACGCACCAACAGCTTGGAATGTTAAAGAGGAAGAAGCTGAAAGCCATTTTCAGTTGCCTTATTCAAAAATCCTTTTAGGGGCTTTTATTTTTTTTGTAATAGCTTTAGGCTTTACTTTTTCTAAATTTTTTCTAGGAAACAATATTGTTTCTGGAAATAACATTGATATTTTAGTAAGTGGACCAGTCTCTATTGCTGGTGGGGAAGAATTGCCATTAGATATTCAGATTATAAATAACAACAATGTTAATTTAAACAGTGTCGCTTTGAAAGTCGAGTATCCTGTTGGTACAAAAAGTTCAATCGATCAATCCCAAGATTATCCAAGGTATAGTGAGTTGCTTGGTGATATAAATATAGGTAAGAATCAAAGAAGGCTAGTAAAATCAGTATTATTTGGTGAGGAAAATTCTCAACAAGTTGTAAAAATTACAGTCGAGTATCGAACAACTGGTTCAAACGCAATTTTTAGTAAAGAAAAAGATTTTAATGTCTTGATATCGTCTTCTCCTGTAAATGTGAGTGTAAGTGGACCGACTGAAATTAATTCAAACCAACTTACTGATTTTTCAATTGATGTGAGCTCAAATTCTACAAGTATAGTAAAAAATTTAATATTAAAAGCGGAATATCCCTTTGGCTTTAATTTGTCATCTTCTAACCCAAAATCGATAAGTTCTGATGATAGTGTTTTTGCAATTGGTGATTTGGCTCCAGGAGCAAAAAGAACAATAAGAATCTCTGGCTCTATTACTGGACAAGATGGTGAGCAAAGGGTAATTAAGTTTACTGTCGGTATACCAAGTAGTAACGATAATACAATAGTAACAACTTCACTTGCCACATACGTTTCAACTATATCATTAAAAAAATCTTCAATAGGTCTTGCTATGGCAATTAACCAACAGACTGGTGATGATGTCGTTATTGATGTTGGAAGTAAGAACGCAATAAATATTTCTTGGCAGAATAATTTGTCAGAACAAGTTTATGATATGGTGATAAAGATAGGGATGAGCGGACAAATATTAAATAAAGAATCAGTGAGTGTGGTAAATGGTTTTTATAATTCTTCTAATAATACAATTGTTTTTGATAAAGGAGCACAGGGCGGTTTCTCAACTGTAAATCCATCAGACCAAGGAGATTTGGAATTTGATTTTAGTACTTTATATCCATATGCAGGTTCGCCAGTCCCTTTCGGGAATTCATCCATAAAAATGGATGTTAGTGTCACTGGTAACTTAATTGGCGCTAACGGATCAAAATCACAGGAATTACTTTTTTCTGACACGAAAACACTTAAATTATCTTCAAGTTTAAAATTATTATCTCGTGGATTTAGAACCGTTGGACCATTTGAAAATAGCGGACCATTTCCTCCACAAGCTGATAATCAAACAACTTACACGATTACATGGACAGCATCGGATTCATTTAATAACGTTACAGGGGCAAAAGTTTCAGCGTTCTTGCCTCCAAATGTTACATGGACCGGGTATACTAGCCCAGATTCAGAAAATATTATTTACGATAAGGGAACGGGTGAAGTAGATTGGAACATTGGTGATATGAAATATGGTGTTGGTGTGAATTCTCCCGCAAGAACAGTTTCATTCCAAGTTGCGATTATTCCTTCGATTACTCAAGTTGGTCAAGAAATAAATTTGTTGAACGAGGCAACCATAAGTGGAACAGATGCATATTCGAAAGCTAGAATAGGTGAGATAAAAAATCCGATCACAACAACAATTACTTCTGACCCAGAATATGTTGATGGAGTGGGTATTGTGATTAAATAAAAATTAAAGTAAATTAGAGATAACTTGTCCCGTTACAAATAACGTGACGAATTAAGAAAAAAGACCCAATTTGGATTAAAATAAAAGTAAAAATAAGTCGATAAATATTTATAGGCATAAAAAAATTTGTAACTGGGATGATAAAAGAAAAAAATACTAAGGTAGAAAACAATAAAAGAATGGAAGAAATAATTTCTCTTTGTAAAAGAAGAGGTTTTGTTTTTCAAGGTTCCGAAATATACGGTGGGCTTGGTGGAGTTTATGACTACGGTCACTATGGAACATTGTTAAAAAATAATATCAGAGATTCTTGGCAAAAAAGTATGGTTCAAGATAGGGAAGATGTTTTTCTTTTAGACAGTGCTATTTTTATGCATCCAACAACATGGGTTGCTTCAGGACATGTGGGTAATTTTGATGACCCTTTGGTTGAGTGTAGAAAATGTCACAATAGAATGCGAGCGGATCATATTCTTGAAAGTTTTGGAATCTCGGCGGATAAAATGCCAATTGATTTTATAAATAAAGAACTAGACAAGCTAAGAGAAGAAAAGAAATTGAAGTGTTCTACTTGTGGACTATCTGATATAACACCCGCAAAAAAGTTTTCCCTTATGATAAAATCAAATTTCGGTTCCCCAACAGATGAATTAAAAGAAGAAAATGTTGTTTATCTTAGACCAGAAACTTGCGGTGGAATTTATTTGCAATACAAAAATACTGTTGATTCACTACACCCCAAATTACCATTTGGTATTGCACAAATAGGTAAAGCTTTTAGAAATGAAATCGCTGCAAGGCAATTTATATTTAGAACAAGAGAGTTTGAACAAATGGAAATGCAGTATTTTATTCACAAAAAAGATACAAAAGAAAAATATGAAATGTGGAAGGAAGCGAGAATGAAATGGTACCTTGACCAAGGAATTTCCAAAGATAAATTGAAATGGTACAAACACGAAAAATTAGCCCACTATGCATCAGAAGCTTATGATGTTAAATATGATTTTTCTTGTCTCGGTGGTTTTGACGAGGTTGAAGGAATTCATGCAAGAGGCGATTGGGATTTGTCGCAACACTCAAAATTTTCAGGTGTCGATTTGAGTTATTATGATGATGAAACAAAAGAGAGATTTACTCCCCATATTGTTGAGACATCAGCTGGATTGAACAGACTAGTTTTAATGTTTTTAGATAATGCTTACACTGAAGATAATTTGGGTGGTGAAAAAAGACTATTTTTGAAATTGCCTAAACAATTAGCACCAATAAAAATTGCAGTATTTCCACTCTTGCGAAATAAACCAGCTCTTGTAGAAAAAGCAAAAGAAATATACGAAAATTTGAAGAAAGATTTTATGTGTGAATTTGATGATAATGGAAATATTGGAAAAAGATATCGAAGACAAGATGAAATAGGGACTCCATATTGTGTCACAATAGATTTTGAGACAATTGAGAAAGATAATATGGTGACAGTAAGGGATAGAGATACAGGAAGTCAGGAAAGAGTGGAAATTGAAGAATTAATAAAATATTTCAAAAAAGTATTATAGAATAAAAGGCGGGTATGCGAAGCAAACCCGCCTTTTATTCTATTTGGTCATTTTTTATGATAAAATGGTGTTGTGAACTACACTAAAAAGAAATTAAAAAATGGAATGAGAATTATCACTATTCCAATGAAGGAGAATCCTACCACAACAGTGTTGGTGCTTGTTGAAACAGGCTCAAAATATGAAAATAAAGAAAATAGTGGAATCTCACATTTTCTTGAGCATGTATGTTTTAAGGGAACATCAAAAAGACCATCTGCCCTAGAAATTACTAAGGAATTAGACAGTATTGGAGCCCAATATGGTGCTTTTACAGGTCATGAATTTACAGGATATTATGCAAAATCTGACTATAAAAATTTGTATACAATACTCGATGTTGTTTCTGATTTATATTTGAACCCGGTTTTTCCAGAAAAGGAAATTGAAAAAGAAAAAGGGGTGATTATCGAGGAAATAAATATGTATAATGATTTGCCACAAAGTATTGTTGGTGAAGAATTTATGAAACTATTGTATGGAGACACCCCAGCAGGTAGAAGCATTGCTGGTACAAAAGAAAATATCCAGAAAATGCAAAAAACAGATTTTATTGATTATAGAAGTAAACATTATGTCGCGTCTGCCACAACAATAATTGTTGCTGGAAAAATAAATGAAAAAGAAATTGTAAAAAAAATTACTACTGCTTTCAAAGATATAGGTAAGTGGAAAAAAGATGATAAAGAAAAAGTTGTGGAACATCAAAAATTACCCCATATCGCAGTTCACTATAAAGATACAGATCAAACACACATTATTCTTGGAGTTCGCTCTTTCAATACTTATAATAAATACAATCCAATCATAAGAGTTCTTGATGGAGTTTTATCTGGAGGAATGAGTTCTCGTCTATTTCAGAAATTACGAGAGGAAATGGGCATTTGCTATTATGTTGGTTCAGAAAATAGCACTTTTACTGATCATGGTTTTCTTTCTGTTGCCGCTGGTGTTGATAGTAAGCGAGTAAGTGAAGCCATAACCACTATTTTGTCAGAAATGAATAAATTAAAAGATATTTTAGTAAAACCAGAAGAATTGAACAAAGTTAAACAATATTTGATAGGTAATTTAAACCTCGGTCTTGAATCTTCAAATTCCCAAGCAGGGTTTTTAGGTGGTCAAGAAGTTTTGAGAAAAGATTTAAAAACTCCGGAAGATATTATAAAAGAAATAAAAGCTGTTACAGCCGATGAAATAAAATTTGTTGCAGAAAGAATATTCAAAAATGATGGGCTAAATTTGGCTATAGTGGGGAAGTTTAAAGATGATAAAGAATTTAAAAATATTCTCCATTTTTAAATAAAATATTTTGTTGCAATAGGGCTAATATTATGGTAGGATTTCGCTCATGAGTAAAAAAGCAGCAGTTGCAAAAAATAGCGAAGAAAAGATATACGAAGTCGGATATCACATCCTTTCCTCTGTCTCAGAAGAGAATGTTCCAAAAGAAGTAGAAAAAATAAAGGCATATTTGGCAAAAGAAAAAGCAGTTATCATTTCAGAAGAAACTCCAAAACTTAGACCTTTAGCTTATTCTATTAAAAAAGCATTCGGTGGTTCTTATAAAGTTTTTGATAAAGCTTATTTTGGATTTATCAAATTTGAGCTTGGTATTGATGGAGATATAATAAATATAGATTTAGGTATGAGAAATAACGAATCAATTTTGAGATATATTGTTATCAAAACAGTTAGAGAAAATACTATGTATTCTCCAAAGATTACTGTGTTCTCAGACAAAGAAGCAAAAATAAAAACAACATTTAAAGAAGATAAAATAGTTAAAGCAGAAAAAACAGCAACAATTGAGGAAATAGATAAATCAATCGACGCATTGGTGTCAGAAGAAGTTTAATTTTTTAAAAATATGTATTTAAACAAAGCATTTCTTTTTGGAAATTTAACAAGAGACCCAGAACTAAGATCTCTTCCGTCCGGTATTAAAGTTGTTTCATTTGGCCTTGCTACAAACAGAACATGGAAAAATAAAGATGGTGTTAAGCAAGAAAGTGTCAGTTTTCATAATATAGTTTCTTTTGGTAAACAAGCAGAAATAATGGCTCAATACCTAAAGAAAGGAAGTAGCATTTTTGTTGAAGGAAGAATTGAAACAAGAAGTTGGGATGACAAAAATGATGGAAGTAAAAAATATAGAACAGAAATAATTGTAGATAACTTCCAATTTGGTCCAAGTGCGGGCGGAAGAAGTGGGGAAGGTTTTACAAAAAGCCAACCAAACACACCGGCTGAACCAAAAACAAAAGCACCACAGATGGATACGATAGAATATCCAACAGAAGAAATTAATCCAGAAGATATTCCATTTTAAATAGAAAACGGAGGTCGCTCCTTGAGGAGGAGCGGAGCGACGGGAAAAGGTGAGTCCTCGGTTTACAAAAAAATAAAATAAATAATATGAAACAATGTTTTTTCTCACAAAATAATATCAAGTATGTAGATTACAAAGACGTAGAACTTTTGAAGAAGTTTTTGAATCCCCATGCAAGAATGCAAGGTAAAAAGAAAACCAATGTCAAAGCAAGAAGCCAAAGACAGCTTTCTGAAGCTATAAAGAGGGCAAGATACATGGCTCTTTTGCCTTTTGTCGCAAGATAATCATGGCTATGCTAGATTACAGTGAAATAGTCCTAAGAAAAATCATCATTCATGATGGTCAGCCTTTTGAAGTGCTTGCTTCTCATGTATTTAGAAAACAAATGAGAAAGCCGGTAAATGCGACCAAATTAAAAAATCTTATCACTGGTAAAGTTACTGAAATATCTTTTCATCAATCAGAAAGAGTAGAGGAAGCGGAAATTGAATACAAAGATGCAAAGTTTTTATATCAAAATAAAGGAAAATATTGGTTTTGTGATCCAAAAGACCCCTCAAAAAGATTTGAAATAGATGGAGAAATTATTGGAACCCCAGCAAAGTTTATGAAAACCAATTCTCTAGTTGAAACGATGATTTTTGAAGAAAAAGTTATTGGAGTTCAGCTTCCAACGAAAGTTGATCTAAAAGTTACAGATGCTCCGCCAGCTGTGAAAGGAGACACTTCAAGTGGGGGGACAAAACAGATTACTCTCGAAAGTGGAGCAATTATAAATGGACCATTATTTATTACAGAAGGAGAAATAATTACTGTTAATACAGAGACAGGGGAATATGTGGGAAGAGCAGGGAAATAATTAAATACAAAAGGCGGGGCCGTACGGCCCCGCCTTTTTTATTTAATCAAACTTCTTTCCCTGATTCCATGCTATTTCAAAAATAATTTTTAGAGAATTTACCAGCTCAGCAGATTTAATAACAACCGCGAAAGGGTTTTCCTCAAGCGATACTATGGCCAATTTATTTTCATACATAGCAAAATCCATCTTTAAATCGGTAACGTCAGCCAAATATCTCACTTCTTGCCCGAGGACCTTAAATTTTTTCATGGCGTCTAAATCAAATTTATTATTTGCTACCAAGTGTTTCCCTTTAAGTGGAATTAAGCCCTTTTTATAATGTTTTACCCAATCTTCTAGTGCCCCAGGAAAGTGCCTCTCTATTTTTTCATATGAAGATACAAACAATGCTTCCTTAGATTGGTTAATTTCTTGGTAGATATTCCAAATTCCTTCCTTATTTTCAATATATGATATTTTTGGTCTATTTCCACTTTTATTATGTAGAGTTCTGAACATCGGAATCATTTCTGAAAAATCTTTCGTAACAGATTTTAATTGGCTCAATATAACTAGTGGATCTGTTGCTTGGTATGTATTAATTTTTTTGTTTAAAACCATACTGACATAACCTCGTTTAATCAACCCCTCGAGTAGAACGTAAATTATTGAACGTTTTAATTCAGATTTTTTTGCTATGTCTGAAACATCTGCTTGCCCAAACTCAAGGAGGGCAAGGTATACTTTCGCCTCTTTTTCAGTAAAACCGGCTTTTTCTAAAAGTTTTAATAAATCTGTGTCCATACAGAATACGTTACCAATGTTTGTATTATTTGTCAATTTTTTTGATAAATATAAATAAAATAGCCATATTATTAGCCAAAATCAATAATATAATTATCAATATAATTGAACAAAAATATCAATGCGTGTAGCATTGTCTTTTTTAGGCGTAGGTATTATTATTAGTAATTTTTATCAAAGCAATGAATAAAAGAATTAAATGGATTGGAGGGCTTGTAATCATTTTGGTAGTCATAATTTTGATTGCATCCCAACAATCAGGGCAGACAAATATTACTGGGCCAATTAAAATTGGTGCTATTTTACCACTAACGGGTGACTATGCCGTATTAGGCCAGGAAATACAGAAAGGAATTGATATCGCTGTTGACGAGGTTAATTCGCAGGGCGGAATAAATAACAGAAAAATGGAAATTATTTATGAAGATGGTGGCATGGCAGATTTTCCAAAAATTACCTCAGCAGCTCATAAATTAATTGATGTAGACAAAGTGTATACAGTATTAGTTGATTCACTTACTACTATGAAACCGATTGCTCCACTTTTCCAACAAAATAAGATTCCTGCAATAATGATTTTTGATAATGCAGAATTAGGTAGTTACATTTTCTCTATAGGTTTTTCTACTCAAAAAACTGGAGAAAAAATGGCAGATTTTGTTTATAGCAAAAAGAATATAAAAGAAGTTGCAATCGTTGCCCAACTCGATGAAGTAATGCAAACACTTTCTAAAGCATTCAAAGACAAATTTGAGAAATTGGGAGGCAAAGTTACTATCCTTGAAAATATCAATCCAAGTGAAAACGATTTTAAGACAACAATCACAAAAATTAAAAACAGCAAACCACAGGGTATTTATTTTTCATTTGTTCAAGGAATAGATTTGTTTTTAAAGCAAATAAAAGAACAGAAGCTAAATTTGCCTATATTTGGTAACGATGCTGTCACGGAAGATGTTATTGCCGCTGCTGGCTCTGCTGCCGAAGGAGTATATTTTGCTAATTTCTATACCAATGATAACCCAATACTAAAAAGTTTGACTGAAAAATACAAAGAAAAATATAATGAAGAACCACAGTTACTATTGTTCAATGCTTTTGGTTATGATGGAGTATTAGTTTTGAAAGAAGCAATTAAAAATATAAAAATCGTATCCCCTCAAAACATAACAGAATCATTGTACAAGATAAAAAATCTTGATACATCTAGTGGAGAAACGATCTCTATTTCTCCTGTGGGGACAGTTGAAAGAACTGAGAAAATTTTTCAGATTCAGAATGGTAAGGGAATATCGGCAGAATAATTTTAAATTACAAAGGATTTATCTAAAACAAAAAGACGAGTTTCCGCTTTGCGGAAACTCGTCTTTTTGTTGTGATTTTAGCTATTATTTATGCTAAAATTATCTTATTCCTATTTATTTAAATGGACATATTCGTACAATTATTAATTAACGGATTGATAGCGGGCGCCATATATTCTTTGGTAGCTTGTGGTTTTTCGCTTATTTATTCAACAAACAAATTTATTCACTTCGCACACGGTGGAGTGATTATTGTTTCGTCCTATATTTTTTATACTCTTTTTTCTATTTTACATTTAGAATTTTATCTTTCTTGTATTCTTGCAATTCTTTTGGCTGGCCTTGTCGGCTATCTGATAAACCAATTTATTTACAAACCCTTCCGAAAAAGAAAAGCCAGCAATTCTATTTTGCTCATTGCCAGCTTTGGTGTTCTTATCTTTCTAGAATCAATGCTTCTAATTATTTTTGGTGCAAATGTCCAAACAATAGATTATATTCCAAACGCACAAGGCCTTTCTGTTTTGGGTGCGATTATTACACCGTTACAAATTGTCATAATTATTTCTTCAATAATTCTTTTAATTTTTTTCTATTTTTTTATGAAAAAAACGAGAATCGGAAAAGCAATGCGAGCAGTTTCAGACAACCCTGACGTTGCAGAAATAGTCGGTATTTCCGCTAGTAAAATATATGCGTGGACTTTCACGATTGGTTCAATGGTGGCCGGTATCGCCGCAATTTTAATCTCCCTCGAACAAAATATTGAGCCTAGTATGGGTTCGAGCCTCATGATAAAGGGTTTTACCGCAGCAGTAATTGGGGGCCTTGGTAGCGTCCCTGGGGCAATATTTGGCGCATTTTTGCTGGGTTTTGCCGAAAACTTTGGTATTTGGTACCTACCTTCCGGCTACAAAGACGCAATCGCTTTCGTTCTACTTTTTTTGTTTTTACTTTTTCGTCCAAACGGTATTTTGGGTCTTAAATATAATAATCAAAAATGATAAGCGCATATTTTATACATCTTTTAATATTGATTGGAATATATATTATTTTAGCAATTTCGCTTCAATTGGCGGTTGGTTATGGTGGATTGTTAAATCTTGGACATATATCATATTTTGGTATTGGCGCTTACGTGTACACCATTTTACTTTTCCACGGCGTTAATTTTTGGATTTGTTTTTTACTTGCTGGTTTTTCTGCCGCATTTTTTGGCTGGATGTCGGCCATCGGAATTCGTAAACTAAAAGGGGATTATCTTGCTCTCGTCACTCTCGGTTTCTCTTTTGTTACTTATGCAGTGCTTATAAACTGGACAGAATTGACTCGTGGGCCGCTTGGTATTGCAGGTATTCCACGTCCAGTACTATTTGGTTTTGGCACAAACGAAAATATGGTTTATCTTGTTTTTGTATTTGTTATTGCTGCTATTTCATACTTTTTTATAAACAAAATCGTTTCTTCTCCGTTTGGTAAGGTTGTTGAGGCTGTTCGAGACGATGAAATCTCAGCAAAATCTTTGGGTAAAAGCACATTTAAAATAAAATGTATCAATCTTGCCACTTCGGCATTTTTTGCGGGTATCGCCGGTTGTCTTTATGCTTCATATATTACTTTTATAGATCCATCATCTTTTACTTTCTCAAACGTAATTCCTATTATACTTATAATCATAATCGGTGGGCTTGCTTCTCTTCCCGGTACGATACTTGCCACATTTTTTATTATTTTGTTGCCGGAGCCACTTCGTTTTATTGGCTTCTCTTCGTCAATTGTTGGACCAGCAAGACAAATCGTTTACGCTCTGATTTTGCTTATCGTTTTGTATTATAAACCGCGAGGTTTTTACGGTAAATTAGATTTGGAATAACATGTTAAAAATTAGAAACATACAAAAACATTTTTCTGGGATTAAAGCAGTAGATGGCTGCTCTTTTGATGTTGAAAAGGGGAAAATAACCGCGCTTATTGGACCCAACGGTTCGGGAAAAACAACAATGTTTAACCTTATTTGCGGTAATATAAAATCTGATGGTGGCGAAATTATCTTTTCTACCCCAACTGGAGAAAGAAACATTGTTGGCATGCCGATAGAAAAAATATCAAACTATGGTATTTCAAGACTTTTTCAACAATCAAGACTTTTTAAAAATCTTACGGTATTGGAAAATCTTTTAGTATCGGAAGACAATGAAGACCAGAAATTTTGGAAAAATATATTTGGTTTGAATAAATTTGATAAAAGCAAAATAGACAAAGCAAATAAAATTCTGGGTGATTTTGAAATAAAAGATATTGCGCATCTTACAGCAGGGGAATTGAGCTTTGGTCAAAAAAGGCTTGTTGAAATTGCCAGAAATATTCTAAATTATCACACGGTTTTGGTGCTTGATGAGCCGGTGGCTGGAGTAAACCCAAAAATTCGTGAAAAAATCGCAAAAATAATTACTCAATTAAAAAAAGATGGAGAAACAATATTACTTATCGAACATGACATGCAATTTACCCTTGGTATATCTGATAAAGTGATTGTTATGGACGCTGGTAAAATTATTACCACGGGGACTCCAGAAGAAATCAGAAATAACCCTGAAGTTTTAAGGATATATTTGGGGAAATAATCATGAATAATTTTAAATCATACGAAAGAAAATTGAGGGCTAGCTACTCTGAACTTGATGCTAAAACAGAAGATGGTTGGGCGATATTGGAATATAAGGGGAAAAAAATAAATGGCTACACTGATAAAGATTATATTTATCATTTTTTTACTAAACACATTGTAGACCTTCAGAAAAAAGATTTGGATATTGTTGATTTGGGCGGCGGCGATGGAGTCCTATTGGACATTATTGGCAAACAGCTTGATGCAAAAGGAATAAAGGCCACTTTATTAAATATAGATAATAATTCTAATAGTTTACTGCTTTGTAATAAAAAATTTCCACACATAAAAACAAAATTACAAAACGTATTATCGATTACTAATAGAAACCAAGCGGATGTTGTCATAAGTCGTTTTTCTTTTCAGTATTTTAGCAAGGCAAATCAGATTAAATTAATGCGCGTAATCCATAATACACTCAAAAGTGGCGGTTTATTGATAGCGGAGTGGCCTTATGGTAATGATGAAAAAATATTTCACGAGGTTATGACAAATATTAAATCTATTATTTCTGGGGAAGAAGTAAGTGATTTAAAAAAAAGTATTTATAATTTTTTACCAAATCATTTCAAAGATTTATTAAAAAAGTCCGGTTACGTCGGTATAAAAAAGGAACTAGGTGGAGTATTTATGCATTCTACAAAATCGTGGAAAGACAGATTTAATATAAATGAAAATCAATCAAGGGAAATCGATTTGCTATATTTGAAATATTTTTTAAAAACAAAGAAATTATTTTTTAGACAAAAAAACATTATATATTTAAAAAGCCATGTATGTTTTGCTCGTGCTTTTAAGAAATAAACCTCTATTTTTCTGACGAAATGCCCCAGAGGGCTTGAAATAGACCAAGTATCGTCTGATAGAATTCATTGCCCTCGATTACCATTCCAAAATTTGATTTAACAGTAGACATTATTGCAATTTTATTACCATAAATAAAAACAGTTGAAGGAATATATATATCTTGCGGAGCATAGCGGATTTCTCTTAAAAAATCCTTTGTTCCCTTATAAAAATAGTCGTTTATTTCTGTTTTTCTCATTCTAATGCTCATTCTTTTTATACTTTTTTGAATACATCTTTCAACATAATCTTTCATAAAATCGTCTCCGACTATTTCAATCATTGGCTCGGTTGAGCCAATATATCTGACCTCTTTTTCACTAGAATTAATAATATCCTCATAAATATTTCTAATACCTTCCTGCCCATAATAAAATTTTACTAAAGATTTTGTTTTGTCTTCTTCATATAGATTGAGTAGGGAAGGAACAAACTTTTTTGCATAGTTTAATGCATTATTTGCCTGCCTTATAAAAGTTTCTGGTGACTCGGCTTTGTAAAGTTGTTTTTTACCCTGAACAATAATAGAAATTATGCCCCTTTTTGTGAGCGCATCTAAAATAATATAGCAGGTGGGTCTTTTTATCCCAGATTTTTTTGCTATATCAACAACCGTAAATGATTTGAAGGTCAAAGCCGCTAAATATAACCGTGCCTCTTTTTCTTTAAGCCCGAGTATTTCAAGTTGTTTTTCTTTGATCATAATTAGCATTATACACGTATTTAAAATGATGTCAATTTTATTGACAAAATATAATAATGTATATTAAGCTTATGGAATAAGGATATTTTATATTAACTTGTTATTATATGTTGACATATATTATGATTGTCATATAATATACCCATTATTAATAATGTAATAATAAAAACATGAAAAATAAAAAAATATTAATTTGGTCTGGTATTGTAATGATTATTATAATCATAGCGTCAATATCTGTAGCAAATATCAAAAAATCGCAATCTTCTATTAAAATAGGAGCTAGTCTTGCTCTGACTGGTAATCTTGCGTATCTAGGAAACGCAGAAATGAACGGACTCATTCTTGCAAGTGAGGAAATTAATAATGCTGGTGGAATACTAGGTAGAAAACTTGAAATTGTTACTGACAACAACCAAGGTGATGCTAAAATTGCAGTTTCAGGTATGGATAAATTGTTATCGATAGACAATTCAGATTTTATTTACACAGCATTTACTAATATTACACAAGCAATAAAAGGTCCTGTAGCACAAGCCCACAAAGTCCTTATATACGCTTCAACTGTCAGGGCAATAGCACAAGAAAATCCAAATTTCTTTGTCGATTATTATGATGGCCAAGCCCATGGGACAGCTTTAGCACAAGCTTTCAACAAGTTTGGATACAAAAAATACAATTTGTTAGCCGAAAAAAGTGATACATGTAATGTTTTTGCAAAAGCTTTTGCAGATGAAGCTTCAACGCTAAATATTTCATTAAACAAGCAAGAAGCTTTTGATCCAACAAATAAAGATTTTAGTACAACGTTACTTAAACTTAAAAATGGAAATTATCCGATAGTTATGTGCACTTGGAGAAGCGAAGATTTGGTAATGAAGCAGATGAAAGCACTGGGTATGATAAACACACAAACATTCCATGTAGTAGCTCCGTTTTTACCAAATGCAAACACAAAAGAAACGCTTTCTCTCTTTGCTGAAAATAAGGCAGTAAGTAGCTGGTATGGTTTCAGTATGGACCAAGCATCGATAAATCCAAAGCTAAAGGCTTTTGTAGATAGTTATAAAAAAAGATTTAATGTAGACCCAATATCAGATTCTGTATATACCTATGACGATGTTTACGCATTAAAAACTGCAATTGAATTGTGTAAAAGTACAGATACAGAATGTGTTTCAGCTAAATTAAAACAGGTTAAGATTGACGGAGTCGGGGGAGTTTTGAGCTTTAACAAAGACAAAGCTTCAGAACGTGATTCCTTAATTATTCAAAATATTGGAGGTGTTTGGAAGAAATTAAGTATATAAAATACAAATAAAAGCCGCGCCCGAAGGGCGCGGCTTTTTTATTTCTTTTTATTCTTACCGTCTTTAGACAGAGACCAGAGAAACTCAAAGTTAGTTTGAAATGATTTTACCATGACTGGATTTTTCACACTAAAAACGACAGGTGATTCACCCCATATAGAAAGTAATACCTCATTTTCAGAAATATTAATTGCACATGGTCCAAAATATCCCGATGGTAAGTAGCGGGCTATATAAATAGATGGATCCTCACGTTCTTTTTTTAGTGTATCAATTAGGCCTTTATCCAGCAGAACTCGGCTCTTTATTTTTTTAGGAATTATAAGTTTATCTATGCCTACAAAAAATGATCTTAGCTCTTTAGATTCAGCACCTTTGGTGTAAGCCCTTGTAGAAAACCCAATAATACATATAGAATCACCATTTTTCATCCTTCCAACATGTTGATTAAATGCCATTTTAAAACCATGCTTACCTTCATAAATATTTACATCATTTCTAGAAGGTATGGTAATAGGTGAATCCGATATTTCTTTTGATAATGTTTTTAAAACACCAATGTTTCTATTTGTTTCATCAATCAATGTATCTGGAGACTCTGCTTGATAATATTTAATATTGTTTCTTACTAAATAGGATACAAGACCTTTCGATACCAAAAATCTAAGCGACTCATACACCCGAGAGCTTACAAGTAGGGAATTGCGAATAATGGGTCCTGTCTTTGATCGCCCTATTTTAAGTAAGGTTTCATAAACATAAATATCATTCTTATTTAACCCAAAATTTTTCAAAATTGATGTATCCATTGGCTTGAATTACTCTCCTTTTTAGGAGGGTTTGTATTACTTTTTAATGTGATTATAATACATCTGTTATCCTTAATTGTCAATACTGATTAAGAAATAAAGACGGCGAATTAAGGACAATAGCAGACTAACAATTATTATAATATGAAAGAAACATTAATACAATCAATTGAATATACAGAGAAAATCAATCCAGAATTAACAATAAACTTTGTTAAGGACATATTGGAAAAAAGCAAGAATGGTATTTATAGAGTAGGGGTAAAAATTGCAGATAGAATCATTCCTATTGATATATTTCCCAATGTATTTCCTCCAAAATCTGATTACAGTGTCAGCTCACGTTCTGTTTTTGAAGCATTTGGTGATCTAAAGGGTATGGAAGTTGCTGATATTGGTTCGGGAAGCGGAATTGAATCTATTGTTGCTGTATTAGCGGGTGCTAAGCACGTTGATGCATCAGATATAAGTGAAAATGCAGTTTTGTGTTCAAAAAATAATATTAAATTAAATAATTTAAGCGACAAGGTAGAAGTTTATAAGGGAGACATGTTTTCTTCATTACCAAATAAAAAATATGACTTAATTATTGCCAATCTTCCTATCGTTGATTATAAGCCAGCACAAGAATCAGATGTTACAGGTGCTCTATATGATGCCGGTTTAATTTTACACAAAAGACTATTTACTGAAGCAAAAGGGTATATAAAAGAAAACGGAATTGTCACATTTTCTCACTGCAATCTTCAAAGTAAGAATACAGAAAATCCAGATAAGGATTTTGAAGTATTAGAAGCTTTGATTAAAGAGAATGGTTTGGAGGTTGTCGGAAGACAAGTATCAGAAGCTCTCGGCTATAAATGGATAAATTATAAAATTAAATATTTAAGTTAAGAGTATAAGGAAAGAATAAATTAATAATAAAAATATGAAAAATAATATAATTAAATTAACAGTTGGTTTGATCTGTGTTATGGTCATTGTTTATGTAAGTAATATTGGAATTAAATTTATTGGAGGTTTTGCATCTGTTGCATCATCAAATGAGTCAATTAAAATAGGCGCAGTTTTTCATTTGACTGGTGCCGGATCGTTTTGGGGTATTGGTGAAAAAAATGGTTCACAGATGGCAATAGATGAAGCAAATATGGGAGGGGGAATAAATGGTAAAAAAATATCATTAATTGTAGAAGATGGTGCAACTGATTTTATAAAAACAGCCAATTCTCTTCAAAAGCTTATTAATGTGGATGGAGTTGAGGTTATCATTGGACCAACATGGTTTGGTCAGGCAGCAAGCCCAATTGCCAAGGAGTTTAAGAAACTAATAGTTTCTCCGTCTGCGGGGGTAGTACCAGAGCCAAATAAGTATTTTTTTGATGTTTGGCCAACTGAAAGACAAGAAGTATCACCCATAGCAAAATATATGAAAGAAAAAGGTATTAAAAATGTTGCTATTATTTATAGCCAAAATGATTTTTCTCAATCTGTTAGAAATAACTTTATTGAACAAGCAAAAATACTTGGCATAAATGTCGTAAAAGAATTTTCAGTTAATCCAAACGAAAGTGATTTTAAAACTATCATTTTACAAATGAAAAATTTAAAACTTGATGCCGTTTATGGTACGTTTGCATTTTATCCAAGCCAAGGCACGTTTAGCAAACAAGCAAAAGAATTGGGATTAAATTTAATACTCTATTCAAGCTCGGGTACAGAGATTCCAGATCTAGTGAAATCTTATCCGGAAGTAGATGGAACTATTTATGGTTATATTGCCATGGGTCCGAAGGAAGCTGATTTTTACGCTAAATATCTGGCAAAATTCAATTCATTTCCATCACCATCAGCATCTTATGCATATGATGCAACAAATCTCATTATTCAGGCCATAAAAGCTGGTAATCAGACCCCAGATGAAATATCATCTTATCTTAAAGGTATCAAATACAGCGGTGTTGCTAATGACATTTCATTTGATAGTAATGGAAGAATTGCGAACAAGACTTTCATTATTAAGACAGTTAAGAATGGCCAATTTGTTGAAATAAAATAATAAAAAATGCGCCCTTCGGGCGCATTTTTTATTATTTGATATTTAGCATCTACGCTATGGCGTAGATGAAGCATTTTGATTTTACTCTTTTACCAAGGTTGAATGCCAGGAAAGCTCAAAAATAACCCTCATCATTTTATTAATTGCCTTGTCTTCTATCACGACACCCAACATTTTCTTTTCACCATAGTTTACTATAGCAACTTTAGAATCATCATACATAATAATTTCTCCATTAAAATCAAATTTTTCCGGAGTAATATATTTAATTTTTGGATAAAATTTTTCTGGAGTATTTTTCGGATAAATTTCAATATGATCTCTATTTTTTTGAGTATCTGGCACAATTGTGTGAGTTGTTATTCCTGCTTTTATTTTTTTTAGCATATATTCTGCAACAAATTTTTCAGGGAAATCAAATACAAGGTCATTGGCCTTGGAATATATAAGCATTTCATAAGGTTTTTTTACATTTACCATATCTTCAAATACAGACATTAAACCTTCAGTCCCTTCGTAATATGTCACTTTCGAATTATTCTTGAATGCGTTAAATAAACTACTGATTTCTGGAACAAGTGCTTTAGTGTCTTCAACTGCACTTAAAGCCTTCTCTGCTTTACTTTGAGAATATTTTATAATTTTTTCTGGTTTTTCAATTTGATAGAAAAGTCTGTTTTTTTTATCTATTTCGTTAACAAGACCACGGATAGCTAGCGTTGCAAGAATATTATAAACAGTAGCTCTTTTTAATCCACAGTATTTAGCTACTGCAGAAGGGAAGGCACCATTTAATTCTAGTAAAGAAACATATACTAAAGCTTCCTTATCAGTGAAGCCTGTTTTCTCTAGTTTTTTAACCAATACACTGTCTTTTATTTGCATAAGCTAAGTATAGCAAATACACAATAGTTGTCAAGTAAAACCGACACTAAAATATAAATTTAAATATAAGCTTATAAATAAGGCTATTTTTTCGTATATATGTCGTTATAAAAACACAAGTAGTGGCCTATCATATATAATTACAACAGAAATTTATTAGTTAGTCTAGTCAATTAACCAATAAGTTTCTTTTATTATAAATATTTTATAAATTTATGAATAACATTAAGAGAAATTGGTTAGTCGTGGCAGTCGTCTTGTTTTTAGCTGTTACTGTCATCAGTGTTCAGTCAAAGAGTTTTTTTGCTTCTGTACATACTGCAAATCAACAAAATTCAACAAAAATTATAAAGATTGGTGTCATTACTCCGCTCACTGGTGAAGCTGCAGCGTGGGGAACATGGGTGCAAAAAAGCATGGATTTAGCTTATGCAGAAATTAATAATCCAAATATTAAGCTTATTTACGAAGATGATAAATGTGATCCAAAAACTGGTGTAGATGCATATATTAAATTAACAACTGTAGACCACGTAGACATGATAACTGGTCAGGTTTGTTCATCTGTTACTTTAGCCATAGAACCACTCGCAAAAAGAGATAATATACCACTACTTACTACTGGTGCATCCGCTACGTCTTTAAGGGGTGCGGGAGATCAATTATTTAATCTTTATTTTTTGAATGATGTCGCATCAATTTATATCGCCAATTACTTAACAAGTATTGGTATCAAAAAAGCAGCAATCTTGTATGTGAACAATGACTTCGGTGCAACATTACGTGATGGTTTCAAAACACAATTTGAAAATAATGGCGGCACTGTTACCGACATTGAATCTGTTGATCAAAAATCACAAGATAACAGAACACAGCTAGCAAAAATCAAACAGTCTGGACCAGAATATGTATTTTTGGCCACTTATTATGATAATGCTGCCTATGCCATGAAACAGAACAAAGAATTGGGTTACGGTTTAAAAACTATTGGGACTATCGATACTTATAATGATAAAAGTATGTCAATTGCTGGCGACGGTGTTATCGGACACAAATATACTCGTGCAAAGGCAAATGATTCGAAAGTTAGCGCTGACTTTCTAAAGAATTATCAAGCAAAATATGGTGAAAAGGTTGATGCTCCAGGACCTACAGCTTATGATGCAATGTACCTAATAAATGATGCAATAAAGAGTGGTAAATCAATCCGTGATTATCTACTTTCTGTAAGAAATTATAATGGTGCTTCTGGTAAGCTCAGCATTGATGAAAACGGCGACGTTTCTATAGAACAAGAAGTTATAACGGTAACAAAATAAGTTAAAACAAAAAGCCCCGAAAGGGGCTTTTTGTTTTATTCTTTTGCAGACCTAGAGTCCCAAGCGAGCTCGAATGCGGTTCTCATCATCTGGTTAATATTTTTATCTTCAATAATGACACCAATTAGTCTGTTCTCATTGAAGTTCATAATAGCAATTTTCGATTCTCCATATACTGTTATTTCACCATTAAAACCAAATTTTGCGGGGTCAATATATCTTGCTTTTGGACAGAATTTTTTATCCACGTTTTTTAAATACACATTAAAGTATTTTTTATTTTCTGGTGTATCTGGAACAAGTGCTCGTGATGTCACACCAAGTTTGGCCTTACTTTTGACATATTTTTCCAAAACTTTTTCAGGGATCATTTTAGTAATATCACCAGTTTTCGAAAAACCAACCATTTCATAAGGTTTTTTCTCGTTCATTTTATCTTCATACATCGATATCCAGCCATCAAGTCCCTCGTAGTAGGTGACTTTCGAGTTGTATTTAAGTAGACCAAACAAACCACTGATTTCAGGAATCAATGCTCTTGTTTTATCTATAGATTCCTCAATTTTGGCGGCCTGATTTTGGAAAAAACCAAGAATTTTTTCTGGTTTTTCTATCTGGTAAAAAAGTTTATTTCTTTTTTCTATTTCATTTATAAAACCACGAATAGACAAAGTTGTTAGCACATCATAAGTTGTAGCTCTTTTTAAACCACAGTACTGGGCGATTTTAGAAGGGTATGCACCCCCTAACTCTAAAAGGGAAACATATACAAGAGCTTCTCTTTCCGTAAACCCAGTTTTTTCCATTTTCTTCACCAAAGCTTCATTTTTAATATTCATATTTCTATTATACACTTTTTCTTCAAATTTGTCGAATATATCCGACAAAATATATCCAATTTTATTTTATCCTTATAATACAAGGCAAATATCAAATATTTGTCGCAATAAAAACTCAAAACATTATAATACTTGTATAATCACAACAGATTTTTATTAGTTAGTCTACCCGTTTGTAAAAACAGGTAGGGTTTGTTGATTAGTTGGATTTTAAGATATGTTAATATAGTATTAATTATTAGTTTAAAATTATAAAAATTATGGAAAAGAAAAAAGGAAATTTGTGGTCAGTGGTTATCGTTGTGATTTTAGTAATTATAATCGGAGGACTATTTGGATCACAAAGTGCTGGAAGTAAAAGTATAAAAATAGGATATATAAGTCCTATGAGCGGGCCAGCAGCTGCTTATGGAGACTATACCAGAAAAGCTTTTCAGCTTGGATTAGATGAATGGAACGCAAATCATACTGACAAGATGCAAGCAATCTACGAAGATGGAAAATGTGCTCCAGCCGACGCTGTAACAGCAGCAAACAAATTAATCAATGTAGACAAAGTAAATTTTTTGATGACTTTCTGTACCGGAGAAACAAACGCTGTGGCTCCAATAGCAGAGCAGAGCAAAATAATACTTTTGACATCTGGAACAACTGCTCCAAATATTGTTAAAGGGAAGTATATCTTTAGAAATATCGGTTCTGTGGGGAGCGGATTGCCTGTTTTGACTAAATTAGCATATGATTTTAACAAACAAATTGCATTAATATCTGAAAATACTGATTATGCAGCTTCTACAAAAAATGGTTTTACTCAGCAGTACACAGCGCTCGGTGGAAAAGTATTGTTCGATGAATCATTTGATGCAAAAAGTTTAGACTTCAAAACAATAATTACAAAATTGAAAGAAAACAAAGTAGAAAGTATTTTTGTTGTTGTACAGTCTCTTGATAATTCTGCAGTTTTGTTTAAACAAATGAAAGAGTTGAATTATCACCCACAGATATTTACTACAGAGGGGGCCATTAGCACTAAGGCGCTAGATAAATATACCAAAGAAGGTTATGAAAATATTGTTGAAGGGTCAATACTTGTTCAACCTTATTTTGACAGAGAAAATCCTAAAGCAAAAGCAATGATTAGCACTTATGATATGAAATTTGGTACATCAACAGGGCCAATTCCAGAAAGTTACTTGGCAACACACTATGATGCTGTTTCTTTGATAGGGGAAGCAGTGGAAAGCGTTGGAAATAAAGCCGATGCTGTAAGTAATTATTTCATAACCAAAATCAGCAATTGGAGTGGGGCGATTGGCTCGTTTGGATTTGATAAGACTGGGGATACTATAGTTCAAACTCAAACAAAGATTGTTAAAGGCGGAAATATTGTGGAGTATAAAAAATAAGCAATAAAATTAAAAAAGCCCCGAAAGGGGCTTTTTTAATCTCTCACCGATCTTGAATCCCAAGTTAAATCAAATATAACGCGCATCATTCCATTGAGTGCTTTATCTTCCATAATAACACCAGTTAATTTATTTTCTCCAAAATTTGTAATAGCAATTTTTGAATCACCGTATATTACTATTTCACCATTAAAAACAAATTTTTCTGGCGCAATATATTTTATGACAGGATAAAATTTCTTGGGCGTATTTTCTGGATAAATTGGTAAATGTTTTCTGTTTTCCGGGGTGTCTGGAATAAATATTTTTGTCGTTATTCCAAGTTCAATTTTTTTCTTTGCATAATTTTTAATAAATTTATCCGGCACTAACGGAATTAGTTCACTTGCTTTTGAGAAGGCTAACATTTCGTATGGTTTCTTTATACTTATCATATCCTCATACATAGATAGCAGTCCATCGAGACCTTCATAGTAGGTAACCTTTGAATGGTCTTTTAGTAATTCAAATAAATGAGTTATTTCTGGAATTAATGTTTTTGTTTTTTCTAAAGAATTCTCAGATTCGCTTACTTTATTTTGGGCGTACCTTAATATTTTTTCTGGTTTTTCTATTTGATAAAATAGTTTATTTTTTCTTTCAATTTCATTTACAAGCCCACGAACAGATAGGGCAGTAAGTACAAAATATACCGTTGCCCTTTTTAAATCAGTATATTCAGCTATTTTGGAAGGGAACGCTCCACCAAGCTCAAGAAGTGATACATACACCAAAGCTTCCTTATCTGTGAAGCCAGTTTTTTCTAGTTTTTTGATTAATATCTGGTTTTTTACTTGCATGTGTTAAGTATATCAAGCATGACAATAATTGTCAATTTTTACTGACAGAATATGTCATGTATAAATATAGTCATATGATAAGCCATATATATAATATATGTGTCAGCATTAGCACGCAAAACGCTATTGATATTATATAATATCAGCAGATATTTATTAGTTTGGCAATAGATGCTAAAATATTACAAGTTAATTATCAATAAAAATATGAATAATAAAAAAAGAAATCTCACGTCTATAATTATTGTTTGTGCTTTAGTCATCATAGTTATAGGGCTATCGGTTTGGCAAAAAGCAATATCACCAAGGGGTGATATAAAAGTTGCATACGTATCATCTCTATCAGGAGATGCAGGAGTATGGGGACAAAGTTTACAAAAAGGTTTTGATTTTGCATTGAATGAAATTAATGCGAAAGGTGGTATTAATGGCAGAAAGATTACTGCTGTCTATGAAGATGATAAATGCGATGCAGCAACAGGAGTTACTGCATTCAATAAGGTCATCGGAATTGATGGGGTAAAATATATTACAGGAACAGTATGTTCTTCTGTTGCAATGAGTGTTGAAAAAAATACACAAGCAAATGGAGTTTTCTATGTTGCTTCTGGTGCAACTGATCCAGAAGTTACAAAACAAGGAAATGGCCTAGTATTTAGACCATGGGCATCAGATGCTTATGATGCGCAGGAGGTAGGTAGAGATTTGATATCAACGTTTGGCTTAAAAAAAGTCTCAGTAATTTCTATGAGTGACATTCCTAGTGGTGAAGCAATAAAAAACACTTTTAAAGATGCTGTTGTTGCAAATGGTGGACAAGTTGTTTCTGAAGAAATGGTAGTTTCAACGAATAAAGATATAAAAACATCCGTTATGAAATTAATCGATAGTTCTCCTGAGGGAGTATATATCGCATCTCTTCCGGATCAGACGGTTTTAATTATTTCTCAGTTAAAAGCTCTAGGTTACAAAGGAAAGATATTTGTTTATAGTGCTTCGGCTGCGTCAGAAGGTTTTGCGACAAAGGTAAAAAACAAAGATAGTGTTTTTTATGTTTTTCCTGTCACAAATCAAGAGACAAATTTCTGGAATGATTACAAAACACAAACCGGCACAAATGCAGACTTACTTGTAGCCCTTGGTTATGACAGTATGAACATGATTGCTGATGGTATTAAAAGCTGTGGAGAAAATAATACTTGTATAAGAGATTATTTTATAAATGTAGAAAATTACCAAATGTCTAGAGGGAAAGTTAGCTTTGATAAGTATGGAGATGTTAGTGGTTTGAAGTATGAAATAAAAGCTTTATAAATTTTATTAATTATTAATTATAAAATAATATGGAAAATAAAAAAGGAAAATTATTAGTGTGGGCAATTGTGATCGTTTTGGTGATTGTTGGTATTTTTTTACTATCAAATAGTAAACCAGTCTCAACAGAGCCAATAAAAATCGGTTTTGTTGCACCGCTTACTGGCCCAGCTGCTGCTTATGGTGAGGTAGAAAAGAATGCAGTTATTATGGCACTTGAAAAAATTAATGGTAGTGGGGAAACGAAAAGAAATGTTGAAGTTATATATGAGGATGGTAAATGTAATGGTCAAGATGCGGCAACAGCAGCGCAAAAGTTAATCAATGTTGATAAGGTCAAAATTATTTTAGGTGGTTTGTGTAGTAGCGAAACACTAGCTATCGCCCCGATATCAGAATCAAATAAAGTTATACTTTTCTCTGCTTTTTCTTCTAGTCCAGCCATTACAAATGCGGGGGATTATGTATTTCGTAATTCACCATCAGACTTAGATTTTGGAAAAGCTGATGCACAATTTATTATAAAAAAAGGTGTTAAGAATATTGCTATTATTTCTGAAAATGCTGATTACTCACAAGGTGTACGAACAGTTATGAAAAATGCTTTCCAAAACAATGGAGTAAATGTAATAGCAGATGAAGTATTTAATTCAGATGTAAAAGATTTTAGAACGCAATTAACAAAAATAAAGTCGCTAAAACCAGAGGCAATATATATTAATCCAGGAACATCTCCAGATGTGGCGGGAATAATTCCAAAGGAAATGAAAGAACTTGGAATGACAAACACAAAAATATTTGGTAACTATGTTTTGGGGGATAAAGTAGCACTAAAAATTGGGGGATCAGCAATGAATGGTATTATATTTAGTGATTATACAGATCTTGCGTTATCAAATCAGGCTATTATAGATCAATATAAAACTGAATTTCAAAAAGACCCAGCAAATAATTATCCTTTGATGGCTAGATATGATTCAGTATTTATTATTACGGACGCAATTAGAAGTTGTGGAACTGATGACAGTAGCTGTATAAAAAATTATTTATATAAAATGAAGAGTTTTTCTGGTGCTCTTGGTACATATAGATTCGATTCTAATGGGGATTTGTTGAATAAAGAATTGGCAGTTCATAAAATAATTCAAAATGGAGTCGCTGTGTTGATAAAATAATACAAAAAGTCCCGAAAAGGGGCTTTTTGTTTTGCTATTTATTTTCATCTGGCAACATCTCCCACATAATTTCGAAAATTTGTTTTATTGAATCGTGAATTTTAGGGCTTTCAATAATAATACCTATTTTATCTGAAAAATTCATAATAGCGGTTTTATTTTTGTCATACAGCATAATTTCATTTTCCATGTTAAATTTTTTCTCGCTAACCATTTTAGATTTTCTGAGTTGTTGGACATTCTTTCCAACATACGGTTTTAATTTTTCAGCATTAGGTAGTATGGTTCGTATGTGGATATTTTTTTTTAACCTTTCTGGCACATAGATTTTTTCTTGGTATGAATCACTTCCAATTGTACTTAAGCCAGCAAACCAAGATTGAATCTCCTTATTGGGTGTTAAAAGTGTATCTCTGTATACTTCCTTTAACCCCTCTTCGCCCTCAAAATAACTTACTGTGGGTTTTTTATCAATTGCTGATCCTATTGATAAAAGATTGACCATGTTTTGTTCTAATTCTTTTTTGTTTTCATCAAGAATAGACAAAATCATTTTAGGGCTTTGTGCAGTATAATATTTTAGATTTTTTCTTACTGATTGACTAACTAGCCCTTTTTTTATTAGGTTTTCAAGTTCTATATAAGTAGTTGGTCTTTTTACTCCGGATTTTTGTGAGATTCTAGACGCAGTCGTTTCCCCAAGTTCATAACTAGCAAGGTATACTGAGGCTTCTTTGGGTGATAGACCAGCTTTTATTAAGATGTTAATGTAATTCATTGTTTTTTAAGCAAATTGTTCTACTGTTATTAAAACTGACAACAGATAGATTATATACAAATACATATAATATGTCAAGTAAAATAAAGGGATATTAGAAATAGCTACAATTTTACATTGTCAATTTATCAAACACTAATTGCATATTCGCAAAATAAGCATATAATTGATGTGTTATAAGTTAATTATTAAAAACATGAATAAAAACAATAAAATATTAATAAGTTTAGTTGTGATAATAATCGTTATCATTTTAGGATCTTTACTAATAAATAACAAACCAGCCTCAACTGAACCAATTAAATTTGGTTTTATCGCACCACTTACTGGTGATGCTGCGATATATGGAACAGATGAAAGAAATGCAACTGCACTTGCTGTACAAGAGATCAACAATGCTGGCGGAGTAAATGGTAGAAAAATTGAAGTTTTGTACGAAGATGGAAAATGTAACGGAAAAGATGCTGCAAACTCTGCACAAAAGCTCGTTAATGTTGACCAAGTCAGAGTAATTATTGGAGGGGGATGCAGTAGTGAAACTTTAGCTGCAGCGCCTGTTGCAGAAGCAAATAAAGTAATTTTATTCTCACCATTTTCGAGTAGCCCAGCCATAACAGACGCAGGAGACTACGTTTTCAGAAATTATCCATCCGATTCAGAGGTTGTAAGACAACAAGCCCGACTTGTTATCAATTATGGTTACAAAAAAATTGCAATAATTTCAGAAAATTCTGATTATGCTATTAGTTCAAAAACTATTTTTTCTGATGAAGTTAAAAAACAAGGTGCTCAAATTGTAGCAGATGAAATATTTGCTCAGGGTGCTCGAGATTTTAAAACAAACATTCTAAAAATAAAATCAGCCAATCCAGACGCAATATTTATCAACCCTCAATCTGGAGTGACTGGCGGTTTGTTATTAAAACAACTCAGAGAGATGGGAGTTAATACTCAAGCTTTTAGTTACTTTGTGTTTGGTGATAAAGATGCAATAAAGACAGCAGGGTCAGCAATAAATGGAATGATTTATTTTGATACCGTTGGTCTTATAACAGCAAAAGGGCAGGCTTTCAACGATAAATACATTGCACAATTTGGTCAGATACAAAGCAGCGCATATGGGGTTGGGGCACAGTACGATGCAGTTCATATTTTAGCAAACGCTGAAGCAAAATGTTCTGATGATACCGCTTGTATAAAAAATTATTTATATAAAATGTCACCATATGATGGAGTTATCGGTAAATACAACTTTGATTCAAATGGAGATATTAAAGGTATAAGTGCACTTGTCCCAAAGATAGTAAAAAATGGAGTAGCGGAATTATATATTAAATAAATACTCAAACAAAAAAGCGGTGCTTTCCAGCACCGCTTTTTTGTTTAATAAATTTAAGTTATAATCCTAATATGTTAAGTATAAAAAAACTTTATTCTGGTTACAATAAATCGGAAATATTACATGGTGTAGATATTGATGTAAACGCCGGAGAGATCGTTGTCCTTATCGGCCCAAACGGAGCGGGGAAGTCGACTGCATTAAAAAGTATATTTAGTCTTACAGATATTTATAGTGGAAAGATTATTTATAATGATAGAGATATAACAAAACTAAAAACATTTGAGCTTATAGAGCTTGGTATAAGTTTTGTGCCACAAGGGAGGCAGCTTTTTCAAAACATGACTGTTTTAGAGAATCTTCAGATGGGGGCCTTTATGATAAGAGATAAAGAAGTTATTCAAAAGGGTATTGAAGAAGTCTTCAAAAAGTTTCCTGTCTTGAAAGAAAAACAAAACCAGATTTCTGCAACTCTTTCTGGTGGGCAACAGCAGCTAGTAGCTATTGCAAGGGCTTTAATACAAAATCCACAACTTTTATTACTTGATGAGCCATCGCTCGGTCTTTCTCCTAAAATGATGCAGGAAGTATTTGATAAAATTGTAGAAATAAAAAATTCCGGTGTTGATATTTTAATTGTGGAACAAAATGCAAGGCAAGCTATGTGTATCGCAGATAGAACATATGTATTGGAAGGGGGGAAAATAGGAATAAGTGGTGGAAAAGATATCATAGATAATCCTAAAATTCGAGAAATATACTTTGGGAGTGATTTAAACCCTGAAAAAGTGAAAGCTTGTCCTATATTATAAAAAGTAAAGTGCCTACCAGATATTTTCTGGCAGGCACTTGTTTTTAGAAGTTGCAATGGCTGGATATATCTTTATCGCCAGCCATTACTTTTCTATTTTTGAAATATGCCTTTTCATTGCTCTTGTTAATCACTGGAATATAAGTTCCAGCAAAATGAAGCAGACCGCATTTTTCACACGGATGAGTATGGTTCCATCCATAACATCCACCGGGGACACGGACGGTTACTTTAGTGTTTATTTCACCGCGGCAATTTTTGCCTTTGCATTTTTCACCCATTTTTAAATCCTCCTTGTTTCAAAGATGAGATTTTAATATTCCAAATCCCTATCTGTACAACCTCATTATATATATCGCTATAAAGATGATTTGTCAATAAATACAAAAAACAAATTTCCGCCTTGCAGGAATTCGTTTTTTGTATTTACTATATATTGAATACTATATACTTATACTGATTTTTATATTTCTTTCAACTTAGCTCTTATTTGTTTCAATATTTCACTAGCAACTTTTCCATTCTCTTTCAAGAATGTTCTTGCTGAATCATAACCGCGTCCAATTTTTTCACCATTGTATTCATACGAAGAACCAGATTTTTTTATTATTTCCATTTTTTCTCCAAGCGCTAGTATTTCTCCTTCTTTTGAAATACCTTCGTTATACATAAGATCAAATTCTGTTTGTTTGAATGGGGCAGCAACTTTATTTTTTACAACTTTTACACGGACTCTTCCTCCCATTATTTCTTCGCCCTTCTTTATTTGTGCAATTCTTCTTATATCAAGTCTGACAGAAGTATAAAATTTCAAAGCTTTTCCTCCCGGAGTAGTTTCTGGGTTGCCAAACATAACGCCAATTTGCATTCTAATTTGATTTATGAAAATTACGATTGTTTTTGACTTTGCGACAATCGCAGTGAGTTTTCGGAGAGCCTGTGACATCAACCTTGCTTGTTTACCGACGTGATATGCCCCCATGTCGCCTTCAATCTCATCTTTAGGGGTAAGTGCAGCCACAGAGTCAATAACAATGATATCTATCTTTCCTGAGCGGACCAAGCTATCAACAATATCAAGTGCTTGTTCTCCATTGTCTGGCTGAGAAATTAATAGTTGGTCAATTTTTACTCCAATCTTTTTTGCATATTCTGGGTCCATGGCATGTTCTGCGTCTATATAAGCACAGACACCGTCCATTTTTTGTGCTTCGGCAACAGCGTGAAGGGCAAGGGTAGTTTTTCCTGAAGATTCTGGTCCAAATATTTCAATAATTCTACCTCTTGGGAATCCTCCAACGCCAAGAGCAGCATCAAGGCCAATTGAGCCAGACGGAATTACATTTATGTTTAATCTTGGTTTATCTCCAAGCATCATAATAGAATCATCACCAAATTTGGTTTTTATTGCATCAATAGCGTCTTCTATCTTGTGTGAATTTGCTTCCTTTTTTTCTACTTGTGTCTCAACTGATTCGTTTGAATCTTGTTTTTTTTCTTTTACTTTTTTTACCATGGTTATCTTGTTAAAATTTATAAATTTCTTCCAAATAATTATATCATATCTTTTATATTCTACTTATAAATCACCTCAATAATTTTTTCTGTATTTCTACCAAATTTATCACTAGCTTTTATGACAATTGCATTATATCCATATGATAATAAAACCTGCTCTTTAAAATTTCCTTGCTCATCAATAAATATTTTTCTGTCATCCAAGCTTATGTCTTTGATATTTTTCGCAATTCCAGATACTTCTGTTAAAGAATCAGATACCAAGGCTCCATTTTTGGGGGAGAGTACAGTAATTCTTGGTCCAAATAAGACTCTTTGTATTTCAAACCCAGTGTAGATCAAAACAAATAATGTGATTACTGAAATAATAATTATTTTAAGCAATTTTCTTGTTGCATGTCTGTCTGTCATGGCTATAAGTAGTCTCCCTCATTATGCTCAACCCCTTCAAGTGGTTTTTCTTCAACATCTTCAACTTTACTTGCCCCAATAACTTCTCTTGCTTTTGCTCCATCACCTGGACCAATAACTCCTTTTTGTTCAAGTAAATCTATAAGTCTAGCGGCTCTTGAATATCCAACTCGAAGCTTTCTTTGTATATATGAAGTTGAAGCCTTTCCAGCCCTCAAAACTTCCTCCTTGGCTTGTTCGTATAGTTCATCGTCCGCATCATCATCTAAGCTGTTGAATACACCAACTCCGTCACTTTCTCCACCTTTTGCGACTTCTGCAAGGTCAATTTCTCCACCTATAAGCTCATTTTTATATTCATCAACTAAATATTTCACCACATCTTTTACTTCTTTTTCAGAAACAAAAGCAGATTGAATTCTGATAGGTTTTGACATTTCTCCTCCCATAAATAGCATGTCTCCAGCACCGAGAAGTTTTTCTGCACCCGGAGTATCTAAAATTGTTCGTGAATCGATTTGTGATACAACTTGGAGTGCAATTCTTGAAGGAATGTTTGCTTTAATAATACCAGTAATAACATTTACGCTAGGTCTTTGTGTCGAAATTATAAGGTGAATACCAACAGCTCTGCTCATCTGTGCCAAGCGGACGATACCAGCCTCAAGCTCACGTGGATAAGCCATCATAATATCTGCAAGTTCATCAATGACAATAACAATGTATGGCATTGGTTCTGGAGCGGTATGTTTTTCTGGGTTGTAAGTACCTTTTTTCTTTAATTCATCAATTTTCTTTATTTCAGGAGCCAAAATATTTTTATGATATGAATCAATATCTTTTACAGCCATTGATTCTAAAATATCATATCTGCGATCCATTTCTTTTGTTGCCCATTTCAAAGCAAGAATTGTTTTCTTTGCATCGGTAATTACAGGTGTGAGAAGGTGGGGAATTTTGTTATACAAAGTAAGCTCAACTCTTTTTGGGTCAATCATAATGAATCTCATACTTTCTGGTGAATTTCTGTAAAGCAAAGATGTAATAATTGCATGAATGGTAACGGATTTTCCAGAACCAGTAGCACCAGCGACAAGAACGTGGGGCATTTTTGCAATGTTAACGAAATGTGATTTTCCAGAAATACCTTTTCCAAGTGTTACGAGCAAAGGTTTGTCTGATTTTTGAAATTCTTCAGAGCCAATAAGCATTGAAAGACCGACTGTGGATTTTATTGAATTCGGTATCTCAATACCCACGAGAGACTTCCCGGGTATTGGCGCTTCAATTCTAAGTGGGTGGGCAGCAAGGGCAAGTGACAAGTCATTTTGCAGTCCTAAAATTCTTGAAATTTTTACACCCTCTGCAGGTTTTAATGCATATCTTGTGACAGAAGGGCCGATTGAAACTTCATCCATTTCCACATCGATGCCAAAATTTTGCAAAGTTCTTTTTATTATATTTGCGTTCGCTTTTATGTCACCAGAAACAACTCTACCTTTATCATCTTCAAGTAAAGATAGTGGGGGAGGAACATATTTTGTACTACCAACGGCGCGTGGGTTGTATTTAATCCCTGATTCTTCATCCTCGTTAGTTTTTACAAAGAAACCTTTTGACTGTTTTTTGTCTCTTTTGTCCTCTTTTTCTTTTTCAGCTTCATCTGCTTTTTCTTCATCTTCCTCTGCTTTGTCAGCAATCATTTTAATGTCTTCGTCGGCGTTTTCATCTTCCTCTTTTTCTTTCTTTTTCCAAAACATTAATGAATCAATTGTAAGCTTTGTTTCAAATAAAATTAAGAAGGAAATAATTAATAGTGCAATTAATATTATTGCACTCGCGTAAAATCCAAACATTTTTAAAAGGGGAGTGGAAATAACCCATCCAACATAACCACCTTGGGCGATCCAATATTGTGTTGAGATTAAATTAATAAGCCCAAGCCCTGAAATAAAAAAGAAAAGGCCGCCAAAAATTTTTAATTTGTTTAAATTTTTTTCTTCCGCCTTAAAAAATGAAATACCGAGCATAAGAAAAAATACTGGCAAAAGAAAATACCCAATACCCAGAAACAAGAAGAGTATTTTAAAAATCTCTTTACCGACTGGGCCGGCAAAACTTCCGCCATCAGAATTATTGATAGATGCGAGAATAAAAATAATTGCAAGTACAATGAAAACCACAGCAAAAATTCCTTGCCTAGTTTGATGTTTAATTCCGCTTAGAATATTTTCCTTCGATGATTTTTGGAGCGTTTTTTTGTCTTTATTTTTTTTAGCCATTTATATTTATTTAGTATAAACTTTTAATTTACAATATTATAACTTAATCCAATTATATCAAATTTTTTTTATTATTTCTTGTTATATTTTGTCGATAATTTTTTTCGGCTATTCTTTATGGTATTAATTTCTTAAATATTTTTTTATACACATATAAAAAAAATAAATCACTAACATATTCAGTAAAATTTAGGTCTATTGCCACAGTAATAAAGAATGTTTCGCAATGGTGTATTTGCTCTTTACAATTTTTTACGGACATAATATTATTATCTAACTTAACCATTTGTCCAATAAGTTCTTTTAAAGACAAAATTAAAAGGACAGTAATATAATAAAGGACGTTTTATTAAAGACAATAATCAACTTAATTATGGAAAACAATAACCAAAATAATTTAGTTAATTCTCAAGGTAAAAATAACTCTATTGTTAAAGCCGATATTGGAATATTGTTTGATGGTGACTCTTACGGACTATTTATTTTTCAAAAGACAGAAAAGCTAGTAAAAGGAATATATCTGCTCACTAGCCATATGTCTGATAAAGAGCCAATGAAAGAAAGAGCTCGACATATTTCTCACAAGATGCTTGGTAGCGTTTTGGAAATGTCCGATAGAATTTGGGGCGAAGAAACATATCATAAAAATCTACTGTCAGCTATTACTGAAATATCAACCCTTTTTGATATTGCAGAACACACCAAAATGATATCAAGAAATAACCACCATATAATTAACACAGAATTGACAAAATTAGCTAATTTTTTGATTACTTCGGCGTCGAATTATTCTTCAGCAAAGATCGCTTTTGAACCGAATCTTTTTGATGGAGATTATAATTTTGTGCAAGATCAGGTCTTTCCAAATTCGCATCAGAACCAAAACCATATCAAAAGTGATTTTGTAAAGGACAATTATAAAGGACAGACTCAATCGGACAGAACAACCATAAACAGTGATATGTCTTTAACAAAAAATGTTGTCCCAGAAAAAATCATAAAGGACAAAAATAATAGGCAAGAAATAATACTCTCAATGTTAAAAAGCGGGGTTAAACTAACCATCAAGGATTTTGCAAAGAATATAAAGGGTTGTAGTGAAAAAACAATCCAACGAGAACTTCTATCACTTGTTTCGAAAGGTGTCCTAAAGAAAGAAGGGGAGAGAAGATGGTCAAAATATTTTATCATAAAATAAAGGACAAAAATAGCTCGATTTCCAAGGCCGGAAATCGAGCTATTTTTGTCCTTTTTTAGTGCTACATTTGTTGGTGTTTGAATCTCTATTATATCGAGCCAATTTTGGATTTAAAGATGTGGTTTAGCATTATAAAAGCCGATGCAAGATTAACTATAGTTTACATGTATTTTTTGTTGCTTTTCGATTAATAATATGTAAGAATGTATATGTGGTCGTAATTAGTTGCAGTTTTTATTTAAAGCCTTTAATTTTTTAAGAGTTAAGCGCAGTAAATAGAAGCTTTTTTTAGTTATCCACAGTTATATATTTTGCTAGATATTCTAACAAGATATATAATATACATTGAGATTTATTAAGTGCCAAAAAGTGCTTTATAATTCTCAAGATTTAGACGGCTGAAAGGCGGTCTAATCGGCTTAATCTGAAAGGATTAGGTTAATACAGAAATACTGATTCGGGTTTGCTCAAACCCATTTGTCAGTGGTCGAGAACTTTGACAATTGAATATTCGGAAATACAGAAAGTTCAGTTTTAGTTTATGTAACTAATCCAACTTTTTTGTGTCGAACTCAAACACTTTAAAAAACTTTCATCTGCTCAAGGTGATCGTGTGTATGAGAATATGAAAAAGAGGGAATAGTAGAAAGAAAGTCGCGTGTGCAATGTGTTGGCCACGTGTTATCTCGAAATTTTTAGAAGGTCATTTTAAGAATTTCAATGAGAGCAGAAACATTCATCAGGTTTAAATAAATTTGTTTTTAGTCGAAACATTTTATTTTGCTTACGATTTAATAAAATGAAAATTTTGTTTATCAAAAAGTTCACTGGTGAGAAAATAAAGATGATTCTTTCCAACGTTATTAGTTTTTTATTAGTTAATGTTCGGGAAAGTTTTTTCTTTTAATTTAAAAATTACAAATTAGATATGAGTAAAAAATTAATTGGTATCTTTGCGTCAGTCGCATTGGTACTTTCATTGGCAGGTGCAAATGTTGCATCAGCTTTGACAGCAAGTGATATATCTATGCTTTTAGGAGCAGGGATAATCAGTGCTTCTCAAGCCGCAACACTTACAGCTTCATTAGCTCCAGCATCAGTCACAGTGTCAGCAGGATATAACTTTGCAAAAGATTTAACAATCGGAAGCAAGGGTGCTGATGTTACAGCATTACAAAATTTGCTAGGAGTTTCTCCAGCAACAGGATTTTTTGGAGCAAAAACAAAAGCTGCTCTTATAACATTCCAGTTGTCAAAAGGAATTACACCTGCATCAGGATATTTTGGTGCTAAAACAAGAAAAATAGCAAATGCTTCAGCAGGAACTACAGTTTCAAATGGTACAACAACAGTCGTTCCAACAGGAACAAGTGTCGCAGTATCATTAGCAGCAAGTTCACCTGTTTCAGGTGCTATTATTGCAGGTCAAGCAGCAGCTGATCTTGCGGAATATACATTCCAAAACACATCAGCAGCTCCAGCAGTTGTCACAAACGTAACATTACAAAGAGGTGGAGTATCAGCAGATACATCACTTTCAAATGTTTATTTGTTCCAAGGTGCTGTTAGATTGACAGACGCAGCAACAGTTTCAGCAGGAAAAATTACATTTAATGCTGGACAAGGATTGTTTACAATCCCTGCAGGTTCTTCAGTTACAATAGCTGTTAAGTCAGATATTCTTCTTTCAGCAGCAGCAGGCCAGACAGTTAATGTTTCACTTTTGAGTGTAACATTAGGGTCAACAAGCCAAGTAGTCTCAGCTGTATATCCAGTATCTGGTGCAGTCATGACAGTTGCTTCAGCAGGAGATATTTCACCACTTAGTCTTGCAAAAGTAGCAGTTAGTCAAAGTGTTACAGCAGGAACATTAAGTCAAACAATTTGGTCAGCAAATTTATCTGGTATAACAAGATATGTCTGGTTAAAGAGTTTGGCAGTTAAAGTTATTGGTTCAATTCCTTCAAATTCACTTCAGAATTTGAATCTCTACATTTCAGGTATTCAAGCAGCTACAGCTTCTGGTGTGGATGCAAACGGTATGATCACTTTCGATCTTACTGCTAAGCCATACAAGATAGACAGCTCAAGAACTCTTGAAGTAAGAGCAGATATTGTTAATGGTTCATCAAGATCATTCTCATTATCACTTCAGAATGCAGCTGATATTTCTGTTATAGATTCAAACTATAACGTTGGAATTGCAGCTTCAGGACTTCCAATAACAACAGATAATATTTCTGTTACCGTTGGTAATGTATCTATTTCTCAGGATTCAAACTTGAGTGCTGGAAATATAGTTTACGGCTCAACAAATATTCCTTTGGCACAATACACATTAAAAGCTTATGGTGAAGATGAAAAGATTTCATATCTTAACATTTCAGCCAACCAAAAATTGTCAAATGTTGCTTTGTACGCAAACGGCATTGCAATTTCAAGCTCACAAAATGTATTGCCAACAGCAAGCACTTTGTTTAGCTTAGGTTCTTCTTTGGTAATAGGTGCAAACCAAACAGTTACACTTACAGTTAAAGGAGATTTGAAAGATTCAACAGGTAGTAGTACTCCAGTTGGTTCTCAGGTTATTATTACTTTGGGTGGTTATGCAAATAACACACAAGGTTCATATTCTTCACAAATGTGTACATTCCCTGGAACGGGAGGTACAATTGCTGGTTGTCCAACAGTGGTTTCTACAATTGCTGGCCCAACAATGACAATCGTCGGTGGAGGTTTGACAGTTTCTACAAATGCTTCATTTAACAACTCATCAATAACAGCCAATTCAACTGGTGTTAAGATAGGTTCGTTTAATTTGAGCTCAAACTCATCAGAACCAGTAAGAATTACTACTTTGGTGTTGGGTATTGCTTCATCAAGCACTTTACCTTTGTCAGGTTTGTCAAATTTGAAAATTTCAGATGCTAATACATCTGTAAATCCTCAAAGTTCAAACAACTTTGGAGTAAACTTCACAATCCCAGCAAATGGCACACACGTAGTAGATGTATTTGCAGATGTCGGAGCTCTAGCAGGTATTGCAAATAGCGCTTCAACAAATGTTACTAGTACAACAACAGGAACAACAGCGACATATGCTACTGGTACAATTACTGTTTCATCACCAAGTCTTCAAGCTTCAACAACAGTTAACGGGGTTCTTTATGCTGTTAACATTGCAAACGCTACACAATCAACTTCAACAACAGCTGCACAATTAGCTACAGCTATTCAGAATGGACAATCAGGTGTTGTTACCGCAACAGCAAATGCAGGTGTTATAACACTTACATCAGTTGCAATTGGTACTGGTAACGGTATCAATACAGGTAATGCTATAACAATGGTTGCAGGAGGAAATACAGCGGTTAATGGTGCCACATTAGTTGGTGGTACAGCTGGTACAGCATCAACTGCTACAGTCCAACCTGGTTCAATAGTTGCAGGAAACACATTTACGTTAAAAGTAAATGGTATTACATACAGCTATGTTGCTAACACAGGCGATACGAACATATCAGTTTCTGATGGTTTGAAAGCAGCTATTGGAAGTGCACTTTCTGGTATTGCTACAATTAATGCAACCGGAAATACTTCAGTTATAATAACTGCAAGTCCAATAACATCTGCTAATAATACTATTGTTCAAGGTGTCACATCGGGAACTATTACAGGTACAACATCTTTAACAAATCAAATTATTACAAGTTTGGCAGTCACAGCTACAGGTGTTAATAGCAATATTGATGCCTCACAAGTTACACCTATATATGGACAGGTATTGACAGTTGGAAATGGTTCATTGTCAACAACAGGTCTTGCATCAGGTATTACACCAACATCAGCACAACTTGTTATCGGTGGTTCAACATCAGCAAACGCAGTTATTGGAACATATACATTTAAATCAACTATCGGTACTTCAGTTATTACTGATCTTGGATTTATGGCAAGCTCTACAAACTTGAATGCGATTACATCAATTTCTGTTGGAGGAGTCACAGTTCCAGTTTCAGCAGGTGCTACAACAACAATTTCTGGTCTAAATATTCAAATCCCAGTTTCAAATGTGGGTACAAATATTCCAGTTTCTGTTGCTTATAACACAGTTGGAGTAACAGCCGGAGGTATTACATCTGGAGTTCCAGTTCAGTTGGTATTAACTTCTGTAAAATATCAAGCAGGAAATAATACAACAACGTTCTATCCAAACAAACCAACATTGGCTATGTCACCAGTAGCTGCTTACCCACTTGTTTCTTTGGTGTCTTCATCAAGAACAGGTTTGTCAAACAGCACTTCAGTTAAATTGGCCGACATAACAATTACAGTTGTTGGTAAGACAGTTGAAATGTCTACAATTGGAGTCACTGTATCACTTGGAAAAACAGCAAGCACAACAGGCTCAGCTCTTATTCTAAAGGATAACAACAACACAATCGTAGCAACATCATCAGCCATTGGTACAGATGGTGCAAATAGAACACTTACATTTGTTCCTACATATAACTTAGCCCCAGGTACATATAATTATGCACTATACGGCTCTGTTAGTGCCGTAACATCTGGTGTTAATACAGATTCTCTTACAACACAGCTAAGTGCACCAACAACATTAGGATGGTACGATGTCGAAGGAAATTCAAGTCTCTTAGATGCGACTTTGATCCCTTCATATAACACATCAAATCAAGCCTACTTGTCTAACTAACCACTTGTGATTCTATCTATAGGATTCGCTATAGAAGAATAGGTTGAGAGATAGGCCAGTCGCGCAAGCGACTGGCCTATTTCTTTTGTATGATTTACAAATTTATGATTTACAAAAAACCGCCTTCGGGCGGTTTTTTGCTTGCAACAAAATTAATAAACTCCCCGAGGTGGAGCCTCGGGGAGTTTATTAACAAAAAATTTAATTAATTCTGGAACTTATGTTAAAATATTTTTAGATATGAAGAAAAAAGTTGATATTTCAATTGGTGAATATTATCACATATATAACAGAGGAGTAGAGAAGAGGGATATTTTTATCGACACCGCTGATTATCGCAGATTTATACTATTATTACATCTTTTTAATGATGAAAAACCTATAAACGTAAGAGATTTCAAAGACTCTCCCCGAGGCTCCACCTCGGGGATAAGAAAAACCCTTGTCGATATAGGGGCATATTGTCTTATGCCGAATCATTTCCATATATTGGTAAAAGAAAAAAACGAAGGAGGAGCAAGAAATTTTTTACATAAATTAATGACTGGTTACACAATGTACTTTAATAAAAGGTATGAAAGGGTAGGGCCATTATTTCAAGGGACTTTTAAAGCAGAACACGCAAATTCTGATGAGTATCTAAAATATTTATTTTCATATATACATTTAAATCCATTAAAAATATTTGATAAAAATTGGAAAGAAAATAGTTTGGAAGAAACAGAATCACTTAAAAAATATTTAGAAAAATATGAATACTCTAGTTATCTCGATTACCACAATCCACAGAAATATAGTTCAGAAATTTTAAATAAAAATTCATTTCCAGATTATTTTATTTCACAACAAGATTTTGATTCAAATATCTTTGACCTGATGAGTTATAATTTCCCCGAGGTGGAGCCTCGGGGATGAAAGTTATCCACAAAAAAATTAGGAATGGGCTAAGGTGGATGATAAAATATTTTGTAATTATGCCTAAAAACAAAAAATATTTGTTCTTTTTATTTTGCATTTTATCAATCATTATTTCTAATTTTGTATATGTTAAAAAAGTTTTTGCGAGTCCATCTATTACATCATTTTTATTAAATGGTGTCTCACAGTCTGCAACTATTAACCCAAATAATGGTGAAAGTGTTTCTATAGAAGTTAAAGCGAGTACGCCGGTAAAATTTACAAGGCTTTATATCTGCTCAATAAGTCAGGTATGTAATGGAACGAGTGGAAATTATACAAAATATTTTATCCAGACGGATATTTCGGATACGGTAAACAAAACTTGGGATGGAAAAAATTCTGCTGGCAATGTTGTATCAGAAGGAGAATATAAAGTTATGGCATCGATGGTGGAAGGATCAAATCTTGCAGTTACTCAATTCGGTCAATACTCGATTTTTATAAATTATTCAATTTCAAGTAGCTCAACGGAAGTAACTAGTACAGCAAGTTCAAGCGATAGTACAACAACATCTACGAACACAAGCACGACAACCAATTTGAGCAGTACAACAAGCCCAACAGTTATAACAAGAACCGTTTATGTTTCGGCGCACTCAAGTACAGAAGATTTAAGTAATTACACGGAAAAAATAGTTTTTCAAACATCTGCTGGCAGAGAAAGAATGGCTCTAGTTGGCTCTCCTTTGGAATTTGATGCTAAATATTTTTTCTCAAATATAAATCAGTGCACACCAATATTTAGATGGTCATTTGGTGATGGCTTTGATGAACCAGGAAAGAATATTACGCATACATACAAGCACGCTGGCGAGTATCAAGTTGTGTTAAATGGAATCTGCGGAGAAGAAAGTTCAGTGTCCAGAACTATAGTAAAAGTAATTATCCCAGAAGTATCAGTCGCACAAATATTAAGTGGTGACATCGAAATAAAAAATAAAGGAAAAACAGAAATAAATATTGGAGATTGGAAAATTCGTGGTATCGAAAAATATTTTATTTTTCCAAAAGATACAATAATAAGTGCTGGAAATAAAATTATTTTATCAAAGGAGGACTTAAACATTAGCTCATCAACGGAAAGAATTGCTTTAGTAAATCCATCTGGTAGGGAAGTCACCTATTTTAATATTATAAGCAAAGAACAAGGGAATTCAGTTTTGTCGATGGTAGCGACAACCACACAAGCTGTAACATTATCAGATAATCCAAGCATATCTGTTGCTGATGCGGAAGTATTGGTTGAACAATATAAAAAGCAGGTTGCTGTATCTCAAATACCACAAAAAACTAAATTAATAAATAATAATAGTATAAATTCATCCGATAAAGATAATACTCAAGAAGTTGCAACAGTGGCGGAAGCAATAACTTCTTCATCTACAAAAAGTTTCTGGGCTAAAATGATAGAGGCTCCCATAAATGGGCTAAAGGCTTTTGCACGAATATTTTACAATTTTTAATACGCAGAGACTGGTGCTATAATAATAGTCATGTTTAATTCAACATTTTTAAAATTCTTAATCACCTTCGCTGTTATTATAGGTATAAGCTTCATAATCATGGGGATTACAGACTCTGTTGAAAAAAAAGAAGCTATAAATAATACTGCCGGTATTAATGTAGAAAGGTAATACATCTCATTTAAAAAAGTATGGCTCAAATACACCGTTTTCGCTGTTGACATTTCTTTGAATTTTGCTAATATGCTTACTCGAGCTCTTAGGAGCTTCTTGTTTTATTTTACGCAAATAATTTATGTCACGATCACTAAAGAAAGGACCATATGTTGATGAAAATCTTCTAAAAAAAATAGAAGGTAAAAAACCTGTAGAAACTGGTTCAATAAAAACATGGTCAAGAAGAAGTCAGATTTCTCCAGAAATGGTTGGCTTTGTTTTTGGTGTTCACAATGGTAAACAACACATAGATGTTTTGGTAACAGAAGATATGGTTGGACACAGACTAGGTGAATTTTCTCCAACAAGAAAGTTTACTAAACACGGAGGTAAAATGCAGAAAGATATTGATATTGCAGCAAAAGAGTCAGAAATCGCAGCATCAAAAGCAGCTAAAGCATCAACAGACGCTAAAAAATAAACACCTATGATGATTACAGCAAATTTAAATGATTATAGACAGTCACCAAGAAAGGTAAGATTAGTTGCCAATCTAGTGAAAGGAAAAAAAGTAGAAGAGGCAAAAAATTCTCTAACTTTTTTGGTAAAGAGAGCAGCAAAACCACTTTCAGATTTGATAGATTCAGCAGTAGCAAATGCATCTCACAATTTTAATATTTCATCCGACAAGCTTTATGTAAAAGAATTTAGAGTAGATGCAGGTGTTGTTCTAAAGAGAAGAATGCCAAGATCAAGAGGAATGGCTTACCCAATCAACAAAAGAACAAGCCATGTTTTTGTACAATTAGATACAATAGATAATATGCCAGCAAAGAAGTCTAAACTTTCAAAATTTAAAGCCACAGCAAAGCCAGTAGCAAAAGCCGAAACAACAGAAAAGAAAGCTGAAGTAAAAACAAAAGCAAAAAAGGCAGAAAAAGTTAAAGAAGAAACAAAATAATAAAATTATGTCACATTCAGTTCACCCATATTCACATAGATTAGGAATTATCAGAGATTGGAAGTCTCGATGGTTTTCTACTGGCCAAAAATACAAAGATTTTCTAAGAGCAGATATGATGCTAAGAGAATATTTGGAAAAGAAAATGAGAGGCCAATATATTGGTGCTATTGAAATGGAAAGAAATGACAAGACATTTAGATTGATACTAAAAACATCAAGACCAGGTGTCGTTATTGGTAGAAGTGGGGAAGGCTCAGTCAAACTTCGAAAAGATATAATGAAATTTGCTTCAAGACACAAACTTTCTATTCCAGCAGATTTCAAGCTTGATGTTGAAGAAATAAAATCACCAGAATCAAATGCTGCAATAGTAGGGCAAATGATTGCTGAAGGATTAGAAAAAAGATTGCCTTTCAGAAGAGTTATGAAACAAACTGTTGAAAAAGTTATGGCAAACAGAGATGTAAAAGGTATAAGAATTTACTGTGGTGGAAGACTTGGCGGTGCTGAAATCGCAAGAGCAGAAGAATTAAAAAGAGGAAGAATTCCACTTCAAACATTGAGAGCGGATATTGACTATGCACAAGAAAAAGCCCATATGACATATGGAGATTTAGGAATTAAAGTCTGGATATATAAAGGAGATATATTTGCTAAGAAAAGTGGACAAGCCGCTGATACAAAAAATAAATAATTTTAAAAGCCATGTTGATGCCAAAAAAAGTAAAATTTAGAAAAGCACATACATTCAGAGAAAACTCTGAAAAAGTTGGTGTTGAAACTAGAGGAACTAAAATTTCTTTCGGTTCTTTTGGTTTGAAAGCCACTTCAGCAGGCAGAATAAAATCACAACAAATAGAAGCAGCAAGAAAAGCAATTGCACACACAATGAGCAAAAGCGGAAAGATTTGGGTAAGAATTTTCCCAGACCACCCATATACGCAAAAGCCAGCCGAAGTTAAAATGGGAAAGGGTAAAGGAGAATTGCAAGGATATGTTGCTATCGTAAAGCCAGGAAGAGTACTTTTTGAGGTAGATGGAGTTGATGCAGTTTCTGCAAAAGAAATGTTAAGAAAAGGCGGAACAAAACTTCCAGTAGATACAAAATTCCTAGCAAGATAATTTTAATACAATGAATATAAAAGATTTAAGAAAAAAAACAGCAGGCGAACTAGACAAAGAACTTGGAGAAAAAGCAGTAGCTTTGAGCAATTTCAAATTCGGTGCATCAGGAAGCAAAACAAAAAATGTTAAAGCTGGAAGAAATTTGAAAAAAGAGATTGCACAAATACTTACAATTTTAAACGAATCAAAAAAAGAAAAGAAAGCATAATTTTTTAACCAAAACAAATGGAAAAAACAACAGCAAAAAAGAATAATGGAAAAATATTGAAAGGTGTAGTCGTTTCTACAAAAATGAAAGACACCGTGGTTATTTCTATTGATTCTTTCAAGAAACATCCAAAATACGGAAAATATATCAAGAAACAAAATAAAATAATGGCTCATAATGCAGGAAATACTTGTAAAGAAGGAGAAATTATTCAAATTATAGAAACAAAACCAATTTCGAAGAATAAGAATTTTAAAGTTTTAAAATAAAGATTAGAATTTAATTAATACACCAAAATGATACAACCAAGATCAATTATAAAAATAACAGATAACTCAGGTGCCAAAATAGGCAGAGTTTTTAAGATTCTTGGAAGTTCAAAAAAGAGATGGGCAAAGATAGGTGAGGTAGTTGTCCTTTCAGTACAAAAAGCAGAACCAAGAAAAATGGCAAAGAAAAAAGATATTCTTTACGGGGTTATTGTTAGACAAAGACAACCTTTTAGAAGAGCAGATGGTTCATATATAAGATTTGATGAGAACGCAGTTGTTATTATAGAAAAAGGTAAACAAGATCCAATAGCAGGTAGAGTTTTCGGTCCTATTCCAAGAGAAATCGCAGAATTAGGTTTTAAGAAAATTGCATCACTTGCACCAGAAATCGTATAAGGATAGTTGAAAGTAAAAAATACAATAAATACAATGAAAATTAAAAAAGGAGACAGCGTAATAGTGATCGCAGGAAAAGACAAGGGTAAAACCGGAAAGGTTCTTGCTGCTTTTCCAAAATTAAACAAAGTTGTCGTTGAGGGTGTAAACATCAGCAAGAAACACCAAAAAGCAAAAAAGTCAGGTTCAAAAGGCCAAGTTATAGATAAAACTATGCCTATCAACGCTTCAAACGTTATGGTAAATGAAGCTGGCAAGAGAGCAAGAGTCGGCAAGAAACTTATTGGTGGTAAGTTTGTCAGAATTTCAAAACAAACAGGAAAAGAAATATAAAATCAGTATTATAGTATAAGTATTTAGTATACAGTATAAAAAAATAAACATCATGATTTCATTAAAAGAAAAACAGAATAAAGCATTTGAATCCTTAAAGGGAGCTTTGGGTTTAAAGAACAAAATGCAAACACCAAAAGTTGTGAAGGTTGTTTTGAGTTCTGGTACCGGTTCATTCAAAGACAAAAATAAAAACAAAGTTGTTGAAGATAGACTTACAAAAATCTCTGGACAGAAAGTTATGCTTAAAGTTGCAAAGAAATCAGTCGCGACTTTCAAAGTTAGAGAAGGGGATCCAGTCGGATATCAAGTTACCCTAAGAGGACACAGAATGTTTGATTTTCTAGATAAGCTTGTTTATGTTGCTTTGCCACGAACAAAAGATTTTAGAGGTCTTACTGCTCATGCAATAGACAATATGGGCAATTTTACAATCGGAATGAAAGAAAATACAGTTTTTCCAGAAGCATCAAACGAAGAATTAAAAGATGTTTTCGGATTATCAATCACAATAGTTACAAATCAAAAAGATAAAGTCTCAGCAAGAGCTTTCCTAGAATATTTGGGCTTCCCATTCAAGAAAGGAGAGGATGCTAAAAGAATTAAGAGCAAAAGAAAAAAGACCGCATAATCGCGGTTTTTTTACTTCTCCTAAAATATGTTTGACATTTGTCAGTATATTTAGTATAAAAACTACATATTAAGTTCTTTTATATAAACGTCATTTAAGACGAGCTTTTTTGGCCTTATTCCATAGGACTAAAAAAGCTCGTCTTAATGAGAGCCGCAAAATAGTCAGGGCGAATCTGACAAAAGACGAAAGGAGGTGTGCTATGGATAAAACCATGGTAAGCCAAATGTCGAGAGGCCAAGGTCACGAGTTTTTGAATAAACTCGAAGCCGCAGGTCTCAACAGTCACCTTTGTCAAAAGGTGATAGATTCAAAAAACAATGAGCTCGCCACAAAAGTGGTAAGACTTATTGAACACGGAGGCTTTGAAGCATCAACCTCACAGAAGAGTGCCCGTGAAATTATGGGTAAAAACTTCTTCGGCACTGAGGAAGCGATAAAGTACTTTGGGGTTAATCCATCAAAGGGACAGCTTGATTTTTTTGCTGGGGTACCCTTCCCTGAAGAAGTGCTCAGGTTCGTGAAAAATACCCACATTCTTGTTGCCGTTTTCAAGATGTCGGTTTTAGACATTCGCTTATGTGTCATAGACAAGGGTTTGCTTTTCTTTAAACAGGACTGGTATAACAGCATGGCCTTTGCTAAAGACAAGGGCGAGGTTGGGTGGCAACTGATTCGCAAGACTCCAGTCGCCGGCTCGATAAACAGGACGTGGGGTTGGCAGAAAGCACTCCTCGCTGAAAACGAGGAAACGCCTACTGCACAGGTGATGGTTTACTCTATCATCGGACATTTTCTTGCCAATGGCGAGAAATTGTTCATCGATGTCTACGTTCGCACGTCGAGTCTCGATTCAGTTGGCAACAACGTCAGCGTCGGTATTTTTGATTTCCTCGGTCTTACCGTTTGCAGTGGACGTGGTGAAAAAAACGGCTGCATCGGGTTGGCGTCTGCTTTTGATACAGCGAGATGAAGTTTTTCTGCCCGCACCTTTTCGTTTTGTTTAACAAACAATAACGAAAAGGTGCGGGTTTTCTTTTTATACAATAATCTTTGACCCCCAACACTATTTTTATTAATCGAGTTTTTTCTTAATTTAGAACAAGTTTTATATCACCAATTTTAGTTATTATTATGATTTTACAGAAATATTGACGGGGTCAATGAAATATAGTCATCTTATCTGAATAAGACTCGTTATTTCATTGACTTTCCACTAGGTTCTTGCTAGTATATTGCGACAAGCTTTTTCAAGCTTTTATTTAATTATGGCTAAAAAATCAGTAATAGCTAGATCAAAAAAACCAGTAAAATTCGCATCAAGAGTAGTGCGAAGATGTTTCCGTTGCGGAAGAAAACACGGTTACATGAGAGAGTTCGATCTATGCAGAATTTGCTTTAGAGAGTTTGCTAATCAGGGAAAAATTCCCGGTGTAAAAAAATCATCATGGTAACAGATATTATCGGAGACTTTATAATAAGAATTAAAAACGCAAATCTTTCTGGCAAGGAGTCAGTTTCTGTTTACACTTCAAAATTGAAAGTTGGAATTGCAGATGCACTCGTCAGAGCTGGTTATGTAAAATCATTTTCAAAAAATAGCACAGGCAGAATGCTTGATATTGTTTTGAGTTATAAATCAGACAAAGCTCCAAAAATAACTGGAGTACAAAGAGTTTCAAAACCATCAAGAAGAATATATCAAAAATCAGGAGATATAAAACCTTTTAAATACGGATTTGGTACAACAATTTTTTCAACACCAGCAGGTATTCTTTCAAACAAGGAGGCTGTTAAACAAAAAGTTGGTGGGGAAGTATTGTTCAAAATTTGGTAAATATTTTAATAAAATACAATGTCAAGATTAGGCAAAAAAGGAATAGAAATACCAGCAAAAACCACAGTTACGGTGAACGGTGATGTTGTTACTGTAAAAGGTCCACTAGGAGAACTTTCAAGATCTTTCAAGAAAAATATCATTATTGAAGTCGCAGGAAACAAGGTTGAATTAAAACCAGTAAAAGACACTTTAGAAAACAAAGCTCTTTGGGGTACTTATTCTTCTCACATTACAAATATGGTTGAAGGAGTAAACAAAGGATACACAAATAGACTTGTTGTTGAGGGAATTGGTTTTAAAGCAGACATTACACCAGTAGAAATTGTTTTTAAAGTAGGATTTTCTCACCCAGTAAAAGTTTCAATTCCAAAAAATCTTAAAGTAACTTCAGACAAAGGAATTATTGTTATAAACGGTATTGATAAAGAATTGGTTACAAGTTTTGCTTCAAGTTTGAAAGCAATAAAGAAGCCAGAACCATATAAAGGAAAGGGGATCAGATTTGAAGGCGAAGTAATCAGAAGAAAAGAAGGAAAGAAGACAGCATAAAAAGTATATAGTATAAGTATTCAGTATATAGTATAAAAAACACAAAATGAAAAGATCAATAACAAAATCATTAAAAATAGAAGTAAGACACAATAGAATCAGAGCAAAAATCTCTGGTACTTCATTGATGCCACGACTTTGTGTTTACAAATCAAATACTTCAGTTTACGGACAAGTTATTGATGACTCAAAAGGAATTACTTTGGCTGCATATTCAGCTGACAAGGCAAAAGGAAAAGGACTTCTAGAGAAATCCGCAAATGCAGGAAAAGAATTGGCAAAACTTGCACAAGAAAAAGGCATATCAAAAGTAGTTTTTGATAGAGGTGGATTTATTTACACAGGTAAAATAAAAGCCTTTGCCGATGGCGCAAGAGAAGGTGGGCTTAAATTTTAATAAATAATTATGGATACAGAAACCACAAAAACAAATATAACCCCAGCAACTCCAGCAGTTGCCGCTCCAACAAAAACTTTTTCATCAAAAAATGTTACTTTTAGTAAACCAAAACAAGGTTTTGGAGCTGATAGAGCAAAAAATCCAAGAAGAGGAGGACACGGTAGACCAGAAAGGATCAAACCAGAATTTGACCAGAAAATTTTAAATATAAGAAGAGTTACCAGAGTTACAAAAGGAGGTAAAAGATTGAATTTTAGCGTTCATATGGTTGTTGGAAATAAAAAAGGTTCAGTAGGTGTTGGAACAGGAAAGGCAAACGACACATCACTTGCTATTGATAAAGCATACAGAAACGCAAAGAAAAATATAATGCAATTGAATCTTACAAAAACAATGTCAATTCCTCATGATGTTAGCGCAAAATATTGCAGTGGTAGAGTAGTTTTGATACCAGCAAAAGGAAGAGGAGTTTCAGCAGGAAGCGCACTAAAGAGTGTTATTGAACTTGCAGGAATCAAAGATGTTACAGCAAAAATAATCTCTCCATCAAAAAATAAATTAAACATGGCAAGAGCAGCAATTATGGCACTTTCAGCTTTTGATAAAAAAAGAAATCCTGTCGTGGCCACAGTTGAAGCAAAAAAAGAAACAAAAGAAGAAGTTAAAAAATAATTTACGACTATGAAAATACACAACGTTAAAAGAGTAACAAAAAATAGAAAAACCCAAATCATTGGCCGTGGTGGAAAGAGAGGAAAAACATCCGGTAGAGGAGGAAAGGGTCAAACAGCACGTTCTGGACACAAAATAAGACCAGAGTGGAGAGACACTATCAAAAGAATGCCTAAATTAAGAGGGTATTCTTTTAAAACAATACAAGAAAAACCAGTAGTATTAAATGTCGGACAACTCGAAGTAGTTTTCTCAAATGGAGATTCTGTAACACCAACAACTTTGGTAAATAAAGGCATATTAGAAACAAGATTGGGAAGAAAACCAAAAGTAAAAATACTTGGCTTAGGAGATATTTCAAAAAAATTAAACATTTCAAATTGTAAAGTTTCAGTTGAGGCAAAAACAAAAATAGAAAAAGCCGGAGGGACAGTTAAATAAAACCTATGAATTTCTGGGATAAAATAAAAATGGTTTTTCAAGACAAAGGTCTAAGAAATAGATTGCTTTTCGTGCTTGGTGCTTTGTTTATCTCAAGACTTTTAGCAGCTATTCCAATACCAGGGATTGACCCAGCAAAACTTCTTACTTTTTTCTCAGGAAATGATTTTCTAAGTTTCTTGAACGTATTTTCAGGAGGTGGAATGAGCAAACTTTCTATCGTTATGCTTGGAGTAGGACCATATATTACCGCTTCTATTATCATGCAGCTTCTTACCATGATGTCTTCAAAGATAAAGAATATGTATCAGGAAGAAGGGGAAATTGGAAGAAGAAAATTTACACAGATTTCAAGAGCGCTTACAGTGCCAATAGCATTGGTACAAGGTTTTGCTTTCCTAAAACTTCTTGAGAATTCTTCGGTTATTACGCACATCAGCTCACTAGATTTCTTTATCAATCTTATGATAATCGTCGGTGGCTCAATGCTTATGATGTGGATAGGTGAGCTAATGACAGAGTTTGGTATCGGAAACGGAACATCACTTTTGATTTTTGCTGGTATCGTAGCGCGTCTTCCTACAACAATTACACAAATGAGTTTGTCTTTTAGTATTGACCAGATCCCAATGTACATTATTTTACTTGCAGTATTTTTGGCTGTTATATATGGAGTCGTATTTATTTCAGAGGCAGAAAGACCAGTTCCTGTCACTTATGCAAAAAGAATTACTGGCTCAAAAGTTTCTGGAGGAGTTTCAACATATTTGCCTTTGAGATTGAATCAAGCTGGAGTTATACCAATAATCTTCGGTATGTCCATTTTGCTTTTCCCTCAAATGATATTTAAGTTTTTATCTACAGCAGTTGCCAGTGACACTTGGAGAGGTATTTTCTTGTCTTTAAATGATTTCCTAACAAACCCTTGGGCTCATGGTATTTTGTATTTTATTTTGGTTGTTTTGTTTACATATTTTTACACAGCAGTTACTTTTGACCCAGATCAAATTTCAAAAAATCTTCAGCAAGGTGGGGCATTTATTCCAGGTGTAAGGCCAGGAGCTTCAACTTCAGAATATTTGGCAAAAGTATTAACAAGAATTACTTTAGTTGGTGCATTATTCTTGGGCGTTATCGCAGTCCTTCCTTTGATAGTTCAATCTGCTTCAGGACTCAGCTCAATTGCAGTTGGAGGAACAGCTTTGCTTATCGTAGTCTCAGTTGTTATTGATTTAATCAAGAAAATACAGGCTCAAATAACGATGAGGGAATACTAAATTTAATAAAATGCGGGCGCCCTTCGGGCGCTCGCATTTTATTTTTCCAATCAGCTATCATATGCTATAATCATTTTTATGAAAAATACATTTAAAAAAGAAGAAAAAACAATAAGCCCAACGGCTTGTCTTTTTATTGGTAGATCTGGTTGTGGAAAAGGTACACAAGTAGAGCTTTTTATTAAAAAAATACAGGAAGTTAATAGTTTAAAAACGTTGAGAATTGAAACCGGTTCTCTTCTTCGTGATTTAGCAACGAAAACTTCATTTACAGCTGAAAAAACAAAGCAACTCTTGGACAAAGGCGCGCTTATGCCCGAATCTTTAGTTATTGGTCTTTGGAGTTCATATCTTATTGAAAATTATTCTGGTAAAGAAAATCTAGTTTTTGATGGTTTAGCAAGAAGATTGCCAGAAGCATTGATTCTTGATGCCGCTTTGCAGTTTTACGGTATTTCAAAATATAAAGTTGTTTATATAAATGTCAGTAGAAAATGGGGGACAGAGAGACTTTTGGCTAGAAAAAGAAAGGATGATACTGAAGAAGATATAAAAAACAGAATGGATTGGTTTGATACAAACGTTTCTGCCTCAATTGAATATTTTAAAAAGAATAAAAATTGTGATTTTATAGATGTGAATGGTGAGCAAACAATCGAAGAAGTCCATGCCGAATTGGTAAAGAAAGTTTTTGGAAAATAATCCAAATGGCTGTAACTATTAAAACAAAAGAAGATATAGAAATACTACGAGAATGTGGGAAAAATTTGGCATATATTTTACAGGAAGTAAGCAAGGCCATAAAGCCGGGAGTAGCGACAGACGAGTTGAATGATTTGGTAAATAAACTTGCGAGAAAACTTGGAGATACTCCTTCAACTTTAAATTATAGACCAAAAGGTGCAAAGAGAGCATATCCTGCAAGTATTTGCGTTTCAATAAATGACGAAATTGTCCACGGAATACCGAATGAAAATCCAAAAATATTAAAAGAAGGTGATATTGTTTCTCTTGATATGTGTCTTACACATAAAGGTTTAGTCACTGATTCTGCCATTACAGTCCCCGTTGGAAAAGTTGATTCAATATCAAATAAATTAATTGCGGTTACAAAAGAGGCTTTATTTTCTGGAATAAAAGCAGCAAAAGGAAATAAGACTACTGGAGATATTGGCTACGCTGTTGAAAGAGTTGCAAAAGCAAACAGTTTTTCTGTTGTTGAAGAATTGTGTGGCCACGGAGTTGGTTATGATGTGCATGAAGACCCTTATATACCAAATTACGGAGAGAGAGGTAGGGGCGATAAATTAAAACCTGGAATGGTGATATCAATTGAGCCAATGTTAAACATTGGGTTAAAAGATATTTTTATTGATAAAGACGGTTATACTTTCAAAACAAAAGATGGTTCAAGAAGTGCACATTTTGAACATACTATTTTAATTACAAGCGGCGAGCCAGAGATACTTACTAAAATCTAGTGTGCAAAATATTTACATATTGTGATATAATTTGACTTATGGTTGAACAATTTGGAAGCCAAAAGATTGAACAAAAATTCAAAACCCCAGATGAGGAGTTGAAATATTTACGTGAAAAAGTTTCAAGTCATGAGAGACAAATGGCTGAAGACGGTAAAGATGTTATACAAGATGAAGTTATTCATGATGAAATTCATGTCCATGCAGATAAAAAACCAGAAGATATCTTAGATAAAGATTACGTATTAAGAAAAAGTGAGGTTGAAGCTATTGTTCTAGATTTAGCACCAGAAGCACATGATGCTAAAATGGCTGAACTTATTGATATTTTGCAGGAAAAAGGAGTATCAAATACATTATCTATTGTTGATAAATTAAACAACCCACATATAGAGGATGATTTCCATAGGTTTTTAGTTCAATATATTAAGGCTGGTTTTAGGCTTGCTAGTGACAATGAAAAAAACCCTATTTTCAAAGCTTTAAAAATGACGCTTTTTGAAGTTTCCTTACCGGGGGCACTTAAAGATGAAGCTCAAAAAAATAAAAATTTGAAAGAACTTATTTCAAAAATGGAGCAATTTTATGCTGGTATGTTTTCTGTTGAAAAAGATGATAAAACCGGATCTGGATATTTTGCGCTAGAACTTTCAAATGCAAATCATAGTGAAGAAATCATTTTTTATATATCAATTCCAGATTCTAAACGGTCACTTTTTGAAAAGCAGGCACAATCTATTTTCCCAAATATTAAACTTGTTGAAAAGAAAAATGATTACAACATTTTTAATGAGTCAGGGGATTATGTCGGCTCATCAGCTTCATTTTCAAAAAATGATATTTTTCCGATAAAAACCTATGAACAGTTTGACTATGACCCGCTAAATGTATTATTGAATAGCTTTTCAAAAGTTGATAAAGATGGGGAGGGGGCATCAATACAAATAATTGTTAAGCCAGCGCCAGCTGAAAAGATGTCTTTTTATAAAAGGGTGTTAAAAGAAATGGATAAAGGATTAAAATTCAAGGAAGCTCTTGCCAAGGCAGATGCATCATTTTTTGGAATTATAAAACAAATAGGTAAAGAAATCATCAAAGAAACAACAAAAGGTAAGGATGATAAAAAAGAAGATAACGGTGCTTCAAATGCCACGCCGATTGAAAATATTAAAGCAAAAATTTCAAGTCCAATAGCAAGTGTGAATATCAGAATCATGACTTCGTCTACTACAAGCGAACAAGCTTTTGCTATTTTATCAGATATTGAATCAGCCTTTAATCAATTTGAAAACACAAATGGTAACAAAATAAAATTTGAAAGGGCGGAAGGAAAGAATTTATTGAAACTTGCAAGAGATTATTCTTTTAGAATTTTTAACGAAAATAAAGTTTTAAACACAAACTTAAAAGAGTTAACAACAATAATGCATTTGCCAGAAGTTGATTTTAATAGTGCGTCACAACTTAAAAAAACAGAAGCCATTAGTGCTCCTGCACCTCTAGATTTACCAAAAGAAGGAATATTATTAGGTACAAATAAATATAGAAACATTGAAACCCCAATACGCCTTAATGCAGAGGATAGATTGAGACATTTTTATGTTATCGGGCAGACTGGTACTGGTAAAACGGTTCTTTTAAAAACCATGATTCGTCAGGATATTTTGAATGGAGAAGGTGTTTGTATGATTGACCCACACGGCTCTGATATTCAAGAAGTTTTGTCTTTTGTTCCACCAGAAAGATATGATGATGTTATTTATTTTGATCCAAGCTACACAGAAAGACCGATGGGTTTGAATATGCTTGAATTTGATAGACGATTTCCAGAACAAAAAACATTTGTCGTAAACGAAATGCTTTCAATATTTAATAAACTTTTTGACATGAAAGCGACAGGCGGTCCTATGTTTGAACAATATTTTAGGAATGCAGTAAACTTAGTTTTGGAAGATCCAGATTCTGGTTCAACTCTTTTGGATGTATCTAGGGTTTTGTCTGATAAAACATATAGAGAACTAAAGCTTTCAAGATGTAAAAATCCAATCGTCCTTCAATTTTGGAGAGAAATTGCCGGAAAGGCTGGTGGAGAAGCATCTTTAGCGAACATTGTCCCATACATAACCTCAAAATTTGATGTGTTTCTTTCAAACGAAATTATGCGCCCAATAGTATCTCAAGAAAAATCATCTTTTGATTTTAGGGATATCATGGATAATAAAAAAATTCTTCTAGTTAACCTAGCCAAAGGGAGGCTTGGTGATATAAACTCAAATCTTATCGGTCTTATTATTGTTGGTAAACTATTAATGGCGGCGCTTTCTAGAACCGATTCTTTTGGACAAGATTTTCCACCATTCTATCTTTATATTGATGAATTCCAAAATGTTACAACTGATTCTATTTCAACTATTCTTTCAGAGGCCAGAAAATATAAACTAGCTCTTACGGTTGCACACCAGTTTATTAGTCAGCTCGACGAAAAAATAAAAAATTCTGTTTTTGGAAACGTCGGTTCTATGGTATCATTTCGTGTTAGCTCTGAAGATGCCGAATACTTGGAAAAACAGTTTGCTCCAGTATTTTCAGCGAAAGATTTAATGAATATTGATAATCACGGATCTTATGTGAAAATGCTTGCTAATGGTAAGCCCGTTAAACCATTTAGTATGGAGACAAATTTACCACCGCGTGGAAATAAAATTCTACTTGATAAAATTAAACAATTATCATATCTTAAGTATGGTAAAGATAGGCAAGAAGTAGAGGAACAAATTTTAGAAAAGTATAAAAAGCCTGAACCAGAGTTAGAATAAAAAATTAATAATATAATAATAATCAATAATGAAAACAGAAAAAACATTCGTCATAATAAAACCAGATGGAATACAGAGATCACTAATTGGTGAAATAATAGGAAGATTTGAAAGGATTGGTCTGAAGCTCGTCGCGATGAGAATGTGCCTTCCAACTCCAGAAATGGCACGAAAACACTACACGATAGATCCAGAGTGGGTAAGAAAAGCAGGACAAAAATCTATTGATAATTATAAGTCAAAAGGTCTTGTTCCACCTTCCGATAATCCATTAGAAATTGGGAATAAAGTTTTGGGTAGATTAGAAAAATATCTTTCAAGCGGACCTGTAGTAACTATGGTTTGGCAAGGTGCACACGCAATACAGATTGTGAGGAAACTTGTTGGCGGTACTGAGCCACTTTCTTCTGATACCGGAACAATTAGGGGTGATTTTGTTTTGGATTCGTATAGAATGTCTGACCAAGATGAGAGGTCAATTAGAAACTTAATACATGCCTCGGGAAGCGTTGATGAAGCACACCAGGAGATTGATTTGTGGTTTAAAAAAGATGAGGTTATTAAATATAAACACATTCAAGAAGCTATTTTATATGATGTAAATTTGGATGGAATATTGGAGTAATTCATTAAAAAATTTGTGCGTATTGAATAAGAAAAAGACCAGTAATTACCTGGTCTTTTTTAGTGTTTTAATAAAATGGATATTCCACTAATAATTCCTTGACTTTATATAGCCTTTCCTATATACTCGTTCCTACACAGATATGTTTATAAAAAACCAATTATTACAGCGGAAAGTATAGTCGGCATTTTTAATGTTGTCACTACAAACCGCAATAAGCGGTTTTTTTCACGGAAAGATTGAAACTTGAAAAATAAGATTAAGATTTCAGTGATTCTCTTTGGAGGATAATTAAAATTTAAATCTTCATTCTGTCATAGTACCACCAATTTTCCACGCGAAGTGGATTGGGTCTTTTATAGGTATTATAGGCAGGCAGGTGAATCAATCATTTTTCTTGGAGAGAGATGATATGATTTAAAATAATTTTATCAATTAATTTTGATAAGACTGTTATAAGGGATTGATTCCATATAACAGGTTAAAACAAATTTATCAGTTTATTAATTTAAACTGATTAAAGATTGTGGTTTTTAAATTTCCTAATGGGAAATTTAAGGGCGCATGGTGGATGCCTTGACTCTAATAAGCGATGAAGGACGTAGTAAAGCTGCGATAAGCTTCGGGGAGGTGCTTAGCAACCTTTGATCCGGAGATTTCCGAATGAGGAAACTCAACCAACTTTGTTGGTTATCTTGCACTTGATGTAAGATGCACACCCAGGGAAGTAAAACATTTCAGTACCTGGAGGAACAGAAAACAATGTTACGTAAGTAACAACATTTCCCTAGTAGCGGCGAGCGAAAAGGAAATAGCCCAAACCGATCATAAACTTTGTGTATAAAATTTTGTGCATAAAGTTTATGATCGGTGTAGTAAGATGATGACGTCATTTATTTATAGATGAGAAAAGTTACAAAATATTTTGTTAACAGAATCTGCTGGGAAGCAGAACCCTAGTGGGTAATAGTCCCGTAAGTGAAAATAAAATATCTTTTCCGTTATTATTCTTGAGTACCTCAGGACACGAAAAGCTTGAGGGAATCTGCCGGAACTAACCGGTAAGGCTAAATATTGTTAGAGATCGATAGTGAACAAGTACCGTGAGGGAAAGGTGAAAAGCAGCCCGGTGAGGGCAGTGAAATAGACCTGAAACCGTGCGCCTACAAGGAGTCGGAGCGGGCATCACATTGCACGTGATGTTTGCAAGTTAAAATTAAAAACTCTAAAACCAAAAATACTAGTGTCATTTTGATGCGGTAATTTTTGCTATATATTTTTTAATTTTTATTTTGTAAATATCGTTTGTAGTGTGATGTCCGTCACGGCGTGCCTATTGAAGAATGAGCCAACGAGTTGATCTGTGAAGTAGGCTAAGCCCTTTGCCGGGTGGAGCCATAGGGAAACCGAGTATGAATAGTGCGTTTATTTTACAGATCAGACCCGAAGCCAGAGCGAGCTTATCTTGAGCAGGATGAACCTTTGAGAAATCAGAGGGGAGGTCCGAACCATTTAGCCGTGCAATACTATTGGATGACTTGAGATAAGAAGTGAAAAGCTAATCGAGCCTGGTAATAGCTGGTTCTCTCCGAAATAGCTTTTGGGCTAGCGTTGAATGTACCTTCCGGGGGTAGAGCACTGGAAGGTCCTGACAGATAGAAATATCGCAGGACCTATCAAACTCCGAATACCGAGAAGTAAATTGTTCAGCAGTTAGACTGTGGAGGCTAAGCCCCATGGTCAAAAGGGAAACAGCCCGCATCTAAATTTAAGGTCCCTAAATTCATGTTAAGTACACTTAAGGTGGTAATTTTTCTCAGACAGTAAGGAGGTTGGCTTAGAGGCAGCCATCCTTTAAAGATAGCGTAACAGCTCACTTACTAAGAGATTTTGCGCCGCAGATAATCGGGGTTAAACATGATACCGAAACTTAGGACTATGAATATCTTCGGATATTTATATTGGTAGGAGAGTATTCAACTCTGCGATGAAGCCAAAGGGGTGACCCATGGTGGAGCGTGTTGAAGTAAGAATGTTGGCACAAGTAACCACAATGTGGGTGAGAACCCCACACACCGAAAAACCAAGGTTTCCTTCGCGATGACAATCAGCGAAGGGTTAGTCGGCCCTAAGTGGATGGCGATAGCCGCACACGATGGACACATGGTTAATATTCCATGACCTTTATATATTGTGATGGGAGGACGAAGATTAGTATGATAAGCGCATTAATGGATTTGCGTTTGTAGCATAATTGCGAGTTCCAGGTAAATCCGGAATTCTTTCTTTAATGATGAGCGAAAGTGCAGCATAAACATTACGGTTCGCCGTGGTGAATTTATCAAAGCAAACTTCCGAGAAAATTCCCTAAACTTAAATATGTAAAGACCGTACCGTAATCCGACACAGGTGGTTAGCTCGAGTAGAGTAAGGTGAACGAGTGATAGATCTTCAAGGAACTCGGCAAAATATCAGCCGTAAGTTAGCAATAAGGCTTGCCCATATTTATATGGGTAGCATCAAAAGTACCTCTGCCAACTGTTTATCAAAAACACAGCTTCCTGCGAAGTCGTAAGACGATGTATAGGAGGTGACACTTGACCAATGCCAGAAGGTCAACCAGCGACGTTGCTATCCGCAAGGGTAGTGGTGATTGCTGTAAGCCCTGGTGAATGTCGGCCGTAACTATAACGGTCCTAAGGTAGCGAAGTTCCTTGTCTGGTAAGTTCAGACGCGCTTGAATAGTGTAATGAGTGGGGGACTGTCTCGAAGATCAGCTCGGTGAAAATGCAATACCGGTGAAGATGCCGGTTACCTGCAGTTAGACGAAAAGACCCTAGAAGCTTTACTGCAACTTGGTATTGAGTATATGTTTTGGATGCGTAGCGTAGACGGGAGGATTTGAAGTTTTTCTTTCGGGGAAGATGGATCCGCAAGTGAAATACCGTTCTTTTTGAATATATATTCTAATCTTTGAGGCAAAAACTCATAGAAACAGTATCTGGTGGGTAGTTTTAGTGGGGCGCTATCCTCCTAAAAAGTAACGGAGGAGCCTATTAAGGTCGGCTAGGCGCGAATGGAAACCGTGCCGATAGCATATTGGCAAAAGCCGGCTTAACTGCGAGACGTAAGTGTCGAGCAGATGCGAAAGCAGAGCAAAGTGAACCGACGGCCCGTTTTAGACGCGGCCCGGGATTATCTGACAAAAGCTACTCTAGGGATAACAGGCTAGTTCCGCCTAAGAGTTCATATCGACGGCGGAGTTCGGCACCTCGATGTCGGCTCATCTTATCCTGGGGGTGGAGAAGCTCCCAAGGGTATGGCTGTTCGCCATTTAAAAAGATACGCGAGCTGGGTTCAAACCGTTAAGAAGATAACGAATTATCTTTTTAATAGTTTGAATCCCATGAGGAATTTTCGTTTAAACAAACTCAATGAACAAGGTGAGTAATTTTGTTATTGAGTATAAATAGAAAGAAGACACAATCAAATCACGGCGGTCTAATATTAAAAAAATATTATGATCAAGTTGGTTAGTATCGGTGGACTCCTTGTAAAAGGATTATACCGAGGGAAATATATAATTTATTATATATGCCCGTAGAGACTAAACACCAACAGTCCGAACTTTTGTAAAAAAGTTTTAGGATGAAGCTATAGTCCAATGCACTTAGTAATGAGTGATAACATGCGTGAGACAGGTTGGTCTCCTATCTACTGCAGGCGTAGAATTTTGAGGGGATTTGACTCTAGTACGAGAGGACCGAGTTGAACGAACCTCTGGTCTATCTGCTGTTCCTGCCAAGGGCAACGCAGAGTAGCTATGTTCGGAACGGATAAACTCTGAAAGCATCTAAGAGTGAAGCCGTCCCCAAGATTAGAATTCAATTGAGGACCCTGGGAGATGACCAGGTGATAGGTTGCAGCTGTAAGTCGAGTAATCGATTCAGGCGAGCAATACTAATTATCCGATTCTTATTAGGAAATTTAAAAATACACAAATCGTTTGTTTTAACCTGTTATGTGAAATTAATTCAAAAAATATTTTGAATATTTTTCACATGATAAAATTGAAAATTTAGTTCTGGTGCTTTGTCGCGGGTGTTACACCTGATCTCATTCCGAACTCAGAAGTTAAGCCCCGTTGAGGCGATGATACTCTCTCTGAAGGGGAAAGTAGCTAGGCGCCGGAACTAAGTTTTTAATACTTATTTAATATAGGAAATCAAAGTTGGGTCCCATCCCAACTTTGATTAATACCATTGAGGCGATGAGTCACGAGTATTTTTCTGCTGAAAAATCTCGCGACCCCGACTCGCGCCGTCGCGCTCTGTCTTTGAGGTTTGGGTCCCAACCCAAACCTCAACTCTCTCCGTCGTGGAAAGTAAATACAGAAATAAGTTTTTAATTTACAAACACTGCCAATTTGGCAGTTTTTTGTTTATATTTTTTAACAAAAAAAGAGGCATCCGTAATATAAGACACCTCTTTCCAATATGTTACCTAGTGGCTATTTTTTTTCTCTGTACTCTTTTGGGTCTTCTGGAAAGCCTTTTGCAAAACTTACCAGCTCTCCTCTCTTTGGATCAAAAGACAAGTAACGGTATACCGTTTTGTCTTCCTCACTCAATTCAGTGATACTGCATCCAAAAAGTATTGAAACTGCAGTTGACCGCCCTGATTTCTGGTACAGACTAGGGAACATACGTTTACGATATTCCCAATCCGATTCACCAGCAAGACGTGGCATACCGAGACCGCTGAAATTTTTATCCAATGCATCTCCAGCGTATGGGTCGTACCTTTTTACTGGTTTTTCCATTGCTTTTTCTTTCGATTTTGCAAATATTTTAAAAAACCCTTCAAAGAACTTTCTCATATTTTTTCTCCTCACTACAGAATTTTACATTTTAGTTCGAGTACAAGTTTAGCATATATCTAATTGTTTGTCAAGTGTATTAAAAAATAGTACCTAAAATAATTATTTGATTATCAAAAAAAAGTTAAATATGATAATATTATTTATATTATCAGATAAAATATGATGGGGTGGTGGTTTTTATAATCGCTCCGCTTATTAAAAATAAACCATGTCTTGGGCACAAAGAAGAAAAACAACATACATAGTTTCGATATTATTTATTATTGTCATTATATTTGTAATAATTTTATTTGTTACTTTTAATAAAGCACCAAGTTGCAGTGATGGTATAAAAAATCAAGGAGAACTGGGCATTGATTGTGGTGGGCCGTGTGTTAATTTATGTCGTGCCCAATTTACTGACCCGGTCGTTATTTGGGGCCCGCGCTGGTCAAAAGTATTGAGTAGTGGAATGTATAATTTTTTAACATATATTCAAAACCCAAATATTGGGGTGGGGGCTTACAATGCTCAGTATAATTTTAAAGTTTATGATAAGAATAATATTTTACTCTACCAAAAAACTGGCGTGACATATCTTCCACCAAATAATAATTTTGTTATTTTTGACGATAATATTAGCTTGAATGATAAAGTTCCAGCAAGAACAGAATTTAAATTCATTGGGAATCCAGTTTGGCAAAAAATTGAAAACCAAGAATCAAATATTACTGCAGTTTCAAAAAATTTGATAAATGAGGATACGAAGCCAAAGCTGTTTGTTACAATGAAAAATTCTACGCTTTCTCCAATTTCAAATATAGAAGAAGTATCCATTCTTTATGATATAAATGGCAATGCTATTGCATTTTCAAAAACAAAAATTGACTCGATAGACGCTGATGGTACTGCTGATATTGTTTTTACATGGCCAGAACCATTTTTAAGCAAAGTCGTAAGGGTAGATATTGTTTCAAAAGTCCTGCCAAACTAATATCATGTTGTCTGATTCTCAAAATAAAAACAGAGACAGTATTTTAGCCCTATTTTCCAGTATAAAAATTGATTGGATAATGTTTTTTTCTGTTATAGTGATATCTATTCTGGGGCTTCTTACGATGGCTTCTTATGTTAGTGATGATACCTTTGTAAAAAAACAAGTCATCTGGCTCATTATTTCTGCAATTATTTTTTTTGTTTTAAGTTTTTTTGATTATAGGTTTTTAAATAAAACAAAAGTAGTCATTACCATTTTTTTTGTTTCTCTAGGCCTTTTGTTTATTTTGTTTGTGTTAGGCCATACAGCAAAAGGTGCAGAAAGCTGGTTCCAAGTTGGCGGATTATCTTTTCAGCCATCAGATCCAATTAAATTAGTCCTTGTAATATTACTTGCGAAATATTTCTCAAAAAGACATGTTGAAATTGCAAATATTAGACACATTTTTGTTTCTGGATTTTATGCTCTTTCTATTTTTATCCTTGTTTACTTTCAGCCAGATTTTGGTTCCGCATTAATTATTTTTTTGATATGGTTTGGAATGATTCTTGTATCTGGTATTTCAAAAAAACACCTTCTAATTGTTTTTCTTATTGGGGCGGCCGTTTTTTCCGTACTATGGTTTTATGGTCTCAAGGACTATCAAAAGAGTAGGGTTATAAATTTTTTACACCCACTTTCTGATATTAGGGGCTCTGGATATAACGCCTACCAATCAACAATAGCAATAGGCTCTGGGCAAATATTAGGAAAGGGAATTGGCTATGGTACTCAATCAAAATTAAAATTTTTGCCAGAATATCGATCAGATTTTATTTTCTCAACTTTTGCAGAAGAGTGGGGGCTTGTTGGAGTCGGAATACTATTTTTAATTTTTGGTATTTTTATTTGGCGTATTATTGTAAATGCATATTATGGAGCTACAAATTTTGAAATACTTTTTGGATTAGGTCTTGCCGTGCTATTTATGAGTCACTTTTTGGTTAATGCCGGAATGGCACTGGGGCTGATGCCCGTCACAGGAATCACATTTCCGTTTATGAGTTATGGTGGAACCAACCTGTTATCCTCTTTTGTTGGCCTGGGAATTTTAATGGGTATGCGAAGATACCGCAGAGATGCCCATAAAGATTTTGTAAAAAATGAATTTTTTGGGCTTTAAATTAATGCAGTGCACTTATTATTGTATATCCAAAACCAACTATTATAAATATAATCATAATAGTATTTGCTCCACGCTCATCTTTTGCTAGACCTATCTTAATTAACCAACCAGCAAGTCCAGAACCAGAATTATTATTTGGAAACATTTTTTTATTTTTTACTTAAATGTATTAATAAATACTACCCTACAAAAATTATACCACCTTTTTATACAAACAAAAAGTTTCATCCAGCATTCTCCTTTGAGTATAATTTTGTACTATCATGTTGTGTATAGAGTCTCCGTACAATCGTAATTTTGATGGGTTATTTATTAGATATTCTATGGAGTGTTTAATATCTTGGGGATTTTTTGGTAATACTAATATTCCAGTCTTATCATCTTCAATGATTTCCGGGATCCCCCCAACATTGCTAGCAATAATAGGTAATGAGGCGTATCCAGCTTCAAGTAAAACATAAGGTAAAGCTTCAGTAATAGAGGTTAATGTGAATATATCAAAAGCTTTCAAATACATTGAGGCTTTATCGATTTTCCCTAACAAACAAACTTTATTTTTTACACCAAGTTTGATAATAAGTTCCTCAATTTGTTGTCTTCTTTCACCCTCACCAATAATTACAAATATTACATTCGATTGTATTTTTGAAATTGCTTCTATCGCATATTCGAGACCTTTATTTGAATGCAGTTCTGAAATTGTGCCAATCCACAAAGGTTTTTTCGCTAAAGTATCACTTATTTTTCTATTATTAACTAAAATTTGTTGAGACAAGGTTTCTCTAGCCTTTTTCCCATCCAAAAAAACAATATTTTTCAAGCCGTTTTTTATAACAGTGATTTTTTTATTAAAAATTTTTCCAATCTGTTTTTTTGTAATTTCGGAGACTGAAATTACCTCATGACAAAGAATAACTGTGAGTATATGAATAATTTTTAAAAAACACTTCGATATAAAATTTCTGTCTTCATTAAAAGCCCAGCCATGTGCTGTAAAAATTATTTTCTTTACTCCTGCGATTCTAGCTGCAAGTGCGCCTGTAAATCCCATTTTTGAACTATTCAGATGGACAATATCTGGCTTTTCCTTTAAAAATATTTTTGTTAACTCGAATAATAAACCGAACTCTTTTTCGGTATCGATATCCCTTTGAGAATTTATTAACAACAAAGTTTTGATTCCTACTTCTTCTAATTTATTTTTTAAATCCCCATTCCCACCTAAAAGTACCGTTGTATCAAATTGATCGCGTGGTGTATTTGTTGCAATATCAAAAACGTACTTTTGAGCACCACCCCAATTTGATTTTGTGATACAAATAAAAAGTTTTCTTACTTTGTGTATATTTTCACTTTTTGTTGAATTTGACATCATATTTGTATTTATTAAATAATAGGAACAATTAAAATAAAGGTTATTTTTAATAAATCCTTTATTGAACATATTCACATTACATTATGTTTGTATTATATATAATTATTTAATAAATAAAAGCTTACTTATATGGTTAATATTCTCAACTAGTCAATTATTTGCTAGAAGGAATCAATGTTCCATTTTTTTATAAAAGTGCTAATATATGGTCTACTATGATAATATCAAGCAGAAAAGAAACCTTTTTCTTACTTGTTGGGGATTTGTTTATATTTATCTTATCACTCTGGATTTCTCTTGCACTAAGAGATACAGGTGTTTCCATTTGGTCAAATTTCAAGATACACATTGTGCCTTTTATGTTTATTTTTATTGCTTGGCTTATTATATTTTTTATTGCAGGTCTTTACGATAAATACAGGACAATTTTGAAAGATAGCATGCCATCAATTATATTTAATGCGCAATTAGTAAATAGTGCTGTTGCAATTGCATTCTTTTATTTAATTCCTTATTTTGGCATCACACCTAAAACAATTTTGTTTTTTGATTTAATAATCACATTCATTTTATTTTACGCTTGGAGATTTTATATACACTCTGTCCTTGGCTTAAAAGAAAAAGAGCCAGCGATAATTATTGGCAGTGGGGAAGAGATGAAAAATATTTTGAAAGAGATAAATGAAAATCCTAGATCAGAACTAAAATTTGTCCAAAATATAGATTTAGACAAGGAAGACGGAACATCGTATGTTCAAAAAATAATTCAAAAAATAAAAGCAGATTCTATTTCAGTGGTAATTATTGATTTAAAAGATAAAAGAATAGAGCCGATTTTACCAATTTTATATAATCAGATTTTTGCTGGTGTAAAATTTATAGATATGGATAAGGTTTATGAAAATGTCTTTGATAGAGTTCCATTGTCTTTTTTACAATATGATTGGTTCTTGGAAAATGTTTCATTGAGGCACGACTTTGCTTACATTTATTTAAAAAGACTTTTTGATATTTTGACATCGTTAATAATATTAATTATTTTGATTCCACTTTTCCCAATAATTTCAATTGCGATTATGATAAATACAAAAAACACAAAAGTTTTGATTTCTCAAAAGCGAGTCGGTGAAGGTGGGAAAGTTGTGCAAATATATAAATTTTTAACAATGCTTTTTGATGATGGAGGAAATGAAGAATTAAGAAAGAAAAATCGGCTAACAAAAGTTGGTAAATTTTTGAGGAAGTCTCGTCTTGATGAGCTACCACAAGCTTGGAATGTAATAAAAGGCGATTTGTCTCTTGTCGGACCAAGGCCAGAATTACCCTTATTTGTAGCCATTTATGAGAAAGAAATTCCATATTATAGTATTAGGCACATTATTAAACCCGGACTTTCTGGTTGGGCGCAGATTTGTCAGGACAATCCACCAAAAGGAGGTGTAAATTTTGATGACACTAAAACAAAACTTTCATACGATTTATATTATTTAAAAAATAAATCATTAATGCTTGATTTACAAATCGGTTTGAAGACATTAAGAACATTAATTTCAAGAAAAGGAAAATGAAAACAAAAAAAATAAAAAAAGTTTCAGAAAAAGTTGTGGTTACTGGTGGCGCCGGATTTATTGGTTCGCATTTAGTAAAAAAGCTTGTTGAGCTTGGTTTTGATGTTTCTGTGATTGACAATCTCTATTCAGGAAAAGAAAAAGACGTACATTCAAAAGCAAAATTTTTTAATTTAGACGTCAGAGATTTAGATAAAATTAGACCAGTTTTTAAAGGAGCAAAATATGTTTTTCATTTAGCTGCAATTCCGTCGGTGCAGTTTTCAATTGAACACCCTGGGATTACAAACGATGTAAATGTCAACGGCGCCTTAAACGTGCTCACAGCAGCAAAAGATGCGGGCGCAAAAAGAGTAATTTATTCTGCTTCAAGTTCTGTATATGGTGAGGCCACAAAACTTCCAATTATGGAAACAAAAATTGCTGACCCCAAAAGCCCATATGCAGTGCAAAAATATATGGGGGAACTTTATTGTAAAATGTTTTCGGAAATTTATGGGCTTGAGACAGTTTGTCTCAGATATTTTAATGCGTATGGAAAAGGTCAAAGTGTAACGGGGCCATATTCAGGGGTAATTTCTGTATTTTTGGAACAAAAAAAGAAAGGTAAGAAACTAACTATAGTTGGTGATGGGATGCAAACTAGAGACTTTGTTCATGTTTCTGATGTTGTGAACGCAAATATTTTAGCAATGAAAAGTGAGATGGTTGGAAAAGGTGAGTCAATAAATATTGGTACTGGTAAAAGATATTCAGTAAAAGATATCGCAAAAATTATTGGTGGCCCAGTAGAATATTTATTACCTAGGATAGAACCAAAAGATTCTTTAGCGGATATTTCACTTGCAGAGTTTTTGCTTGGTTGGAAACCAAAAATAGATTTGAAAAAAGGTCTGAAAGAATTGTTATAAATACAAAGAAAAAGAGTGGCCACTTTTTTTCTTTGTATTTACCTATGTTATAGCGACTTTTTTTGGGTTGCAAAAACAAAAAAAGTCGCTATAATGCCCCTATTATGATTAAAAAAAGATTTTGGGCGATAGTTCTAATTCTCATCTCATTTTTAGTAGGATATTTTGTCTATTCAAGCGAAAATTCATCATCAGGTACTAAATTTAAACTCGGTCTTGATTTAAATGGTGGAACGGAGCTTGTTTATAAAGCAGACTTAACAAAAGCATCATCTTCTGCATCTGAGATTTCAAACTCGATGACTGTCCTTCGTGATGTTATTGAAAGAAGAGTAAATGCTTTTGGAGTTTCTGAAGCGGTTGTCCGTGTGGAAAGAATTGGTTTTACAGGAGCAGATAGTGAACAACAACTTATTGTTGAACTTCCAGGAGTTACAGATATTGATAAAGCAATTGCAATGATTGGAGAAACTCCAACTTTGGAATTTAAATTGGTTGCGACAGACACTGCCTCACTTTCAAAAGCTTTAGAAAATGCTTCTACTACGGAAGAAAAACAAAAAATTGCTGATAAAATGTTTACATACACAGGTTTGACTGGTAGATTATTACAAAAATCAGCATTAGAATTTAATCAAAATACTGGAGAAGCAATGGTTTCTCTCCAATTTAATTCAGAGGGAAGTGATTTGTTTGCAAAAATAACAAAAGAAAATGTTGGCAAACAGCTTGCAATCTTTTTGGATGGTGATTTAAAATCCATGCCAAATATAAAAGAAGAAATAAGGGGTGGAAATGCAGTTATTTCTGGAGGTTTCAATACAAGTGCCGGAATAAAAGAAGCAAGAAACCTTGTCAATGATTTGAACCTCGGGGCATTGCCAGTTCCAATTCAGCTTATTTCATCACAAACAATTGGTGCTTCATTGGGGCATGATGCAGTCGATGCCTCTGTTAAAGCTGGAATCATTGCATTCATCGTTATCGCAGTGTTCTTAATAGTTATTTACAGATTGCCAGGATTACTTGCAGTTATTGCACTTGTAATTTATACAATTTTCAACTTAGCATTATTTAAAATTATTCCAGTTACGCTTACAGCAGCAGGCATTGCAGCATTTATTCTTTCTATAGGTATGGCGGTTGATGCGAATATTCTTATTTTTGAAAGAATGAAAGAAGAAATAAAAAGAGGAAGAGAGCTTGGTGACGCAATTAAAGAAGGTTTCCACAGAGCATGGACCTCAATCCGTGACAGTAACACTTCAAGTATGATTACTGCTGTAATTCTTTATATGTTCTCAAGTACTGCAGTCGTAAAAGGTTTTGCACTCGTATTCTTTATTGGTGTTGCGGTTTCAATGTTCACGGCAATTACAGCTTCAAGAACCTTACTTCTAGCAATCAAGCATGATAAAGCAGGCCGCGTATTAACATTCCTATTTGGAGGAAAATTTAAAAACCCTAACCAACAATAATATGTTTATAGTAAAAAACAGAAAAATATTTTATTCTTTCTCAATCGCACTCGTTGCTATTTCAATTATAGCCTTGTCGGTCTGGGGCTTAACTTTTGGAATTGATTTCAAAGGAGGATCTTCCGTAGAATTCCAATATGCAGTTTCAAGACCAAATGTTGAAGTTGTGAAAGCACAAATTGATGGATTAAATTTTACTCCAACAATTAATGGAAGTTATAGCTTGGTTCCAACAGGAGATAAAGGTTACATATTAAATCTTAGAACCGTTACAGAAGCAGAAAGAGCAAGCCTTGTATCAGCAATTTCAAGTAACACAGCAAACAGCGTTGAAGTTAAAAAATTCAATTCTGTGGGACCAACTTTGGGTAAAGAAGCTGCAATAAAAGCTTTGATATCAATTGTCTTGGTTATTTTGTGTATAGTTATCTTCTTGACATTTGCGTTTAGAAAAGTTTCTCACCCAGTTGCTTCTTGGAAATATGGCGTCATTTCAATTGTTGCACTTTGCCACGATATTATTATTCCTACAGGTATTTTTGCAATTTTAAGTCACTTTTTCCACGGATTTGAAATTGACACTTTGTTTGTTACTGCCATCTTAGTTATTCTTGGTTTCTCAATTCACGACACAATCGTTGTGTTTGATAGAGTCCGAGAAAATTTGAGAAATAATAGCGGTATAAAAAATCCTCAAACTTTTGAGCAAATAGTTGGTGCAAGTATTTCACAGACATTTATAAGATCAATCAATACTTCACTTACAACACTTCTTGCAATTTTAGTCGTCCATTTGTTTGGTCCAGCTGCAACAAAGAATTTTTCACTAGCATTACTTGTTGGTATTTTCTTTGGAACATATTCATCAATATTTATTGGCTCAAACTTACTTGTTACAGTAGAAAACTGGCAGAGAAAAGCAGAAGCAAAATTGAAAAAATAATTAAATACAAAAGGGCGGCCGCTTCGCGGCCGCCCTTTTACGTTGTATAAAATATTAAATTATTGACTTATAAAAACTAAGCGTATACAATTTATTATGGAGGTAGATTAAAGAGCTCTTTTACAGCTGATATTTGTTGACAAAATAAAAAAATGGAGGGTAGCCCATGATTATAGATCCGAAAATTACTGAGAAATTTGTTACAGAGGAATTGAAGGGAAGAAAAATAAAAAAAGATAAAAATATAAAAATGGAGGTTACGGAACCAAAAATATACAAAGTGAGTTTTTGCAATATTGAACTTAAACCGATTGTAAATAAGGAAACAGAATTGTATATAACATCTGAAGAAAAGGACAAAAGGCTTAAAGATTTAATTCATCTAGATATTCATGACGCCGCAATACTTTGGAAGCACAGGGATGACCTGCCATTAAGCTGGAGGCAAAAAAAAGATAGAGAGCCAAGAAGATACATTTGTATCGGGGGTACAGATGTTGAACACAAAAAAGGGAAGGTAAAAAAGAGTGAAAAGATTTTATTTTATTACACTATGAACAAATGGTGGATTGATTTTCTTGAAGAAGGTAGCACTATTCACAGCAGTATTGTTTGGGCGACATATGTTAAAAAACCAGAAACTTGTTTCGTCCAGATACAAGAAGCAATATCAGCATTAGCATAAAATAATTCAGGCGCGCTTTGGAAACGCGCCTTTTTCATGCCAAAATTTCAAAAAATCCCAAAAAATAAGGCTATAATTGGCGTATTGATAACATGTTGAAAAGTGCTTGATTTATAGCCGTATTTTCCTTGACTTTCTTCTCGCCATAAGTATAATAGCAAAGCTGTCTTTTAATAGAAGACAGCGTTCTTTTACAACTAAATAGTACAAGATTTAAAAAAGATATATTGCCTTCACATGGGCAATATAGATAGAGAATTGTGCGAGTCTAGATCAAAGTTATCGACGAATCGATAACCTTATATTCTATTAGTTTATTTGTCGAATAATGCAAATAAAATTAATGGAACTCAAAATAATATTGTTTTTTCTTTTGTTCCGTTTTCCGAAGAATAATTTTTTTAAAATTATTTTATTTTAGAGTTTGATCCTAGCTCAGGATGAACGCTGGCGGCGTGGATAGGGCATGCAAGTCAAGGGGGTCGCAAGACAACCGGCAGACGAGATAGTATAAAATAGGTACAAACCCAAAAGTCAGGAATAGCTTGTCGAAAGACAAGGTAATACTTGATGGCCCGTGCGAAAACTTTGAACAGAAAATTATTTATAATTTTCTGTTCAAAGTTTTCGTACGGTAAAGATTTATCGCTTTTGGATTGGCCTGTTCGGTATCAGCTAGTTGGTAGGGTAATGGCCTACCAAGGCAATGACGCCTAGGGGAAGTGAGAGCTTGATCCCCATCGATGGAACTGAGACACGGTCCATACACCTACGGGTGGCTGCAGTCGAGAATATTCGACAATGGGCGAAAGCCTGATCGAGCGACGCCGCGTGCAGGAAGAAGTGCTTCGGTATGTAAACTGCTTTTGTAGACTAGTAATTTTTGAACAGTCTAAGAATAAGAGGTTGCTAAACTCGTGCCAGCAGCAGCGGTAATACGAGTGCCTCAAGCGTTATCCGGAATTATTGGGCGTAAAGGGTATGTAGGTGGTTTTGTTAGTCTTCTGTTAAAACTCTGGGCTTAACCCAGAATATGCAGGAGAAACGGCAAGAC
>CAIKXY010000008.1 GCA_903831595.1 uncultured bacterium
AATCTATCCCCGAGGCTCCACCTCGGGGAGTTTTTAACTCTTTTAATCTTGCAAAAATTTCTTCTCTTTTTTCTGGCGCTAATTTTTTGGAATCTTTTAACTCACCAAACTGTTTTGTATTGAATTTCACTGGCATTTTAAAAGCACAAACAGCAACAGGGCCAGCAAGAGGCCCTCTGCCAACTTCATCAATACCAATTATATATTTAATTGCCATAAATAATATTATATAGTATTTCAATAGAAAAAGTGCAAACATCTCTGCTTGCACTTTTATTACTTACAGTTTGGAGAGTCTGGCGAAAAGCTTTCCCTTTTCTTTGCAAAAGCTTCCGCCCCTCCATTTATAACATAATGCATTATCAGCTTTTCAAAATTCTTGTCTTTAATGAAATCGCCATCACAATAATTATTTTCTACTCTTGTGCAGTGTCTGTTTACTGGGCATAAAAATGCTTCGGCAATTTGCCTCCCGTTTCTTGTCGTTAAAAAAAATTCAATTTCATATCGATCAGCATCATCTATTAACACTCCTCTATTTTTGAAATAGCGATGAAGCAGATATGTTGGATTTTCAAACAAACCAATTTCATTGCAGTTGCATTCCGACATTGTTTTTGTCCTATTGTTTGGGCACAAAAACACACACACCAAATGGTGAATGTTTTTAGAAAGATTTGGCATAATTGCCTCCTGTAGAATTATATTGTATTACGAAACAACAACCTATAAAAAATCTTACTATATAAGATACACTAATGTCAACGAGTTATATTTTCAAAAATTTTGTTATACTATAAACAATATAAATGAGTAAATTTATTCACTTACATACGCATAGCCACTATAGTTTATTGAATGCCCTTCCACAATTGAAGGAGCTTGTTCACACAACAAAAGAACTTGGTATGTCAGCGCTCGCACTTACTGATGCTGGTAACATGTACGGCACAATTGAATTTTATCAAACTTGTAAAAAGAACGGCATCAAACCAATAATTGGCGTGGATTTTTATGTCGCAGCAAGAACAAGAAATGACAAACAAGGCGGAATAGATAATCGCAGAACTCGTCTCGTGCTTTTGGCAAAAAATGAAGCGGGTTATAAAAATCTTATCAAACTCGTCACCGATTCTTATTTTGAAGGATTTTATTATAAGCCAAGAATTGACCGTGAACTTATAGAAAAATATTCAAGCGATTTGATTTGCATTATGCCACATTTTTCTGGAGAAACTTCTTATTCATTAAAAAATGGCGACATAGAAAAAGCAAAAGAAATAATAAAGTGGTATAAAAAAGTTTTTGGAGATAATTTTTTTCTTGAAATTACTCATCACCCAGAAATCGAAGGCCAGATTGAGCTAAAAGAAAAAATTATTAAAATCGCAAAAGATACTGACACTGAGCTTGTTGCAGGACATGATGTTTATTATTTAAAACCCGAAGATAAAGTTGCTCGAGATACACTCGTACAGGTCAATTCTCATTCAGATTTTTCTGACAGAGAACAGAAAGAAAGTTCGGATGATTTTTCATTGATTTCATCGGAAAAGGCAGAGGAATATTTTAAAGATACACCTCGCGCGTTGGAAAATACACTTAGAATTGCCGACATGTGTAATGTGGAAATTAAACTTGGAAAAGAAGCGTGGGTTTTTCCGGATTTTGTTGTTGAAAGTGGTTTGTCGCACGATGAGGAATTAAAACGACTTACTTATCTTGGTATAGAAAAAAGAGGCCTTACAAAATCAAAAGAAGTTGTGGATAGAATTGAATACGAACTCAATATAATTGCCGACAAAAAATATTCAAAATATTTTCTTGTTGTATCAGACTTGCTAAGATTTTCCGCAGAAAATGGAATCTATACAAATATTAGAGGTTCTGTCGCTGGCTCAATCGTCACCTATCTTACAGGCATTACAAAAGTAAATCCGCTTGAATATAAATTGCCGTTTGAAAGATTTTTAAACCCTGAGAGACCTTCAGCACCAGATATTGATATGGATTTTGCCGACGACAGACGAGATGACGTTATCAATTACACAAGACAAAAATATGGAAAAGATAACGTCGCACAAATAGGAACTTTTGGAACAATGATGGCTCGTGGCTCTGTTCGAGATGTTGCAAGAGCAATGGGCTTTCCTCTTCCGCTCGCAGATAAAATTGCCAAATTAATTCCGCTCGGAGCTCAAGGTTTTCCAATGACAATAAAAAGAGCAATAAAAGAAGTACCTGAACTCAAAGAAATGTATGACAGCAATAAAGATACAAAAACAATTATTGATATGGCAGAAAAAATTGAAGGTTGTGCAAGACACATTTCTGTCCACGCTGCTGGAGTTGTGATAGCACCTACTCCACTTATAAATTATGTTCCACTTCAATATGACCCAAAAGGTGAAGGAAAAATTATTACTCAATATGATATGCATGCTGTCGGAGAAGATGGTGTCGGACTTTTAAAATTTGATTTTCTTGGAATTAAAAATCTTTCTATTCTTGCTGATGCCGTTCACCGTGTAAAATTGATTGAAGGAAAAGATATTGATATTGAGGCTATCCCAATTGATGACAAGCTCACATATGAGCTTTTGGCAAAAGGCGAAACAACGGGACTTTTCCAGTTGAACGGACAAGGAATGACAAAATATTTGAAAGATTTGAAACCAACAAATATTCACGATATTAACGCTATGGTTGCTCTTTATCGCCCTGGCCCTCTTGAATCAATTCCTGAATATATTGAAAGAAAACACAATCCACAAAAAATTAAATATCTTGACCCAAGACTCAAAGATATTCTCGACCAATCTTATGGAGTTATTACATATCAAGACGATGTCATGCTTACCGCTATAAAACTTGCTGGATATTCTTGGCTTGAAGCTGACAAACTTAGAAAAGCTATGGGAAAGAAAATTCCTAAAGACATGGAAGAGCAAAAAGAAAAACTTTTGAAAGGTTTCGTCAAAAATGGACTTACAGAAAAGAAAGCACAAACTTTGTGGAAACTTATTGAACCATTTGCTGCTTACGGATTTAACAAAGCACACGCAGCAAGCTACGGACGCGTCGCATATCAAACTGCATATATGAAAGCAAATTTTCCCGCTATTTATATGTCTGCAGTGCTCACGGCAGATTCTGGAGATGTAGAAAAAATTGGCGAGTTCATGGCTGATTGTCGAAAAATGGGAATTCCAGTTTTACCCCCATCGATAAATGAAAGTTATAGCGATTTCACCGTCGTAAAAACAAAAGGAGCTTCTGTGCATTCTACTGGAGATGACAGAGATAAAATTCGTTTTGGACTTACAACAATAAAAAACTTTGGAGAAGAAATTTCCCATGTGATAATCAGCGAAAGAAAGAAAAATGGTAAATTCACTTCCCTTTCAAATTTCTTGGAAAGAATTGTCGATAGAAACTTAAACAAAAGATCGCTTGAACCGCTTATTAAAACTGGTGCTCTTGATGAATTTGCCGACCGCGGTGTAATGCTTGCAAACTCTGAAAGTCTTTTGAAATATAATAAAGAGGTCAGTAAGAAAAATCAAAATCAAGATTCTCTTTTTGGAATGTTTGATGGTACCACTACCGAAATAGACGAAAAACCTTACGAAGCATTCACCCTTGAACCAGCACCTGTCGCAACAATGAAAGACAAACTTGCTTGGGAAAAAGAATTGCTCGGGCTTTATATTTCTGGCCACCCACTTGATAGATATAGAAATATTTTAGAAAAAGCAAAAATAAATATTAAAAGAATTAAAGAGGAAACAGAATCTGTAAAAAAAGAAATTGATGGTGGAAAACCAATCGGTGGAATTATTGAAGAAGTTCGTGAAATTATGACAAAAAATAATGAGCCTATGGCATTTATAAAAATCGCCGATTTTACTGGCTCAATTGACGCCGTAGTATTCCCAAAAACTTATGCGCAATATAAAACCGCAATTGTGGTGGACAAGTGTATCGCCGCAATTTGCAAAGTGTCAGAAAGAAACGGAGAGATAAGCTTGATAATTGATAGGTTGAAGGTTTTAGAATAATTATTATATGGAAACAAAATTTATATTACATGGAGGTAATGCAAGTCATGAAAATGCCGAGAACGATTTATTTTTTAAGGAAATTTTAAAAAATACTTCAGAAAATCCTAAAATATTATTGGTCTGTTTTTCAAAACGTGACAATGAAGCTTCAGAAAGTGCAATAAAAGACAAAAAACAATTCGAAAAAAATAAGGGTAATAAAAATCCCTACTTTGAATTAGCAGATGAAAATAATTTTGCTGAACAAATTAAGAAATCTGACATTATTTATCTACGTGGTGGAAAAACATCAAAATTACTTGCAACACTAAATAAATATTCGAGTCTAAAAGAATTACTAACTGGCAAGATAGTCGCTGGTGAATCCGCAGGAGCTTATGTTTTATCAAAATGTTTTTATAGTAAGAGTGAAAAAGGCCTATTTAACGGTTTAGGTTTTGTCCCCGTAAAAACAATATGTCATTATATTGGAGAAAATGCAGAAAAATTAGATGACTGTTCAAAAAACATAGAAAAATTACTACTAAAGGATTATCAATATAAAGTTTTCCTAATTTAATTTAAATACTTGAAAAACAGCCAATTTGACTTCCCTATACCAATTGGCTATTATTATAGATGAAGAAATTGTTGTGGCCACCAACCACACTTAGAAACAATTTCTGCTATAAAAGAGTCTTTCTTTAGAAAGAGAATTCGGGTGGAACCGCGGTTAGAATCGCCCCGATAAAAAACGATATTTCGTTTTTTATCGGGGCTATTTTATTAGATTAATTCAGCCTAAAACATTTATTAAATGTTCGGCGAACCAAACAAATGGAAAACGAAAAATTAATGAGGATAAGACACTCTCTCGCCCACCTACTCGGTGCAGCGGTAAAAGAATTATATCCGGATACAAAGATTGCAACAGGCCCTGCAATTGATAATGGTTTTTATTATGACTTTGATTTTAAGGCGCCTATTACAGACAAAAACCTTGGAAAGATTGAACAGAAAATGCGAGAACTTACAAAAAAAGTAAAATCTTTTGACAGAGCAGAAATTTCAAACAAAGATGCAGAAAAACTTTTCAAAGGTAATCCATACAAACTAGAACTAATAAAAGAATATACAAAAGACGGACAAATTCTCACGACATACACTTCAGGAGATTTTGTTGACCTTTGTGCTGGTCCTCACGTTGAAAGTATGGATGAAATAAAAAATGCTGCATTCAAGCTAGAAAGAATCGCCGGTGCATATTGGAAAGGAGATGAAAAAAACAAAATGCTTACAAGAGTCTATGGATTAGCTTTTGAGTCAAAAGATGCCCTTCTCGCCCACGAAAAACAACAAGAAGAAGCGCGAAAAAGAGATCACAGAAAACTTGGGAAAGAATTAAAATTATTTACTATTTCAGATCTTATTGGTGCTGGACTTCCACTATTACAACCAAAAGGAATGATAATTAGAAAAGAAATTGAAGATTATCTTTGGAGTTTACATTCAAGCAAGGGGTATGACAGAGTTTGGACGCCACACATAACAAAGAAAAGTCTTTATGAAACTTCCGGACACGCATCAAAATTTGGAAAAGAATTATTTACTGTTAAAGGCGGAGATGAAGAATTTTTCATAAAGCCAATGAACTGCCCACACCATATGCAGATATTCTGCGATAACCAATTTTCTTATAGAGATATGCCGGTAAGATATTTTGAACCAGCAACAGTTTATAGATATGAAAAAGCGGGACAACTTTCTGGACTCACAAGAGTTCGTGCAATTACCCAAGACGATGGACACTTATTTTGCAGAGTTAGTCAAATATCCGAAGAAGTTGGCACAATAGTAAAAATCATCAAGGAATTTTATACAACAATGAATATGATGAATGGCTATTGGGTAAGATTTTCTGTTCGAGGAGATGATAAAAGTATGTATTTGGGTAGTGATGAAGTTTGGGAAAAAGCAGAGAACGCATTAGAAAAAGCTGCCAAGGAAAATAAATTAAATTATACTAGAATCGAGGGTGAAGCTGCATTCTATGGTCCAAAATTAGACTTTATGTTTAAAGATGCAATAGGTAGAGAATGGCAACTCGCAACAATACAATGTGATTTTAATTTACCGGAAAGATTTGACTTATCTTTTGTAAATGAAAAAGGTGCAGATGAAAGGCCGGTAGTTATACATAGGGCAATATCAGGGTCACTTGAGAGATTTATGGGTGTCATGATTGAACATTATGCTGGCGCCTTCCCTCTCTGGCTTGCACCAGTCCAAATAAAAATTGTTCCTATTAGAGAAAATCATAATGAACACGCAGAAAAAGTTGCACAGGAGCTTAGAGATGCAGGTTTTAGGGTAGATTGTGATACAAGCGAAGGAAATATGGGTGGAAAAGTCCGTGATGCAAAAAATAATAAAGTTCCTTATACAATAATTATTGGAGATAAAGATATTGAAGCTAAAAAAATATCAGTTGAGTCCAGAGACAAAGGACAGCTCGGACAAATGGATTTGAAAGAGTTTATTAAAAAAACTGTGAAGGAAAAAGAAGATAAAAAATAAAGTAAAATAAAAACCGCTCGTGCCCTTGAGCGGTTTTTTGTTTTAATCGACAGGATATCTTTCCTCCATCTCTGCCCTGACCCATATCTCTTCCGGTGTTAATTTATCAATATCACCGGGAATGAAGAAACCGCTAATTTCATATCCATTTTCATCTTTCGCACTCAACTTGAACTTTACCCAGATCGGTTGGCCATACATTCCCCTCGCTACAGACATGTAGGTGATGGAATACCACTGGCGACTCACCACATGGTAGTAGCCAATCCTAACAGGTCGCCAAGCAAACTTCTTGACTGTTTTGAACTCTCTTTCAATTTTGTCGTTGGGTCGCCAGAATATAGGAATATTTTTTATCTCAATCATATTTCCTCCTTTTTACTGTTTTCTGCTTTCCATCGCTATTTGCAAAATTATTTCCGGTGTCAGACCAAGGCCAAAGCTTATTGGCTTGCCACTTTGAGAAGCTTGAATGACTTCATCATCCGCATGAGGGACAAGAATAAGAGTATATTCTCGTCCAGTGTTACGCTCAAAAACACAGAGAGCATCATTCAGCTTTATCAAAGCTTGATTCACATTTGGATCTAAGTGATAGTTAGTGGCCATTTGTTGCCTCCTTTGGAACATTACAATCTAAAATAATACTAGTAGAAACTTCAGAAAAATGCAAGGGCGGCGAGGCAAAGCCTCGCCGCCCTTGTATTTATTTAATTTTGTAGAGCTTTTTTAGAAACAAACACCGATTCCACTACATACCTATCAGTTTTTGCACCAAAATTATTACATGTAGAAATAGTTAGCATTTCACTTTTTGTATTGAACTCAACCAAAGCTTTATCAGCACCAACCATTTTTAGCGATGTCACTTTATAATCATATTCGTATTTATGTGAATACACCTGAATCAAATCTCCAGCTTTTAGATTTTTAATTCCATTAAAAGTTTTGAATGCTTGATTATTCACTATCGGTATTCCTGTGTTATGTCCAAAAATAAAAATATTTCCACTTCCACCCAAAAGTCCTGAGCCAGGATATCTCACAGCACCTTTCAAAAGATATTCATCAAGTATTTTTTCACTTGTAGTAGCAGGATTATAAACTTGCGCATTCACACCAATAACAGGAATTTTTATACTTAGTGGAAGTTCACCGTTTCTATTGGCAGCCACTTCTGCTACAGGTTCTCTGCCAATAGTAGATTTTAAAGCTTCTGGCACAAGATTGAACAAGTATAAAGAAGAGAAAGTTATTACAAGTATGATAAAAAGGTAAATTAAAAATAAGCCCTTATTTTTCATAATAATATCTTTTGCGCTCAATTTATTTTCTTTATTCTCCATATATTTGAGTTTAATAATATCAACTTGACATTAAAAGTCAAGCGGTGTATAATATCTATTCATTAATTAATTATAATAAACATGAATAACGAGCCAGATAAACAAACATTTTGGGATAAAATCAAAGATAATTTTGGAACAGCCCTTTTATCTGCTGGTATTATTATTGCTGCCTTTTTGATAATCTGGATTCCTTTCAAGGTTATTCCGTCTCTTTTTAGTAGTGGGTCAAACTATGTTGCTACTACCCTTTCATCAATCGTAATACCAAACGAAGCAACTTCAACAACACCGGCGACTACAAACAAAAAAATTGTAACAAATTCAAACGTAACTACAAACTCTGCGCCGGTTTATACTGCCCCAGAATATTATGGCAAAGCAGACTTAGAAATTTCTCTAATTGGAACAGGTATTATTGATCCAGCATCAAAACAATTTATGTCAACTAATTATGCTGGATTCAATGATGAAATTGCTATAAAATTTCAAGTAAAAAATATTGGAACAAATATTACTGGGCCATGGAAACTTAGGATTAATACTCCTTCAAGAACAACCCCATATTATGATTCAAATTATCAGCAATCAATAAGACCGGGCGATAGAATTGTTTATACTACCACTTTTGATAGTCCGGTAAATATAGGAGTCAATACTGCTTATATCACAGTTGATCCATTGAGTATTATTGATGAGAATTCAAAAAATAATAATCAACTTATTGTTCCAATAGATATTGAGGGGACATCATACACATATAATAATAATTACAATTATGGAACATATACTGCATCGAACTTTCCTTATGGCACAACATATACTTGGACAAATATAACCGCAAACTGTTACGCAAACCCACAAACAACCTATCAAGGAAGCCCTATAACATGGATGGTTTCAGCATCTGGAGGAAACGGCTATTTTACATATTATTGGACTGGATCTGATCAATTATATTCAACAAATAGTACAGTGACTCAATCATATTATTCCTCAGGACAAAAAGTTGCTAACGTGACAGTAACTTCAAATGGTGTCTCTGTGACAAAACAGTGTACTGCATATATATACTAAATAAACGAAAAACACAAAAGGGCGGCCGCTTCGCGGCCGCCCTTTTGTATTACTTTAGTCTATTAAATATCAATATTTGCCAATCTTGCATTTGACTGTATGAAAGCTTTTCTTGAAGGAACATCAGTTCCCATAAGCATATCAAAAATTTTGTCTGCTTCTTGTGCGTCATCAATAGAAACTCTCTTCATCATTCTTCGAGAAGGATCCATTGTTGTTTCCCAAAGTTCTTCAGCGTTCATTTCTCCCAAACCTTTATATCTTTGAACAGCAACTTTTGGTCCTTTTTTTGTTTCAGCTTCTTCAACATTTTCCTCAACAGCAACTTCAACAGATTCTGCTTCTTCTACTTCAGTGTCAGAAATTTTTGCTTTTTTAAAGTATGCAGTTTTTTCTTCTTCAGAATAAAAATAGTGAACTTCTTTTCCAATCTTCACTTTATAAAGTGGTGGCTGAGCGATACAAATGTGTCCACCGACAATAAGCGGTTTAAAATATCTATAAAACAGAGTTAGTAATAGAGTTCGGATGTGTGCTCCGTCGACATCGGCATCAGTCGCAATAATTATTTTGTGGTATCTTAATTTTTCAATATCAAATGTATCGCCTATCGCAGCACCGAGTGCAACAACAAGATTTTTTATTTGTTCTGAATCTAGCATCTTATCAAGTCTTGCTCTTTCAACATTCAAAATTTTTCCTCGAAGTGGAAGTATTGCTTGTATTTTTCTGTCTCTTCCCATTTTTGCTGTACCTCCTGCAGAATCTCCCTCCACAATAATAAGCTCGGATTCGGAAGCATCTTTACTCTGACAATCTGCAAGCTTACCAGGCAATGTCATACCTTCAAGTGCCCCTTTTCGCAATATAGAATCCTTTGCTGCCTTGGCTGCTTTTCGGGCCTTTAGGGCCAAAATTACCTTAGAAACAATGGCTCTGGCATCATCTGGGTTCTCCTCGAGAAACGCGTTAAAAGCCTCACCAAAGACCTCTTCTACCGCGCCTCTAGCCTCTACGGAACCGAGCTTTGCTTTAGTCTGTCCTTCAAACTGTATTTCACGTAATTTTACAGAAACAACTGCTGTTAAACCTTCCAGTGCATCATCACCGGTAAAATTGTCTTCACTGTCTTTTGTAAGATTATTTTTCTTTGCATAATTATTTAGCGAACGAGTAAGTGATGCCTTGAAACCTGTGACATGTGTTCCGCCTTCTGGGTTTTCAATATTATTTGCAAAAGCTAAAATTCTAGAAGAAATATCGTCAACATATTGCAAAGAAATTTCTACAGATTCAACACCTGTCGCTTTTTTCTCAACATAAAAAACATTTTTATGAATTGGCTTTTGAAATTGATTATAAAATTTTACAAGTGACAAAAGTCCACCCTCAAAACAAAATGATTGTGATGGAGCTTCTATTTCATATTCTGAAAAATAAAATATTTCTTTATCAGCAAATTTTTCTTTAACTTCTCTTGCATCAATAGCTGTGATTCTCAAACCTTTTACAAGATATGCTTGCTGTCTCATGTGAGAAACAACTCGATTGAAATCAAAAGTAATTCCCTCTTTAAATATTTCTGCATCTGGCTCAAAATTTACAACCGTTCCGTGATTTGTTGTTTTTCCTATTTTTTTAACAGCAGCTTTTACTTTTCCTTTTGAATATTCTTGCATGTAAGCAAAGCCGTCTTTGTGCACAATAACTTTCATGTAAATTGAAAGTGCGTTTACGACAGAAGCTCCGACTCCGTGAAGTCCTCCTGATGCTTTGTATCCTGTGTCTTCTCCACCAAATTTTCCACCGGCGTGAAGAACAGTCATGATTGTTTCAAGTGCAGAAACTTTCGTTTGTTTATGAATATCTACTGGAATACCTCGGCCGTTGTCTGTAATTCTTACGCGATTTCCTGGAAGTAAAACAACTTCAATATGATCACAAAAACCGTTCATCGCTTCGTCACGAGAATTGTCAAAAATCTCAGTTATAAGATGGTGTAAACCATCGGGGCCTGTTGTCCCAATATACATACCTGGACGTCTTCTGACGGGCTCTAGACCCTCAAGAACTTGAATGGAACTAGCATCATAATGACTCTCTTTTTTGATTTCTTTCTCTGTTTTTTTATCGTTAGTTTTTGCCATAAATTAAAATAGCATATCGCTTTTTATATCAGAATTATAGCAAATTTGGAGTATAAAAGGAAGACAAAATTAACCTATTTATCAACAAAAATAGCTAGTTTTTTCCACCCTTTTTTAAAATTATCTAATTCCACAAAAAGAGCCTCCCCGCCCTGCTCATTTGGAGCTTCAGGATCATTGTAATAAAAACCTTTTATAATATTACCATTTTTTTCATAACCAATAATTACTATCCCGTGATGCCTATCTTTTTCTGTAAAATATTTATAAATTGAAACAATAGAAGGTATTCCTTCATCTAATTTTGCAACGATTTTTTCAATTCCCTTTTCTAAAAAAATATCTGCCTTTTTACTATCATTCATTTCGCCGTTTTTTATATCAACATCAACCGTTTTAAATTCCTGAGCATAAGCAAATATTTCATGATTCCTCAATAGTCGTACCACTCCATCATGCTTCCAAAATTTTCCATCATATGCACCAATATATGTTCCCTCTTTTATCCAATCGTCAGCCAACATTTTTTTATCGCCAAAATATTCTGCAACCATTTTTGCACACACAATTAAACAAGAATGTGCTTGCCATTCTGTATCTTTGACATCAGTTCTTTGAGAATAATATGGGATTTTAAGTTTCATACTAAAATTTATTACCTGACCTGCCAGCCAGTCTTTTTATTCATTTTTTCAGTAATTTTAGTCATTATTGCGTTCACTTCATCATCGGTTAATGTCCGTTCATATGACTGAAATATCAAACGATAGGCATAAGAAACTTTCTTTGCTCCATCTGGAAATGCTTTTGTGAAAACATCAAATAGTCGGCTTTTTATAACAAGCTCACCAACTTCTTTTTCTATGATTGAAAAGACCTCTTCTGACTTTGTACCTTCTGGAGTAAACACGGCAATGTCACGAATCATAAATGGATATTGCGAAATCTTTTTGTATTTTTTATTTTTGTCCCCTACTTCCGACATAACATATTCTGTCGCTTCTGGCAACTTTTCTAAAATTTTTACAAAATTAAATTCGGCGATGGTTTCATCTTTTGTTGCAATTTTCATTTGGACAAGATCAACATTTAATTTTTCAGAAAGAATCTTAATTGTTGCATCCAAAACTTCTTTTTCTTTTGGTTTTTTCAAACCTAGTGGATTTTTGACACCTATAACAAAATTGCTCTCTTCACCACTTTTTTTAAATACATGACCAAATTCAAATATTTTTATTTGTGGCATATCAACAAGCTCGGAATATCTTGCATTAAATCCCAAACAATTTTTTAATCCATCAGAAAGATTGGTTCTCAAAAACTTTCTTTCAGGAGACAACGGATTTATTAATTCTACTTCACCTTTATCAGTAAAAGAATAATTTATTACTTCAGAATATCCTTCTTCATAAAGAATTCTTCTAATTTTTTCTTTATAAGCAAAGCCTTTTTCTATTTTAACTTCAACATTATTTTTAGGAATAGAAATATCTTTGATTTTATCATAACCATAAACTCTACCGATTTCTTCTGCTAAATCTTCTTTGATTCTCAAATCGAGTCTTTCATCTGGAACTGTAATAACAAATCTTTCTTCATTATCACACATTCTTCTGTATCCTACTGTATTTTTAAATCTCTCACTTTTATCTAGATCCTCAATTACTACTTTATTAAAAAGCATTGTTGCATGTATCACTTTTCCATTACCGAGATATAAACCACAGTGATCAACTCCCTCAGGTACTTTTGTACCAGTTAAAAAATCTAAAGACTCATAAAAAATATGACCAACACCTGCATTTGCATATATTACATCTCCCGCAATTAAATCTTTTTCTTCAATTTTTTTACCAAATACATATTGATCAACTGATATTCTAGGAATCTGAACACCGCCCTGCGTAAAAAGATAACTTACAAAACCTGAACAATCAAACATTTTTGGTGCATCATAAGATATACTAGCGCCAAGTTTATATGGTGTTCCAACTAAGGTTTGCGCAATTTTTAAAACTTCATCTATAGGTTTAACTTTCTTCCATTCAAAACCAAATCTATCAAATATTTTTTCTATATCTGAATCTTTAATTTCAACACCAATTATTGAACTGGCTTCCTTTGCAGAAATGCCAAGTTTAAATTTATTTGGTTTTTTAGGATAATTATCTATTACCTCGCCAACTTTTGTATCCTTTGTTCCTGCGATTTCAACAATAAGTTTTGTAAGGATATCCATTGCTTCACCTGCGATTTCAGATGAAAAATCATTTTCGTATCGCTTTGAAGCATCTGTTTGAATTTTTAATCTTTGAGAAGTCTTTCTTATTTGGACAGCATCAAAACTTGCTGATTCAAGAATTATATTCTTTGTGCCGATTTCAAGCTCTGCAAAATTGCCACCTTTAATACCTGCAATTGCCAAAGGATTTTCTCCATCTGTAATAAGCAAGACGTTTTCATCAAGTTCAACGTCTTTTTTATCAAGAGTAATTATTCTCTGCCCTTTTTGCGCATTTTTTACAACAATTTCATTTCCAATTTTATCAGAATCAAAAGCGTGCATTGGTTGACCGATTTCAAGCATAATAAAATTCGTGGCATCAACAATATTATTTATTGAGCGTTGGCCAAGTGTCTCTAATTTATCAGCTAACCATTTTGGCGCTGGCCCAACTTTAATGTTTTCAACTACCCTACCGATATATCTTTTACACAACTTTCCATCATCAATTTTTACAGAAAGTTTTTTTGAAGTTTTTGAAACAGAAAAATCTTTAAATTCTCTAGAGTATAAATTTGATTTAATACCAGCCAAAACTGAAACCTCGCGAGCAATACCTCTGTGACATAAACAGCTATGATTTAGATTTGGTGTAGTCTTTGCATCCATTACTATATCAGACCCAAATTTTTCTAGACCTTCAACCTCCATTGAGTGCATAGTCAAAAGCTCAGAAATTTTTTCTGGTTTTGGCGCTTTGCCTTTAAAATATTCATTTAGCCAATTATATGAGACTTTCATGGATTAATTATTTTTACGATATATATAAATCTGATACAGAATAACACCAGTGGTTATTATTCCTAAACCCTGGCCTAAATAAACCACTGCGTCATTTACAAGGATTCCATGTAATGTCCAAAAAACATATGTGATAAAAGAAAGAATATAAAAAGTATTTGAAATACCTTTAGTAGATTTCCTTTCATAATTTTTTTTCATTTGATCTGGAAAACCAATAACCTTTATCAATATGGTCAGTACTGTTGTAATTATTCCAATAATAACAATTAATTCTACTTTCATAATTTTAAAATTGATTAACTAATCTTAAATCACCAGAGTAAAAGAGTCTGATGTCATCTATTCCGTATTTCAACATTGCTAATCTTTCCACTGACCCACCGAAAGCAAAGCCCTTCCAGTCGTTTGGATTTATTCCAACATTACTTAAAACTTTTGGATGGACTACGCCAGCACCAAGTATTTCTATCCAACCAGAACCCTTACAGATAGGGCAGCCCGCTTCTCCGCCCTTACATTTGAAACAAGAAATATCTATTTCTGCACCTGGCTCAACAAAGGGAAAATAACTTGGTCTAAATCTTACATCAACATTTTTTTCAAAAAATTTATCAAAGAAAATATTTAGAACGGATTTTAAAGTGACTAAAGAAGCCTCTTTGTCTACATATAATCCTTCAAACTGTTGAAATTGCATTTCGTGAGTAGCATCTGTTGCTTCTTTTCTATATGTTTTTCCTGGGCAAATAATTCTAAATGGTAGCTTTTTATTTTCTTCCATATAATGAACTTGCATCGCGCTTGTTTGTGTGCGCATAAGCTGTCTTTTAACACCGGGAAAATCCTTATTTGGCTTTATCCAAAAAGTATCTTGCATATCTCTTGCAGGATGATCTTTTGGTGTATTAAGTGCATCAAAATTATAATATTCAGTTTCAAGCTCAGGTCCATCAGTAAGAGCAAAACCCATTTCAAAAAATATCCTGTTTATATCATCAATAACACGAGTAATTGGATTTACATGGGCGACTTTTTTATCTAAATCTGTCATGTGAATAATTATACAGAAAATTGGGAAAAGTGAAAGATAATTTTTGTTTATGGTACTTTTCTAAAAACAAAAAAAATGCTATATTGTATTCATGATTTCGAATTATATTATCTACGTTTTTTTGTTTTGCTCATTATATTTTGAAGTTTTTTTACTGCTTACATATATTGAAAAAAGGAAATCAATAAAAACAGAATATCTGGAGAAAAAAAATGAATACTGGCCAACAGTGGACATTGTCGTGCCATGTTTTAATGAAAGCAAGACTATCATTGCAACGATAAATTCTATCTTAAGTTTGGACTATCCAAAAGACAGATTTAAAATAATGGTAATTGATGATGGAAGTACTGATGATTCGTTAAAAACACTAGAATTTTTTAAAGGAAACCCACAGGTTGAAATACATCACAAAGAAAATGGTGGTAAATTTACCGCATTAAATTTTGCGATAGAAAATAGTAAAGCAGATCTTTTCGGTTGTCTTGATGCGGATTCATTTGTTGATAAAAACGCTTTAAAAAATATGCTTCCCTATTTTGAAAACCCAAAAATAATGGCTGTTGTACCATCTATTAAGGTTCATGATCCAGAAAATACTTTACAAAAAATCCAACAGGTAGAGTACAGCTGGGGTATTTTTGTTAGAAAACTACTTACCTATTTAAATGCATTGCACGTTACCCCTGGACCATTCACCATCTTCCGTACAAAGGTTTTTGAAAAAGTTGGAATATATAAGCACGCACACCAAACAGAAGATTTAGAAATGGCTTTACGTTTACAAAAACATCATTACAAGATTGCAAATAGCCATAGATCTATCATTTATACAGTAACGCCAAAAACAATTAAGACTCTGTATAAGCAGAGACGAAGATGGTCTTATGGTTTTTTGAAAAATGCTATTGATTACAAATTTATGTTTTTCAAAAAAGAATATGGCAACCTCGGTTTCTTTGTCATGCCACTTGCTGTCATATCAATTTTTTCAGCCATTTATCTTGCAATTAATTTTTTGATATCAAATGCAAGTATGATATGGGAACAAATCATGAAAATAAAAATGGTTGGTGCTTCATTTGGTAAAATACACCTCGATTGGTTTTATATAAATACAAATTTTGTTCATATTATTGCATTATTTACCGTTATAGGAACTATAGTGTTAGTATTTTTATCTGTCAGGCTTGCTGAAGGAAAGTTTAAATTTAAACCAAACCTATTGTATTTCTTGCTTATTTATCCTCTTATCGCGCCTCTTTGGCTTTTCGGTGCAGTATTTAATACAATATTCTCAAAAACAATAACATGGAGATAGAAAATAAAAGAGAAAGAACTGATTGGTTAAAATATTTTTACGCTTTCGTAATTACCGCAGTTATTTTTGGTACAGCCATATACATAAGCAATTATTTTGGTAATCAAAAAATGAATCAGCTCAAAGCTACCGAAGACAAAATATCATTAGATATTCTCTCTTCGGAAACCCAATTTTCACTACTAGCGGAATCATCATGTAAAAATATTGGGGACAACACCCTATCGATGGAAGTTGGCCAACTTGGTGAGAAGCTTTTATATATGGAACAGAAAGTCGGGGCAAAAGATTTAGATTTCCAAAATCTTAAAACGTATTATTCCCTACTTGAAATAAAGGATTATTTGTTGATGAAAAAAATCAGTCAAAAGTGTAATGATAAAACAGCTTTTATTCTTTATTTTTATTCAAATCAATCATGCAATGACTGTCAAAATCAGGGATTTGTGCTTACCAAACTCCATGAACTTTACCCTCAGATAAGAATCTATTCTTTTGATTTTGACTATAATATTCCTACAATTGAGACCTTAAAATCGATTTACAGTATCAAAAATGAACTACCAGCACTGTACATTAATGGCAAAGTAACATATGGCCTAAAAACACTTGATCAAATTAAAAAACTCATTCCTGAAACAAAAATTTGGGATAAAGAAGCTGCAGCGACTAGTACGGCAGAAACAAATTAACACCTCCCGGATTTGGCGATGACATCGCCAGGTACTTTTCCATCTCATCCGCTAATGGCGTATTCGATACGGAAAAGTCTTTCAAATCTGGGACGTGAGTCAAGAAGTTGAGCCACCTCCCAGATTTGAACTGGGGACCTTCGCTTTACAAAAGCGCTGCTCTACCAACTGAGCTAAGGTGGCATTCTAACCAATATAATCTAGCAAAAAAATAGAGAAAATACAAATTATCTAACAGGATTTTTTGTATTCAAAGATTCTTTATATTCTGAAACTTTTTTGAGGAAAAATGATACTGAATTTTTTGTAACATGACTTGGCTTTTGTGGAGATAAGAAGAAAGCGGGCTGTTTACTATCAAATCTTCTCTTCAAGTAAATACTTTCTCTTTTTATAAATTCTGCAATCAAAACTGATAATTTGTGAAAATTTTTGAATTTTATTTTAGAAAATATTTTTCTTCCATGGTGAACAATCTTGTGACAATTTTTGTCATTTTCGCAAACAATATTAGAAATCACTTCATGGTGTTTGAATGAAATATTAAAATACTTCATCAAAATCATGACACCTAAGAAAAATAAGGAAATGTAGAACAAAGTTATCGCCATAAAATTATATATCTAATTATAGCACAAAATAGGCCAGAAAAACTGGTTAAATAGGCTATTTTGCAGTGCTAAATCTGACAAATCGAGCAATTTCTATCTTTTCACCAAACTTTTGGATAGCATTCTGAATAAGAGTATTTATTGTGATGCTTGGATCTTTAATGAAATCTTGCTCAATTAATATTTTTTCTTTAAAGAATGCGTCGAGCTTCCCTGCCAATATCTTTTCTCTCATAGCTTCTGGTTTATCTTTAACTTCATCAATAAATGCATCAGAGACTTTTGCTTTTTCTTCTGCTGAAACATCATCTTTTTTCACGTACAAAGGATTTGTAGCAGCAATCTGCATAGCTATATCATAAGCTAGTCTTTGAAAATCTTCGTGTTTAGAAACGAAATCTGACTCACTGCAAAGCTCAACAAGCACTCCGACTGTTCCAACACCATGGACATAGGAAACAATCCTGCTTGATTTCAAAGTCCTTTCAGCCTTTTTTGCCGCTGTCTCTGCTCCTTTTTTCTGAAGATAAACCATAGCTTTGCTCATATCTCCTTTTGCGTCTTCAAGAGCTTTTTTACATTGCATTATTGAAATGCCTGTTTTTTCTCTAAGTTCCTTAACCAATTCCATTGATATTTCCATAATAAAAAATAAATTATTTTAATAATATTTAATTAAAATTCTTTCCAAAATATCGGAAAAAATTAAGCTTTAGCTATTTTACCAGCTTTATATGATTTTACTATTTCTGCAATAAAGAATGCAATACTTGAAACAGATGCATCATTTGCAATTATAGGAAAATCGATATTTTTTATATTACAATCTGTATTTGCTAGAGCAATTACTGGAATTCCAAATTTACCAGCTTCTGCGACTGCGATAAATTCTTTCTTTGGGTCAATTACAAATAATGCTTTTGGAGCTTCTTTCATGCTTACGATTCCTGAAAACATTGCATCAAGATTTGCTATTTCTCTATCAATAAGTAGTCTTTCTTTTTTTGTGTATTTCAAAAGTTCACCTTTTTCTTTTTGTTTTTGTAAATCTTCAAATTTTGCAATTCTCTTTTTAATTTCTGGGAAATTTGTGATAGCACCCCCTATCCATCTTCCATCTACATAAGGCATATTGATAGATTCGGCACCAATTTTTAGAGCAGTTTTAGCTTCACTTTTTCCACCTACGAATAGAATCTGTTTACCTAATTTTGCGATACCGGATACAAATTCTTCTGCTTTCTCAAGCTGTGCAAGTGTTTTTTCAAGGTCAATTATTTCAATTTTATTCTTTGTACCAAAAATATATGGAGTTGTAGAAGCGTCTCTTCTTGATTTTTGATAACCAAAATGTGCCCCTGCTTTGAACATGGCATCAATTCTATCGTTTGTTTTTATTTTCTTTTCTTCTGTCATATGGTAAAGCATACTATCAGAAAAGGGGCCGATTAGCAACCCTTTTTTGCTCTTTATTCATCGTCTTCCGCGGAATCCCCAGACTGTGGTTTACAATCATTCTTTACTACATAATCAACAATATCTACCATTCCATCTCCGGCTAAAATATTCTCAATGTTGTACCAAGAGTGTTTTACTCTATGGTCTGTAACTCTGTCCTGTAAAATGTTATATGTTCTTATTTTTTCTGATCTGTCAGCTGTTCCAATTTGTTCTTTTCTTTCAAGCGCAAACTTTTTCGCATCTTCTTCATTCTTTTGCATTTCAAGCTTAGCAATAAGAATCGACATTGCTCTTTCTCTATTTTTTAGTTGGCTTCTTTCTGCTGTTGAACGTACATCAATACCGGATGGTTTGTGAACAATTCTTACAGCTGTTTCAACTTTGTTAACGTTTTGTCCTCCAGCACCACCAGAACGAGAAGTTTCTATAAGCAAATCTGAAGGCTTAATTTCAATCTTTGATTTCTTTCTTATAGGCAAAATTGCAATCGAAGCCGTAGAAGTATGAACTCTTCCAGATTTTTCTGTTTCAGGGACTCTCTGAACTCGATGTACGCCTGTCTCAAATCTCAATTCTTTGTAGACTTCTTTCCCTTTTATTTCAATTGAAATATCTTTGTAACCACCAAGTGTGGTTTTTGATTCATCTACAATATAAAATTGCCATCCTTTTAATTCTGAAACTCTTTTATAAATTCGTAAAAGATCCGCAACAAAAATAGCTGCTTCTTCACCACCGACTCCAGCACGAATTTCCATGATAACTTCATTGGGAAATTTTTCTGCATCCTCTTCCACAGCAGTAATACTTTTCATTTGGGCCAATAGATTTTCCTTTTGAGAAACAATATTTTTTATTTCTTCCTCGGCTAGAGAAAACATGGCTGGATCTTTCTCTGCCATTTTTTTTATTGACTCTTCCTCATTTTCCAAACGAATATACTCTTCGGCTAAAAAAGTCGTTTTTTTATTTTTTCTGAACTCTTCAATTAATTCTTGGTTTGGATTCATATAATGATTATATATTTAAATAGGCAAAAATAAAACCGCACTTTGAAAGCACGGCTTTATTTAAAATAGTTATTTTGCTGATTTAGCTTTTTTTGTTGCTGCTTTTGTGGCGCCAGCTGCCTTTCTTGCTTTGAATTTTTCAACCCTTCCAGCAGTATCTAGAACTTTTTCATTCCCAGTGTAAAATGGGTGACAATTACCACAGATTTCAACGTTTATTGTTTCCTTTGTAGAACCAAAATTATAAGTAGCCCCGCATACACATGTGGTCTTTGCTTTATCGAAATATTTTGGATGTATATCTTTTTTCATAGATTGTTATATTATCAGAATTTTATGAAAAAGCAAGGGCGGCGAGGCTATGCCTCGCCGCCCTTGCTTTTATATTTCTACAAACTCAAAGTAGCAATATCTTTTTCAAATTGTAATGCTCTAGTCAAAACTGAAGCCCCATAGCCATATCTCATTGAGGAGGAAAGCTTTGAACCAGCCAAACTCAATCCTCCATAATATTTTGCGGCTGAACATGACCAAATATCGTTTCTTTTTGTAAAGGCAGTTTTACATCTCGTCTGATTATCTTTTAGAAGTACAGCTGAAGCAGTAAACGCAGCTAAATTTTCAAATGGTGATGGATACATCACTCCAATAATATTTGAAACCCTTTGTGTAATACCAGCCCAAGTAATCGGCATAAATTGTGCTGGACCAATGGCTCCACCATAGTTACCATCACGACAAATTGCACAAGAGACCGGTGAAATATCTGGATTCAAACCGAGATTGCTCATGATTTGCAAATAAGTAGATTTTTGTGTATCAGACATCACAGTTTTTCCAGCAACACAAGATGATGCTTGATTGTAAGTGCATTTACCAATATTTTTTCCAATCGTACTATCAACTGCAGATTCCTGAAAAAGTACGGCAAGAACCAAAGCTGAACTCACACCTATAGTACTTTCATAAGGTTGAATAATTTTTAATGCATCACCAAATGAAATCTCTTCTCCGCCTGCTGTTCTATAAAGCTTATTCCTAATTTGATTTTTTAATTTTTCTTTTTCGGCAATCATTTTTTGATATTCTGCTTCTTTATTTTTTGTAATAGAAAGTAGTGTCTGCTTTTCAGTTTTTAGACCAACGGTAGCAGCTTTGGCTTGTTCTTGCTCGTATTTTAATTTGGCCTCTTGTGCTTGTTTTGTTTCTAAATCTTTCTTTTCTGTTTCTGAAGTCTTTTTTACACCATTTAATTCATCAATAAGTTCTTTTAGCTTACCATTTATTGTTGCATAGTTGTCTGTGTCAATAAAAAAACTAGATAGACTTTGTTTTGATAAAAGTACATTTATTATTGTAGAGTCATCCATAGCATAATCATCGCGCAACATCTTTGCTATAGATTTTTTTATGTTCTCCATTCTATCTGAAAGTTGCCCTATATATTTTGTCTTTACAACAATATTGTCTCCGAGTTGTTTGATTTTTGCGTTCTTTGCTTTTATCTCAAGCTGTATTTTTGTAATTTTGTAGTTTAAATCACTTATCGCCGACTGAAGATCGGAGGAAGATTTTTTTGTACTTGAATACTGGCTATTCAATACAGCCAAATCTGCGTCACATTGAGCCGAAATTGCTTGTAATTCTTGATCACTTTTCCCATCTATATTTGAATCACAAGTAACAGCCACTACTATTAGCGGGCATAGAAACAAAAAAATGCTAAACAACGCTGAAAATTTGTTTTTATAATAACTCACCACTATATTTTACTATATTTAGTGAATAAAAAATAGAGAAACAAAAATGGCCTCCGCTAGAGGAAACCATTTTATATTTAATTATTTATTTTCTATTTTTACTATCGATAATTTTTTTAGTAATAAAATTATCGATATCTTCAGAATTATAATGTAAATAACCAACTGGACCGGGCAAACTATGTATGCTATCACGAATTGATATAAGCACTTTCATAATTTTTTTTACATCTTTATCATCCTTACAAACATCAAACCATTTATCAAGAATTTGTAATGAATTTATCGGTGGCATTAATGTTAAGCCTTCTTTAAATGCATCAACGTATAAATCAAAAAAAACTGAAAAATCTGATGGTGTTGAACATAAACTATACCATTTTTTATATGCTCCATCTAAAATTTCACATTTCTTATCATCAAGTTTTTCTAAAATATACTGTTCCGAATCATCCAATTGTTCTGTGCTATTTAGATGCTCATAATTTTTATTAATTTCGTCAATAATTCTTTTAATTTCTGTTATTGAATTAATTGATAAAATTTCATTTTTACACTTAATTAAACTTTCATTATATCTTTCCACAAAATTAATAAATTTTTCGATATTTTTTCTATTATTTTCTATATTGTCTCTTTTCTTATTGTAATCATATTTTGTGTTATCATCCAAGGCTTTGTCATGTAAAACATCTTTTGCACTCATTTTATTTACATTAAATATTATTTCTTCAAGTGAACGATAATTGTTCATATTTATAGCATCATCTATTGCTTCTTTAAAAGCGGACATTGCTTCTTTTTTTACAAAACCTTCCACTTTTCCTTTTTTATTTTTGACATTGACAAATTCACCTCTTTTTTCAATAGGCAAATCAGAAACCTTTTCAAAGTCTGGATTTGCTGGATTAAATTTTTCCTTCATTTTTTATATATTAATTAATAAATCTAATACTAATATTTTACCCCCCCCCCAGAAAATATGTCAATGTAAAATTAAAGGCGGGTTTTGCTTCGCAAAACCCGCCTTTAATTATTATTTTCCTGCCTTCGCGTCTTTCTTCTCATCTTTCTTCGGAGCGGCATCTGCTGCTGGAGCTTCAGCACCTTCCTCACCTTCTTTAGCTTCTTTACCTTTCTTTGCAACTTCGATTGTTGAAAGATCAACTGGAGCTACTTCTACAACTTCTTCTTTTGGTTCATATACTGAGGCAACAACATCATCTGCTTTAACTTTCAAAGTAACTCCTTCCGGTAACTTAATACCAGATGCTGTGACAACACTATCAAATGTCGCAAGACTTGAAATATCAACTTCGAGTTTGTGTGGCAAATCTTTTGGTAAAGCTTCAATTTTAATTTCGTGCATAACTTTTACCAAAATACCTCCAAGATCCTTTACGGCTGGAGCTACTCCAATAAATTCAAGTGGAATAGAAATTTCAAGTTTCTTTCCTTTTTCAATAGCATAAAAGTCTGCGTGTCTTGGCTTGTCCGTGACAGGGTCCAAATCTACTTCGTGAATAAGCACGTCAACATCAATTCCCTGTCCATCAAGGTGCAAAATTGTTGACTCCCCAGCTTCTTTTAATGTCTTTTCGAAAATTGCGAATGGAAGTTTGATTGGAGTTGAGGCTTCTTTTTTACCATAAAAAACAGCTGGTATTTGCCCTGCTTTTCTTATTTCTCCCAAACTTTCCTTAACATCTCTTTTTTCAACTTTTAATGTAATCATATAATAATGAGAAAATTTTGACTGACTTTAATGTTATTGTTTTTATATACTTTTACTTCTAAATATTAGCCATATTTCTATAAAAAACACCGGCCCCAAAAGCACTCTCAATAACATCAGCAAAAACTTAATCGCGTCAATTATACATAAATTTAGCAATTAATCAAGAAATAAATAATAAAGTTTATTTATAAAAAAATACTATTTCAACTTACTATACTCTCCAGTACGCGCCAAACTATTTATCTTTGCAGCAGCAAGAAGTAGCTCTTGTGAAGCAGAAATATCAGATGGATTTTTTGCCCAACTCAAAAGAGCTTTGTTTTGTATTGCTCGTCCATAAGAAAATGTGAGCGGCCATGGCAATGGTTCATATTTATGCATTTCATTCAAATTTTCTGTTGCTTCATCATCACCCTGTCCTCCCGATAGAAAAACGATACCTCCTATTTCTTTTGGTACATGTTCTGTTAAACATTTTATTGTCATCTTAGCGACATCATCTGCCTTTGATTGCACTTCGGCTTCTTTTCCAGAAATAACCATACTGGTCTTCAAAATTATTCCGGGAATAAAAATATTTTTCTCGAGAAGTTTTTTAAATATGATATCAAGATTTTTTGTTGTAATTTTAAAACATTGTTCTATTGTATGATCACCATCTATTAATATTTCCGGCTCAACAATAGGTACGATACCTGCACTCTGACATTCATATGCATACTCCGCAAAGATTTCTGCATTTGCTTCCATACAGGATTCACTAGGTGTCTCGTTGCTTATGTTGTATATAGCTCGCCACTTAGCAAATGTAGCACCCATTTCTTTATATTCTTGTAAACGCTCAACTAAACCCACAAGCCCATCGGTAATTTTATCTCCAATATGTGGTGGAAAGTCTTTAGTCCCCATATCTACTTTTATACCAATGTCTATATTTTTTTCTTGCAAAACTGATACAAAACTTTTTCCATCTAAAGTTTTTTGGCGCATTGTTTCATCAAAAAGAATATAGCCGGAAATATACTTTTCAATATTTGGCGCTGTCACAAGTAATTCGCGGTATGCTCTACGATTTTCTTCTGATGAAACAACTCCAATTTTTTCAAAACGCTTATTACATGTTGGTATACTTTCGTCTATGGCAAGAATACCTTTTGGAGATGTCATCAGTCGTGATATTGTTTCTGTCAGAATTTTTGTTTCCATAATTATGATTTTTTTATAAAACTGGATCTTTTAACTTAAAACTATCTTATTTCCATTTCTTTTATCGCCTCTTTTATATCTTCACTCTCAAAAATAGCCGAGCCGGAAATAAGTTTATTTACACCTGCTTTTATCAGTGCTTTATTGTTATCAAAATTTACCCCGCCATCAATACTAATAATAATGTTTTTATATTTTTTTCTAAAAGTTTTTATTTTTTTGATTACCTCTTCATCAAACTCCTGCCCTTGATATCCTATTTTTTTTATTCCCATGAACTGAACAAAATCTATCAAAATCTTGCCCTCTTTGTCTGCTTTCAAAAATTCATCTAGAACTTCGTTTGAAGTATCAATATTTATAGCAAGACCTATTTCGATACCAGCGACCGAATCTGCTAAATATCCGTATTCTTTTCGAAGTTTTTTTACTAAATCCAAAATTTTTGGGCTTGATTCATAATGTAAAACAATTGCCTTTGCTCCTGCTTTTATCCATTTTTCAACTTCTATTTCCGGACTTTCAATCATTAAATCTGCCTCAAAATCCATATCTTGCCAGAATGGGAAACCTTCATCTTCCCCAACGATTTTTTCAAAATCATTTTCAGTGTCGCCAGCATATGGCCAACACTTTGAAGACACAAATTTTCCATCACAAACATCTATTTGTACTAAAGATGTTAGCCCACGAACAATAGACATTTTTTCTTTCAAATCTTCGTATGAGATTGGAATGATAGCTGGAAGTACTTCGGCCATATTATTAATTATTTAAAATCAAAATTGTTTTTAACCTCACGAGAAATTTTTTCGATTTTTTTAATTCTGCGAATGTGTCTTTCCTTATAAGTAAATTGGACTGAGAGCCATTCCTTTACTGCCTTTTTTGCCTGCCCAATATTTAAAAATCTTGCCCCTAAAGAAAGAACGTTTGAATCATTATGTTCTCTAGATAATTTAATTATGTCGTCCTTTGGAAAAAGACCTGGCTTACCGTAGAAAACTACAGCTCGAACATTTGGATATCTGTTTGCAACAATTGCTTCACCCTGCCCCGATGCACCAAGAATAATTCCGCAATTATTGTCTGGGTTTAAAGCAACAGCTTTAGCAACTGGAGAAACAAAGTCTGGATAATCATCTTCTTTTTCGTATTTAAAAGCACCACAATCAACGACTTCATATCCGAGAGTTTTTACAAAAGGAATAAGTTTTTCTTTCAATTCAAAACCGGCATGATCAGTGCCTATATAGATTTTTGGTTTATGACTAATTACGCCAAGATTGTTCATGATTATATTATATCACTAATTATAATCTAAAGTATAAGCAAACCTCCAAAAAATATAATCAGTAATAAAAAAAATAGCTTAAACAATTTCTGATACAATACACCCTTGTTGTTTTTTATGTTTAAAAAAGTATAAATTATCATTAAAATAACAAATAAGTAAAAGTAGATATGGGCTAATAATGGGTCAAACCTTGCAGTTAACAAACCAATAGAGTTCATAACAAACAAATTACCTGTAGTATTCGTGAACCACCCGAGAGTATCCCAATATTTAATATTTTCTGTGTGATATCCAATTTTTGAATAAGCTAAACTGGAAACATAAAGTAAAGGAATTGCTAATACTAATTGGTACATAATGGCAATCGAAAATTGACTTGGGTTAAGCGTAATAATAAGAGATAATACTAAAAATAATGAGCCCATCATGTAGCTATTTATAGTCACTTTGTTTGCTGACTTTTGTGGATTAGTCTTAAAGAAAAATTCTTCGTTCATATTTTTATATATATTATTTAATAACTTTACTCTCTATAAAAGTGACAACAAAACTTTTTTAATAATCTGAGGATTTGAAGAGCCTTTTGTGACTTTCATTATTTGTCCTACAAAAAACATAAGCGCAGCCTCTTTTCCAGCTTTATAATCAGCTACAACTTTTGGATTTTCAGCAACAAGTTTTTTAGCGATTTCTATTATAGCGCCTTCATCATTTTTCTGTATCAAACCTTCCTTGTTTGCCACTTCTTCAGGGTCAATATTTTCTTTTAATAATCTTTCCACTAAATCTTTTGCAACCCTTGAAGAAATTTTCCCTTCAGAAGCCATTGAAATAATTATTGCAAATTTTTCTGGTGCAGGATATTTTAGCGTTGAATCCTTTGACATAAAACCAACCATATCAGAAGAGACATAATTTGATGCGAGTTTAATCAAATCTTTATTTTCTTTAAAGCCCGCGATTACTTTTTCAAAAAAGTTTCCGAGTTCAATATTATTTACAAACGAATCAGCATCTTGTTCTTTGATTCCAAGTTTTTTGACATATTTTTCTCTTCTCTCCCAAGGAAGTTCTGGAAGTTCTTTTTTCAACTCCTTCAAATCAAAAACTTCTGAAACCATCATCTTTGGCAAATCTGGGTCTGGAAAATAGCGATAATCATGAGATTCCTCTTTAACTCTCTGTGAATAAGTTTTTTGTTTGGCTTCATCCCAACCTCGAGTTTCCTGAATTACTTTTTCTCCTTTTTCTAGCGCATCAATCTGCCTTTCAATTTCATAAGCAACAGCTCTTTCAACAGTTCTAAAAGAATTTAAGTTTTTAATTTCCACCTTTGTCCCAAATTTATCAGTTGGAGACACAGAGATATTCGCCTCAACTCTCATTTCACCTTTTTCCATATTTGCATCCCCCGCTCCCATATATTGTAAAAGCAACTGCAATTCTTTTGCAAAATCCGCGGCCTGCTTGCCAGAATGAATTACCGGCTCAGTAACAAGCTCCATAAGTGGCACACCCGAGCGATTAAAATCAACTAAAGAAAAATTGCCGGCATCATGAGTGGAAGCCCCTGTATCTTCTTCAAGATGGATTCTTGTTAGCTCAACCCCTTTTAAATTTCCACCTATAACCAAAGGATATTTGTATTGGCTTATCTGATAACCTTTTGGAATATCTGGATAGAAATAATTTTTCCTATCCCATTCTGTAAAATCCGCGATTTTTGAATTACACGCAAGACCAATTTTCAAAACATGCTTAACTGCTTCTTTATTTATTACTGGCAAAGTTCCTGGCTGTGCAGTACAAATCGAACAAATATTTGAGTTTGGTTTTTCTTCATCTGGGTCATTCTTACAAGAACAAAACATCTTTGTTTTTGTTTTGAGTTCAGCATGGATTTCAAGACCTATTGTTGCCTGATATTTATTTTTATTATTTTCTGCCATTTCTTTGTGTCATTCCCGCGAAGGCGGGAATCTAGGTTAATTCTATACTGGATTCCCGCCTTCGCGGGAATGACAATACAAAAATACAAAATAAATAATAGCATAGAAAATAGCGAAATAAAAGATAGATTTTTAGCCGTATTTTATTGCTTGACAATATAGATATAATTATGTAAGATATTAATTAAGTGTTATGAAGATTTTATATTATAAATAAAATCTCATTAAAAAGGAGGCGGTGTATGAATAAAATAATTTCTCGGTGGTCCCGGTGGTCAGCGGGGGTAATGTTTGTTGTATTGTTACCAGGGTCTTTGATGTGTTTTATTGTTAAAGAGACAATCATAAACACGTTGGGTAGACCGCACAATACAGTAGACATCCTATTGGCAGTTGACCTAGCGTTAGTAAGTTCAATAATACCGGCTATTTGGATCATAGAAGTATATAAGAAAATCAAAAACAGAAAATAGAGTCTTTGACTCTCGGAGCAACTTCACAAGAAGTTACTCTTTTACTTTATTGTCCTAAAAATTTTAATCAAATTGTCTTTTAATGCTTTAATTGATTCATCATCAAGTACTGTCGCTGACAAAACATTTGGATTTAATTTTGAAACTTTTTTAATCGCTTTTTCTAAAGTTTTTTCATCAACCAAGTCATTTTTTGTAAGAATTACTATTTCTTTTTTATTGGTAAGCTCAACACTGTATTCTTTGAGTTCATTTCTGATCACTTTGTACGATTTCACCAAATCCTCATTTTCAAGCGACAAACAATGAAGTAAGGTTTTTGTTCTTTTTATATGTCTCAAAAATTTGTGTCCAAGCCCCTTTCCTTCTGAAGCACCCTCAATAAGCCCAGGAATGTCTGCCAAGATGTAGCCGTGCATATCTCCGAGTGATGGTTCAAGTGTTGTAAATTGATAAGCACCAATTTTTGATTTTGAATTTGTGAGCACATTTATCAAGCTAGATTTTCCAGCATTTGGAAGACCAATAAGCCCTGCATCAGCAACAAGTTCGAGCTCAATATAAAAATCTGCTTGTTCTGGATTTTTTCCATCCGTTTGTTCTTCGGGGGCACGATTTACCGCATTTTTAAAATATTCATTTCCCAAGCCTCCCTTTCCACCATTTAAAATTTTTACAAGTTTTTCATCTTCAATAAGATTAAATACTTCTCTTGTTTCAAGATTTGTAACGACAGAACCAATTGGCAAATCAATAACTAAATCTGCACCATTTTTTCCGTGCATGCTTTTTTTCATTCCCGCCTCACCTTTTTCTGCAACAAATTCTTTTGTATTTTTATATCTTGCAAGTATAGAAATATCACGAATAGCGCGCAAATATACGTCGCCACCTTTCCCCCCATTTCCACCGGCAGGACCAGCTCGGTCTATACCCTTTTCGTGTCTCCAGCGTACAACGCCGTCGCCACCACGTCCTGCAGATATGTGTATTTTTAGTTCATCTATAAAGGCCATAAAGCTAGTTTATGTTTAAAATGCTTCAATGTCAAAGATTAATTTGATTTTGAAGCTTCTGAAATAGCTAATTGAGCAAGTTTAATCGCTCCTGCTTCGGATTTAGTAACCGCCATAAATCTTTGGTTATGACAAAAAATAGCATCGGAAACTCCTGATATCTTTGCAAATTCTTCTCCATTTTTTCCGGCCCAGCTTTCAGGAAATAACATTCTGTTTTTGAATTTGAAACCATTTAAACTTACCGCTTTAACATGCCAATCTTTATTTTCAGGAATTTGTTCAATAACAAAAAGTGGTTCTGGAAACGCATTCAAAACTTTTTTCCAAGAATATGTATTGTCTAAAACAATAATTTTTTTATCAGCGGTATTATTATAAATATTTATAATTTTTTCTTTACCCAAAACACAATCAGTCGCTTTTTTAATTTCTCTTTTTAAGATTTTAATTGCTTCTTTTACAGCTTCTTCAAAACATTTTGTAGGATTTAGTTTATTTTCAATCCAACTTTGATTTAAGTCAAATAAATAATCTGAAACACAAAACGGCATAATGTTTTCAAAAAGAGGTCTGCAAATTTCAATACCATTGTCTTCCGCATCTATCGTTTGGATTATTTTTGTTTCAATTTTATTTGCGACCTCTAGAGAGCCAGTGATTTTTTCTCCATATTCTTTCCAAACAAGACCAGCGGTAGCATATAAAATACCATTTGCTCTTTTTTCATTCCAACCTTCTTGGTGATGGTCAAACTTATTTTCTTTTGGATTATACACTCTTCCAACGTCTAAAATATAATCCATTTTCTTAATAATTTTTTCATCTCTTGTTCTAAAAATCTTTAGTGGTTTCTTTAAATATAACGACAAAATCGCTACAGCAAAAACATCATCTGCATGAAAATTCCCATTATGGACAGCGACTTTTATTTTATTTTTTAGAAATAGCATTTTTTATTTCTTCTACGTCTTTTGAAATCTGGTGAATTTTAGCTCTCATTGTTCGAATCTCGTCTTCCTCTTTATCTACTTCAGCTTCTGTTTTGTCTGTCATTTTCTTTTCATTTTTTAAGCCAGAAATAATAACCCTTTCTCCAATAAAATTGGAAACAAAAAGGCCGGTCATTAGCAATATTATTGAAGTCCAAACAATTGTGACTGGCTCATAAAAAAACCAACCCCAAAAGCCTCCTTTTACCATTAAAAGGTCTCCAGTATGCCAAACCCCCCTCCAAAACAGCACGGTGGCCATTCCTCCAATAAAAGCGTACGCAATGGATCTATGGCTTAACTTCATCCTTACTTTATCTTCTAGTTTATCAAAAAATCTTACAATTCCTTTAATCATGACTAAATAAAATTTAATTATTAATAACTGTATTATACACGAAAAATTGAATAAAAAAACGGCTTTAGAGCAGTTTTTATATTTCTTTCACCTCAATTATTTCTTTTTCAAGCACAGCATCGGCTTCGCCAAATAAAAACTTTCCTTTAAATTTTTTTCCTTTCAAAAATAATGGTATCCAGTAAATATCATCTGGCCACATTTCTTTAAATGGAATTTCATCAATACAAAACCACTGTGGTTTCATTTCTTCGCTTTCTGTTGGAACACCATCAAAATCATTTGATTTAAAAATATGTGTTTCTAATATTTCTGGATTACCTTTAAATTCAAATTCAATAATTGCAACCTTGTCCAAGTTTTTTAATTTTATACCAGCTTCTTCAAACATTTCTCTTTTTGCAGCATCCTCTATTTTTTCCCCAGGAGAAACCTTGCCTCCAAATCCATTCCATCTACCAACTCCAAAGCCACGCTTTTTCATACCAAGCAAGACTTTTGGATGTTGATGAATTATACAAAGTGTTAATAGTTTTTTCATATTTTATTATAAAAATCCTCAAGACCCATCTTAATATCATCAGTCTTTTCATATTCAATAATAATATCTGCAATTCCAATTACTGTCTCTTTAGCAAGAGTTCCTTTTTTCATGATTACAATAATTTTCTTTTTAAGAGCATAGGCCATACCTGCCTCTATAAGCCTACCGGTTGGTTTATACGTTATATCAATTAGCAATACATCAGATTTTTTAATTTCCTCTTCTGCCCTTATCATTAACTCTTTTGGATCTTCAATTCTACCCTCATCCATTGCAAAACAATAATCTTCAAATCCAGTAGATTTAATTATCGAGCGTAATTTTTCTATATTTTCTTTGTTATCACCAAAAGGCGCAGTTATAAATATTCTCATAATTTTATTTTCCACAACAATTTTTATATTTCTTTAACATATCTGCAGATATAATTTTTGCTTTGATTATTTTTTCTTTCGATTGAAACGCTTTTACTAGACGGTGAACACCATCAATAATCAACCATTTGTCATTTTTGTTTAATAATAAAATTGGAAATTTCAGGTCCGCTTCTTCAACTCTTTTTTGATGACCTGCACTCCCATCTATTTTATTAATTACATCCCAAGGTGTAAGATTCCAATCATCAGTCCCATCTTTTGCCCAAAACGGTATATCAAAATTCCATATCAATTCATTGATAGCAAAATCAACAATAGGCAAATCCAACTCTCGCAATTTTACAGTGTCACAATAAATCTCATAACCTGCATCAGTAAGAATTTTAGGTCTTTTATTTACCATGACATTTTTTATATTTTTTTCCAGAACCACAAGGGCAAGGGTCATTTCTACCAACTTCGTTTTTATCTTTTATTTGAACTGGAGAATTGTCTGACTTCCCTTCAGCGCCAGCCATTTTCATTCCTTTTTGTGTTTCTTTCAATTTTTCTTCTTCAGCAACAAAAGCCCCAGCGCCAATGTGTGGTAATAGACTGATTACTTGAGCGTTTATGGCTCCTTGCATTTCTTTAAACAGACTTAGACCTTCTCTTTTATATTCAACAAGTGGATCTCTTTGTCCGTACGAACGTAGATTTACTGAACCGCGAAGATAATCCATCATTTCAAGATGATCAACCCAAAACATATCAATGGACTGAAGCATTATTATTCTTGCAATTCTGTAAAATTCTTCCTCACCTAAAATTTTAATTTTATCAGCAATAATTTTTTGAGAGTTTTCATCAACAGCTATTTCTGCCAATTTTTCCTTCACAATATCAAGCCCGCCCGTAAGAATTTTTCTACGTCTTTCATAAACGGTAATTCTTTGAAAATTCAAAACGTCATCATATTCCAAAACATGTTTTCTTGCATCAAAATTAAAGCCTTCTATTTTTGTTTGCGCATTTTCTAATGATTTTGTAATAAGTGAATTTTCAATTGGTTGGTCTTCTGGAATGCCGAAACGATTCATCATTTTTTTTACGGTATCATTTGCAAAAATTCTCATCAAAGAATCTTCAAGCGAAACTAGAAAACGAGTTTCTCCAGGGTCGCCCTGTCTTGCTGATCTTCCTCGAAGTTGATTATCAATTCTCCTTGCATCATGTCTTTCAGTACCAAAAACAGCCAAACCTCCGAGTGATTTTATTTTTTCATATTCATCTTTATCAAAAACAACTCCACCAAGTTTAATATCAACCCCTCTACCTGCCATGTTTGTAGCCACTGTGACTGCGCCGAATTTTCCGGCTTGAGCCACAATCTCTCCTTCCTTTTCGTGATTTTTTGCATTCAAAATATTGTGAGGGACTCCTTCTCTTTTTAAAAATTCTGATAGAACTTCATTTTTCTCAATTGAAACCGTACCGATAAGCACTGGCTGTCCAGCTTTATTCTTTTCTTTAACCATTTTAGCAAGCGCTTTGAACTTTCCTTGTTCAGTTTGGAAAATCAAATCGTTGTTGTCTGTTCTTGCGCTTGGTTTATTTGTCGGAACTGGAATTGTATCCATATGATATACCTTGAAAAACTCTTCACTTGATGTAAGAGCGGTCCCTGTCATACCAGATAGCTTTGCGTACATTCTGAAATAATTTTGATATGTAATAGACGCATAAGTTCTGGACTCCTTTTGAATTTTCACACCCTCTTTTGATTCAATTGCTTGATGTAAGCCCTCAGACCATCTTCTTCCAGGTTGAAGTCTACCGGTAAATTCATCAACGATAATTATTTCACCATCTTTCACAACATAATCCTTATTTATTTCATACAAGGCTTTTGCGCGAGTGGCAGTTTCAAGATGATGGACATACCTGATGCCACCTTCGGTATAAATATTTTCAACACCGAGAGATTTTTCGGCTTTATTAATTCCAGCATCAGTAAGTTGAATTGCTTTATGTTTTTCATCAACTGTATAATCGACATCTTTTACAAAATCGCGAACAATTTTTGTAAAAACATCATAAAGACTTCCGGAATCTTGTGCTGGTGCAGAAATAATAAGTGGTGTTCTTGCTTCATCAATTAAAATTGAGTCGACTTCATCCACAACCGCAAAGTTGTATCCTCTTTGTCTAAGATTTTTTACATCATATTCAATATTGTCTCTCAAATAATCAAAACCATATTCGTTATTTGTTCCATAAGTGATGTCCGCCTTATATGCTTCTGGTCTTGTGCATGGTTTTAAAAATTCATAAACAACTTTAAATGAACCGAGCTCATCTCTCTCTTTATCTTTTTCAACATGTGTTGGGTCGTAAAGATATGAAGCTTCATGATTTAAAATACCAACAGACAGACCAAGTGCATTATGAATTTGCCCCATCCAAACAGCGTCTCTTCTTGATAGATAATCATTGACCGTGACAATATGCACTCCCTTTCCAGTAAGTGCATTTAAATATGCTGGCAAAGTTGCTGCAAGAGTTTTTCCTTCTCCTGTTTTCATTTCAGCAATATTTCCCCTGTGTAAAATAATTCCGCCAATAAGTTGAACGTCAAAAGGTCTATGGCCAAGGGTTTTCTTTGAAGCTTCACGGACTAGCGCATATGCTTCTGGTAAGATTGAGTCCAGTGTTTCCCCTTTTCCGAGTCGAGATTTAAACTCTTCTGTTTTAGCCCTCATTTGCTCATCAGAAAATTTTGAATAGACATCCTCAAAAGAGCCTATTTGCTTTACAATTGGCTCTAATTCTTTAATTATTTTTGTGTGTCTATCTCCAAAAATTTTGTTCAAAAATGACATAAAATACATAATAGCATAAAATTCAGCATAAAAAAGACCGCCTAAGTGGCGGCCTTTTTAATAAAGTAGTCTTATCTCTTCTTTCCTTTCTTAGCTTTTTTTGCTGTTTTTTTTGATTTTTTTGCTTTTCTAGCTTTCTTTTTTGCTGCCATATTTTTTATGTTTCGAATCTGAGTCTATTTAAAATCTAAGCGCAAGATATTAAACAATAAATTTGCTTGACTGCTCAAATAACTAAATTTTGGCTGCAAATAATTCATTCCTCCTCAGCGTATCTCGATATGCTTTGTCGGACTTCAATATTTTCGCTCAAAATTTAGTTATTTGAAATAGTCATTAGATTTTCAATAGTCTCTTGGAGAAAATTATAATATATTCGAAATAATTATCACGTTTATAAATAGTAGTTTATCGACACAAGTATTATGATACTTAAACCTACTGCTACTTGTAATTTTACAACTATTCTCAATTAATACAATAGATTTTCATGTGTTGATAACTTTTTTAATAAATATTTTCCACTTCCCTTTCAATTTTAATTTTTATTTTCTCATAAACTTTTCTCTCAATCATTTTTGCAAAATTATTTATCTCAGAAAATTTTGCTCCACCATAATTTATAACCACAAGAGATTGTTTTTCATAAAGCCCAACTTGACCGACTCGCAAACCTTTCATTTCACATATCTTATCAATCACGAAGCCAAGTGGAATTTTAACTAATCCTTTTCCCGCACTGTATTTTGGTAAGTTTGGATATTTTTTTAACAATTTTTGATATTTTACCTTTGTAATAATGGGATTTTTGAAAAAAGAGCCAGCAGTTCCTAGTTTTTCCCAGTCTGGTAATTTATTTTTTCTTATTTTTTTAATTGTTTTAATAACTTCCCCTATAGTTGGTGTTTTTCTCACCAAAAAATATTCTTTTAAAGCCGAGTACTTTAGATTTGGTTTGAAAGAATTATTTAATTTTAAAAATACTTTTGTAATTATTAAATTTTTATTTTTTCTAAAAATACTTTCCCTATATCCAAATTTACAATCATTATTATTAAATTTACATTGTTTTAAATTTCTTGTATCTATTCCTTCAACTGAATAAATATAATCTTTTAGTTCAACTCCGTATGCACCAATATTCTGTACTACTCCGGCACCAACAGTTCCGGGGATATTCCAAAGATTTTCAATACCTGACAAATTATTATTAACTAAAAAATTAATCAGATTATCTATATATTCACCCGAGCCAGCAGAAATGATTGAATGATTTTTACCTTTTAATTCTATTTTTTTACCACTTATAAAGTTTCTAATAACTAATCCGTTAAAATTTTTATCACTTAATAAGAGATTTGATCCATTACCTATTACAAAAAATTTTAACCTTTTTTCTTTTGCAAATTTTATTGCTTCTCTTAATTCATCCTCATTTTTAACTTTACAAAAAAACCGTGCGTTTCCGCCGGTTCTGAAAGTGTTAAAATCAGAAAGCTTAATTTTATTTTTTATTATTTTCACTTATAGCCGGCGAGGTTCAACTCCAAAGAAATGTCTTTAAATGAGTGCAATCGCCGGCTATAAGTGAAAACAATGAACTTTTAATATTATATCAAATACAATAATTAATAAGCAAATCGCACCAACACAAAACTCCCTTTCGGGAGTTATGTGAAGACATTTTTCTGTAAGTGCTGAACTCTTGCTACTAGCACTCAACTTCCCATATTCTAGCACAAAGAAATACTTAATCAAGTTCTATTTTAGACTTCCATTCCAAATTCCTTTGATTATATCTTCTCCTTGTGTTTTAAAACCTGGAGCTAAATTAATAGCTTTATTAATCTGGGCAACCGCAGAATATTTATCACCCTTTTGGATATATTCTTCAGCTAATATTAGATATGCACGAATCACGTTTTCGTTTGTTACCTCTGAAGTCCCAATCAGTTGTTTTGCTAATGTTTCGTTGCCATTGATTATTAACGATGAAGCATAGCTCATTTTTGCATCTGTATAATTTGGTACCAAGTCGTATGCTTTTTTGCTTATTTCTAGAGCCTTTCCTTTCTGCCCAAGATATGAATAACATTTTGCAAGTTCAAACATCATAGTTAGCTTATTTGGAGAAAGTTCTAAAGCTTTTTGTAAATATGGAAGAGCTAGCTGATATTGATTAATATTATCTAAAAACACACCGAGGAAGAATTGATATCTTGCATCATAGGGGGTTTGCTTCACCTGCTCTTGCATTTGAGTATAGGCAAGAACAACAAAACCTTGTTTTAACTTTTCATCAAGGCCCTGTGAAGATGCAATTTGTGGAACTATACTGATTATTTGTTCTCTTGCTTCTGAATTACCAAAAGTATTTGCTTCAAATATCTTTTTAAAATAATCTAAAGAAGCTTGTGGTGACTGATTTACTACCTGCATTGCGTTTATTAGATTAAGATTTACATTTATTGGTACAATATTGCAACACCAAAGCATTGCACCAAAAACAACTACAAGAATTGGGGCAACAACATAATTTGCAGTATCACTTGAAATTTTTCTTTGATCTATCGATTCTCCCTGAGTGTCTCTAAAATACAAATAAGCCAAAATTATATAGAAGAAAATGTAGCTAACAAGATTGTCAAAAACAAAGAGATTTTGTGCAAAGTAAGCTGCAAGTAAACCAACTATCAAACCAATTTCTGTAGTGCCAAAAATATTTTTCTTTTTCCAAATAACAAAAATAGCAGCAACAAATATAGATAGATAAGCAATGAGACCGAGTAACCCACCAGCGACCAAAACATCAAGTGGTGTGTTATGTGCGCGGTCAAACCACTGCTCCTGATTATACATTCGGACATCATAATATTTATTAAATATATTATTGAACCCATCTTGCCCCCAACCAAGTATTGGTCTTTCTGCAACGCCCTTTAAAGCCATGGGCCAAACATATTGTCTCGCCTGCCCTGAACCTGAGACACTGTTCCAAGAAATTTCTGAAAGTCTGCTTAGTGTTGGATTATTTTTTACAAATTGAGTATTTTTTGTGGCAATAAATAATCCGACAATTACCACAATAATTAATAGTAAACCAATTGCTGATTTCTTTATAACTTTATGTTTTTTCTCAAAAATAGCGATTATTATTGATGTTATCACTAAGCCGCCAAGCAAGCCGAGAATGACACCCCTTGTTGACGTCCTCCAAATACCAAAGAAACAAATAGCCGCTGCTACAACATATATGTATGTAAGCCAATTAGTAAAAATCGCTTTCCAAAGTTTGGGGTGATTTTCATTTTTTACAATTACATCTTTGTACAAAAGTACCAAAGCAAAGAAAAAATTAAATAAAAAATAGACTGCAACATAGATTGGATTTCCAAGAGTTACAGAAACCCTATCCGCATGGGATTTTATCCACTCACTTAATACAGGAATAATCATCAATATACTTGCAATTAATGATGACCGTAAGAACCATGACCACATTTTTTCTGTTTTCATTACCGAAGTAAAAACAAACAGATACATAGTTAGGTGTAAAAGAGTTATAAACCCATCCATTCTTTCAAAATTACTCCAGAGAGCCTTAGTTGGATTAACTGCAAAAATATCTGCACCGGCCATTATAATTACGAAGGCACCAACAGCAACTGCAAGCCAAGAAAATTTTGGTCTATATTTAGCATCGATGAAAGCCAAATATGCCCAAAGTGCAAAAATTATTTCTACAATTATTCTAAAAGCAAAATTTTTTCCTGTTATATAAGGGAAAAACATATTGTTTGCGACGAAGAAAGGTATAAGAAGAACTGCCCAAAGGCCAGTTATTATTATCCATTTTATAATATTATTTTTATCCATACTATTGTCTGTTCTAGAGATATGGCTTTAAGAATTTATAAGACCTTTCTCTAAAAAACTTATTTTTGTTAATTGATAAATATTTCGACTTGCTTTGTGATTTTTATATTTGGAATTATAGCATAAAAAAACTTTCAAAAATAATTTGGATATGGGTTTTATTTTATGTCAAAAAATGCTAGCATTTTAATATAAACAAAATTTATATGTATATATTTTCTTGGAATTATATAAAGGAAAAGTGGGCACATGCTGGCTTTCAAAAGTATTTCCAAAATACTGGGTGGATGTTTGCATCAAGAGTTTTGTGTATGGCCATATCATTCATAACCACAGTATTTGTTGCGAGACGGTTAGGACCAAGTAATTTTGGACAACTCAGCTATGCAGTGAGTTATGTAGGTATTTTTTCTATACTATCAACATTAGGAATAGATAATATATTGTATAGGGATTTAATAAATAATCCGGAGAATAAAAATAAACTTTTAGGATCAGCTTTTATAATTAAATTATTTGCGGGAATTATCACAACAATTATTGTTATAATTTCAACTTTTCTTTGGAAGCAGAGCGATGTATCAAAATTACTTATTTTGATTTTATCAGGAACATTTATATTTAATGCTTTTCAAATAATTAGTTATGAATTTCAGGCCAGAGTTAAATCAAAGTACCCTTCAATTATTATATTTGCAGTCACAGTTATACTTAATTTATTAAAAATATTAGTTATAATTAGTAAAAAGGGAGTTATTTATCTAGCACTTATATTACTATTAGAATCAATTCTGTATGCATTTTTTTATTGGTTTGCATATAAAAAGAAAATTGAAAAAAATATTTTTAAATGGGAATTTGATAAAAATATTATGTTTACAATATTAAAAGATTCTTGGCCACTAATATTCACTAGCGCCTTCTCATTACTATACGCAAGACTTGACCAGGTACTAATTAAATACTTAATAGATGCAAAAAGTGTTGGAATATATAGCTCGGCCGTTACAATAGCTGAGGTTTGGTATTTTATACCTACAATTATAATGTCCTCTGTTTTTCCAGCCATGATAAATGCTAAAAAATTTTCTACTGATATATATTACAAAAGGATAAGAAAACTACTACTATTTTTATTTATATTATCAATTGGAGTTGCGGTAGTTACAACTATTTTCGCACCATTGATAATAAAAATTATATATGGTAACGCATTTCTCAATGGCACAATGATATTAAAAATCTACGTCTGGGCAAATATAGGAATATTCATAGGAAGTGTTGTGGGAAATTATTTGATAGCTGAAAATAAAAAATTTCAGCTGGCTTTTATAAACTTTGTTCCAATGGTAATTAATGTGATACTAAATATAATATTTATACCAAAATATGGGATAGTTGGTTCTGCTTACGCAACTCTTATTTCATACATACTTGGGCCACTATCTGTTCTACTTTTTAAAGAACCAAGAAAAGTTTTTTTAAATATCTGTATGTAAATTAAAATAATGAATGAATATAATAAACCAATATTAAGTATATGTATACCAACATATAACAGAGTAAATAGTCTTAAAGAGACTATTCTTTCTATCATAAAGCAAGAAAGATTCAGAAAAACTGATGATGTTGAAATAATAATTTCTGATAATTGTTCTGATGATAATACTGCGACTGTGGTTAATGATTATACAAAAATTTATGGTAATAAAATAAGATATTATAAAAATAAATATAATATTTTTGACTTAAATTTTCAACAAGCACTATCATATGGCGAAGGAGTATTTCTTAAATTAAACAATGACACATTAAAACATCGTGATGGATCATTGGACAAAATAATTGAAATAATTAACAAAGAGAAAGCGGGAGATAATCTCTTGTTCTTTTTAAATGGAGAAAAAGGACTTACCAACACAACCTTATGTAATAACATTGATTCTTTTGTAAAAAAAGTATCATTTTTTTCAACGTGGATAGGCGCATTCGGTATATGGAAAAATGATTTTGTTAATTTGAAAAGTTTTAGTAGACGATCAGACTTAAAACTAATTCAGGTTGATGTGTTGTTTAGATTAATAAATTTGGGGAGAAAAGTGCTTGTAATTAATGATAAATTATTTGATACTATTCCTCCTGGGAAAAAAGGCGGATATGATTTGCTAACAGTATTTTTGGATAATTATATTTTTCTATTAACCGAACAATTAGGTATTGGTGCCCTTTCAAAAAAAACATTTAAACAGGAGAAGAGAAAACTGTTACTAAAATATTTAGCACCTGCCCTTGTTTACACAAAATTATGGCCTGGATTGAATTGTTTTGAAGTGAAAAATAAATATAGCAGAATATTTAATCATTACAAAAAAGATATTGTGACATTATTTTTGTTTTATATTTATTATTATTTATTAATTCCATATTTATTTATTAAAATACAAAAATGAAATTCAACGTCATCACAGTCACATATGGAGAAAGGTTTAAATTTCTTAGACAAGTCTTAGATGCAACTGTTTCTGATGCTAATGTAGATAAGATAATACTTGTTGATAATGACT
>CAIKXY010000009.1 GCA_903831595.1 uncultured bacterium
TAACGTTTACAGCTATACGTCAGGTTTTGTTTTTCACAAAACTTGCGTATAGGTGGTGTTACCAACAGTACGGCTAATTAACAGATAAACTTAAATTGAAACACTAAAAAAAGATTTTAAAAAATTGTGCGATGGCAAAAAGAGAATTTACAACAGAAATAAGCAATGAACTAATGAATATTTATTTATTGCTTGGAATTGACAAACCGATTAACCACGAAGATATTATTCAGTTTGTTTCAGAAGATGTAGAAGCATCAACAAATGCGGAAACACATACAAGTGAGAATATAAAAATTGCATTTAGAAGATTAATTGAAACTTATGAATACTAACTTAATATTTGGAGATTGCCAAGAATATTTACCAAAACTTGAAAGTGAAAGTTTTGATTTAATCCTTTGCGATTTACCATACGGAACAACAAGGTTGAAATGGGATTGTCCGATTGATTTAGAATTTTTGTTTGGTGAATATGAAAGATTAATTAAACCAAAAGGTGCGATTGTACTATTCGGAAACCAACCATTTACAAGTAAATTGATAATGACAAGACCTTCCTTGTATAAATATAGTTGGGTATGGGTAAAACCATTTCCTACGGGGTTTTTAAATGCAAATTACAGACCGATGCTTTCTTTTGAGGACATACTTGTATTTAGCAAAAGTGGTGCAGGTGCAGGGAGTAAAGACAATAATATGAATTACTACCCACAAGGACTAATCGAGATAAATAAAAAGAAGAAGAACAAAAAAGGAACGAGAGGGCAACACATACACGATACTGTTAATTGCGGAATACAAAATGTTTTGAATAGTGAAAAAGAGTATCAGCAAAAATTTACAGGATACCCGAATAATATTTTAGAATGTGATAGAGATGAACCGCAGTTGCACCCAACTCAAAAACCGTTATTATTGATTGAATATTTGATTAAAACATACTCAAAAAAAGGTGATAATGTTTTAGATAATACAATGGGAAGTGGAACGGTTGGTGTTGGTTGCAAAAATTTAAAAAGAAACTTTGTAGGGATGGAAAATAAAAAGGAATATTTTGACATAGCAAACGAAAGAATACTAACGGCTGTGATAACAGACGAAAAAGAAGGGAAAAATTTTTTAAAATCTTTTTCTCCACAAACTTTATTCGGAGATGAAAAGTAGTATTGTTGGTAACGTTACGCAACTTGGCGAAGTGGCGGATTTTTGAAGGACAAAATTTTAATTTAGCACAGATGTTTATTAGAACTCCAAAATTTGATTTAAGCACCGAACCCGCCATTTTGCCAAATTGCTGTTATGCCCCGTTTTTCTTTGCGTTCTTTCATCTTGAAAAAAAAGATAAAATATTTTCAAAATAATAATAAAGAACTACCTTTGTAGAGCAATAATGCAAAAATAAGATTTTAAATTAATAAAAATGGCGAATAAATTGACAATTTATGGAAATACTTATCGGTTAGGTGCTTGGAACGCAATAGTTTTAAAAACCAAAAAAAGTCGAAAAACAGGTAATTATGTTATGCTAACAGTAACACCTCCTGAATTTGAAAAAAAATGGGGAAATTCTGTTTTTCATGTGATTAGAGATACTAGGCAGACCAACGAAAATGCGTTTAGAAAACCAGATGTATTACGTTCTTATAATTCTTTAAATGGCGCTGAAAAAGGATATGAAAAAGTAGGGTAATAGCAAAAGAACACGGAGGAAATCGGAAAAACTCTCGCAGAAAACCTGTATCTGACAAAAAGGTGCAGGTTTCTTTTTACATCAAAGAATCAAAAATTGACAGTGTCGGAGGTATAGAGAAATTTAAGGATAAAGTTCTAAGTTACATTGAGAGGTCTTTGCGTTCTTAAAGTGGGGCATAACGGCTGATGCTATACGTCAGGTTTTGTTTTTCACAAAACTTGCGTATAGGTGGTGTTAGCAGTAGTACGGTGATTAACCACAAATGCTCATTCGGAGAACTGAACCTTTTTCTTTTCTTTTTTGAGCGATGGTAAAATATTAAAATAAAATTATGACAATAGATTTAAGATACGGAGATACAATAGAACAAATGAAATTGATAACTGATAAAAGTATTGATATGATACTTTGTGATTTGCCTTATGGTACAACGGCTTGTAAATGGGATACAATAATACCATTTGATAAACTTTGGCAACAATACGAAAGGATTATAAAACCGAATGGAGCAATTGTACTTACAGCTTCACAACCATTTACGAGTGCTTTGATAATGAGTAACCCTAAATTATTTAAGTATTCTTGGGTTTATCAAAAATCAAAAGCAACTAATTTCTTTAATGCAAAGAAAAACCCACTAAAATACCACGAAGATGTTGTTGTTTTTGGAAAAGGGCTTGTAACATATAATCCACAAATGATTGAAGGTGAGCCTTACAAGAAAGTTCATAGAAACGATAATAAAGATGAATGTACTTATGGAAAAAGTACAAGAAAAAATGGAGATGTTTTTATAAATGATGGGGAAAGATACCCATCGTCAATAATTCCAACTATATCTAATCCAAGCGGTAGAGGGCAATTACACCCAACACAGAAACCAATTGAATTGATAGAGTATTTAATAAAGACACATTCAAACGAAAACGATACAATACTTGATAATACTTTTGGAAGTTGTACAACAGGAATTGCTTGTATAAACACAAATAGAAACTTCATCGGAATTGAGAATAATATGGATTATTTTAATATTTCTTTAAAGAGGGTGGAAGAAAAAAGAAAAGAAAAAGAATTTAACGTAGTAACTTCATTCGGAGATGGAATGTAGTATTACTGCTAACGTCCGATGGTAAACAATCGTTTTAATGTTGTTTATCATTTGTTATATATAGTAAAAATCATTTATATTATGAAAGAAATTTGTATTGAATTTGCGGAATGGGTAGGTATAAACACTTTTGATGGTAGTTATATGAGACATGAAATAAATAGTAGAGGTATTCACACATGGAGATTATATAATGAACATAATTACATTTTTACGAATAATCTATATCAAAAATTTTGTGATAGTAAAGGTATTGAATTTACAATACCTCAAAGGATTTCCTATTGGGATGGTAAATTTGAACCTACTAATTTTGTTGAATATGTTGGAAAAAGAGGTTTATATTATTATAGGTGGTCTTATAAGGGTGTTAAACAAGAATCATATTGGACAAAAAGTGGTAAGGATAAATTCAATACAAATGAACTTTGGGATGATTTTAATAAATGATTTTTATTGTATATAACGGTTCACTGCTATATTTCAGTAGCGGAAAAACACAAAACAATATTTCGGTTAATGACCGAAAACAACAAGTACAAACAAAATATTGAATTTAACCCAATAACCGCTATTGAATATAGCAGTTGTTATAAGCAGGCAAAATATGAGATTAGCAAACTTTGAAAAAGACCAAGAGAAAGACAAAATTGAACAAGTAAAACAACAAGTTCAAGAGATACAAACTGTTTTTGATTACAAAATTATACCTCAAAAAAACCATACTTTATTTGAAGTTAATTTAAGTTTAAAAACTATTGAAATTGCAGAATTTGACGAACTGCCTGCGGTAAAATTTGAGGAAGCAATGAAGGGAAATATAGTTGCACAAAAGAAAGTAACCAAAAAAGAAAACTGTATTTATATTTCTTCACTGAATAAAAAGAACGTGTTGAAAATCCTTAAACGTGATTTTGGGATTGCTTGCTTATAACGTCCTGCGGCTTTGTGTCTGTTTGCCCCTTGCACAAAGTTTCAAGTTACGACAAATGTTTATGGGGCAAATAGCACAAAACCGCTGTTATATGAAGGCACGGTTTATTAAAACGAATTTCAAATGATAGCAAAAAAAGTAATACGGTATTATTCAGAATGTGGCAGAGGATTTTGGAAGAAACAACAAGCTATTAGCCACGATGAAAATTGTAAGTGTTGGAAAAATCCAAAGTTTAAAAGCTGTTTATCTTGTAAGCACAAGTGCATTATTAAAGACAGTAATGGAATGGAAAACGAACCACAGTTTTTACAAACTTGGGATATGAACAACTGCAAACATTCAGAAAGTGGCGTTCCCGTCCATAAAGACTTTGAACACATTAGAAAATACTGTCAGTTTTATGAGGGTCGGTAGTGCTTTCATATAACGGTTTGCGGCTAACCGATAGTTTTTGCTTTTCGCAAAAATTTTGGTTAGGTGCTGTTAGCAGATGGCACGGTTTATTTAGTACAAATTTTAAATTGAAATACAAATGAAAAAAATCAGCACATTATTTAAGAAAGACCCGAATGATTTTGGCAAAGTTATCAATGAAGTAAATCCAGAAAATGAATGGGTTTTTACCGATGGAATACCAACACGAAAATATGATGGAACTGCAACTGCTATTATTGATGGCGAAATTTATAAACGCTATGATGTAAAGAAAGGCAGACAGATTCCTGATGGAGCAATACCTTGTCAAGAAGCCGATTTAATTACTGGACATCATCCACATTGGTTAAAATGTAGTCAAGATAAAAACGAGGATAAATACTTTTTTGAAGGATTTAATTCACTTGCTGAACTTGGCAAAGTTGAAGATGGAACTTATGAATTAATTGGAGAAAAAGTACAGGGCAACCCCGAAAAAATAGAAGGGCATCACTTGGTAAAGCACGGAGCAAAAGTTTTACAAGGATTGATTAACCCAATGACATTTGAAAACTTAAAAGAATACTTGGAGAAAGTAGATATTGAGGGCATTGTATTTCATCATAAGTCCGATGGTCGTATGTGTAAATTACGAAAATCTGATTTTGGAATACGGAGGTAGTGCTTTCTGCTAACGTTTACAGCTATACGTCAGGTTTTGTTTTTCACAAAACTTGCGTATAGGTGGTGTTACCAACAGTACGGCTAATTAACAGATAAACTTAAATTGAAACACTAAAAAAAGATTTTAAAAAATTGTGCGATGGCAAAAA
>CAIKXY010000010.1 GCA_903831595.1 uncultured bacterium
AATATTTAGAAAAATTTAAAATAAGACATCAATCAAGAGATTCTTTACGAAATTCTGTTGCCGATGTTATAAAAGAAATTTGTGGTATAGAAATAGAACCAAAAAAAATTGAAATAAAAAATTTTATTGCGAGAATAAATGAAAGGCCAATTGTAAAGACACAAATTTTTTTAAAAAAACAAAAAATACTTGAAATTTTAGATAAAAAAATAGAAGGAAAAGTAAAAGAAATACTTTAATAACAAAACATAGACGCGTCCAAGGACGCGTCTATGTTTTTATTTAATTTTTATTTTAATAGTTGACTCTCCTTTATTGTAAACGGTATCAGAAACAACCACCCTCAATTCGTTTGTTCCGATTACGTATGAATTTGTTGAGGATGGAACAAAGCCTATAACAAACGGGAAAGAGTCCGCGGTCCCTACAAGCTCATTATTTAGGTAAAAATCGGCCCTGGTGATGGGATAACGTGTGTTTGTGGTAAACATTACACTTACCCTATTATCTTTGCCGTACTCAATGTCTTGAGATGGATAAACAATGTTTATTTTGGGCTGATTAGCTTGTACATGGACATCATCAAATTGTGTTGGTTTTATTTTAAATGGAATAGTATTTGATGCCATCCAATTTTGTACACCATATTCCCACGAATTAAACTGTGGGTCATCTGATGGGTTCGTTGGCACTGGTCCTAGTGGGTCATTTTTATCTACCCAATAAAGAATTGAGTGGACATTTGGCACAGAAACTTCAACTTTTGTTTCATCAGGTGTCATATCTGTTGCAAGTTTTCCAGAAATTTTGTCAATAAAATATGTTTCGTTTCCTTGCCACAAACCTCGCAACGCCGGTTTGATGTTTTTATCGATTGGTTGTGGTTTAGTACAATTATTTATTGTTGTTGTACCGAGCGCAGAGTCCATAAGCTGTCTCCAAAGTGGTGCAACAATAAGTCCAGCAACATTTTTATGCATTGGTGTATTGTCATTGTTACCAGCCCATGTTCCCAAAACTAAATCGGGCGTGTATCCGATAGTCCAAGCATCTTTTGAATCGTTTGTTGTTCCTGTTTTTGCTGCAACTTGTCTTCCAGGGAATGTAAAAACAGAATTTGTTCCATATTCTGGTGCCTTTGCAACATTATCTGACAGTACATCAGAAATTGTTTCTGCAATATTTGGTTCAAGAACGGTTTGAGAATTTTGTGAGTAAGATTCTAAAACATTTCCTTGTAAATCCTCAACGGAAAGTATTCCAGTATAAGAATTTTTTATTCCGTCATTTGCGAAGACTCCATAAGCGCTTGTTATATCAAGTAAAGAAACCTCTCCTCCTCCAAGTACTAGCGTGAGTCCATATTGGTTTGGGTCATCAGACAGACTTTTTATTCCCATTGATTTTGCTGTTAATAATGAGTCTCTAATTCCAGCGAGATAAAGCAATTTAATAGAAGGAATGTTTAAAGACAAAGCGAGTGCATTTCTTAATGATATTGGTCCTCGGTATAGGCCATCAAAATCTTGTGGCATATAACAAGCCGTCGATGAGGAAATCACCGCGTTTGGATCTATTGGTTCACCTTGTGGTGTACATGTCGTTTGAAATTCTGTTGGAACATCAAAAAGCACAGTATCTGGCGTGTAACCTTTTTCAAATGCGGTTGCATAAACAAAGGGTTTGAAAGTTGAGCCGGGTTGTCGGTGGGCAAGTGCTACATTAAAATTTCCATCAATTTGTTTATCAAAATAATCTCTAGAACCAACCATTTCTAAAATTTGTCCGGTTTTTGGGTCGATCGCGACCATCGCCAAGTTTGATGCATTAAAGTTCGGAACGCTTGTTGATGCATAAGCTTTTACAATTTCTTCTGCCTTTGATTGTAAATCATAATCAAGAGTGGTAATAACTTTCAATCCTTTTTGTTGAACAGCATCTTCTCCATATTTATCAACTAAATATTGTTTTATAAATTCTACAAAGTGAGGGGCTCTTATTCCATATTTTTCTTGGGGTAAAAATGTAACATTTTCATTTATAGCTAAGTTATACTCATTTTTTGTAATAAAATTATTTTCAAGCATTTGTGACAAAACAAGTTTTTGTCTTACATTTAACTGTTTTTTATTTTGTCCATAAGGGGAGTAGTAAGTTGGTGCCTTTGGTATTGCAGCAAGATATGCTGCTTCGGCTAAAGTGACGTCAGACGCCTTTTTACCAAAAAAAGTTTCGCTGGCTTCTTCCACGCCATAAATATTTCCACCATAAGGATTGCTGTTTAAATAAACGGAAAGAATCTGGTCTTTCGTCATTGTTTTTTCTAGCTCAATAGAAAGAAACCACTCTTTTAGCTTTCTTGTAATAGTTTTTTCTGTGGTAAGAAGAGAATTTTTAATAACTTGCTGTGTAATTGTTGAACCCCCCTGGCTAAAGCTACCAGAAAAGATATTTGCAAAAATAGAGCGTATTATTGAAGAAATTTTTATACCACCATGTTGGTAGAAAGTTGAGTCTTCAATTGCCACTGTGGCATTTTTAATATTTTTTGAAATACTTTCAAATGGAACGACGGTTCTTTTTGTATCGGAATGTACGTCATAAAGTAATATTTTTCCAGTGCGGTCATATATTTTTGTTGATTGGTTAATAACCCTTGTATCAAAAGAGTTTAAATCAGGCATCTGAAAAGTAGAAATCCATAAGGCGATAAGTCCACAAAACACAAAAAATATAGCAGCAATAATTATAAAAACTTGTTTAGGGTTTTTCTTCATAAAGTGTAGTGTTTTTTTGGCTTTCGGTTTAATCGTATGGGTAATGTGGTGTCTGGCTGTTCTGATTTTGTCTTCTAACATAAAAAAGATTATAACATTTTAATAGATAGAAAAAAACAATCAATTATGATAGATTTAGAGTATGAAAATCAATACAGATCCAAAAAAAATAGAACACTTTTTAACTCGTGGGGTTGAAAATATTTTTCCCAATAAAGATTTTTTGAAAAAACAACTTTTAAGTGGTAAAAAATTAAAAATGTATCTTGGCTTTGACCCCACTGGTCCAACATTACACTTAGGTCATGCAGTACAACTAATAAAATTAAAAGAATTTCAAGAGCTGGGCCACCAAGTTATTTTACTCATAGGAGATTTTACTGCGATGATAGGGGACCCTGACAAACTTTCTGTTAGAAAACCACTTACAAAAAGTGAAGTGTTAAATAATTGTAGATTATATAAAAAACAATCATCAAGATTTATAAATTTTGGTTTTGGTGGCGCAAGACTTGTATATAATTCGAAGTGGTTAAGTAAAATGAATTTTAATGACATTCTTACACTTACTTCAAAGATGACAGTTCAACAAATGCTAGAAAGAGATATGTTTAAAAAAAGGTTTGATGAAAAAAGGCCAGTTTATATTCATGAGTTTTTATACCCGCTAATGCAAGGTTATGATTCTGTCGTACTTGATGTTGATGGTGAAATTGGAGGTAATGATCAAACTTTTAATATGCTTGCTGGAAGAAATTTAATGAAGGAAATGGTGAATAAAGAAAAGTTTGTTCTTACTACAAAACTCTTAGAAGACAACTCAGGTATAAAAATGGGGAAAACAATGGGTAATATGGTGTCAATGTTGGAAGATGAATATCAAATGTTTGGAAAAGTGATGAGTTGGACTGACGGAATGATTTTACCTGGGTTTGAACTTTGTACTTATGTTTCTGATGAAGACTTAGAAAAATACAAAAAAAATTTAGAGAGCGGAGTTAATCCTCGCGATATAAAAATTATTTTAGCAAAAGAAATAATAAAAGTTTATTATAATCAAGAAAAAGCTGATAATGCAGAGAAAAATTTTATAGAAACTTTTCAAAAAGGAGGATTGCCAGAAAATATTGAAGAAATTAAAACAGAAAATGGAAAATCTCTAATAGAACTTTTAGTTGAAAAGAAAATAGTTGCTTCAAAAACTGATTTTAGAAGATTAATAACAGAAAATGCTGTCAGTAATGCAGTTTCTGGAGAAAAAATCACAGATCCAAACTTTAAAATACTTACCGACATTACTATCAAAGTTGGGAAAAAGAGGTTTGTAAAAATTACTATTTAATATGAAAGTTATAGCAATAGACCCAGGGTACGAAAGAATGGGTGTAGCAATTATAGAAAAGACCTCGAGGGAAGAGGTTTTGTTGTTTTCCGAATGTTTTAAAACATCTTCAAAAATTTTCCATGCAGAAAGATTAAAACTTATTGGAAAAGAAATTGAGAGTTTAATTAAAAAATATAAACCAGAAGCAATGGCAATTGAAACTTTGTTTTTTAAAAATAATCAAAAAACAGCGATGCTTGTGGCTGAAGCTAGGGGGGTGATGCTTTATGTTGCATCAGCGCTTGGCGTTTCTGTAAAAGAATTTTCTCCAATGGCTATAAAAATAGCTGTGACGGGATATGGAAATTCCGATAAAGAGCAGGTCACATATATGGTAGAAAAATTAATTAAAATAAAAACAAAAATCAAATACGATGATGAGTATGATGCAATAGCAGTGGGGCTTACATATTTTGCGAGTGTAAAAAACTATTAAAAAAAGCGGCCACTTCGTGGCCGCTTTTTTTTATTTGCTTTATAATTTTCAACTTTTAAACTTTCTAACTCACTTTACCATTCATTCAAAGGTCTATAATCTCCAGAATCAATATCATCATCATCTTCTTCGCCTAGTGGAGATTCCTCTTCCTCAAGAAGTGGGTCGACTGGAGCAACTTCATCAAATGCATCGAGAACTCCATCAGACAAAGTGCCAGATTCTTTTTCGGTTTCTTCTTCACCCCCAACCTTTTTTACTTCCTCATCTTTCTTCTCGTCTATTTTTTTTGTTTTTTTCATCTTACTATTTTTTTTCATATAAATTTGGCAAATTTACTTTTATAAAATTGCTCAAAACAGAGCTATTAGATACATTCTCTAAAATTTTAAAAAAAATGCAAATAGTCAAAACTGTGGACAACTTCCAAAATTCAAGAAGCGAAGCGACTATGAATTTTGAGAATCCTGTTAAAAGTCGTAATTAAACGTTTGTTTATAAATAAACAGAGCCGAAGGCGGGGTTGCAGATAGATATTTATTTAAAAATTTACTCCATTTAGACTTTGTACTGGGATTACTCCGCATTCGTATAAACCTCTTGAACATCATCATTATTTTCCAAATCTTCAATCAATTTTTCCAATTTCGGAGTATCTTCTTCTGACACCTGCGTCATCATTTTAGGAATCCAGCCTTCAGGTTTTTTATCAAATGCCCAAGAAGCACTACCAGAACTTGCAAGGGAAGTATCATTTAAAGATAAAATATGTTTAATTTCTGCAGCGGCTCTGTTTTTATTTGATGTAAGGCCTTCAATTATAATTGCTACTCCTCCTGGACCGTAAGCTTCGTAAGTAACTTCTTCCATTTGTTCCGCACCAGCACCGACAGCTTTTTTAATTGCTCTATCAATATTATCGTTTGGCATGTCAGCGGCTTTTGCTCTTTCAATCGCAGCCTTAAGGCCTGGCGAAAGTAAGTTGCCATTAGCTTTTTTTGCTTCCATTTGCAAAAGTTTTGCATATTTTGTAAACACAGCACTTTTTTGTGCATCAGTCTTTGCTTTTAATCTTTTTATTTTTGAAAATTTATTATGCCCACTCATATAAAGTAGGATATATCATAAGAATTAAAAAAACAAGTAAAGTTTGCCAATATAATCTCTAGGTTGTAGTATTATAAACATGTTTAATTTTACTAACATTTTTGAAAGTGAAATAGAAAAAGAGAAAAAAATAGATATACCAGCATTTTTTAATTTTACACTCCCAATAACACAAAAAGAAAAAGAAATTATAAAACAAGTATCTAAGTCCAATGATATTAGTTGGGTTTCAAGAAACGTTTTAGAAACGGCTGACTTCGACACCACCTTTAAATGGCCCAAAAAACTTCCAGAGGGTTTTAACCCAGAAGAATTAATTGAAGGATGTAAAAATCCCGGGCTTGGAATCGATGAACTTCATAAGAGTGGTATTACCGGTAAGGGAATAACGGTTGCAATTATTGATCAAACAATTTCTCCAAAGCACAAAGAATTTAAAAATAATTTGATTAAAAATAAAGAATATAGTGATGGAAAACCAAAAATAATTATGGGTAAAATTAGTATGCACGGACCGGCGGTTGCCAGCCTCCTTGTTGGGAAAAAATGTGGTGTTGCTCCCGATGCAAAGCTTTATTATGCAGGGCATGGTGGAGAAACCAATAGTTTTTTAAGTTTTACAAAAGCATTAAAAGATATTATTGAATATAACAAAACTCATGAAGATAAAATTAAAATAGTTAGTGTTTCAAAGGGATATCAAGAAATTCCAGGGGTAAAAGAATGGCTTGAACTTAAAAAAGAAGCCAAAAACCTAGGCATTACTGTTATTGATTGTGATTATTTTAATGAAAATAATATTCATGGAGGTGGTTCAATAATAAACAAAGATAAACCAGACGATTATGAATTACCACTTTTCTATCCAAATTCGCAAAGAAATATACCCTCAATAGAAGACCTTAAACATAAACTTTCTTTAACTGATGAATATACACGAAAAAATTTCTTTGATAAATATAAAACAGAGCAAAATTATATTAACACAATTAAAGAATCTTTAATTGTGCCGTCGGATTACAGAACAATGGCTTCTATGAAAGGAAATGATGAATATGTATATAATGCAAAAGGGGGATGGAGTTGGGCAGTACCCTATTATGCTGGAGTTTTTGCACTTGCTTTACAAGTAAACCCAGATTTAACAAATGAAAAGTTTTTAGAGATTGTAAAAAGAACGGCAGGTAAAACAAAAAAAGGATTTAAAGTAATTAACCCTCCGGGAATAATTGAGGAGGTAAAGAAAACGGTTGAAAAAGAAAAATAAAACAAAGAGCGGCGCCGAAGGCGCCGCTCTTTGTTTTATTTTTTATAAATCTAAACCTTTTAATTTTTTTCCTAAATGTTTTCTTGCTCTATCAGTGACCGTTCTTCCTCTTGGCGTTCTTTCTATCAAACCAAGTTTGAGGAGGTAAGGCTCATAAACATCTTCTATCGTCGCCTGCTCTTCGGAAAGCGCGGCAGCAAGTGTATTTAGTCCAACAGGTCCGCCATTAAACTTATCCTCAATTATGGTCAACATTGCTCTATCCTCGTTATTAAGGCCTAATTCATCAATATTTAGCATATTTAAGGCCTCATTTACAATATTATTTGTGAGTTTTTGCTCTTTTACTTGTGCCAAATCACGTCCTCTTTTCAAAAGGTAGTTTGCAGTTCTTGGAGTGCTTCGGCTTCTCTTTGCAATTTCTTTTTTTGCTTCAGAATCAATTTCTACACCAAGAATTTTTGCAGAACGTTCAATTATTTTTTCTATTTCTTCATCAGAATAAAATTCGAGCTTAAATATTCCACCAGAAAAACGAGAACGAAGAGGAGCAGACAACATTGCGATCCTCGTTGTTGCGGCAATCAAAGTAAATGGAGGAAGATCGAGCTGGATTGTTCTAGCGCTTGGACCTTTACCAATAATAATATCGAGTGAACCAGTTTCCATAGCAGGGTAGAGAACTTCCTCAATTGTTTTATTTAGTCTGTGGATTTCATCAATAAAAAGAATATCTCCCGGCGAAAGATTTGTAAGGATTGAAGCGAGATCACCAACTTTTTCAATTGCTGGGCCAGAAGTAGACTTTAATTGAGCACGAGTTTCTTTTGCAATAAGATTTGCGAGAGTTGTTTTTCCAAGTCCTGGAGGACCATAAAAAAGTAAATGTTCTGGCGGATGTTTTCTTTGTTCAGCTGCTTTTAATAAAATTTTAAGGTTGTCTTTGATGTTTTGTTGGCCGATATATTCTGCCCATGAATTTGGTCTTAATGTTTGGTCTAAAAATTTCTCATCACCGTTTACAGGGCTATTTTCTTGGGTATTTTTAGGAATAGGAGTTTTTTTATCATTTTTTCTTGACATAATATTATTCTATGATATACTCTTTTTAGAGCCTATGAGGGGCATTTTTTATTTCTCCTCGGATTTTGTTTGTCGTTCTGAATATAAATCTCTAAACAATTGTGCTCGCAAGAGCATACGGGTTCTTTTTCAAGGACATTTTGGTCTTATTTCTTCGGAAATATTGCTGAGGTTATCCTTAAAAACTAATTTAACTTTTTACCGCCAGGTTTAAAGTATTGTTTAGAGATTTATGTTTTGAACACAGCGTTTGGGATTTATTCCAAAGCATCTCTTATTTTTTATCTTATTACTGTTTAGAATTTTTGCAAGTTCTAATATTTTTAGGACACATTTAGATTTATTTCTCAAGTAGGGTAATAAATTTTGACATTAAAATTGTTTTTGTTTATATGGTCACAGTTTATATTTACCATCAAGAAACAAAAAACATTGTTTGTAACTAAAATTTCAAAACGATGTCAAAATTTAGTATCTTACTACAAAATAATAAGATTATTGTTGTATTTCCAAGTCTATAACTCTTCCGAGTTCATCTATTGAACTTATTCCTTTTAATACTTTTAGAATTCCATCTTGTTTCATATCAAGAATATTTTGTGGTATTGCAACCTCTTTAATTTCTCTATCAGATGCATTATTTACAATAGCTTCCTCAATTTCACGCGTTGAAAGAATGGCTTCAACAATAGCTATTCTGCCTTTATATCCAGTACCGTTACATTTATCGCATCCTTTTGCTTCAAATATTTTTTTTGTTTGGATACCATCTAAATATGTTTTATCATGAATACTTTCTAGTGTTTCTGTGATAATTTTATTTTCTTTTATATTAGGCTCTTTTTCAACCTTACAAAAATCACAAAGTTTTCTTAAAAGTCTTTGTGCCATAGCTACATGCATAGCAGACGGAATTGTTTTCGGATTTACACCAAGGTCGATCAACCTAGGAAATGCACCAGCAGCTGAGTTGGTGTGCAGAGTCGAAAATACTAAGTGTCCTGTAAGTGCAGCTTGAATTGCAGTCGCTGCTGTTTCCGGATCTCGAATTTCTCCCACCATTATTACATCAGGGTCTTGCCTCATTGCTGCACGAAGCCCTGCGAGAAAAGTGTAACCTTTTTCTTCTTCAACTTGGGTTTGAACGATTCCGTCCAAATGATATTCAACAGGATCTTCAATTGTGATGATTTTTACATCCGGAGAATAAATTTTTCTCATAAATGCATAAAGTGTTGTTGTTTTACCAGAGCCTGTTGGACCAGTTATCAAAAGCATACCGTTTGGCTTGCTAATTTGTTCAATTAAAATATTTAAAGTCCTTTTTTCAATACCAAGTTGCTCTAAAGAAACTGCAATTGATTTTGGGTTCAAAAGCCTCATAACAATAGATTCATCATAAGCGCCGGGTATCACAGAAGTTCTTATTTCGATATTGTTGTCTTTTATTTTAATACTAAAACGACCATCCTGCGCTTCATCTTTAACGTTTAATTTTAAACCCGAAAGGAGCTTGATCCTTGAAAGTAATAAATTGTATGTACTTTTATCAAAAACAAAAGTGTCGAGAAGAACCCCATCAATTCTAAATCTCATTCTGACATCTTTTTCTTCTGGCTCAAGGTGAACATCTGAAGCGCCAAGTGCAAGGGCCCCAGCAAGCATGATCTCCATAATTTTAGATATTCTATATGTCTGTTTTACACCCAAAAGATCGTTTGTAAACTTTTCGATATCTGCAACGTGTTTGACCTTTTCCATTAAAACAGAAACATTTTCACTAGCAATATCAAAAGTCCCGGCAGTACTTTCTGAAGAGTATGATAAATCTTTATATCTGCCCCACGCCTTTTCCAAACTTTTTCTTGAAACCATATGTACAGCAGGAAAATAACCATCATTTGATAATCTGTTTAATATTGAAATAGTTTTCTCATCATTCGGAGATATAATAGCTACCTGAATTTTTTTACCAACCATTTGAAAAACTGCGGTGTTTGTAGCACGGGCTTCTTCCTCATTTAATATTCTTAGTGCGTCACTGTTTATTGGGATAGAACTCAAATCTAAATAATTATAGCCATATCTTCCAGCTAAAATTCTTGAAACATCTTCCTCTTCATTTTTTCGCATTTCTTCAAGACGCTTTTCCTGTTTTTCTTCATCAAAATCTACCATGACAATATAATATCATAAATAGACAAAAAACATACAAAATAATGGATAATTTTAAGGAAAGATTGATATTTTTAATAGGCTTGACTTTATATTATCTTTACTATATAATACTCTTAGCTTTTATAAACCTTTTTCAGTTCACATTGTCTGAGCTCATGGGTTTATATTGGAAAATTATATGAAAAAAATACAAAATAAAAATAAATACTATTATTCAATAATGACTATTTTTATAATGGCAACTTTTGTTATATTGCCGTTAATTGTCTCTGCAGAAGACTATATTTTTACGGGTGGTGGTTCTAACAGTCAGACGACAACAGGTGGGGGGTCAATTTCTCAATCAACATCTGGCGGGGGCTCGGTCTCTCAGACCACAGTTGGTGGTGGATCAGTATCTCAAACAGTAGCTGGTGGGGGTTCAGTATCTCAAACAGTAGCTGGGGGAGGTTCGGTTTCACAAACTATAGCTGGAGGAGGTTCTATTTCTCAAACAGTAAGTGGCGGTGGAAGTTTTCAAGTTTATCAAACACAACCAGGGATTCTTTATAGTGGTTCACAAATTATATATGCTAACCAACCATTAGTTCAGACACCAACTGGTATTACTTATGTTGATTATCCAATAAATTATGTAAATAGTGGATCCAGTCAAACAAATGGAGGTGTTTTATACACTAATTATCCAACCAATTATTCCGGACAGATCCAGTCGACAAATAGTAATACGTACTCTACGACATATCCTACGTATTATTCCCAACCAACTTATTACACACAACCATTACCAGCACAAAATCAAGTTTTAGCTTACACAGACACTAATCCAAGTTTGAGCTCAGTTTATTTGAGTGATGTTCCATATACGGGCTTGTCAGATTCTTTACCAATAATAATTTTTATTTTATCTCTTATACTTTGGAGCGGAATATTGGCGTATGTATTTTTAAAAAGAAAAATTCATTCTAAAAATCTTTTAGCTACCGCATCTATAAGTGGAGTTGAATTAATAAATAACAAAAATCATTTGATGAACCAAAAATTTTTAATTCAAATTGAAAACGATAATTCAGATATAAGTAAAGTAGAAGAATATGCAAGAATGAATAAAGTGCTTCTTTCTTCTGATGCAGCCGCAAAACTTGTAAAACTTGCAAGACTTGGGAAGATAAAAGCTTCTGAGTTTATTAAAAATTCTGCAAATGGTGAATGGAAAGCTATTGGAGAAGGAGATATTAAATAATTTAATAAATACAAAATGTAGAAAAGCAGGCTTAAAATAAGGCCTGTTTTTCTATTGACATACTGTTTCCTTTAGTGTATACTAGTTAACAGAGGGGCGAGGTTTTTTCTACCATTAATGTGGTCCTGCGTGACTACTATGGTTGTAACTTGCCCTTTTCTTTTTATCAAAAAATCGCGCAAAATTTGCGCAAACTACGGAGGTAGTCATGGATAATGATAATAAGATTAGTTTTTTCAAAACAAAAGTAATACCCGTAATAGGATGGGGGGTGGTAATTATTTCCGCCCTATATTTACTGGTGTCGTTTGGCCAGGCTCTGATTGGAGGCTACAGGTATTATCATGCAGATACCATAGTAGCTGTTCAAATGAAACAGAGCACCACTGGCAATCATCAGACACAGAAACATGATGATGAGGAAGTGGTAAAGAAAAGCGAAAAATCGGCGGTTTCAATACCTCCGGTAATAGCAACCACAACCTCAACAGCAACACCAGTGGCAACAGTAACATCAACAGCAACCTGCCATATAGGTTGGGTTGACAATAAAAGCTCGAAGCCTCTAAGGGTCTGGCAATATTTTTTAGAAGACCGGAGGTGGGTCGGCGAAGTTAAACCGGGGGATAGGTTTGGAATTAGAGAACCCCTCGATTTCCAAACCAGCTTCGAGTATTTAAAGCTTTATACAGAGCAAGATGGGGGAGAGGGAATATATCATAAATTTTATTTCCCGTTAAAAACCCCTACAGAGCAGACTTGGGACGGAAGGTCCCAGCAGTAAACAAAGGAGAAGAAACCCGTGCGATTGGAAACAATTGCGCGGGTTTATTTTTTTATTCAAAATATAATAACCGGACTTTTTGTTGGATATACAACAAAAAGTCCGGTTATTTTTCTATATATTTGTGCTAAAATTAGATTATGAAAACTATCAGCAAAAGTCTTTCTGATACACAAAAAATAGCGGAAGATTTTATTAAAAAAATATCAAACGAGGCTCAGGATAGCGCATTAGTCATTGGGCTTTATGGTGACCTTGGTTCTGGAAAAACAACCTTTACACAAGCAATAGCAAAACTTTTTAATATTAATGAAGATGTTACGAGCCCAACTTTTGTTATAGAAAAAATATATCCAATAAATTACAAAAATTTTGAAAAACTTATTCACATAGATGCATATCGTTTGGATTCGGCAAAAGAACTTTTTACACTTGATTGGGAGAGAACTTTAAGTGATTCAAAAAATATTATTTTTATAGAGTGGCCAGAAAGGGTGCTTGAAGTTTTGCCCAAAAATCATACAAAAATATTTTTTAAATTTTTGAGTGAGAATGAAAGAGAAATTGAAATATAAAAAATGGCCAAAAAAATAGATAACAAAAAAACATTAGTCCTCTTAGATGTCCACGCGATTATTCATCGTGCGTATCATGCGCTTCCTGAATTTGCTACAAGTAAAGGTGAGCCAACAGGTGCACTTTATGGACTTTCAACTATGCTTTTGAAAATTATTTCTGATTTAAAACCAGATTATATTGCTGCTTGTTATGACTTGCCCAAGCCAACTTATAGACACGAAGCATACAAAGATTATAAAGCTGGCAGAGCAAAAGCAGATGATGAACTCATAACTCAATTAAAAAAATCTTACGATATATTCCGCGCATTTAATATACCGGTTTATTCAAAAGAAGGTTTTGAAGCAGACGATATGATTGGGACAATCGTAGCAAAGAATAAAAAAAATAAAGATTTGAATATTGTAGTTGCGAGCGGCGATATGGACACACTACAACTTGTCGATGGTGATAAAGTCAGAGTTTACACTTTGAAAAAGGGGATTAAAGATACAATTATTTATAATGAAAAAGCGGTTATTGAAAGATACGGATTTGGTCCAAAGCTTTTACCGGATTACAAAGGACTTCGTGGTATCCATCAGATAATATTATAGGTATAAAAGGTATTGGGGAAGTGACAGCTAGTGATTTGATACAAAAATTTGGTTCAATTGAAGAAATTTATAAAAAATTAAAGAAAAATAAAAAACAATTTGAAGAGGCGGGGATAAAAGAGAGGATTATTGGTTTGCTTATCGAAGGCGAGGAAGAAGCAAAATTTTCAAAAATGCTTGGGACTATAAGGCTTGATGCACCAATAGATTTTGCTATTCCAGAGAAAACATGGAAAGAAAATATTGATGTAGAAAAAATAATTTCCGTTTGGAGCGATTTAGAATTTAGAACTCTAGGGGCAAGATTGAAGGATATAATAAATGGAAAACCTAAAGCTGAAAATCAAAAAGTAGATGTAGAAAAAAAAGAAGAAAAAAATCAAATAATTGATACAGGATTGTTTGGACCTGATATTGATGGAGAAAAAGTAAAAGAACTCTCAATAATTCTTTGGCTTATAAATTCAAATGTGACCAATCCAACTCTCGAAGATATTTATAATTTTACAAAAGTAAAAGATTTAGGCGATGCAGAGAAAATTTTAATGGATGAATTAAAGAAAAGGGAGCTTGTGAAAGTTTGGGAGAAAATAGAAAAACCACTTATTCCAATAATTGAAAAAATGGAAAAAATTGGAGTAAAGATAGATAAAAAAGAGCTTGGTATTTTATCAAAAACATATCATGAGAAACTTTCAATTTTAGAAAAGAAAATTTGGGAATTGGCGGGTGGAGAATTTAATATTAATTCACCAAAACAACTCGGAGAAATACTTTTTGTTAAGCTTGGTTTGAAACCAAAAAATCAGAAAAAAACTGGCTCTGGTGCACTATCCACAAAAGAATCTGAGCTTGAAAAAATGCGCGATATGCACCCAATAATTCCTTTTGTTTTTGAGTACAGAGAGTTGCAAAAACTTCTTTCAACATATATTGATGTAATTCCAAACCTTCTTGATGAAAACGATAGACTTCATGCAAAGTTTTTACAGGCGGGAACAACGACAGGAAGACTTGCATCTTCAGATCCAAACTTACAAAATATTCCAAACTCAAGTGAGCTCGGTAGAAACATAAGAAAATCATTTATTACAGAAAAAGGATGTAAACTTTTAGCTTTCGATTATTCACAAATTGAGATTCGTATCGCTGCATTTTTAGCAAACGATAAAAAGCTTATAGAAATTTTTAAAAATGGAGAAGATGTACACACTGCTGTTGCATCTGAAGTTTTTGGGGTTTCAAAAGAAAAAGTTGATAAAGAAATGAGAAGAAAAGCGAAAGTAATAAACTTTGGAATAATGTATGGAATGGGTGTTAACTCTTTGAAAGGGCAACTTGGCTCAACTCGTGAAGAAGCACAAAAATATTTGGACGAATATTTTAATAAATTTAATGGTTTAGCAAAATATTTAGAAAATGTAAAAATTGAGACAGAAAAACTTGGATATACAGAGACTTTTTTTAGTAGACGAAGATATTTTGAAGGAATGCGAAGCAAAATTCCATTTATCCGTGCGATGGCTGAAAGAATGGCAATAAATGCACCGATACAGGGGACAGAAGCAGACCTGATAAAACTTGCTATGGTAAAAATTGATGAATTTATTATTGCAGAAAAGTTGGGACAAAAAGTTAAACTCACTCTTCAGGTGCACGACGAACTTGTTTATGAAGTTGATGAAAAAATCGCAGAAGAAGTGGCGCCAAAAATTAAAAATATTATGGAAAGTCTGGTACCAATTAAAGATACAAAGGGGATTGTAATGAAGGCTGATGTTTCAGTCGGAGAGGATTGGAAGGAGATGAAAAAATTATAAAAATTTCCCCTAGGCTCCACCTCGGGGAAATTTTTTATAGTTTATTTTTGGTTTTCTAGGAATTTAATCACCGCATCATTCACAAGCACCATTTCAACATAAGCTTTTACTCTTTCTGGGTCTGCTCCTTTGTATTGTTCCATCAAATTTTTAATTTCTTTTTCAGCTTGCTCTTTGTTTGGTTCAATTTTTTCTTCCAACGATATTTTTTGTAATACAAGTTGGGTTTTGGCTCTTTTTTCTGCATCCGGATACCATTCTTTTCTCAAGTCTTCCCAAGTTTTTTTAATATGTTTTAAATATTCTTCAGGCTGAAGTCCCATTTGGGCTATATCAGCTTTAAATTGACCTTCCATTTTTGAAAGCTCACTTTCTACAACCATTTTTGGCATTTCAATTTTTGTTTCCTCGGCGAGTTTTTCTATTAATCTTGTTCTTTTTTTGTTTTCGGCATGAATTTCTTTTTCTTTTGCGATATTTATTTTTAATTTTGCTTTAAAGTCGGTAACATCCTTAAAATCACCAAGTTTTTTTACAAATTCATCATTAAGTTCTGGAAGTTTTATTTCTTCTCCTTCAACATGCTTTTCACCTGCTGCATGAGTATGATTTTGATTTGCATACATTTTTCTGATTTGTTCGATTGTTTCATCGATTTGTTTTTCTGTGACCTCTTCAACTTTTTCTTCTATTTTGTTTTCTTTTTTAGCAATTTTTTTATAATCAGGAAGTTTTACTTCTGGCATAACAGTCGCCTTTATCTTAAATTCGATAGGGGAGCCAATAGCAATTTTACTCAAAGCGATTTCTGGTCGGCCGAGGAAATTAATTTTTGATTCAACCAATATTTCAATAGCACAATCATTAATGGCCATTTCACCTGCGTCTTCAAGGATTCCCATTTCTCCAAATTTTTCTTTAATTTTTGCATCTGGAACATGGCCTTTTCTAAAGCCGGGAAGCTCTGCAATTTCTTTAATTTTTTTAAAGGCTTTTATTTTATAATCTTCCAAAGCTTCAGTTGTGATTTCGGCTGTTATTTCTACAACACAATCTGGCAACTTTTTTGTATCTTTTATTTTATATATTTTTGTTGTTTTCATATAAAAGGCAGTTTATATGAAAAATGAGAAAAATGCAAAAAAAAGAGGGGTTTCGCGCAGCGAAACCCCTCTTTTTAAATTTAGTTATAAACTATTAATTCCGTCACCTAAACCGTCAGTGTTTACAGCGTTTACATCTTTTTCAATATCAGAAACTGCGTCTGAAGAAGTTGAAGTTGTAGCTATTTCTTTTTGTATTGCAGCTTTAAATTCATTGCTTTTTTCTATCCTTTGCCCGGCAAAATAGAAAGCTCCAACCAAGAGTATTACAATCACAATCATAATACCTATGATAGCTCCTAAATCTGTTGTTTTTTTGTTATTTTCCATGTTAGTTATTGATTATTTGTGCTTGTAGATTCAGTTTGTGGCGTTGACGTAGAATATTTTTCTTTCAATTGATCATTTTTTAATGATTCGACCACCTTAATTATTGACGCATGTGCAATTTTTATAGCATTTTTTGTTTTATCACTTTGTATTTTTATGCTTTTAAGTATTGAATTTCTTTGTATTTTTTCAGCTGTATTTGTAGATGTTGGAATATTTTGTGCTAAAAGATTTTCTAGACTTGTAAGCTCCGTTGCTGCCAAAAAAACATTTGTCTTTGCAGTTGCCAAAAGTGCTTTTAGTACTGAGGTGTCTGTGCCACTTGCATCTATTTTGGAGATTCTCGATTCAATTCTTACAACTAAATCATTTAAGTTTCTTATTATTTTCTCAAACTGGTCCGCAATTTTTATTTTTTGTTCATCAAGTTTTTTACCAATTTTTATTTCTATATCATTTTTCAACTCTTGTTTTTTCTCGTCCAATTTTACAGTAGTAGAGGCAATTTTTTCTTTCAATTTTGATTTTTCTATTTCAGCTTTCTGTCTGATATCTTCAATTTTTTGTTTTACTTGTTCAATTTTATTTTTTGTAGATGAAGATATTTCTGCGGAAGCTATTCCGAAGAAAAATAGTGAGACAAGTATCATTGAAGGAAGTAAATATTTTTTCATTTTGTTTAATTGTTAGTTAATAATATAAACATATTATACTATTTATAACTCTACTTTTGCAAACAATAATAAAAGGCGGTTTTGCAAAGCAAAACCGCCTTTTATTATTGTTTTTATTTTATGCTTTTATCTCTTCTTCCTCTGCCTCAATGTATTCTCCTTCAACTGAAATAATATCTATTTTCCATCCAGTAAGCTTAGCTGCAAGACGAACATTTTGTCCTCCTTTTCCGATGGCAAGTGATTGCTGATCAGCTGCTACTTCTACCTCGGCTTTCTTCTCAGTCTCATCAACTGTGACGGAAAGAATTCTTGCTGGAGATAAAGATTCTTCAATAAATTTCTTTGGGTCTGCTGACCATTCAATAATGTCTATTTTTTCTCCACCAAGTTCAGACATAACCGTTGAAACTCTTACACCCCTTTGTCCGACGAGCGAACCAACTGGGTCAATATGCTCATCCTTTGAAGCAACTGCAATTTTTGATCGGGATCCTGCTTCTCTTGCGATTGATTTTATTTCGATAACCCCTGTTCCAAGCTCTGGTGACTCCGCTCTAAATAATTCCTCTAAGAATTTTGGATGTGAACGAGAAAGTCTCAAGAAGATTCCTTTTGGTGTTTCTTCCACTCTATATAGGTATCCACGAATTCTTTCTCCTGGTTTAAATTTTTCTCCTGGAATCTGTTCTTCAAATGGAAGTATTGCTGTTGCTCTTCCCATATCTACAAAAAGATTTCCTCTTTCAAGTCTTTGTACGATACCTGTGACGATGGCACCTTCTTTTTCTCCATATTCATTAAACACAGAAACTTTTTCTGCCTCTCTTATCTTTTGGACAATAACCTGTTTTGCTGTTTGTGCGGCAATTCTTCCGTAATCACTCTTTTCTTCAAGAGGGAAGACAAGCTCGTCTCCAACTTTTGCATCTTTTTTAATTCTTTTTGCATCTTCAATAAAAATATGATGTTCAGGATTGTAATAAACAATTTTTTCTCCTTTATCATTTAATTCAATTTTTTCCTCCTCTATCTTTTTTGTTCTTTTGAATCTTTCTTCGGCGTCTTTATCTTCTTTTTCTTCACGAATAACAACACTGTCTTTATCTACGACAGTTTTTATTTGTGCGAATTCCATTTTTCCGCTTGCAAGGTCAACTTTTGCTTTTATAATTTGGCCTCTTTTCCCATATTCTTTTTTGTAAGCAGTTGCCAAAGCCATCTCAATTGCTTCAAGCATTTTTTCTTTTGGAATTCCTCTTTCTTGTTCCATTTGTTCAATAACAGAGTTTATTACTTTTAGGTCTATCATGTTGATTTTTGTTAATTTTTTAAAAAAATAAGCCCGCCACCGGCGAACTTCAATACCTATATGTTAGCAGAATAAACTTTTTTGTCAAATAATACAAATTATAGCTAAAATAAAAAGTTACTGATAATATATAGAGCATGAAAAAAAGACTATCGTTTCTATTTCTTTCCGCACTTTTTTTGGTCCTTTCATATAGATTTTTTGGTTTATGGCCATTTAGTTTTTTTGCTATCGTTCCATTTTTTTATTTTATTAATACAAAGGAGAAAAAGTCTTTTTTCCACGTTTTCTTAATAGGTTTTTTCTTCGGGTTGTTTTATTCCGGACTTCTTATTTTTCTGGTTCTTTTCCAACACTTACTAATATTAATATTGGCGACACTAATTTGTGGTGCGTTTTTTGGTGCTTTTGGAGTCGTGTACGTGTACTTAAAGGGGGATGACATTTTTGATGTTTTTATATTTTCATCACTTTGGGTATTGTTTGAGTGGCTAAGACAAATAATTTTTCGTGATTTTGATTATACAGTTATAGCTTATACCACATATTCAATAAACTTCCTTATGAGTTTTGCTAGTATTGGCGGTACATACGCAGTTTCATTTCTAGTTGTATTATTTAATTCATTTATTGGATATTTTAAAATTAATGGTTTTAATAAAAATTTTAGAAAAGTTTTGTTGTTAACAGCATTTGGTATACTAATTATTTTTACTTTTAATAAAGTATATTTAAATTTAGGCAATAAAAATGGCCATGAAATTTCATTTTCTAGTATTCAGACAAATAAAAACCATTTAGAATACGGTGAGATGAAAGACAAAGTTTTAAGTTTAAATACTGAAATGGAAAACTATGTTTATAAGGCTGTAGGTATGAAAACCGAATATATAATTTATCCGGATAATCCAGTACAATATATTCTTACAGACAACAGTATCTCTGCAAATAAATATATTAGTGCAACCTTTAATGATGTTAGTACAAAGCTTTCAAAAATTATTCCACAAAATACGAATTTTATTTACTGGGCTGATACTATTAGAAAAAATGAAGGCGATAACATTTTTGACGAGTTTGTTTTTTATAAAAATGGAACCACTACCAATTATTACCAAAAGAGAAACCTACATCCATTTTATGATTTAAGTTCAAATTACTTTAGAAATACTGGCGTGATAAATGTTCCATATGAGTACTCTGCCTCAAAAGAAAATAAAATAGTTTATGTTGGTGATGGGGAGAGATTTGGTAATTTAAGTTGTTCTGAATTGAATTATTCTTTTCTAGCGAGGGGGGATAGTTTGATGGGTGCAAACATTATCTTATCTCTAGGAAATTCTTCGGTTTTTGAACAAGGCGTTTTAGGGAGTCTTAATGTTGTTTTGGCTCAGTATCGAGCTATTGAAACTAACTTGCCATTCATCAGGAGTGATATGTGGGGGCCGTCAGTTTTAATCAATAAAAATGGGATAATTAATTCAGAGTTAAAAAACTCAAAGACGGGTATTTTATATGGTAAATTATTTGTAGAAGATTTTCCTCAAAAAACTATTTATTCATATTGGGGTGACTATTTTCTAATAGTACTGCTTTTACTCTATTTATTTTTTGTGATACTATATAAGTGTAAAAATAAACAATTTATTAAAGTCTAATTTTGTTAAAGATATATGAAAAATATCATTCACAAGTTTTTGTTAACATTATTGATGGTAAACGTTTTCATATTTTGTTTGGCTAAGCCAGTATATGCTAATAACGCGCTTCCTATAATTGGAGATGCTTTTAAATGGTTAGGGGGTGCTGTTTTGGATGTTGTTTCAGTACCAATTAGGGCAGTAGGTGCATTAACAGCAGGGGCATGTACAATTTTAGCAGATGTGACAGGCACGGGACAAATGGTTGATCCGTTGTGCAATCGTGTTGGTTGTTTAACTTTTAATACTTGTCAACCACCAACACCACCAGTTTGCAACGATTGGACATATACCCTTACCCCGGGTGGAGTATGTAGCTATTCTAATAGTAGTCACACCTATGAAGCACCGGCAATTGCGTCAAATCCTAAACCCGATGGCTGCGCTGGTGGTACACCAGGAACGTTTTATGTTTGCACTCCAGCTTGCACAGATTGGAATTATTCAAGCTGGGGTAATTGCTCAAACCAATTGCAAACTCGTACTGCGACGGGGAAATTACCTATAGCCGGTTGTGCTGGTAGTCCAAATGCTTCATTATTAAACAGAGCATGTGTTGGTGCCTCAATTAAGTCAGATGTAGCTCATGTTGTGTATAATGGTCGCGCAAATATTTCATGGACTTCTTCATTGGCAACAAGTTGTACAACGACAAAACAAGTGGATGGGTTTTCGCCAATTATATTTTCAACTGCGACCACAAACAATGGTTTGTCATCCGGGTACCTAAGTAAATCAACAAACTTTATTCTTAACTGTATGGATGCAAATAATAACAGGGCATCTGAATCTGTTGGTATAAATGTTGACGACCGAGGTAATGGTAAAAAAAGTTGCACTAACGCCGAAGATTGCCAGTTTGTTTGGAGTCCAGACTATACTTGCGAGTTAATATCAACAAGCGATGGCTCCGGAGATTACACGCTACACTGTTATGACCCTTTAAACCCAACCAGTCCAAATAATCCAGGTGATATAGTTGTTAAAAAATCGACGATGCCAACATGTACTTTTTCCCAGGATTATATAAACAAAAATACAGTATTAAAAATGCAGCCTTTTAATGGAACCAATATATCTAGTGATATTAGATGGTTGGGTAGTGATAAAGTTTCAACCATAACAAGTGGCCTAGAAACAAACAAGATTTATACAACAGTTGGCGTAAAAACAATTAGCGCAGTTGCTAGGATTAAATCTAACACTGGAGATGCTTACGTTTCTGCATGTGTCTCAACAACCACAATGAAGTTAAGCACCAGCACTAACACAGAAATATAATTACTTATTAAAAAGCAAACAAAAAAGAGGCAAGTTTCGCGCGCCTCTTTTTTGTTTGCTTTTTAATTTAACAAAATTTTGTTATAATATTACAAGTAATAAAAACTTATTTATGAAAAAAATATTTATTTCACTTTTTGTTTTAATTATATTTGGATTATTTTTTACAAATACGGTATTTGCACAAACAAATAACTTTGGCTCTTTGTCTGGCGGGGTAGTTGTTGCAACTGTCAGTATAAATAATGCAAAAATTGTTTCGCAGAATGATAGGGATTTTGTTATTTCTTTTGATATTTCAAACAAAATTGGATCTCAGTCAAAAGTAAAATATTCTATTCAGTTGGTAAAAATTTCATCATTAGCCCAAACTATTTTTGACGAAAAATTTTATGATGAAGCACTTTTTTTAAGTGAAAATATGACTATTCATAAAACAGTCAATTATATTGTACCCTCATCAGTTTCAGCTGGTACATATACTTTATACATAAGAAGTCAAAATGCCAGTGGCTTACCACTTTCTATTATCGGACTTGGTGACATAAAAATCTCAGCCAACATTCTTGGCTCAATTGAGATTATTCCGAATACCTGCACTTTTAGTTATAGTCAAAACAAATATTTTGAGGCTTCTACAAATAATAATATTTCAACCGGGTATATAAATGCAAAATGTAAGGTGAAAAACACTTTTTTGAAAGACACACCAATGGTTTTGGATTTTGTTACAAGAAGTCCATCAGTTTTTGGTAACATTATTCCTATATTTGGGAGCTCGACAAGGAATATACTAATTAAAAAAGGGACCAATGATGTAACAATTATGATGCCAAAAGCGAAGAAACCACAATATTATAATTTATCATTTCACCTCACTTCTACTGATACAAAAATTTTATCAAACACTATTTCATATGATTACTTTATTGCCGGAGAGCAAGGAATAATAAAAAATGTTGTTTTTGATAAAACTTATTACAAATCTGGCGATACAGCAAATGTGCAAATATATTCAAGTCAGTCGAGTACTAGCACAATTTCAGCAATTATTCGAGGTAGTTCCGGTGAATATTGTAGTGCCACATCAAGCAAGGTAGTTTCAAGTGTTTCAATTACAAATCTTTTAATTCCAATTGAAAAAAATTGTCTAAATCCTAAAGCCGGCGTCATTTTGTCTGCAATGAATGGAAAAATACTTGATTCGAATAATTTGCAAATTATCACGACTACTGGTGTAACATCAAAAAGGGCACCAGCTTTACCAATAACTATTGTTATTCTGATTTTAATAATATTTTTACTCTTAATTATTGGAATTTTAATTTATAAAAATAAATCACGGGGATTAAAAGTGATAATTTTAATTTTATTTTGTTTTAGTGCTTTTAGCTTAAAAGACAAAATTACTTTTGCTGAGGGTATAGCTTTTTTCCCAGAAATTAACATCCAAGGTCCTGGTTCGGTTGGCTTTGCTTACTCAACTGATTTGAAACCATATGTGAGTTTTTATTGTGATATATATAAAAATGGTGCACTCTGGGTTGCAAATGCTAATGGTTGGCATCCTGGAAATTGGGCTACACCATCTGGTAAAGTAATCCAGTTGGGTGCGTGGGATATGGTTACCAGCAACACAAATTATTTGATGGCATGTAGAAATGCTCACACTGGTGCTTCGATATCAACAGAACCAAGTGGTGGCTATGATATACCCCCCGGTAACCAATCAGTGCCGCAGCCAGTATATCCACCGATTGATCCTACTACTCAAGGGTATTTACCATATGATGGGCCAGATACTGGTGGTCAGACTGGGCCAGCAATTTCAGATTTAACTGCAAGTATGAATCCCGTAGAGTATAATGGTTCAACGCAAGTTTCTGCCAACGTTAGTAACTCAAGTTTTTGTGTGATAGATGGCCCCGATGGTTCATGGGTGTATTCTGATGTGGCTAACCCAATTAAAATTGTTTTGTATCAGAATAATTTATCCTTCAATGCCACTTTTAATGCTTACTGTGTTGGTTTAAATAATAATGCCGTGGCTAATTCACCAGCTTTGTATGTATCTGTAGAACCATATATTCCACCTGCGCAGACAGGCACTATAGGATTAAGTGCCATTCCCACCACAGTATCATACGGAGGAGACACGATTGTCACCACTGATATAAGTAGTCTAAATAATATTAGCAGTTGTGCGATGACAAGTAGCCAAGGAGGAACCATCGTTTATGATTTTAGTCATTTTTTTTCTGTACCAAAAAGTATTAGTGTGTATTCTAACAATATGACATTAGATACGACTTTTCAGACAGAGTGTTATGACTCTGATGGATTTCACTCCTATTTTTCTGTACCTTTAACAGTAAATGTTTTACCTGAATCTTTTAATGTTACTTTATCTCCTGCAAGTTCAACAGTAAATAAGGGAGATTCTGTAAAAGTAAATTGGAACGCAAATGAGTCTGGTAGTATTTGCCAAATCACAACTGATGATACAAACATCCAATCATATTCAAACCTTTCAGCAAGTGACATGTCTGCCGGTGTAAGAGTTGGGCCAATCACAAGTACAACAACAGTTAGTATTGAATGTCAGAATAAAACGACGAGTGCATCAGCAGCGGGGGCAATCCAAGGTATTGATCCTATACTTGCACCATTTTTGTCTTTGTACATCATACCTCAAGGTGATTCTTTTGGGTCAGCAGGATTTTACACAAATTTTGATAGTAGAAGTATCCCGTATGACAACCTTGTTTCTGGCTATCAGCAAGGACAACAAGTCACAATACTTAACCCAATATTGCCGAACACACCATTTCCTAATCAAATAGATGATATATCAGTTCTTTATAACCAAAACCAAGTCGGGTGTTTGGGTGATTATTGTGCCTCAATAAATATCGATAGCGTTGACCATCCTTACGGTGGCATTATCTCACTTCATCTTAATGACGGTGGAGAAGGATATTCGGTAGGAGATCAACCATTAATTATGTCAATGACTGCAGGGCAAGGTGGGGGTAATGTGAAAGTCTCTGAAACAGACGGAGTCGCAGGAGCAATAAAAAATATATCAGTATTGTATGGAGGTTCAGGATATAAAATTGGTGATAAATTAATAGTCCAGGCCGGAAATGGTGATGCAATAATAAATGTTGATAGTATAGATGAAAATGGTTCAGTCACGGGGGTATCATTGATAGAAAATGGTTCAGGATACATTTCTTCACATATGATAGGTGGTGAATATCCATCTGATGTATCTGGTGGTAATGGAAATGGACTTCAAGTGGGAGTAGATGATGTTTATGGAAAAATTCTTTCTTTGTCGTATGACCCTAGCAATGCATCAAATTTTAGCTCTGATTATTCAGTTGGAGATACAGCACAACTTATTGGTGGAATTCAAGGAATGGGTGGAGCAACAATACAAATTGACCAGGTTGGGCAAGGTACGCCAACAAAAATATCTTTGTCACAAGTGGGCTCAGGATATCAAACAGGCTGGTCATACCCAATTGACGGGCCAGGATACCCTTTAGTAACAATAGCCAAAGCTCAGCCGATGATGAATTTTTTTACATCTGATATACCTATGCGTGTTGCAACAAGTTCAGTTATTATAAAACCTATCTCAAGTAACCCTCCTTCAAGTAGGCCTATTATTCATAGGAAAAATATTAATACAATAGAATGGGAAGCAGATGGCGCAAAATCATGCAGTTTAACCATGAATGGTCTGATTATTTCAAATGCGACATCAGGAGTTTATCAAGTTTTGGGTGGAATCAAAGATACAGACATATTCACAATATCTTGTGATCCAACAGGAAGTGCAACTATATCAGGGAAAACCGTAAACTTAAGTGCTGCATGTGTTCCATCACAATCTGACAATAATTTATACGTTAATAAAAATACGACATGGACGATTATTCCTTTTGATAAAACTAAAACACTTAGAGTTATTACAAATACTGCAGAGTGGAGGGGTGATGAAATATCAGGTGTTAATAGTTCATATTATCCACTAAATATAATTTACAGGACAGTTGGAGAAAAGTTTTTACATGGAACTATCTCAGTTCTTGATCCTTCAGACACTAGGCTGGACTTGGAATGCGAAACTACGACTACAGTAAAATTAGACAAAGGGACGATCAATGAAATTTAGGGTACAATTTGAGTGCCGTTAGTTTAAAAGGCGGTGCTTTGTGAAGAATATTCTGCCCATATTATTCCTTACTATTGAACTTAATTATTTTCTGATATAATTAAGAAAGTAATGATATTAGAAAGTAAACAGCTTAAAGATTTTTTAGTTGATACAGGTCTTGTAACTAAGACTGAGTATGATTTTGTTGAGAGCCAAATTAAAAAAGGAAAAATAAAAGATTCTATTGAAAAATATTTTGTAAGCCAAAATAAAATCTCTGAAGATGATTTGCGTAGAGCACAAGCCTATGTGATGGGTATTCCTTTTGTTGATTTAAAAAATCAGAAAATCGATGTCTCTGTTTTGTCCCTCATACCAGAGCCACTTGCTCGTAAAAATAATATTGTTTCTTTTAGGAAAAACATTGATTCTCTCGAAGTTGCAATGCTTGATATAAATAACCTTTCTACTATCGAATTCATAAAAAAGAAAGTTGGATTAAAAATTTTACCTAGACTTACAGATTCTGGTTCAATAAAAAGTGCAATTCTTCAATATCAAAAAAGTTTGAGAGCCGAGTTTGGCGATTTAATTCAAGAGGATATAAAAAGTTTAAAAAATGTTGGAAGTCTTGAGACGGAAATAAAAGGAGAAACATTAGAAGAAACATTAAAAAAGAGGGCAGAGGAGCTTCCCGTTGTTCGTATTGTTGAAACACTTTTAAAACATGCTGCACTGCAAAATGCTTCTGATATACACATAGAATGCCTCGAGGACACACTTCTTATAAGATATAGAATTGATGGAATACTACATGACGCAATGAGTATTCCTAAAACTGCTGCAACTAGTATCATCGCCAGAATAAAAGTTCTTGCTAACCTTAAACTTGATGAAAAAAGATTGCCTCAAGACGGAAGGTTTGATATTGATATAAATGATGAAAAAATTTCTTTTAGGGTTTCTATTATCCCAACATACTTTGGTGAGAAAGCCGTTTTAAGATTACTAAGAGAAAATGTCGGAGCTTACACTATGGAGTCGATGGGTTTTCACGGAGTAAATTTGGAAAGAGTTCACGAGGCAATGAAACAGGCAACTGGAATGATACTCACCACTGGTCCGACAGGTTCTGGAAAGACGACTACTCTGTACACAATATTAGAATTGTTAAATTCTTCTGATGTGAACATTGCAACAATTGAAGATCCTATCGAATATCAAGTGGCACGAATAAACCAAACACAAGTTAAGCCGGAAATTGGGTTTACTTTTGCAAATGGACTTCGCTCTTTAGTGAGACAAGATCCAGATATAATAATGGTGGGGGAAATACGAGACAACGAAACTGCATCTCTTGCGGTTAACGCTGCACTTACCGGACACGTCGTACTTTCAACCCTTCACACAAATTCCGCAGCGGGTGCGATACCAAGACTTATAGATATGAAAGTTGAGCCATTTCTTCTTGTTTCAACCATAAATATTATTCTTGGGCAAAGACTTGTTAGAAAACTTACAAAAAATAAAGAAAGATATATATTATCAAAACCAGAACTTGCATCTTTGGGTAAGGTTGTGGATTTAGATAAAGTATTGAGAACATTAAAAGAGGAAAATATGATTGGCAAAAACGATGATTGGAATAATATCTATTTTTATAAAGCAAATCCTTCCGCAGATTCGACCGATGGATATTTAGGAAGAATTGGAATACACGAAGTGCTTAATATGACTTCAACAATAAAAAATCTTGTTATTAAGGGTGCAACCTCAGACGAAATTGAGGCACAGGCAAAAAAAGAGGGAATGTTATCTATGATTGAAGACGGAATATTTAAATGTGTTACTGGTCTAACTACGATAGAGGAAGTATTGAGAGTGGTTTCAGAATAAGAATATAAAAAATGAAGTTTAAATTTAAAGCAGTAAAAAATGATGGTATAAAATATGAGGGGATAAAAGAATCCAATGATAAATTTACTTTATATGAAGAACTTAAAGCAGATGGTAGTACTTTACTTGTTGCATCAGAGGTAACAAAAATTAAATTTAATATAAATGTTCCATTTATTGATTCTATTCCTGAACACCAAAAAATAATTTTCGCTAGAAATTTAGGTTCAATGATAAATGCTGGGCTTTCTCTTGCAAAAGCGTTAGATATTTTAGAAAAACAAATTACCAACAAAAGATTTAAAAAAATAATTGAATCTTTAGAGGCAAGTATAAGGAAGGGTCAGACATTAAGTTTGGCTTGCTCAGAATATCCTGACGTTTTTCCTCAACTTTTTACTTCAATGGTGAAGGCTGGTGAAGAATCTGGTAATCTTGCTGACTCACTAAAAATTGTGGCGAACCAACTAGAGGGAAGTTATAAACTAAAGAAAAAAGTACAAGGAGCTATGGTTTACCCATCGATTATTCTTTCCGTAATGATAATTATCGGTGTACTTATGCTTGTATTAGTTGTACCAAGTATTACCGCAACTTTTAAAGATTTAAAAATAGAATTGCCTTTCATGACACAAGTACTAATTTCAGCTAGTGATTTTCTAAAAAATAATATAGTTACAACTTTGTTGGCTCTGGTATCAGTAGTTATTGTTTGTTATATATTTTTCCGTTCAAAGTCTGGAAAAAGAATCTTAGATTATATCTTTTTAAAACTTCCTGTGATTGGAGAAATTACAAAAGAAACAAATTCAGCGAGAATCACGAGAACAATTTCTTCACTCCTGTCATCAGGTGTTCCTTATGCTGAAGCGATTTCAATCACAAGGGATGTTGTTCAGAATGGATATTTTAAGGATGTTTTGACTTCCGCAATTAGCACTGTTGAAAAAGGCGGAATGATCTCAAGTGTTTTTATGGAAAATACTAATCTGTGCCCAATTTTTGTTGCGGAAATGTCTGTCGTAGGTGAAGAAACGGGCAGATTGCCATCAATGTTTATGGAAGTCGCTAATTTTTATGAAGAGTCAGTTGATCAAAAAACAAAAAATATTTCTACTATAATTGAGCCAGTACTCATGGTAATAATTGGTCTTGCAGTAGCAATTTTTGCTCTTGCAATTATAAAACCAATTTATTCTTTGACTGATTCAATTCAATAAAATGAATAGATTTAAAATAAATAAAAAACTTTCAATTGGTTTTTCTTTAGTCGAATTACTGATAGTAATTGCGATTTTGGGAGTAATAACTTCAATCGTAATTTCCTCGTTTGGGCAGGCGGGAGGAACAGAAGCGTTAAACACATCAGCAATTTCAGCAATATCTGTTTTAAATGGTGCAAAATCAATGGCAATTTCTTCAAAAGATGCTTCTAAATACGGAGTAAGGATTTTTAATAATAAATTTGTTACATTTAAAAATAGTTATGGCACAGAAAATCAAGAAACTGTTTTTTCAAACCTTATTGCTATAAGTACATCTACGGGAATAAATACTGACATTATTTTTAATAATGTATCCGGGAGTACAAGCGCCAGCGGAACAATAACATTTACGGTTTTAAGCAATCCGTCAAAAACAAATATTATTAGAATCTATTCTACTGGTATAATTGAAAGAAATTAGATGATGAAAAAAAATCTAAAAAAAGGGTCAGGTCTAGTTGAGATATTAGTTGCTGTTTTTATTTTTTCTATAATTTTAGGTGCATTGATTAATGCTAGTAGTGCTTATTTTTCAGGCGCTGGAGTAAACTTATCCTCCACTAAGGCGGCATACCTTGCGGAAGAAGGTATTGAAGCGGTAAAAACAATTAGAGATTTTGGCTGGAATAATATAAGTGCTTTATCAGATAATACTGATTATTATTTGTATTTTGACACATCTTCATCAACAAATAATGTCTGGAAAGCCACGACAACACCGTCAATTATTGATTCTAATTTTATTAGAACTTTTAAAATTAATTCCGTATATAGAGACATAGACGGAAGAATAATTTTAAGTGGAGGGACTCTTGATATAAATACTAGAAAAGTTATTTCATCCGTTTCTTGGAAATCAAATAATTCTACAACAACAAAAAGCCTTTCGACTTATATAACAAATATTTTTTAATGTTAAAAAAAATAAAACAACAAAAAATACAGGGATTCACGCTAGTAGAAATGATGATATACCTTGCACTCATGACTGTGATTGCTGTCGTTATTGTTCAGTCAATAGTTGTTGTTCTGAAGTCAAATCGAAAAGGCTTTGCTGAAAGCAATCTTAGAAATACTGCCTATTCGGCTCTTGAAGGGATGGTTCGAGAGATACACGCCTCAGATAGTACTATTATTGCTAGTGGCAGTTTATTACAATTAAATCAAAGCAATCCTATTGCCAATGTCGTCCAATTTTCTACGTCATCTGACGCAAGACTAAATATGTATGAGGGGGGGAGTACATCAACATTATCTTATTTTGGACCACTAATCTCAAAAGATGTGATTGTAAAAAATTTAATCTTTACAAATATAAATACTGGTAAATCACAAGCGGTAAGAATACAGATTAATTTAACAACGGCTGTTGATGGTCAAACAAAAAGTGAGTGGTTTTATGATACTGCCATACTAAAAGGGTCATACTAAAAAAATGAAAAACAAAAAACCAAAAAATAATTCCGGATATGTAATGCTTCTCACAACAATAATTTTTATGATGGTTTCCATTGTAATTATTTTTGGACTTTCCACACCAACACTGCAACAAATATTTTCTTCAAGAGATATTTGGAGTGCAAAACAAAGCTACTATCTTTCAGAGGCTGGGGCTGAGGATGTTGTGTATAGATTAAAAGATAGTGTTATGAATGCTAATGTAGGTGTAACTGAAACTTTGTCTTTGGATGGTTACAGTGAAGTCACACAAATTAGTGATACGGTATCTGGAAAAACAGTTTCATCTTTATCAAATCAAAATGGTTACAAAAAAAATATTGAAGCAGAGCTTACTCAAGGTTCCGGCGTTTCATTTAACTACGGAATTCTTACAGGTAATGGAGGTTTTAAAATGACTGGTGGATCAAAAGTCATTGGAAACATTTATTCAAATGGCGATATCGTCGGTGGTTCTGGTGTCCATATTACAGGAACAGCCGTCGCGGCATCTGGCAGTAAAATTTTAGGAGATGGTGGCGATTATCTTTATATCGGTTCAAGTTCTAAAGATATGGCTTGGGCAAAAAATATTTCCAATGTAAGTGTCACTGGTAGCTTGTACTGTCAAATTGGAAGTAATAATGATAACCATAAAGCTTGTAATGTAACTAAAGGCATTCCAGATTCGATTCCAATGGCGGTGACAGATGATAACATAAACCAATGGAAGTCAGAGGCCCTAATTGGTGGAACTTACAATGGTGATTTCACAGTTGATTCAAATGGCGATATAGTTGGGCCGAGAAAAATTACTGGTGACTTAACTGTGAAGGGGGGAGGAACACTTATGGTTACAGGGACATTATGGGTTGTTGGTAATATTGATTTAACAGGTGGAGGAAAAATAAAATTGTCGCCAAGTCTTGGTAAAAATAGTTCTATTATTGTCACCGATGGGTATGTAGATGTTGGAGGAGGATCATCATTCGACGGTTCTGGGACTGCCGGAAGTTACCCGGTTGTCGTGACAACTTCTATCTGTTCAGCCACAAGTCATTGTCACAATAACAATTCAGCAATTTCACTTTCTGGCGGAGCTGGTTCCGTAGTATTAATTGCTCCATATGGGGATGTAAATATTGATGGCGGTTCTGGTGCGCGTTCGGTTATGGCCAATTCCGTTTCTCTTTCAGGTGGTGCAACAATTACTTATGATTCTGGTTTAGCTAACCCATCATTTAGTAGTGGACCTTCTGGAGGTTGGGTGGTCTCTGGGTGGAGGGAATTAGAAAACTAATAAATAGAGCGGCGCCTACGGCGCCGCTCTTCTGCTTTTAAAAAACTTTATTAAGTGTTATTATTTTATTTATGAATGAACATGAACACAAATCTATAAACATAAATATTACACCTGGCTCTATTTTAAAAGGTATTGGTATTGTTTTATTGATTTTATTTTTATATTTTATAAAAGATTTAGTTTTGGTTGTCTTAGTTGCAGTTGTTATTGCTTCAGGGATGGAGCCACTCATTGCCTTTTTCAAAAGGTATAAAATCAAAAGATTACCAGCCTCAATAATTTCCTATTTAACAATTTTTGCTATTTTTATTGGTCTAATGTTTTATTTCGTGCCATCAGTTTTGGATGAAGCAAGTTCGCTTCTTACCGAATTACCAAAATATTTAGAGTCAACCACACTTTGGAACCCACTAAACATTAGCAATGATACAGTGACTACTTCTCAAAAAGTTGTTCAAACATTGTCTGATACTGTAAACAATCCAACACAATTGGTACATGATGCACAGAGCCAAATAAAAACAGTCATTCCAAGCACTAGTTTTGGACTTGGTGACCTTGTAAAAAGTATCCAAAGTATTTCTTCAAACGTCTCAAATGGTTTTATAAATATTGTATCGGCAATTTTCGGTGGGCTTTTATCATTTATTTTAATTGTTGTCTTGTCCTTCTATCTTTTGGTACAAGAAGATGGAGTCGCAAGATTTTTAAGACTTGTTACGCCACTCAAACATGAAAAGTACATTGTTGATTTGTGGAAAAGATCTCAGATTAAAATTGGACAATGGATGCAAGGACAATTATTGCTTGGCATTATCATCGCCGTTCTTTTATATCTAGGACTTATGATTTTAGGTATACAGAATGCTTTGTTGCTCTCGGTTTTGGCAGGTTGTTTGGAAATTATTCCAGTTTTTGGTCCAGTCTTGTCCGCAATCCCAGCAATTCTTGTGGCCTTTGTCGGCGGAGGTATAGCACCAGCAGTTTTAGTTTTGGGTCTTTACATAATTATCCAACAGTTTGAGAACCATCTTATTTATCCACTTGTTGTTAAGAAAGTTGTAGGAGTTTCTCCAATTCTTGTAATTCTCGCAATTATTATTGGATTTAAACTTGCTGGGTTCCTTGGAATAGTGTTGTCAGTTCCTATGGTTTCTGCTTTAATGGAATTGGTTGATGATATTCAGAAAAAGAAAACACTTTTCTGGCAGAAAGCTGAAGAATTAGAAAAAATTTAATTAATTAAACGTGGCTAACACAAATAAAAAATTTTATATAACGACAACTTTGCCGTATGTTAATGCGAGCCCTCACATGGGGCACGCTTTAGAGTTTGTCCGTGCGGATGTAATAGCGAGATACAAAAAACTTCAAGGTTTTGATGTATTTTTTAATACAGGGACAGATGAACACGGTCAAAAAGTTTATCTTAAGGCTCAAGAAGAGAAAAAAAGCGTTGAAGAATATACAACTTTTTATGCAAACAAGTTTAAAGAATTATTAAATCTTCTCGGGATTTCAAAAGATATTAACTTTATCAGAACAACAGACGAGCATCATATTAAATCTGCCCAAGAGTTTTGGAAATTGTGTGATAAGAACGGTTACATTTACAAGAAAAATTACCAAGTCAAATATTGTGTGGGGTGTGAGCTGGAAAAAGCCGATTCTGACCTTGTAAATGGAAAATGTCCAGACCACCCAAATTTGGAAATAGAATATATCGATGAAGAAAATTATTTTTTTAAATTTTCAGCACTTCAAGACCAACTATTAAAATATTATTCAGAAAATCCAAATTTTGTTATTCCAGATTTTCGTTTTAATGAAATTAAAGCTTTTGTTTCCAGGGGTTTGATTGATTTTAGTATTTCAAGATTGAAATCAAAGATGCCATGGGGGATAGAAGTACCTGGCGATAAAGACCAAGTTATTTATGTCTGGTTTGATGCACTGATAAATTATATTTCTGCTATTGGCTGGCCGGATGATATGAATAAGTTTAATACATGGCAAATTGAGACAGGCGGAATGGTGCAGTATTGTGGAAAAGATAATCTTCGCCAACAGTCCGCAATGTGGCAAGCAATGCTGATGGCCGCTGGTCTCCCAAATTCAAAAACTATCGTCATAGACGGTTTTGTTACTGGTGCTGGCGGAATAAAAATGAGCAAATCCATTGGTAATGTTGCAGACCCAGTTGAATTGATAAATGAATACGGCACAGATGCAATGAGATATTATGTGACGAGAGAACTTGCTCCTTTTGAAGATACTCCATTTACAAAAGAAATGTTCAAAGAATCTTATAATGCAAATCTTGCAAACGGCCTCGGCAATCTTGTAAGTCGTGTGATGACAATGTCTCAAAACAATCTTGAAAAAGCAGTTGAAATCGACCTTGTATCTTTATCAGAAGATTTTAAAAATGCTGTAGAAAAATATAATCTTCAAGAGGCGACAAATATTATTTGGAAGAAAATTGGTGAATTAGACGTAAAAATTCAAACTACTCAACCATTTAAACTTATAAAAACAGAAAAAGAAAAGGCAATCGGAATAATAGAAGAATTAGTGATTGGGGTTTATGAAATTGCTGTTCATCTTGAAGCAATTTTGCCAGAAACTTCAAATAAAATTAAAAAATTAGTAAAAGAAAACAAAAAACCAGAAGTACCATTATTCCAAAGAATGGAATAATGGTAGTATAAGTATTCAGTATTAGTATAAAAATACATGAGCGATATTTTAAATTTTACAAATTTGATAGCTTACCAAAAAGCTCATACATTAGTACTTGAAATTTATAAAATTACCAGCAAATTTCCTAAAACTGAGCAATTCTGTTTGGTAAACCAGATAAGAAGAGCTGGAATTTCTGTTACGTCAAATATTGCCGAAGGTTTTGCCCGCATGACCGCCAAAGACAAAATTCATTTTTATGGAATGTCTCGCGGATCACTTTTAGAATTACAAAGTCAAATATTTATTGGAAAAGATTTAAATTATTTGTCAACAGAAGATTATAAAAATACTGAAGAAAAAATCACGGAGGTAAATAAATTACTTTTAGGTATAATTAAATCAGCAAAAAATTACTAATACTAATACTTTATACTAATACTATGAATTATATCGATATACATTCTCATCTAAGTTTTGCTGATTACAAGCAAGATCTTGTTTCTGTGATAGAAAAAATGAAAAGTGAAGGTGTCTCAACTATTTGCGTTGGTTCAGATTATGAAAGTTCAAAAGATTCCGTAGAAATTGCTGAAAAAAACGAAAATATTTTTGCTTGCATCGGACTCCACCCAACTGGGAAAGATGGGGAAATTTTTGATGAGAAAAAATATGAAGAACTTGTAAAAAGTCCGAAAGTTGTATCAATAGGTGAGTGTGGGCTGGATTATTTTAGATTAGCCGGCAATATAGTTGAACAAAAAAAATATCAGAAGAAAGAATTTATAAAACAAATTGAATTTGCTATCAAATATGACAAACCATTAATGCTCCATATACGAGATGCATATGAAGACGCTTATGAAATATTAAAAAAATACAACCTGCCTGCGCAGGCAGGCGGAAAGGTAAGAGGAAATATGCATTTTTTTGCCGGTAGTCTCGAATGGGCAAAAAAGTTTATTGATTTAGGTTTTACGATATCTTTTACTGGTGTTATTACTTTCGCTCGCCAATATGATGAAGTTATAAAAAATATTCCGCTTAATAAAATTCATGCAGAGACAGACGCACCGTTTGTTGCACCAATTCCTTATAGAGGGAAGAGAAATGAACCAACTTATGTGGTGGAGGTAGTCAAAAAAATCGCTGAAATTCGTGGGGAAGACTTTGAGAAGGTAAGGTTGCAACTTTTAGAGAATGCCAAGAGAGTATTTAGTATATAGAATACAGTATAAAGTATAAAAAATGCCTTTATTTATAGCCATTTTCTGTGCTATTGACACGCGAGCCCAAAGGGTGTATAATTGTGGCTAGTAATAAATAGGTTCTTTTATAAACTAAATTGAAAAAATAGTCATAGCCAAAAGCTCCTAATTTTTTTGGAAACTTTTGGCTATGACTATCAATATCCACGATACGTCAAGAGTAATTCAGCCTGTCTTATGACAGACAAAAGGGAGGATTTGACCATGGATAACATGCTCAAAAAAGCACTTCGCGATTATCGCGAACTGCGCGAACAGTTTGAAAACGTATTGTTAGGCGAAGAAAGCGAACTTTGGGAGAGAGAAGCGAGAAAGTTTCTCTCAAAACGCCCCTGCTGGAATCAGAAAGAAAATAGCTACCTGAAGCTAATTTCTGATGGCAAAAAAGTTGTTATTGCTTCAACAGACGGCAAGGAAACTATCGCCAATGCTCAGAAAATTTTTCCGAGCGGTATAGATTCTGATTTCAAAAACTGGAATCTCGATGTGCCGAGTACACCGACCAAGGAAACAAAAACGCAAGTTTTTGAGATGGTCAAGGACGGCATGTTCAAGGATATCTTCGGAAGTTTTGGAGAAAACTTGGACCGTCTGTGCTTCACGCAAAGCCAAATCATCTTTTTTGTGAAAAACCACGCTAAGTGGCTTCGCACTGGTGGCTATGGAACCTTCTTTCTCTTTAAAGTCGGGAAGGATTATTTCGTGGCGAACGTGTACTTGAACTCTGATGGGCTTTACGTGTACGTGGATCGCTTCTCGTGTGGCTACGTCTGGTGTGCTGAGTACAGGCGTCGGATTGTTGTCCCACAACTGTAATTTTTTCACTTAGTTTTTTTGTCCCTTTGAAACTTGGACACTTTGACCCTCTGAAATCCGTAAGGAAAGTAAGGGGGTCAATTTTTTTGTTTTAATTTGTATTTTTGTATATAATAAAAACGCAATTATAAGCGTTTTCGGCTATGGCTTAAGACTACAATTGTATATCTATATTATTTTAGAGTTTTACCGGATATGTCTTGTAAAAGAGTGAATGGTATAAATATCTTATAAAAATAAATAAAGTTGGTGTAGTATTTTAGAGGACTTATAAGTCCCGCATAAGATACAATCTGTCATGGTTTGGCGGATGGTGATATGGGAGAAATATTGCACATAATTTCGTGGCGAACGTGAACTTGAACTCTGATGGGCTTAACGTGAACGTGAATCGCTTCTCGAATGACAACGTCTGGAATGCTGAGAACAGGCATCGGATTGTTGTCCCGAAACTAAAATATTTTCTCCCGCTTATTTGGCGGGAGTTTTTTGTTGTAAACCTTTTTTCCATCCACCGAGCATTCTTCCAATTTCTTCTAATTTTTCAGACAACTCAATATATTTTTCATTTGGTATCAATTTACTTTCCCATGCAAGTTGGGAGAAGAATTTTAGAGTATCTAATTTTGTTATTGTTTTTCCTAGTAGTATAATCTTTGATTCAGGAGGTAAATATACTGATGCAAAACTAAATTCTAGAATATCTAAAAATGAACTCTCTATCTTTTGTCCAATACCAAAGCGTTCAGTTTTAGGAAAATTTCTGTGCAAATTTAGCCAAAATTGATAAGCATCTTTTTCTTTTGATATTACAACGGGCGATTTCTGTAGGGGGGGGGGTCACTTTATAGTTCATATAATTTATTATGGAAATTAATTTTAATACTTACGATACTATCATATCTCTAAAAAATATTCACGAAGCTTGGCGTGAATTTATTTCTGACAAAAGATATAAAAATGATGTTGCCGAATATGCGCTTGCTCTTTCAAATAATATATCTAACTTACACCATGATTTGAAAAATAAAACATATATTCATTTTGGATATAAAGCTTTTTCTATTAATGACCCAAAACCAAGAAATATTCATAAAGCAATTGTGCGTGATCGATTATTACACCATGCGATTTATAGGATTCTTTACCCTTATTTTGATAAAAAATTCATACACGATTCATACTCATGTAGAAATTTTAAAGGCACACATAAAGCATGTAATCGTTTTAGAGATTTTGCGAGAAAAGTATCAAAAAATCACAGTAGAACATGCTGGGTTTTAAAATGTGATATAAGAAAGTTTTTTGCTTCTATAGACCATCTTATTTTGCTGAATATTTTAAAAAGACATATTTTTGATGTTGATACTCTATGGCTTTTAGAAAAAGTCATAGAAAGTTTTAGTAGCACTCAAAAAGGAAAAGGCTTGCCTCTTGGGAATCTGACATCACAACTTTTGGTAAATATTTATATGAACGAGTTTGACCAATATATAAAACATACTCTTAAAATAAAATATTATATTCGATATGCCGATGATTTTTTGGTATTAAGTGATAAAAAAGAAGAGTTGAAATCTTTGCTCGTTTTAATAGATACATTTTTAAAAGAAAGGCTTGCTTTATTACTGCATCCAAATAAAGTATTTATAAAAACATTTGCTTCCGGGGTTGATTTTCTCGGTTGGGTGAATTTTTCTGACCATAGAGTTTTGAGGACAGCCACAAAAAGAAAAATGTTTAGAAAATTAAAGGAAAGTAACAAAAAAGAAACCATTCAGTCGTATTTGGGTATGTTAAAACATGGAAATGGTTTTAAACTTAGAAATAGAGTAACCAATTTTTTGTAATTTTCAATTTTTACAATTTTCTGTTATAGTTTTTTGTAATGGAACCAAAAATTTTAAAAACGTTACCAAGCGCAGATTACGAGCTTATTGATAGCGGAAATGAAGAAAAGCTTGAACGCTATGGGAAATATGTTTTGAGAAGACCAGATCCACAAGCTCTGTGGAATAAAACCTTGTCTGAAATTGAATGGAAAAATGCAGACGCTACTTTTGGAGCTGATAAAAAAACATGGAAAAAGAAAAATGCCAGTATGCAAAATGAGTGGCAAATCTCTTTTGATAACCTGCCTGCGCAGGCAGGTTTAAAATTTAATATTAAACCAACAGCTTTTAAACATACTGGAGTTTTCCCAGAGCAAGAACCAAATTGGATATTTATAAAAGATAAAATTAAAAACGCACAAAGACCAATAAAGGTTCTGAATCTTTTTGGATATACAGGCGGAGCAACTTTGGCCGCACTTTCTGCTGGCGCGGAAGTCACACATGTTGATGGTTCAAAATCTGCAATCACTTGGGCAAAAGAAAACGCTGAACTTAGCGGGCTTGATAAAAAACCAGTTCGCTGGATTATTGATGACGCAAGAAAATTTGTGATGAGAGAAATAAAACGTGGTGGAAAATATGATGGAATAATAATGGACCCGCCATCATTTGGCAGGGGAGGAAAAGGCGAAATTTGGAAAATTGAAAGCGATTTTATAAAACTTTTAGAAGAATGTTCAAAAATACTTTCTGATAATCCACTTTTCTTTATAATAAATGGTTATGCTGCAGGATATTCTTCGCAAGCTTACTATAATGCTTTGAAACCTCTTGTAGAAAAATATGGAGGCCAATTTGAAATAGGGGAACTTACAATACAAGAATCAAAAGCCGGCAGACTTTTACCTTGTGGTATTTTTGCCAGATGGAGTAAAAATTAATTTTGTTTAGTCGTTTAACATTAAAAATGCTATAATCATTTAGTTATTAGTTTTAATCAATTAAAAAAATGGATGAAAATAAACAGTGTTGTGAAGGAGTATGCCCTTGTATAAAAGGAATGTGTTCTCATATGAAAAAGTTTGGTCATAAGAAAGTTTTTGCAGTAATAATGCTTTTGGTTTTAATTTTTATTGTGGTAAAAGTCTGTGGACATGGGGATTACAATAGAAACGGTATTCAAAAAGATACAATAGTTGTAAGTGGAAAAGGAGAACTTACAGTAAGACCAGATATAGCAACAATTTCTTTTAGTGTTATGGAAGAGAATATGGATGTAGCAGTCGCATCTGATGCAGTAAATACAAGAATTGCAGCAATTATTGCAAGTTTGAAGGCAAACGGAGTAGATGAAAAAGATATAAAGACAACAGGATATAATATTTATCCAAGATATGATTATTTAACATCACAAGTATATCCTTATGGAGGAAAGCAAACACTTGCAGGATATGATGTAACACAAAGTCTTAGTTTGAAGATAAGAGATCTTACAAAAGCAGGGAAAATAGTTACCGACCTCGGAACACTTAAAGTCACTGATATGAGTGGTTTGAATTTTACAAATGATAAGTATGATGATTTGGTAAAAGAAGCAAGAGATGAAGCCATCGTTCAAGCAAGAAGTGAAGCAACAAAACTTGCAAAAGCTTTGGGCGTTAGACTTGTTAAAATAACTGGATATTCAGAAAGTGGAAATAATTATCCTGTTTATTATGATAGAGCAGCAATGGGCGTTTCTTCAATGAAAAGTTCAGTTGAGGCGGTATTGCCAACAGGAGAAAACAAAATCACTTCAAATGTTAGTATTACTTATGAAATAAAGTAAAATAGCTAATTAGCTTGTAGCTCCTTAGCTTATTAGGAAAAAGCAACAGGACGGTGACCAAAGATCGCCGTCCTGTTGCTTTTTAGTTATGTTTTATGGTACTATATATTTAAGCCCGAAAGGGTGGTTTTTTAAAGAAAGATTTATAAATTTAATTTTGCATTGTTGGATTCTTGTATTTCTAAAAGCTACAAGCTATATCCTACAAGCTAATAAAAATGTCAAAACTATCAAACTATCTTCTAGAGACAAAAGAGGAAATGAAACATGTTAGCTGGCCAACAAGAAACCAAACAATTATTTTTACAGTACTTGTCATTGTTATTTCAATCGCGGTCGCCGCATATCTTGGACTTTTCGATTACTTATTCTCACTAGGTCTTAAGAGTATTATTTAATAAATTAATTTTTGGATTAGTTTGAGTTTTCTAAAAAGCTACAAACTACTTCCTACAAGCTAAAATATGGCAAAACAAACAATTGAAGGCGGAAGACATTGGTATGCAATTCACACTTACGCTGGTTATGAAAATGCAGTTGCGAGAAATCTAAAACAAAGAATAGATTCTTTGAATATGAACGACAAAATTTTTAATGTCGTTGTTCCTGTTGAAAAGAAAATTAAAATAAAAGGAAACAAAAGAGTAGAAGAGGATGAAAAAATATACCCAGGTTATATTTTGGTAGACATGATTGTTACTGATGAATCATGGTTTGTTGTTAGAAATACACCAAGAGTTACAGGGTTTGTAGGAACAGGAGTTCACCCAGTACCATTAACACAAAAGGAAGTTGAATTTTTCTTGGGCAGACTTGATACTAACAAAGTTTCTCATGCTGTAGATTTTGTTGCCGGTGATACAGTAAAAATCGTTGATGGACCATTCAAAGACCTTGAAGGCAAGATTAGCGAAGTTGATGGGGAAAAAGGAAAGGCAAGAGTTATGGTGCTTATGTTTGGAAGAGAAACATCAGTCGAGCTTGATTTACTTCAAATAAGAAAAGTTTAGCTTTACTTTTAAGAGGATATTTGGTACTTTAAGCAAGCCTCTGATTAACTAATATAAAAATATGGCAAAAAAAATAGCAAAAAAATTAAAATTACAAATCCCAGCGGGGAAAGCTACACCGGCTCCTCCTATTGGTCCAGCTTTGGGTCAGGCAGGTATAAACATTGGTGATTTCGTCAACAAGTTTAATACCGCGACAAAAGCAATGATTGGAGACACTCTTCCTGTAGTTATTACAGTTTATGAAGATAGATCATATGATTTCATCTTAAAAACTCCACCTACAGCTAGTATGATATTGAAGGCGATAGGTCAGGAAAAAGGTTCTGGTAAACCCAACACAGTTAAAGTTGGAACCATTACAAAAGCCCAAGTCAAAGCAATTGCTGAAAAGAAAATGGTAGACATGAACGCAAATGATATAAATGCAGCCATGAAAATGGTAGAAGGAGCAGCAAGATCCATGGGGGTAGAAGTTAAATAATAAAAAAGATGTGCTTAAAAGCACATCTTTTGTTTTAACTTCTACCGGCCGGAAGCTGTGAAGCTGAGGCGGGCCCGCGCAACTTTTCAGCAGAAAAGTATGTGTGGGTTGACGTGAAATAAATTTTAAACAAAAGGACGGCACGCGAAGCGTGCCGTCCTTTTTGTATTGTATTATTTTTAAAAAACTATAAAATTAGAATTATGTTAGGACCTAGAGACAATTATATTTCATGGGATGAATGTTTGATGCGAATTGCTTTTACGATTTCAGAAAGATCAAAAGATCCATCGACCCAAGCTGGTGCGGTTGTCGTGAATGAAGAAAATGTCGTTGTTGGAATGGGATACAATGGTTGGCCACGTGGAATTGAAAGTTGTGATTTACCATGGGATAGGGAAGGCAATTTTGAAGACACAAAATATGCATACGTTTGTCATGCCGAAGAAAATGCAATTTATAATGCAAACAATACAACAAAAGGTTGTAAAATATATACAACACTATTTCCATGCAATGAATGTGCAAAAACAATAATTCAAAATGGGATAAAAGAAGTCATTTATGACTGTGATAAATATCACGACCAACCAGAAGCAAAAGTTTCAAGAAAAATGTTTAAGTTGGCAGGCATAAAATTAAGACAATATTCATGCAAAAAATAATTATAGGTCTTGTGGGGCAAATAGCTTGCGGGAAGGAAGCTGTAAAAAAATATCTCGCAAAAAAATACAATACAAAAGATTGTAAATTTTCTACTCCACTTCGTGATGTGGTAAATAGACTTACTATTCCCGAGAGTAGAGAAAATCTTCAAAAACTTTCTACGAGTTTACGGGAAAATTTTGGACAAGACCTATTGGCAAAAGTTATTGCATCAGACGCCTCGAAGTTAGATTCAGAAATAGTTGTAGTTGACGGTATACGTAGAATGGCGGACATGAAATACTTAAAAGAATTACGAAATTTTTATTTAATAAAAGTAGAAGTTGATGCAAAAATAAGATACGAGAGAATGGTTAGGAGAAATGAAAATGCTGGCGACAAAGATAAAACTTTTGAGCAATTTATTGCCGACCAAAATAATGAAACAGAAAAAGAGATTCCGACTGTTATGAATTTTGCCAAAATAAGTATAGATAATAATGGGACTTTAGAGGAATTATATGAAGAAACAGATAATGTAATTAAGGAAATATTAATGAAATGAAAAGAGGTAAATTTATTGTTATTGATAGTGGAGAAGGAGCAGGGAAAACCACTCAAATTAAGCGTCTCAAGGATTTGTATGGGAATCTTGTTGTTCTCACGAGAGAACCTGGTGGTTCTCCTTATGCAGAAGAAATCCGTAATATTATTTTAAAATCTGAAAATGCAGGTCAAGCAGACGCAAAAGTCATGTTTTCATTGTATTGGGCAGCAAGGGCGGATCATCTTAAAAATACTATCATTCCCGCTTTAGAAAAAGGTAAAATCGTTGTATGTGACAGATTTGATTCTTCCACTTTTGCCTATCAGATAGTTGCACAAGATGGTCGAGAATTAGAAAAATTATATTGGGAAACAAGAGAAATATTTTTAGGAGATACAAAGCCAGATTTGTATATTTATTTTGATATAGACCCTAAGATTGGTCTCAGTAGAAAAAATGGGCAAGGGGCTGATGAAAGAAATCATTTTGAAGATAGACAAATTAAATTTCATGATGCTTTGAGAAAAGGTTTTAAGGAGTTTATTAAACATGTTCCGCATGAGATAATAGATGCAAGTCAGCCTATTGATGTCGTATGGAATAATTTTAAAACTGTAGTAGAAAAAGAAATAAATAAATGATTCTAAAAATCAAAAAATTACACACAGATGCAAAGGTCCCCCAATATGCACATTATGATGATGCGGGTTTTGATTTGTGTGCAAAAGAAACTATTGTCGTTAAAAAAGGAGAGAGAGTGGCTGTACCAACGGGTATTGCAATGGAAATTCCAGAAGGATACGTTGGGCTCGTTTGGGACAAAAGTGGACTTTCTATGAAATATGGGCTCAAAACTATTGGCGGAGTTATAGATTCATCTTATAGAGGGGAAGTGTTGATAGGGGTAATAAATTTTGGTGAAAAAGATTATATTTTTGAAAAAGGTCACAAGGTTGCTCAAATGATAATTCAGAAAAAAGAAAAAGTAGATTTTGAAGAAGTAAAAGAACTATCTGATACAGTCCGTGGGGAAGGTGGTTTTGGAAGCACGGGGAAATAATTATTAATTAAATATATTATTAAATATGGCAAAAGAAAACATAGACAATCAAAAAAAACTATCAATGAAAGAGTTTTTCAATACTATGAAATGGTTGTTTCTTTTTAATTTTAAATTATCGCCAGGATTTGCTTTATCACAAATTATTATACGTATGATATTAAATATAAGCCCACTATTTAATGCATATATTTTTGCTAGACTTTTAGATAAAATAATAAAAATTTTAGGTAATTCAAGCGCCAGCTTAAATGACATAATACCCCTACTTTTATTACTACTTTGTTTCAATTTAATAATTTCTGCTTTTAATTCTGCGTATTCATCTATTATGGCTTCAATGGGCAATCTTTCTTCATACATGGTACCAATAATTTTATCTAAACAAATAAGCTCTTTGGGTATTCAGACTCTTGAAAATCCAGAGGTCGTTAACAAAATTCAAAGGGCAAGAGAAACAATGAATTCAACTAACAATGATTTTGAAAGATTAGTAATATCTTGTTCACAAGTTATTGTATTTATTGTCACATCAATAGTTGTGATAAAAATAATGCCACTAATTGCACTTATTATTGTTATAGCCACCATACCAGAAGTCGTATCAAATAAAATTTATATGAGAAGAAATTGGTTATATTGGCGCACCGAAACTGAAAATATTCGTAGATCTAATGGCTGTAATTCTACTCTGAATGAGACATCAAATTTACAAGAAATTACCATTACTTCGTCCTTTAATTTTATTAGTGACATTAGTAGGAAATTCACCGACCGATTTATGGCCCTACAAATTAAAAATTTTAAGGAATGGTATTTATCCGGTTTTCTTTTTGGTTCCATTGGAGATATAGCGGGTATTTTTGGATATTTTTCAATATTTAAGAATTTATTTTACAAGTTTATATCGATAGGAGACGTAACATTCCAGATGAGAGCTTTAGATATGTTTTCCAGCAATTTATCAATTATGATCAATAGTTTCAACGGTCTATTAGAAAGAGCAAATAGAGTAAATGAAGTAAAAATCGTTTTTGATATGAAACCTATTGTTGATGATGGCAACATAAAACTTGGAAAAATTGATTTTGCTCCAAATATTAAATTTAATAATGTAAACTTCAAATATCCTGGTGCCGATAGATATATTATTAATAATTTGAGTTTGAATATTAAGCCGGGAGAAAAAATTGCAATAGTTGGAGAAAATGGAGCAGGGAAGACAACACTAGTTAAACTTTTGAGTAGATTTTATAAAATTGATAGTGGCTCAATTTTACTAAATGATATAAATATAAATAATATTGAAATAAAAGATTGGTACAAAAATCTTGGCGTATTATTTCAAGATTTTAATACTTACCCATATTTGAGTCTCAAGGATAATATTTTTTTAGGTAAGTCTGATGAAAACTTGGATATGGATAAAATTAAAATTGCTGCCACTCAGGCAAATATTGATTCGTTTATTGGAAAATATAAAGATGGATTTGATCAAATACTAAGCGAGAAATTTAAAGGTGGTACTCGCCCAAGCACGGGGCAGTGGCAGAAAATTGCAATTGCCAGATTTTTCTATCGAAATTCGCCAGTCGTTGTTTTTGATGAGCCAACAGCTTCTATTGATGCTGTGTCAGAGGCAGAAATTTTTGGAAAAATTTATGATTTTTTTAAAGGCAAAACCGTGATTATTATTTCGCATAGATTTTCTACAGTTAGAAATGCGGACAAAATTTATGTACTGGACAATGGAAAAATTATTGAAAGTGGAAAGCACACTGAGCTTATGAAATTAAAGGGAAGATATTATAACGCGTTTAATATTCAAGCAAAAGGCTACAAATAATTCGCTTTTTGTTGGATTTTGCTCTATTATGTCGTCAATGATTAAAAAAGTAGTAAAACCAAATATTTGGGATGTTGTTGTAATTGGTGGAGGGCCCGCTGGGCTTATGTCTGCTTCTATTGCTGCAAAATATGGTGCTAAAGTGCTACTTTTGGAGAAGAATGATGTTATGGGCAAGAAGCTACTTCTTACAGGCGGAGGTAGATGTAACCTTACAAATGCGGACCCAGATGTTAGAAATTTTGTTTCAAAATTTGGGAAAAAAGGGGATTTTCTTTTCTCACCACTTTCAATTTTTGGCACTGATGATACTATAAGATTTTTTGAAAAGCTTGGAATTAAAACAAAAGTGGAGCCCGGTTTTAGAGTATTTCCAGAGTCTGATAATGCGCTCGATGTTTTAGGTGTTCTTACAAAACTTGCTAAAGAAAATGGAGTTGAATTCAAGCTCGGTGCATTAGTCGCCCATATTAAAAAATCTTCTCCCCGAGGTGGAGCCTCGGGGAAGATTTCCTCTGTTATTCTTGAGAACGGCGAAGAAATAAAAGCGAAAAATTTTATACTAGCGACTGGTGGAAAATCTCATCCAGAAACTGGTTCAACAGGTGATGGTTTCAAATGGCTAAAAGAAATCGGGCATAAAGTTGTAGACTCAAATCCGTCACTTGTTCCAATAAAATTAAGAGAAGCATGGATAGCTGAGCTTGCTGGTATTACACTTGAAAATGTCGGCGTATCTATATGGGTTTTGAAAAAAGAAACAGATAAGTCTGAATGGAAAAAAGTTTTGGGTAAAAAAGGAAGAATACTTTTCACACATGTGGGTCTTTCAGGGCCAACTATATTAAATATGAGTAAAACGGTCGGTGATTTGCTTAAAGAAAAGAAAGAGGTAAAAATTGCTATCGATTTTTTCCCAGGCGTTGGTCTTGATATTATGCATGAGAGAATGATAAAACTATATGAACAGAATCCAAAAAAGAAAATTAAAAATCTTATACCAGTCGAAGTTCCTGAAAAAATTTATTTAAAAATTTTAGAAATTATGGGTATGGATGGGGAATGGTTTGCAAATGAAATAAAAAGAGCGGAAAGAATTGCAATTGTGGAAATGTTAAAAATGTTTAAGCTCACTGCCGACAGCTTGCTCGGATATGACAAGGCGATTGTTTCTTCTGGCGGAGTTGATTTAAATGAAGTTGATTTTAAAGAATTTAAATCAAAATTATATGACAATTTGTTTTTGGTAGGAGATATTTTAGATTTTGATAGGTCTTCTGGTGGGTATTCATTACAACTTTGCTGGACAAGCGGGTATATAGCGGGGAAAAGTTCAGCAAAAAATTGTTAAATAATATAATAAATATTTAGTTTTACTAATTCAAAAATTTATAGTAATCTAATCATATGGAAAACCTCGACTTCCTCAAAAATAAATACAATCTACACAATACAGAAGAAGTAGAAAAAGCAGCAAAACGCACAGAAAAGCGCACTGGAGAAAAAGTGCCACAAAATCCAAAAGATCAGATACAAAACTACCTAGACAGATTCACCGAAATTATTGAAAGAAAGGAACCAGGGAAAAGAGAAAGGGGAATAGAAGCTATAAAAAGTGTTATAGATGACAAGTACATTATTAAACCTGAAGAAATTCCAGAAAGCTATTATGAAAACCAAAGGCGAATCGCTCGTGAACAAGGCCATGGAGATGTTGAAATAACCGATGAGGCAAGAAATCAACTCAAAGAAGTCATAATAAAAGATCAAAAAGATTCTCTAGACAACTGGATTGACTACCTATCATCAAAAGATGCCACATATCCAGACTGGCTCAAGTATTTTGCTATTAGAAATCTTCTCGGAATGGGAGAATATGATAAAGAAAAGAAACAATTCACTAAAAGATCAAAAGGCACAGTAAAGCCATTCCCAGACATAAACAGAGAAGCATTAGCATATGTACTAGATGCAATAGAGAAGAAACATAAAGGAATACCAAACGATAAAGACCCAGAATTCCAGGCTCTTCTACGAGGAGAAAATTTTGCTAAACTCTATGCATGGGCTATAGACAAAGCTACACCAGAATCGGAGAAAGGACTTACAAACATAAAGGGTGAATGGGTAAAGTATAGACAAGGCAAAGACCACATGCCACTCGTAGAATCTTTGCAAGGTCATGGAACAGGATGGTGCACAGCAGGAGAGTCAACAGCAAAAGCTCAACTGGAAGGCGGTGACTTCTATGTATATTATTCAGAAGATAAAAATGGAAAATCAAATGTTCCAAGAGCTGCTATTCGTATGCAAGGAAATGAAATAGGTGAAGTCAGAGGTATAGGAGCAGACCAAAACCTAGACCCATACATTGGTGATGTAGTAAAAAAGAAACTTACAGAATTTCCAGATGGAGACAAATACAAAAAGAAAGAAGCTAATATGAAACTTCTTACTCAAATAGATAACAAAACAAAACTAAAACAACCTCTTATAAAAGATGAACTCATTTTTCTATATGAAGTAAACACTGAAATCGAAGGCTTTGGATATCAAAGAGATCCTCGCATAAAAGAAATAATCGACCAAAGAAATCCAAAAGAAGATGCACCTATAGTTTTTGATTGTCAGCCAAATCAAATCGCATATTCTGAGAAAAAAATAAATAAAGATACAAAAGCTTATGTTGGACCTCTATTCAAGGGAATATTCCAAACAAACATTGACCATATAGGAACTTCTTTCCCAGAGGGAATGTTGAAAAAGATGGAAGCTGAAATTGGTGGAAAAAATAAAAAAGAACTCGAGAAAGAACTAAAGGAAAATAAAGTTTGGATTTCGGATTATGCTAAAAGCATGATGAACAATTCTGATTTCACTACATCAAAAAAATTAGAACAATTAAATCTCGCTCGTATCACTGTAAAATCTCTCGGTTTTCCAAATGGCGCCACAACTGATGAAATATACAAAAAAGCGGAAGAACTTGGTTTAGAATTATGTCCAGCAGAAGTCGGTCCCCAGCTTCGTTTGCAGTATTTGGACCAGCCAAATGGAGAATATATTTTTATAGGAATGAAACAAATTTCTGACTCCGTTGGCTACCCGAGCGTGTTCAATGTGCTCCGCTACGACGATGGCAGGCTGGAGCTCGACGGCCGCAGCGCTAAGCCTGACGATAGGTGGGGTGGCGGCCGCGGGTTTGTGTTCCGCATGCCTCGCAAGTCTTAGAACTTATCTCTTTTATAACTTAGCTCTAGCACTTAGATACTTAGAACTTTGTTCTTGAAAATTTTTTGATATAATAATTTTGGTAGTAGGTGAATATGCGAGAGATTACGATTTCTCGCTACCGAATCCAGTATCCATAAGTTGAGAATGTTTGTGATTATGATTTCAAACAGAGGGCTTATGTAGACGCTTCAATAAAAATGAAGATACTTGGTGCAAAATATTATGGCATTATTATGCCAAATTAGATTCAATCCCGAGAGCATTCAAGGGGTGGTGGTAAAGAAGATATTTTGCACATTTCTGACTCCGATGGCAACCCGAACGTGTTCAATGTGAACCGCAACGACGATGGCAAGCTGAAGCTCAACGACAACAACGCTAAGCCTGACAATAGGTGGAATGACAACAACGAGTTTGTGTTCCGCATGCCTCGCAACTCTTTTCATTTCTCTCCCATTTATTTGGGAGAGTTTTGTTTTCCCCCACACCTTTCATTTTATCCTCTCAAATCATATAATGATGGTTATGTTTTATCTCTATATATTGAAAAGCACTAAGGATGATAATTTGTATATAGGCTCTACAAATGATTTGAGACGAAGACTTTCTGAACATAGTAATGGAAAAGTACGTTCAACAAAATCTCGTGTCCCATTTGAACTTAGATATTACGAATCATTTTTCAAAGAGATAGACGCAAGGAAAAGAGAGTTTTCGCTTAAAAAAGATGGTAAAGCACTCGGACAATTGAAAAGAAGAATTTCAGAAAGTCTTAAATAAAATGAAAGGTGTGGGGGTTTTGTCTTAATATCTGCCCATTCCAACCACCTAGCATTTTTCCAATTTCATCTAAATGGAGAGATAAAGCGATATACTTTTTATTATCCAAAGATTTTGTTTCCCACAAAACCATAAGCAAGATTTTCAATGTGTCTAATTTTCTGATGGCAACAGATATATAAGTTCTTTTTTCTTCTTTTGGCAGGAAACTTGCTACAGAAATTGCTTCTATGATTTCTATAAATAATGTGTCAATTCTATTTCCTAGAGAATATCTATGTGGTTTGGGCAGAATTTGATAATATTCATACCAAAGAATATAAGCAGTTTTTACTTTCTGTAAAAGTGGCAAAAGTTTCTGTAGAGGGGGGGGGTCATCATAGTCATGTTTTTTGTGTTGTAATTATATTATGTTTAAAATTCAATTCATTAATAAATATAAAGATATCATTGAAATGGAAAATCTCCTAGAAGCGTGGAGAGAATTTGTTGTAGGTAAAAAATTAAGAAAGGATGTGGAAGATTTTCAAAGACATTTAATGAATAATATTATTTCACTTCATAAAGATTTAGAGACAAAAACATATAAACATTCTTCCTATGAGGCATTTAATATTTCCGACCCAAAACCAAGAAATATACATAAAGCAAAAGTGAGAGATAGACTGCTACATCATGCTTTATACAGGAAACTTTATCCGTTTTTTGATAAAACATTCATAGCTGATTCGTATTCTTGCAGGGTCGGAAAGGGAACTCATAAAGCGTTGGAGAGATTTAAGTCTTTTTCAAATAAAGTATCAAAAAATAATACAAAAACGGTTTGGATTTTGAAATGTGATATCAGAAAGTTTTTTGCTTCAATAGACCAAGAAGTTTTGTTGAGAATATTGAATAGTTATATACCAGATAAAGATATTATATCTATTTTATCTGAAATTATTGGTAGTTTTTATTCCACTGAAAAAGGTAAAGGTTTGCCTCTTGGAAATCTAACGTCACAACTTTTGGTAAATATTTATATGAACGAATTTGACCAATTTGTAAAACACAAACTAAAAGCAAAATATTATATACGATATGCAGATGATTTTGTGATTTTTTCTGAGAATAAAAATAAATTAGAAGACTTACTCTTATGTATAAGAGTGTTTCTTTGTGAAAAATTAAAATTAGAATTGCATCCAAATAAAGTTTTTATAAAAACTCTGGCCTCGGGCGTTGATTTTCTTGGTTGGGTGAATTTTTCTGACCATAGAGTTTTGAGAACAACTACAAAAAGAAAAATGTTTAGAAATATAAAAATGAAAGAAGGAAAAATAGAGACGGTTCAATCATATCTTGGGTTGTTGAGCCATGGGAATGCTCAAAAATTGAG
>CAIKXY010000011.1 GCA_903831595.1 uncultured bacterium
ACCTTTTTCATTTCTGATAAATCCCTTACCTCACCATTTTTTGAAACCGCTGTTCTAAGTCGTTTTATTTATTCTTTGATTACCATTCCACTTTCTGCGTCAAACTTTTTCCGTTCATCTTCTGTCATTCTATAACGTAAAACCCTAATAGTATATCCGCCTTTGAGTTGAGAATTTTCCAAATACATCCAATCGCTAACTTTTTCATTTTCAATCTTAACAGTATCTCCTAAATCCACATCTTTTACATATTCTGGTAAATTATCAACTACTCCATAATACTCATGATTTTTCTTGAAAATATTGTTTAGCCAAATATGTTCATTATAGTCTTTGTTACTGAAAGTTTGTTTGATAGAAAATGAGTTGAATTGAGAATTTTTACTTTCAAATGCTTTAAAGAATTGACTTAAAGTTTCAGAAGCTTTTTTTCTCGCTGCTTTCATTTCGCTGTCATCACTTTGAGTTTTATAAATAGTAGGTTCGTTTTTTCTTTCCACTTTAGTAGTTCTATTACAACTTATAATACATAAGCTAATAAATAAGAATAATATTTTGACTTGCAGATTTTTCATAAAATATTTTATAACGTTTCGCAACTTCAAGAACTGGCGCTAAACCAAGACCAAGCCTTTACAAATATAACCAAAACTTTAAATTAAAAACTTTTTCTATTTCTGATAAATCCCGTGCCAAGCAATAGCGCAAAACCTGTGTGCTTGTTGCGCAACTCCAACAAATATAGCAAAAAACACTTGCAAAAAAACACAAGAAATTGTATTTTTAAACCATGCAAGGAAGAAAAGAACTCACACCAAAAATGCTCTATCAAGTTCATTTACAGGACTTGATTCCAGAGCATAATTTCTATAGATTGCTTGATAAAGCTATCGATTTTCATTTTTTATATAAAGCCACAGCCCAGTACTATGGAGAAGAAGGACAAGAAAGTATTGATCCTGTTGTTTTTTTCAAAATCTGTTTGGTTGGCTATTTAAACAATATCAATTCGGATAGAAAACTCATCGAGTATTGCTCCAATTGTTTAGATGTTCGCCTATTTATTCGGTATGATATTGATGAAGCATTGCCTTGGCACAGCACTATTAGTAGAACCCGCCAACTCTATGGAGAAGAAGTATTTTTAACCTTATTCAAAGCCGTTTTAAAACTATGCGTTTCCAAAGGGATGATTCGAGGCAAGCGTCAAGCTGTAGACAGCGTTTTTATCAAGGCTAATGCCTCAATGGATAGTTTGATGGAGAAAGAAGTTTTAGAAGATGCCAGTGCCTTTGTAGATGAATTGGAAGAAAACAGCGAATTCAAAACCACAAGCACCAGAAAAAAATTAGTAGAACAACACCACGCATGGAAAGAGGAAGCGTATAAAAACCAACCCAATCCTAACTTCAATATTGATAAAGTAGATGAACATGGTAATCTAATTCGACCAAAATTTCTGTCCAATCACACGCATTATTCCCCAACAGACAGTGATGCAAGAGTGAGTGTAAAACCAGGTAAAGCAAGACAGTTAAACTATTTTGGACAAATAGCCGTAGACGATGCGCATCATGTTATTACAGGTGCTTGTTCTGATTTTGCAGACAAACGAGATAGTCAATGCATAGAAAAAATCGTTGAACTTACCGAAGAAAACCTAAACGAAAACGGCATTGAATTAGAAGAGCTTTTAGCCGATGGTGGTTATAGTAGCGGAGAAGCTTTAAAGTATTTGAACCAAAAAAACATCAATGCCTATATTCCTAACTTCGGGCAATATAAACCCGAGAGAGAAGGCTTTATTTTTAATAAAGAATTGCATCAATATGAATGTATAAAAGAAGGAGGAAACAAAGCTATTTTACCCTTTAAAGGCGAAAAAACCGATAGTAAAGGCTACACCAAACGCACGTACAGAAGCAGTGAGAGTTCTTGTAAAAACTGCCCTCTGCGAGAACAATGCTGCGGAAAAACCACCAAGTTCAAAAAGATAGACGACAGCATCCACAAAGAACATTACGACAGAATGCACCAAAAACTCATACAAAACCCCTACTATGCCAAGAAAATGGTACGTGTGAGAAGCAAAACCGTAGAACCTGTAATTGGAACATTGGTTAATTTTACCAACATGAAGCGCGTCAACACAAGAGGAATCAAGCAAGCCAACAAACACGTTTTGATGGCTGCATTAACTTATAACCTTAAGAAATATTTGAAGTTTATCACCAAAAAAACCAAAACAAAAGCTGGAGTTGTATGTGAAATGCAAGCCAAAGTACCAACTTCTCTAAAAACAGCTTTCTATAACTTGAAAATCGCATTTTTAAGCACTTCATTTTTTACAAACCGCAACTTAAATCCAAAAATTAACCCCGCTTAAAACGAATTAAACGAGGTCTATTTTTAACTTATTTATTGAATTCTACTTTTTAAAAGGGGTTGTGCAACAGCTACAGCTGTTACCAGCTGGCTTTTTTCTGTCCGTGATAAATTCGACAACACTAAAAGTCCACCAACCATTAAAATTGCTCCGCCCACAAAAGGGAATCCTGCGCCAACTAAGTCCGCCAAATTTGATGAGAATAAAAATGGAAGGCAAAAAACCATTCCAAATATTCCAGCGATTATTGATGCAAAAGCGCCGAATTTAGTTACTGATTTTAGATTCATAACTTGCTGTTTTTCTG
>CAIKXY010000012.1 GCA_903831595.1 uncultured bacterium
ATCAGTGCTATATTAAGAACTCTTCAGAGAGCGGGTTATTTGTTATACCTCAAAGTCGGGAGACTTTGCGGAGCTGGGGGGCTTTTAAATTATTTAGGTTCTTCTTCTTTTAAAGGAAATTTGGTGTAAACCGTTTTAGAAAAGAAGTTGTTTGAAGTAAAAAAATTGCAAAATTCGGTACTATCCGGTAAACTGTGTAAACAAAAAAATAATGGGGTTTTAAAACCCCATTATTTTTTTGTTTAATTTTAAATTTTACACAGTCTTATGAAAAAAGAGGAATTATTAAACGACCAGGAATTTTTCAAGTCGTTCAAATCAGGAGAAGATCTAACAGACTTTTTCAAACAGATGCACAAACGTGCAGTAGAGCAAATGCTCGAAGGTGAATTAGACTCTCATTTAGGGTATGAAAAGCATAATAAATCAAGTGCTTCCAACTCAAGAAATGGTTATTCGGAGAAGAAAATAAAAACTTCTTATGGAGAGTCAGAAATCCAAGTTCCTAGAGATAGAGAAGCTAGTTTTAGTCCCATTCTTGTTCCAAAAAGGCAAAATATGCTTGATGGTTTAGAGAACGTAATTGTTTCTTTATATGCCAAAGGAATGAGCAATAGCGACATAGAGGAGCAAATAAAAGAAGTCTATAATTTTGATGTTTCCACCAGTACTATATCCAAAATAACCGACAGAGTTACTGGCGATGTCATTGCTTGGCAAAACAGACCATTAGACCCCGTGTATTTAATTGTATGGATGGACGGCATCGTATTTAAAGTACGTGAGAACTCGAAAGTCATCAATAAAGCTGTTTATTTAGCTGTAGGACTCAATAGAGAGGGTAAAAAAGAAGTTTTAGGAATGTGGTTAGGCAAGAACGAGAGTGCCAGTTTTTGGATGGGAGTTTTAACGGATTTAAAAGCTAGAGGTATCGAAGATATACTCATAACAGCCACTGACAACTTAAACGGATTTACCCAAACCATAAAAAATGTATTCCCGGAATCACAAACTCAAATCTGTGTTGTACATCAAATCAGGAACTCTGCTCGCTATGTAGTTTGGAAAGATAAAAAGGAGTTCTCAAGGGATATGAAGCAAATTTATGATGCTCCAACAAAAGAAGCTGCCAAAGCTGCTTTGGATGATTTTGCTGACAGATGGAATAACAAATATCCATATGCCGTAAAATCGTGGAGAGAAAATTGGGATGAACTCACCGTGTTCTTTGACTTCCCTGTGGAAATCAGAAAAATAATTTACACTACAAATCTAATAGAAAACCTCAATGGAAAAATCAGAAAGTACACCAAAAATAAATTATCATTCCCAACTGACGATGCTGTAATGAAATCCGTATATTTGGCTATCAGAGAAGCAACCAAAAAATGGTCTATGCCAATCCATAATTGGGGATTAATCCTCAATCAGTTCTTAACTATTTATGAAAAAAGGGTTCAACTTTAATTAAAAAGTCAAACCCCATTATTTTTAAACTTACACACTTTTTAGGACAGTGTCATATAAAACTACCTAGCCAATTTGTATTTATTGTAAGTCC
>CAIKXY010000013.1 GCA_903831595.1 uncultured bacterium
CGTGTGCTCTTCCGATCTCCCCTCCTTTTTTTATATATTAAATTATATTTTATGTTAGAATATTTATTATGCAAAAAGATTTTGATAATTGGAATGAAAAGAAAAAGAAAATACAAGAACGTAGTGAATGTATATTTTTTCATGACAGGGAAATATGGTGGTGTTCGCTTGGAATTAATATAGGTTTTGAACAAGATGGAGCGGGTGAAGAATATTATCGTCCAATATTAATATTAAAAGGTTTAAGCCAACAGACTTTTTTAGCTATACCACTCACAACTTCTACCAACAAACACAAATTTCGTCCTTATATAGGAAAAGTAGAAGATAAAGATGCACATGCTCTGATTTCTCAAATGAGAGTTATAGATTCTAAAAGATTAATACATAAAATAGGGTATCTTGATAAGAAAATATTTTTAGAAATAAGAAAAACCGTTAGAAGTTTGTTCTAACGGTTTTTCTCTTTTTGCTCCTTGCGGAGCGAGGCCGAAGCCACTTATATTTATATGGTACCAAATGTTGTTTATTAGTCAAGTTCAAGGAATTACTTGAAGTCTCTGACCTCAAGAAAATTCAATAATCAAAAACTATACGAAAAGGGGATTGAAGATTTCTAGACAACAAAAAAGCCCCCAATACAGACGAATCTGTACCGGGGGGTCTCTTTCATAGTGATATCAGTATTGTATTATAGACCGTTATAATTATGTAATAGGTGCTAATTAAATAGTTTTTCGAGGAACGATCTCAAATGCATGAGGAGGTCCCACCTCTGAAAACTATTGTTTGGATTGCCTGCCTGCGCAGGCAGGCTTCACTACGTTCGCAAAGACAAATTATTACACGTCTTGCTTTTTATGAAAAAATATTGCATACTTTATGTATTAAGTATTATTAACTAATCGAGCCTACAACATTTTTATTAAAAAATGTTCGGCTAATTTAACAAAATTATGGGAAATTTTAATCGAGGTGGTGGAGGGTTTGGTGGCGGTAACAGAGGCGGTTTTGGTGGTGGAAGATCAAATTTTAGAAGAGACGATAGAGGTCCAGTTACAATGACCAAAGTCACATGTGATGCTTGTAAGAAGCCTTGTGAGGTCCCATTTAAGCCTACAGCAGGCAAACCAGTATATTGTAATGATTGCTTTAGAAGCCAAGGCGCAGGCCAAGATAGAGGTCCTAGAAGGGACTTTAATGATAGACCAGCTAGACCAAGTTTTTCAGAAAATACTGGTGGAAATAATGATGTCAAAAAACAGTTAGAATCTTTGAATTTTAAAATGGATAAACTTATTGCATCAATAGAAAATCTTTCAAGTTCAAGTTCTGCAAAAAAAGAGGTGGTAAAAAGTATGATAGTTTCTTTGCCTAAAAAAGAAGCAAAAAAGGTAGCAAAAAAGAAAGGGAAGAAATAAGAATACAGTATATATAATAAAGTATTTTGTAAAATCAAAAAACAATAGGGCTGCTCGCTTGCGAGCAGCCTTTTGTATTGCTATTTACAAATTAATTAAAATGTATTAGGTTAAATAAGAAAGCACACAAAAACTAATAAAAGAGGAGGCTTTATGAAAACTGCGATCATATTTGTTGTATGTATAGGAGCAGCAATAATTGCAGGGGCTTTGATAGTAGTCCTGCGAGAGCATAAAAAAATAAGATTCTATATTGATTTATTTACTGCTCTGACCTTCGGGTCAATTCTAGTTAAAATTGTTTTCTTTAGTTTTGACCAGAATAGTTGGCTGACAACAGGAGGCTGGCTGTGTGTTTTGGTTTTGGCGGGCGGGTTTTGTGGGGCCAGAATAGCGAATATCCCATTCTTTAAGGGACCTATAGAAATTCGCCCCGAGGATTTAAATAATTTGTAAAAGTTTTGGCGGCTCGCAAGCGAGCCGCCCTTTTTATTTTTTACAAACTACTCACTACCAACTACCAACTAATCTTATTGGTATTGAATATATATAGGAGATGGAGTCAACTTCAGCACTTCTTCAAGCGTCATCATTCCAGTACTTGGTTTCCATAAATCATTTTTGTAAAAAAGTTTGAAACCTGTAAATTGAACAGGCTCTTTATAAATATATTTTGTGTAACTTGCAAGTTTGTGATCTTTTGGACCCCATCCATCCATGTCCATAACGATTTGAACTTCCGGTACCGTTTTTATAAGTTTATAATTTGTTACCATTTCTTGTCTATAGCGGTGAACCACTAAAACTTTTGGTGGAAGATTATTTTCATCTACAATTTTTGCTAAATAATCAATCGCATAATTTATATCTTTTGCGTCATAAGTTCCTACATATTCAAAACCAGGACGCTGACCATTTTTCATAGAAAATTCAGGGTCAATAGCTAAATGTACCTGCGGCATTTTTAAATAATTTTCAAGTAGTGGAAGTTCGTCCTGTATTGTACTCAAACCAACTTGTATATCAAGAAAAACTATTGCATTAATTTTTTTTGCCATTGCTATCACTTTATCTATTTCTTTATCTGGCATGCGGAGTCTGTACTTTTTGTCTACACCTGGAAGGCCCTGTGCTGTTACCGCAATGTAATGCAATGCTGGGATTGCTGGTGTTTCTGGGTCCGCGTCTGTCCACTTTTGTGTATCGGCTTGTAGCCTGGTTAGCATTTCTTCTTCAGGATATTGCCCTAGAACACCCATGCTTTTAGACGAAAGATTTCCATAATAAGCGACAATACGATTGAAAGGTAATATCGCTCCAGCGTTTGGGTAAACTGTTTTTACTGGCCAAAGTGCAGGTTTTGTTGATGAACTCGTTGATGTTGCAGAAGCTGTAGAAGAAGCAGTGGTAGTAGCAGTATGTGCAAGTATATCCAGCCTTCTGTCATAATCTTTTATATCAAGATTTGGAATTTTTTTAACAACGTTTCCATAAGCGTCAACTTTGTAAATTGTTGTTTTTTCAAAGATAAAAATAATAAAAATTAGAACTAATAAACAAAAAAAACTAATTATCAACCAACTTTTTTTGTTATTTATTTTTTTAATCATATATTATTATATACTCATTATTACGCTAGCGATTTTTTTAGCATCGTGTCTAACAATCTCTGCTTGCAAGGAAACATCTTCCTCAATAATATTATTTGCATATTTTTCTAACTCATTTTTATCTATTAATACCGGTTCTGCTTTTTCCCCTTTATATTTTTCTGTCAATTCAGAATTAATTTTTGAATTATTACAAATAATATAATCTAGTTTATCTTTTTTTACATACAAAAGAAGTGCTTTTGCAAAATCTGAAGCTTTAAAATTGTTTGTTTCACCCCATTTGGTCATAATATTCAAAATATATATTATTTTTGCTTTTGTCTGCTCAATTGCATCTGGGAAGCCTTCTACAAGAAAGTTTGGAATAATTGACGTGTACAAATCTCCTGGCCCCATTACAACAATATCAGCATTTATTATTGCATCATAAGCCTCAGTATAAATAATTGCATTTGGCTCTAAAAATACTTTTTTAATTTTTACTGAACCGTCATGTTTTGGTTTGTCTATATTTGTTTGCCCCTTTATTATTTCTCCATTTTCAAGCTCCGCGCACAAGTGAGCTTTATCTACTGATATTGGGAAAATTTTGTTTTTTATATTTAAAATTTCAGATGCTTTTTTTATTGCACTAACTTCATTACCTGTTACGGAATCTAGTGCTTGAAGAAAAAGATTTCCAAAACTATGCCCGTGAAGAGAACTTTCTTTTGGAAATCGAAAACTAAAGAGATCTCTTATGGTTGAGTCACCAGTATCAGGGGATAGTGCTACCAATGAACGTCTAAGGTCTCCGGGTGGGAGAATACCAAACTCATCACGAAGGATTCCTGTGCTTCCACCATTGTCAAAAGTAGTAACAATAGAAGTAATAGAAATTGGATAATTTTTTAATCCTTTTAAGACATTGAATATTCCAGAGCCACCACCAATTACAACAATATTTTTCATGGCTTCTAGTTTAACATAAAATTTTGACTACAAAAACTAGATTAATAAAAATATTTTCTCCAATTCAATCTTTGTTTCTTCTGGGTTTGATGTGTAAATATAAATATCTTGAACTGAACCACTACCACGAACAATAGCCTTCACACCGCCTGTAATAGGGAGGAATTTCAAACTTTTTCTTCCACCACCAACATGGGTGATTGTTGAAATACTGATTTTTGAAATGCTTTCTAATTTTATAGCTTTTGCAACTAGTTTTTCAGCTGTTTCTGTCAGAGACGAATGACTGTTTGTGATTTTTCCACCAAGTGTAAGTTTGGGCATAATTTAATTATTAATAATTATTTTTGATAATCCTATTTTTAATGCATTAATATATTTTTTGTCTCTGCTTGCTGGATGTGGTAGGTAAATACACTGGTACTGATTGTCTATTAAAACCTTATCAATATATCTACCCAATGCAATTAAAATATATTTACTTTTAATAAAATTATTAAGCTGCTTTATTGTGCTAGGTTTTAATTTTCTTAAATCCTCCTCTTTTTGATTGTTCCATAAATCAAAAAAAATTGGAGATATTTTTATATCACTTACAATCTTTCTCAAAATTTTTCCAGATCTAGTTTTTATATGAAATGGTTCAGCAAAACCTTTGGGGTATCCACCAATTAGAACAATCTTTTTCATTTAATATATTCTTTTATTGCTTCTGCTATTGTTTCAATAATTTTTCTAAACTTCTCTTCGTTTTGTTCAAGTAAAGTTATACGGAAGCCATACAAGTCTGAATTGAAACCAGAAGAAAGGGGAACAACACAAATTCCGCGAGAAGCAAGAAGTTGATAAACAAATCTTTTGTCTAGTTTGTCTGTATTGCCAATCTTTTCAATAATTTCCCAGGCATCTCTATTGGCTGGTAATAGTTTTTGTTTATTATTTAACACCCCGCCTTTGAATACAACTGTCATATAAAAAGCGCCGTTCGGTTTGTGAAGAATGAGTTCTGGTATTTTTGAAAAAACATCATAAGCAATATCGGCTTTTTTCTGATAAATTTTTCCTCGTTCTGCCAAATATGGAAAATATCTAGAATCACTCATAACGCGTAGCAAAACTTTTTGTGGTAAAGTTGTAGAACAAACCTCAAGCATTTTTGCATCTAAAAGTGTTTTTGCATATCTTGCGAAGTCAGCATCTTTATCGCAATTATAAAATTCAGCCCACCCGCATCGAGCTCCAGGCCAAGGAAATTCTTTTGAAATACCACGAAGTGCAAGCCCCGGGACATCACCAATTACAGATGCAAGCTTAAAATGTTCTGCACCATAAGAAAGGTTTGAATAAATTTCATCAGAAACTATAAAAAGTTTAAATTCTTTTGCGATTTCAACTATTTGTTTCAAAATTTCTTTTGGATAAACCATACCAGTTGGGTTGTCAGGATTCACAATCAAAATTCCACTAATATCTTTGTTTGATTTTATTTTTGCACGCAAATCTTCCAAATCTGGATACCAATGATTGTTTGGGTCAAGTTTGTATGTAATGTGTGGTGCGTCTGCATGCCCAGCTTCGGCAGAAGAGTGTGTGGAATACGCTGGGTTTGGCCCGATAACCCTAGCTTTAGAATTTAGATATGTATAAACTTTTGAAATTGCATCTCCAAGACCATTAAAAAATAAAATATCGTCCGGTTTTATTTGTATTCCACCTTCAAGATTTCTTTCTTTTGCAATATATTCGCGAGTGGCCAAAAGTCCACGAGTAGGGGAATATCCGTATGAACTATCATCATTTTTTGTAATATCAGAAACAATATCCTTAATCCATTGCGGAACCTTTTCACCTTTTGCAACTGGGTCGCCGATATTTTCCCAGGCGATTTCTATGCCAGTTTTAGCAATTTTTTCTGCAACGTTAACAATCTCACGGATTTCGTATGTGAGCTGGTCTGCACCTTCATATACAATGTTATTTCTCATTTTGAAAATTTATTTATTAACCTCTTGGTATTAACAAAATACTACAAATTAATAATTTGTAAACAGCTTTAGGAATATTATTTTAAACCAAGAAAATTGTCTATCAACGTGGTAAATTTTTGAATACGGATTATCTTTTTGTAACAATTTATCCAATAGTATTTTTCCGGCAATATAACTGTAAGTCATACCGTTTCCAGAAAATCCGAAAATATAAAAAATATTTTTTTGAAGTGAATTACCAATATATGCAAGTCCATCAGCTGTTTCTACCATTGTCCCTGTCCAGTGGCGCACTTCTTTTAATAGATTTGTACCAAATAAAAGTTTTGAATATTTTTGCATAACCTGACGGTTGATTTCTTTATCAATTTTAAGTGATACAAGAGAGTCGGCGCCCCCAATTAATAAACGATCATAACTATCTTTTTTATCTATACGAAAATAATTGTATGGCAAGCGTGTGTCCTCATATGTTCCTTCAATGTATTTGTCTTTTTGTAATTGGTACTCTATTACATATTCCACATATATCTTTGAAAGTTTTGCTAAGTATTTTGGATTTTTGAATGGTTTATATACTGCAGAGACTACATTTTTTGTTTTAATAATTGCGCCGGCAATTTCAACATCAACATAATTATTTTTATCTTTTACGCTTAATACTTCAGTATCTTCAGCAATAATAGCTCCATATTTTGTGGCAGCTTTTGCTAAACCCATAATATATTTAATCACATGAAATTTCGCGTGCCCAGGCATCTCTATATAACCAAGAGTATTCAATTTTAATTTATCGTCTTTTTTATAATTGGCTAAAATACCAAGAGAACTATACGCTTCAGCTATTTTTTTAAGTTTCTCCTCTTCTTTTGAATCATTGGCATAAATATAATTTGTACATCTTGAAAACTCGCATTCAATATTTTCTGATTTGATAATTTGTTCAATATTGTTTATTGCATCTTTTTGCGATTCAAGTATTAGCGTGGCATTTTTTTTGCCAAATCTCCCAATAAGTATTTGAGGTTCAGTATCAATAGTAGTTGTAAGAAAACCAGTTGTAGCACTTGTGACATAATTTCCAATTTTTTTCTTTTCAAGCAAAACTACTTTTTTACCAGCTTTTGCAAGTAAATAAGCAGATGTGATACCGGCTATACCACCACCTATAATCAATACTTCAGTTTCGCTGGGTAGGGAAGTCTTTGGATATTGGTCAATTTTTATATTTTCAAACCAAATGTCATAATTTTCTTTGTCCATAATAATATATTTTTGATTATAACATTCAGGTTTTAATATTGCCATTATCGATTTATTAGTATATTATGTATTTATTATGGCAAAACGAATGGCAGTGAATACTAAGAATAAAGCTTCTCGTTCTAAAAAGACAAAGAAGCGACTTGCAATAAAAAATGCAAGAATCGCAAATAGAAAGAGAAAAAATTTATAGTATTTTTAAAAAACACCCAAGTGGGTGTTTTTTATTATTAGTATCAATACTTTATTTTTTTTGCTATAATAATTTCCTATGAATTTTGATAAACGTAAAATCTTTTCAGTTGTAATTTTTGTTGTAATCCTCGTTGGGTTAATACTTTTATATTCGGGTGTTTTTCAGCTTCATGTTCCAGATATGAGAACTTACAAAGGTTGGATGCCAGCACTAGTCGGCTCCGCTGCACTTATTGATAGCGTAAATCCATGTGCTTTTTCTGTTCTATTTTTAACTATAACTTTTTTGTTTAGTCTTGGAAGAAAAAGAAGGGATATCGTTTGGGCAGGGCTTGCTTATGTTTTTGGTATATTTGCCACTTATATTTTTATTGGTTTAGGTTTGTTAAAAGCATTAAGTCTATTTAATATTCCAAATTTGATGTCAAAAGTTGGCGCGACAGCTCTTATCTTATTCGGCTTAGTTGCACTTATAAATGAATTTTTTCCAAGTTTTCCAATCAAACTAAAAATTCCAAAATTTGCTTACGGGAGAATTTCAGTACTAATAGAAAAGGCGACTTTACCAGCATCTTTTATTCTTGGTGTCGTTGTCGGTCTCTTTGAATTTCCCTGCACCGGCGGTCCATATTTGTTTGTTTTAGGACTTTTGCACGATCAGCACAATATTTTGAAAGGTACAGCTTATCTTTTGTTTTACAATCTTATGTTTGTTTTGCCTTTACTTGTTGCTCTTGGGATTGCTGTAAACAAAAAGGTTTTGGATACAATGGACAGAATTAGAAAGGCAGAAACAAAACAGGCGAGAATTTGGATTGCACTTATAATGATTCTTTTGGGTTCATTGGTTTTTATGATAAACTAGGAATTAGTTAGAAAGTCGAAGGTCTATAAAGTCAATAAAGTAAAATTTTATGAAAAACGAACTTGGTTATGAAGAAATAGTAAAAAAAGTTGAAGAACTAAAGAAAGGTAAGAATTTTGATCTTTCGACTGAAGAAGATTTGGCAATTGCTATTATGAATCTTATTAGTCTTGAAGAACATTTTTTCTTTACAGGAGCTAAGACTAATAAATCGGATTATTTTGATATGTTACAGGAAATTCGTTCACTCCGCGCTAAACTTTTAGCAAGAATGATAGATAAAAAAGAGGGCGAAACATGGTGCATATCGAAGCATTTGCTCGCAACCTCGATGAGGCTTATGGAAGTTGGTACTAAGCTTCAATCTGATAATAAAAAAGAAGAAGCAAAAGAAATGTTTCAGAATGCATACAAAATGTTCAATATGTTTTTTGCTATAAGGTTGAAAATTGTTAATGTACCAGAAATAAAAAGTGAAAATAAACCGATGACAATGGACGACATTATGGCCAAGCTCGTGAATTGTTGTGATGAAAAATAAATTTAAAAATAAAATGAAAGACGAAAAAATAAGTAAGGGAAATATTATAATTATGGTTTTTGCAGTGTTAGTTATTATCGCTGTTCTTATTTTTGCTGCAGTATCTAAAACTTCTAAGCCTATAATAGTAAACAATGATATTAGAATCGAAGGTTTTGAAGGAGAAAAGACAATGCAAACATTAGCATCCACTACTGAGTGTGTTTTACCAACTAACAAAAATTTTGACGAATTTGCCAAATGTTTAACTCAAAAAGGCGCGGTTATGTATGGTGCTGTTTGGTGTCCTCATTGTAAAGATCAGAAAGCTGCCTTTGGTGATTCTTTTAAATATATAAATTATGTTGAATGTCCTGATAATACACAACTTTGTATCGATAAGGGTATTCAGGGCTATCCAACATGGATTATTGCTACAAGTTCAACCGATATAAAGAAAAACTGATTAGTTTATTATATATGAAAAAATCTATCATATTTACAATAATAATTTTAATAATTATAACTTTACTCGTGCTTATTTTTGATATTGGAAGAAAAGAAGTCAAAACACCAGAAAATGATATAAACGCAACTTCAACAGTTGGAATGCCTATTGTTGTAAATAATATAAAAGATAATCAAATCGTCTCAAATCCAATAAAAATATTTGGAAAGGCTAGGGGTAACTGGTTTTTTGAAGCATCGTTTCCTATTCAACTTGTTGATGCAGATGGAAATATTCTGGCTTCAACGGCCGCAAAAGCAGATGGTGATTGGATGACAACTGATTTTGTAAATTTTAGTGCTGAACTTTCATATACCAAATCAACAAGTACCAGAAGGGCACTGTTGGTTTTAAATAAGGATAACCCATCTGGTAATCCTGATTTCGACCAGTCGATTTTTATTCCTGTAATATTAAAATAATAATGAAAAAACAACCGACCTCATGGGGAAATGTATCAAATTGGTATAATGATTTGCTTAAAAAAGAAAACACTTATCAGAATGAGGTTATTTTACCGAACCTGCTAAGGTTAATAAAGATTAAAAAAACAGATATAGTTTTGGATCTTGCTTGTGGACAAGGTTTTTTCTCTCATGAATATGCAAAGTTTGGTGAAAAAATAATAGGGGTAGATGTATCTGAAGAACTTATTAAACTTGCAAAGAAAGGATCTGTTGCAAACGAAAACTTTTTTGTTTCTCCTGCTGCTAATTTGTTTTTTTTGCAAAGTAAGATAATTGATAAGATTTCAATAGTTTTAGCCCTTCAGAATATTGATAATTTTGATGCTGTTATAAAAGAATGCTCAAGGGTTTTAAAAGATAACGGTAAATTATTTATTGTTTTAAATCATCCAGCTTTTCGCATACCCAAAAAGAGTGATTGGGGCTATGATGCTAAAAATAAAGTCCAATACAGAAGAATTGAGAAATACATGTCAGAAATAAATATAAACATCGATATGAACCCAGGGGAAAAAGTGCAAAAATTTAAACAATATACAAAGTCTTTTCATATACCACTACAATCATATTTTAGGGCTTTTAATAATAACAATTTTGTTGTTAAAAATCTTGAAGAATGGATTTCAAACAAAAAAAGTCAAAATGGCCCAAGACAAAAAATTGAGGATATTGCTAGAAAAGAGATACCAATGTTCATGTGTTTAGAAGTTATTAAAATATAGTATAATTTACCCCGTTAAATGGTTTTAATTTTTTTTCAATATAATGTACTATACTTATGTATTAAGGTCGCCCAAAGATAAAAAGTTCTATACAGGTTTTACAAAAAATTTTAAAATAAGATTTGAAGAACATACAAAAGGTAAAATTGAATCTACAAAAGAAAGGCGGCCGTTAGAATTAATATATTACGAAGCGCGTCATAATCGACAAGATGCAACATATAGGAAAAAGTATTTAAAAAGTTATCATGGAAAGTCATTTATTAGAAAAAGAGTCAAATCTTATTTAACAGGGTAAAAAAATATGAGTATAAATTTTTCAAAATTCAAAAAAACCACTTTGTTTGTACTTTATGTAATAGGTTTTATTTTTGCTTTTACATCATCAATACCTGCTTATGTTAACTCAAGTTTTCTTGCGAGTTTAACGAGTCAGCAATCTATCGGGGTATTTTATACAGTAAGTGCTATATTTTCATTGATATCATTATTATATATTCCCAAATTACTGAAAAAGTATGGTAACTACAAAGTTACCTTGATATTGTCAATTCTATACTTTTTTAATTTTCTTGGGATAGCATTAATATCGAATATTTTTTTTGTTTTATTCTGTTTTGTTTTATCTGGTGCTTTTGCTTCAGTATTGTATTTCAACTTTGACATTTTCGTTGAACATAACTCTACTGATGAAAAAACGGGTGAGATAAGAAGTATATATTTAACGTGTATTAACTTTGCTTGGTTATTTTCTCCATGGCTAGCAGGTATAATAGTTCAAGAATTTTCTTACAGAACTATATATCTATTGGTTGCATTAATATTAGTACCTGTTATTTTTATTATTTTATTTAAATTAAAGAATTATAAAGATAGAGAATACATGGCTTTTAATTTTTTTGAAACAGTAAAAAGTTTGAAGGGTAATAAGAATATTACAAATATTATAATTGCTGGTTTTTTGTTGCAGTTTTTTTATTCTTGGATGGTTGTATACAGTCCAATCTATTTAAATCAGGTTGTTGGATTTAATTGGATTATTAGTGGTCTTATATTTTCAATTGCTCTCGTACCTTTTGTCGTTGTTCAGGTTCCACTCGGATATTTAGCAGATAAAAAGATCGGTGAAAAAGAGATGCTTATTGTTGGTTTCATTCTTATGGGGGTGTTCACTATAATAATTCCATTAATTCATGGTAATAGCTTTCTTCTTTGGACGATAATACTTTTTATGGGGAGACTTGGTGCAGCAATCGTTGAAATTATGGCGGACACATATTTTTTTAAAAATATTACTGATAAGAATTTGAATGTAATTAATTTATACAGAACAGTTAGCCCATTTGCCTATATTATTGGGCCAATAAGTGCAAGCATTATTATGATATTCTTGCCTTTTAGTAGTATTTTTTATATTTTGGGTTTTTTGATGATTATAAGTGTACAATACGTTTGGGTTATAAAGGATACTAAATAGTTATAAACCATACGTTAAAAGTAAACACAAAAGGTGGGGCTGCGAAGGGCCCCACCTTTTATTTTGTAAATTTATACTCCAATTACGACGGGTATCACCATTGGTTTTTTTGCAGTTTCTTGGAACAAGTATCTGCTAACATTATCATTTATTGCATCTTTCAACATGTCAAAATTGATTGGTTTACCAATAGCACCTTCCTCAATTGTTTTTTTAACAATAAGTCTTGTATGTTTTAATAAATCCTGTGATTCTTTTAAGTAAACAAAGCCTCTGGAAATAATATCTGGAGATTTTTTTAATTTACCAAGATTTACATCAATACTTGCAATGATTACAAACATTCCATCCTGTGCAAGCATTTGCCTGTCACGGATAACAACCTCTTGAACATCTCCAACTGAGAATCCGTCCACCATGACTATTCCTGACGGTGCTTTTTCTTTTAACATTTTTATTTTTGCACCATTATCTACTATTTCAACTACGCTTCCGTTATCTGGTACAACAATATTTTCTTTTGGAGTACCAATATTCATTGAAAGTTCAGCATGCATTTTAAGCATGTAGTGGTGGCCGTGGTATGGCATAAAGAATTTGTAAGGGATTTGTCTGTGAATCCATTCAAGCTCGGATCTTTTTCCGTGGCCACCAGCGTGAACATCTGTGTCGGTGTAGGTAATTATTTTTGAATCATGTCTATAAAGATTATCTTTTAGGTCTGCAACTGCACGTTCATTTCCGGGAATAATCGATGAAGATAAGATTATTGTATCTGTCTTGTTTAGTTTAATTTCTTTGTGTGTGTTATTAGACATTCTCATCAACCCTGCAAATTCTTCACCCTGAGCACCAGTTGAAAGTATCATGAGTTTGTGAGGAGGGTAGTCATGCATATCCTTAACATCAATAATATGTTTTGTATCAGCAAGTTTTAAGAACTTAATAATTTCAACATTATTTTTCATACTCCTTCCCTCGATGACTAATTTTTTCCCATATTTTTCTGACATTCTTATGAAGTGTAAAATCCTTTCTACCTGAGATGAGAAAGTGGCAATGATTATTCTGCCCGTAACATTTTTTACTATATTATCAATTGTTGAAATAACTAGGTCCTCTGATATACCCCAACCAGGTTTTTCTATTCCAGTTGAATCCATCATAAGTAGTAAAACTTTTCTGTCTCTAAACATTTTATATTGTTCAAACTCTTTTTCTTTTGGAATTCCGTTTGTATTATCAACCCTTACATCTCCAGTGCAGACAATATCTCCTTGTGGGGTTGCGATAATAACACCAGTTGAATCTGGTATTGCGTGAGTAATACCAAAGAATTTAATTTTTAAATTAGTGCCTATCGGTAAAAAATCAGTATTTTTATCTATCATCTTAATGTTCAATTCTGGTAGGTGAGGGAATTCAGATTGTCGTTTTTTTATGAGTAGTGCACCGAATTCTCTTGTGTATATTGGACAATTGCCCAAAGATTCCATAACGAAAGGAATTGCGCCAATATGGTCCAAGTGTCCGTGGGTGATTATTAATCCACGAATCTTGCCTTTTCTTTGCTCAAGGTATTTTGTATTTGGCAAAATATAGTCAATCCCAGGGGTTTCTTCAGTCTTAAACTGAATCCCTGCATCTACAACCACAATGTCATCCCCGTATTCAATTGCAGTCATATTTTTCCCTATCCCCTCTACTCCACCAAGTGGAATTATTCTAATGTTTCCATCAATAAGTGAAGGAATAATTTGTTCTTTTTTTGTTGCAATATCTGATGTTACTTTTCTAACCCCGTGTTTTTTTTGCTGACCTCTGTGAGTCTGGCTTTGATTATGTGTATTTTGTGGTTCTCCTTTTCTGACAAAAATCAATTTCTTTTTTGGTTGATCATTTAGAAGCGTTTCTGGTTTATTTAAATTTTCAGCTACAAAAGATTTGGTATTTGTATTTACCACATGTGTATTAGCTGAAAAAGAGCCACTGTTTGTATGGTGAATTGTATTAGCACGATTCTGTCCAAAAGAAGAATTTCTTTTTGGCATGAATCTTCTTCCACCGTGATTATTTTGATGTTGTTGATTATATATCATGTTTTGTTTTTAAAGTTCTAGATTTTAGGTGCGAGAAATATCTAAAATGCTAGAAAATATTTAATTAATAATAATTTTTTATTTTATAAAAATTTTCCAAAGATTGTTTGTTTCAATATACCAATTATTAATATCAAGAAATCTTTCGAATGGTAATGTTACAGTATCTATTGTAAATCCTTGGATTTTTGCTGGTGTTATGTAAATGAATTCTGGTGAGTATAAAAATACTGCTGGAGTGTCTTTTTGAATTTCGTCAGCAAATAATTTGTATTTTGTTATTCTTGCGGAAGTATCAAGGGTCGTTCTTGCATCTTCCAGTAGTTTATCAACTTTTGCATTGGTATACATTGCAATATTTAGACCAGGGTCATTTCTTTGAGATGAATGCCAAAAGGCAAAGAAGTCCATATCTCTACCAATAACTTCACCAAAAAGAAGTGCCTCAAATTTTCTTGGTCTAATAATGTTTTGTTGTAAATCACCAAAATCAAATTGATTTACATCAACTTTTGCACCGACTTTTTCCCAAGCGCTTTTTATGAGTTGTGCTGCCTTCACAAGATCATCACTATTTAATGTCGAAATTGTAAATGAAAGTTGAACTATTTTTGTTTTACTAATTTTTTTAGTCATAATACCAGTACTTGTACTTTTTACCCAGCCAGCTTTTGTTAGGAGTCCAATTGCTCCATCTATATTGTTGTCGACAATATTATTATTTGAATTGTCTATAAGGCCTGCGGGTATTGGACCATAAAGTGGACTACCATAGCCTGATAAAACGTTATTTACAATTGCATATCTATCCACTGCCATATTTAAAGCTTGCCTAACTTCTTTATACGTTAATGCTTCTGATTGATTTTGATTAAAAAATACCGCGAAAACTCTTGGTAGGGGAGAAACGTTAATTTTTGCACCACTATCTTTATTTATACTGACAATTTTTTCTGGTGAAATTGAATTTATTGATTCAACTTCACGTTTATTATATGCATCAATCAGACTAGCTTCGTCTTTATAAAAATTAATAATAAGTTGTTCCACAAATGGTTTGCTAAAAACATAACCATCAAAAGCATTTAATTCGTAATATGTTGGAATAAGCAAACTATTTTTTTGCAAGGTTTCCATTTTTGTAATTTTATATGGTCCAGAACCAACGGGGTCAACATTGTATTGGCTTAAAGGAAATTGATCTGATGTCAAATCATCCCATAGATGTTTTGGTAGTATACCGACAGTAAGATTGCCCAAGAAAGGTGAATATGGTTTTTTAAGAATAAATTTGATAGTTTTATCATCAACTTTTTCAACTTTTACATCATAAAATCCCGGTCTCTTTGGACTTTTAATTGTGCTATCCTCAATTTTATTTATTGTAAATTCAACATCATCTGTTGTAACCTTTGTTCCATCATGAAAATAAATGTCATCACGAAGTGTAAAAGTATAGACTAAACCATCATTTGAAACGTCATAGCTTTTAGCCAAATCATTAATTATAGAATTGTCTTTCCCAAATTTTAATAACCCAGAGTATACAAGTTCGGTCAAATCATGGTCTACATCTGAAACCGCAAGTACGGGATTAATAAATCTTGGGGTACCAATAATACCTTCTTTCAAATATCCGCCATTTGTTGGTACTTTTACAGAGACTAAATTATTAACTTTATTTAATATTACTAGACCTGAGACTACTAATATGGTACTTAAGGTATAAAATAACAATTTTTCAGATATACTGAATTTTTTTGTCATATCTGAGAGATTTTCAAAAAATCTAATCTCCCATTTTTTATTGAGAATTTTTTTAATCTTTTCTTTCACGAGTCAAAAATGATACTAAATATTGTACCAAGGACTAGCCAACAAAGCAAATTTACTTAATAATTATAGCTAAAAGTGAGAATAATGCAAAAAGTACGCCGAGAATAATTGTTATATTAAAAGTTACTTTTTCAAAGCCCCTTCTTGTGTGATATCCAGCATTCCAGTTGTCAGCACCACCAAAGGCACCACCAGAGCTAGCATCTGACTGTTGTACTAAAACAGCTGCTATTATAAGAATAGCAAGAATTATTTGTATATAGGGTATATATGAGGCAAAGCCAGTCATTACGAGAAAGAGTATAGCAAAATGAACAAAAAACACAAGGTTTTGCTTTTTTATAATAGTATTCTGTGATAGAATGTACACTAAGCTTTTTCACATTATCTTGAAAGCTTTTCTTTGTTTATCGAAACCCCGCAAAGAATTTTATAATAATAACTGTCAACATTAATTTTGAATATAAAAAATAAATTATTATTTTATTTTTTAATTTAAAAAAAAGTGAAAATTCACACGGGGCAAGCAAGAAATAATTTATTAGTAAATAAAATTTAAAAAAATGGGAACTATATTGTTAATTATTTTGATAGTGGTTGTATTGTGGGGTGTTTTTAGCTACAACAAGTTTGTGACCCTTATAAATAGAGCAAAAGAAGCGTGGTCAGATATCGATGTACAATTAAAAAGAAGATACGATCTTATACCAAATCTTGTAAATACAGTAAAAGGTTATGCAACTCATGAAAGTGATGCTTTTGAAAATGTTACAAAAGCTAGAGCTCAAGCAATGGGTGCGCAGAACATAGTTGATAAAGGGAAAACAGAAAATATGCTAGCAAGTGCATTGAAATCTGTTTTTGCAGTAGCGGAAGCTTATCCAGATTTAAAAGCAAATCAAAACTTTCTTTCTTTACAATCCGAACTTTCAGATACAGAAAATAAAATACAGGCAGCAAGAAGATTTTATAATGGTAATGTTAGAGACTTGAATATTGCCGTTGATTCATTCCCAAGCAATATAGTTTCAAATATTTTTCATTTTGTGAAAATGGAACTCTTTACTCTAGATGAGGGTGAAGCAGCTGCGAAGCAACCGGTTGAGGTTAAGTTTTAATTAAAAAACCGGCGATAAAGCCGGTTTTTTTAAACGATGAATAACATTCAAAACAAAAGCATAACTATAGAAGATATAAATCAGCTCAAAATACAATCGGTTATTGTTCTAATGAAGGAACACACCAAAAAACATTTTATTTTTTATATTGTTTTACCTGTATTAAGCATTGTTTTATTTTTTTTATTATTAAGTTTTTTTTTCCAATTGAAAGATTTGCTTTTTGGAAGTAACTTCATCATATTATTTTTACCTTTTCTTCCTTCGCTAATACTATATTCCTTTTTGTATTATAAAAAAAACAGGGAATTTTTTACTTCATTTGCTAAACAATTAGGTTTTTCATTTTCTCAAAACGGAGATATGTCATCGGTTGAAGGAATGCTTTTTAAGGCCGGAAGAGCACAGACAATTTGTAATGTGATAGCTGGTACATATTATAATCATTTAACTAGATTTTATAATTTTCAGACAACTATTGGATATGGAAAAAGCCAACACTCTGAGTCATTCATGGTTTTAGAGGTTACATTCGATACATTATTACCAGAAATAATTTTGAATAGAAAATTTTGGATTTTTTCTGATATGACAATACAAAGAGATAATGAAAGAAAAATCTCACTTGAGGGCGATTTTGATAAATATTTTAATTTATACACCGTTGAAGGATATGAAAATGAAGTTTTACAAATTTTTACTCCAGAAATTATGAAAATATTTATGTATGACACAAAAGAACTTAATGTCGAAATGTTTAAAAATAGAATGTACATATATTCCAGGTCATTTTCGGCAGATATGAAAGGTCTCATTAAATTTTATGATTTTGGAAAGGATGTCATTATTAATCTTGACCAAAGATTAAAAAATTTAAAAGGTGATGTAAGTGCAATGGAAAAATATATTAAACTTACTTAAAAATATGGCAACACTTTATACACAACAATCTAAAAATGTTACCAAAACTTGGTTATTGATGACCTTGTTTTTTGTAGTAGTTATTTTTTTGGGATACTTTATTTCATATTACTACAATAGCCCAGGAATTTTATATTTTGCCTTAATATTTAGTATTGTTATGAATATAATGAGCTATTGGTATTCAGACAAAATAGTTTTATCTATGTCAAAAGCGACTGAAGCGGGGCATGATGAATATATAGACCTATACAATATTGTTGAAAATCTTTCTATTACCGCTGGTTTACCGATGCCAAAAGTTTATATTATTGATGATGCGTCCCCAAACGCTTTTGCTACTGGGCGAAACAAAGAGCATGCCGTGGTTGTTGTGACAACTGGATTATTGGGAATATTAAATAAAACTGAACTTGAAGGTGTAATCGCGCACGAGCTTTCTCACATAGGAAATAGAGACATTTTGCTTTCCACAGTTGTTGTGGTGCTTGTTGGTTTTATTTCAATTCTAGCTAATATTTTTATGCGCGGAAGTTTTCTCGGAGGTGGTAGAAGCAGAGAAAAAAATGAAGCCGGAAGTATTTTTATGATAATAGGAATTATTTTTTTAATTCTTTCACCAATTGTCGCAAAATTAATACAACTTGCGATTTCAAGAAAAAGAGAATTTCTTGCCGATGCATCGGGTGCTCTGCTTACTAGATATCCAGATGGACTTGCCTCAGCCCTGCAAAAGATATCAAATGCAAATATTCCAATGAGAAATACAAATAATGCAACTGCACATCTTTTTATCGCAAATCCTTTTGGAGGTGAAGGCAGAAAAATCTCAAATTTATTTAGCACACATCCACCGGTTGAAGAGAGGATAGAAGCACTTACTGGGATGAATAATAAATAATTTTGATTGAAAAACTTTTTTATTTGAGTAGTATAAAATTGTTTTACGGAGACGTCGCATAGTGGTCTAGTGCGTTCGCTTGGAAAGCGAATGGGGTGAAAGCTCCCGCGAGTTCGAATCTCGCCGTCTCCGCTCATAATATTTTAGTTGATTGTTATAAAAATTGATTTCATGATAAAATCAAATTATATGAATAAAGATTCAATAATAGTTTCTAATCTTACAAAAAAATTCTCTTTTCAAGTAAAAAATGCAAATTCAAACTGGCTAAAAAATATTTTTTTCCCAGGCAAAAAAGAAATTGTTGCTGTAAACAATATTTCTTTTTCAGTAAGAGCTGGTGAAAGAATAGCCTTTATAGGACCCAACGGCGCTGGAAAGTCCACGACAATTAAAATGCTTACTGGTATTTTGTTTCCAACTTCTGGAAAAATAAATATACTAGGTTTGGATCCAACGAATGATAGAAAAAAACTCGCTTATCAGATAGGAACAGTTTTCGGACAGCGCTCGCAACTTTTTCCAAATCTTCCACTTACAGATTCACTAGAATTTTTTGGTGTTATGTATGATTTATCTGATGATGATATAAAAAAGAGAATTGCTGAACTTATTAAATTATTTGATTTAGGTTCTTTTATTGAGCAGCCCGTTCGTAAATTATCACTTGGTCAAAGGATGAGGGCAGAAGTAGCCGCATCTCTTATTCACAAGCCAAAAATAATATTGCTTGATGAGCCTACAATTGGTCTTGATGTTGTAGCAAAAAAATCATTACGTGATTTGTTGCTAAAGATAAATAAAGAAGAAAATACAACAATATTTTTGACTTCACACGACGTTGGCGATGTTGAATTTTTATGTGAAAGAACAATTGTTATTAACCACGGAGAGATTATTAAAGATTTGCCAACAGAAGAATTATCAAAAACTTTCGTTAGTGAAAAGTACATTGATTTAATTCCAGAAAAAATATTTACAGTTTTTCCAGATTTACCAGCGGGGATAAGATATTCTCTTAAAGATAAAGATAAAATCACTGTTATTGTTGACGTAAAAATAATTGATGTTCAAGAATCATTGAGACAATTACTTAGCACTTTTAAAGTTGAAGATATTGATGTCTATAATGTTGATTTAGAGACAGTTATTAGAAATATTTATGAAAGGAATTAGGCTATCAAAAAAAATAGTTGCCACTCTTGTAAAAGATCAAGTAAATTATCCAAGTAGACTTATTATTGACACATTTGGCCTAATTGCTCGTTGCGGGATATTATTAATTTTATATTGGTATATTTTTAAAATAAATGGCGGTGTTCTTAATGGTACAACTTTTATTTTTACAGCATGGAGTATTTTTTTCTATTTTTCATTTTCAGTACTGCGTTTGAGAGATATATCAAGATTAATTATGCAAGATATTCAATCTGGTAATATTGAAGTTTTGTTTAGTAAGCCTATGTCATACCTTTTTTATCGTATTTGGTGGCAGGTTGGCCTTGGCGTTTATTCTTTTGTAGTAATTAATTTTTTTGCAACTATTATTTTAATATTAATGCTTGGTATACCAAGCACAATGACAATCGGTATTTTTATTCCGACTTACATATTGACTTTTATTTTTTCGGCGGTTCTTTCTTTGCTTTTATATACCGTTGTTGGTTTATTGTCATTTTGGATTGATGATATAAATCCGATATATTGGATCGTTGATAAAGCAGTTATGATTTTGGGTGGCTCGTATCTTCCAATCGCACTTTTTCCAGTATTGATGTACAAAATTGCATTATATAGTCCATTTGGCGCAACATTATTTGTTACACACACAGTATCAGAATCTTGGAAGACAAATTGGTATCAGCTCGTTGGTATTCAGTTTATTTGGATAGTTATATTTGTCATACTTACGTTTATTATGTTTAAAAAAGCAAAACAAAGAGTATCGGTTAATGGGGGATAATTATATGAGCATAAAAAATGAAATAAAATTTGCGGTTTACGCAATAAAGAAAAATATCGAAAGTAGTGCTGAATTAAGGACTAGTTTCTTGATGAATGTTTTAGGAATGATGATAAATAACGTAGCTTTTATATTGCTTTGGATGTTTTTTGCTAAATCTGCTGGGCCTATTGGTGGTTGGACACCAATGGATATTATTGGAATGCAGGGCTTTCTTGCTATTAGTTATGGAATAGTACTGTCTGCTGGAAATGGAATACGTAAAGTTGCGGAGTATACTGCATCAGGAGCATTAGATAGGTTTATGTTGTCTCCCAAAAATCTATTAACAAGAATTGCCACATCCAGTATGAATGTTTCCGCAATTGGAGATTTATTTTTTGGGATCGTCTGTATGACAATATATTCAATAGCTATTCATGTAAGTTTAATTCAGGTTTTTCTTATTTTTGCATTATTAATTATTTCTATGGTTTCTTTTTTTTCAATAATAATTATTATATATTCAACAAGTTTTTTCTTTATAGATGCGAACAATGTCACGACTGGAATTTATGAATTGTATTTTACACCGGCGCTTTTTCACGGTGGGGCATTTCAAGGAATTATGAGATTTGTTTTTACGTTTGTAGTTCCAACATTACTTATTGCTTCAATACCAGTTGAAATACTAAAAAATATTTCTTTAGATAAGCTTTTAATGATTTTTATTTTAACTATAGTGTGGTTATTGGTTTCGATTTTTATTTTTAATAAAGCTATCAGACGATATGAAAGTTCAAACCTCATGACTTTTGGTAATTAAATAAATATGAAAATTAAAATATTTAAAGTAATTTCATTAATTGTTATTGTTTTAATATTTATTTTTATAATTTATTTCAAGTTTATAAAAATAAATAGAAATATTCAAAATACAGTAACAGACACATACCAAACAAATTGTGGTGAATATAAAAAGGGTGAGGTTGGTATTGAAAATAAAAAATTACCAGTAGTAATTGCTGACGATAAATGCAAAATCATATTAGGTTTATCGGGAAATACAAATCTAAATAATGGCGGGATGATTTTTATTTTTAAAAAAGCTGGAAATTATGGATTTTGGATGAAAGATATGAATTTTGCATTAGATATTTTATGGATAAATGACAATTATGAAATCGTAGGCATTGAAAAATCCCTTTCGCCAAGTACTTACCCAAATTCTTTCGGACAAAAGTATTTTGCTAAATATGTTTTGGAAGTTTCTGCAGGATATTGTGAAAAAAATAATATTAAAGTTGGAGACAAATTAATTTTTAACCAGAATTAGTTTTTTTATTGATTTTAATAAAAATTTAATGAAAAAATGTCTCATAAAAGGCATTTTTTCATTAAATTTCTTGAAAGAAAAAACAGTTAGTAATTAAAAATAATTTTTTATTGCTAAAACATCTATATTTTTAAGCATGTAATTACACCAAGCTTTACAGTGTATAATTTTTAGTTTATTTTTTGTAAAAAAGTTGTTTTTCTGTTCTTTTTTATTCAATTTAGGTGTAAAATTATTTAGCAACTTTATTAATTATTAATTTTTATTACAATGGTCAAAACAGGAAGCGGGAGAGCAAATCTCATCACAAGTATTAAGAAAAGAGACGGACAAATTGTCCCTTTTAATTTGTCAAAAATCACATCAGCGATAAATAAAGCGATGACGGTTTGTGGTGAAGGGTCACCAGAAGAAGCTGAACTTGTTGCAAATAAAGTTTTGGCCGAGCTTGTAAAAATAGCTAAGAAATTCAAGGATTTTATGCCAGATGTTGAGGGTATTCAGGATATTGTTGAAAGAGAGCTTATCCTTAGCGAATATGTTAAATCATCAAAAGAGTACATTATTTATAGACAGGAAAGGGCAAAGCTTAGAAGTGTTGGTATACAAGTTCCAGCAAAATTAAAAAAACTTACTGCTGATAGTAAAAAATATTTTAAAAATCAACTTGGGGAATTTGTTTATTATAGAACATATTCTAAATGGATTGATTCAGAGGCGCGCAGAGAAACATGGATTGAAACTGTCGACAGGTATTTGTTTTTTATGAAAGATAAGCTCGGAAAGCTTGTAAAAGATTCTGAGTACCAAGATTTGAGAGAGGCAATTTTAAATCAAGAAGTCATGCCATCGATGAGACTTTTGCAATTTGCTGGGTCTGCGGTTGATAGGACAAACGTCTGTGCTTACAATTGCTCTTTCATTGCTCCATCAGTGCTAACAGATTTTGCAGAAATAATGTATATCTCAATGTGTGGAACCGGCGTTGGTTTTTCAGTTGAAAGTCAAAATGTTCAATCACTCCCACAAATTAAATTTCAAACAGGAAAAAAATTGGCGAAACATATTGTCGGTGATAGCAAAGAGGGTTGGGCAGACGCATTAACTTTTGGTTTGAAAACTTGGTTTGATGGAAATGATGTTGAGTTTGATTATTCTCAAATTAGACCAGCGGGTGCAAGATTAAAAACAATGGGAGGAAAAGCTTCTGGTCCAGATCCACTAATTAGACTTATGAATTTGGTGAGAACGAAAGTCTTAGCAAAGCAGGGGAGACGATTATCAAATATTGATGCGCACGATATTGTCTGTGCTATTGGAGATTGTGTAGTCGCTGGAGGTGTTAGAAGAAGCGCACTCATCTCTTTGTCTGATTTGGACGATGAAGCTATGAGAGACGCAAAAAAGGGCCAATTTTATCTTACAGAACCACAAAGAAGTATTGCCAACAACTCAGCCGTTTATATACACAAACCATCAGCGACAGAGTTTTTTGATGAATGGATTGCACTTATGAAATCTGGTTCTGGTGAGAGAGGAATATTTAACAGAGGGAGCTTAGCAACCTCACTACCTGAGAGAAGATTGAAAAAGCTCGGTGGTTTCATTGGAAATCTGGGTACCAATCCATGTGGAGAAATCATTCTACAATCAAAACAGTTTTGTAATCTTTCAGAAGTTGTTGCCAGAGCAAATGATACAGAAGCGGATTTAATTAGAAAAATGAAACTTGCAGCGCTTCTTGGAACATATCAAGCGACACTTACAAACTTCCAATATCTATCAAAAGAATGGAAAGAGAATTGCGAAAAAGAAAGATTACTCGGAGTTTCTATCACCGGTCAGTGGGATTGCGCTGTAGTTCGTAATGCAAAAGTGTTAACAAAACTAAGAAAAGAAGCAATTAAAGCAAATGAAAGTTTTGCAAAAAGATTTAAGATAAACCCATCGACTTGTGTTACTTGTGTGAAGCCATCAGGTACAGTTTCTCAAACAGTTGATTGTGCTTCTGGTATGCACCCAAGATATGCACCATTTTATATTCGCAGAATCAGAATTGCAGCAACCGATTCTTTATTTAAAATGATTCGAGATCAGGGCGTTCCTTATCAGCCTGAAGTTGGGCAGTCAAAAGAAAATGCTACAACTTATGTTTTTGAATTTCCAGTTAAGGCTCCAAAAGGTGCAGTAGTTAAGAATGATATTTCTGCAATAGATCAGCTTGAATTTTGGAAAATGGTTAAAATAAATTATACAGAGCACAACCCATCAGTAACAATTTATGTAAGTGAAAGTGAATGGATTGAAGTAGCAAATTGGGTTTATACAAACTGGGATATTATTGGTGGGCTTTCGTTCTTACCAAGAAATGATCATATATACCAACTAGCTCCTTATGAAGAAATAAATGAAGCCAGATACAATGAGCTTGTAAAGAAAATTGGAAATATTGATTTTTCGAAAATTATTACTTACGAAAAGACAGATGTTTCCGATATGAAAAAAGAGTTGGCTTGTGCTGGGGGAACGTGTGAAGTTGTATAAAATTAAAAAAAAAAAGAAAGCCGTCGCGAGCGACGGCTTTTTTTTGTTATACAGCAAGTGTTTGTTTTTTTTCCCTTTTTAAGCATTTATTACACAAAGGCCTTCTTTTCTTATCATAACCTTGTATGTGTTTCTTTCTATTACATGAAGAGCATACCTTGTGTTTTGAAGTGTCATTTCTATAACCTTTCGCGTAGCAAGAATGACATATTCTCCCATCTATACATCTTTTATGCACCGCTTTAATTTTTTTGCAAATTGTGCAACGGAAATGATTTTGTGGATTTTTTCTGAAAATGATTGAGTAACAACTTACACAAATTGCCTCTCCTTTTTTATTTCGTTTTTGAACATGTGCCTTTTTTCCACATCTGTAACATTTTTCGTGTAATGATTTGTTTTTGTATTTAATCTTTTTATTGCAGGCTGGACAAATTTTTTTTCCACTCTTTTTGTTCCTATAAACCATTTTTTTGTATTTCCCGCAAATTTGACAAGTGTCAGAGCTTCTCATTTAGCCTCCTTTGGCTACGTTGTAGTCAAAAAACATAAATCTAAAAACATAATACATCAATTTTTGTTAGAAGTCAATTAAGAGAAGGATTCTAGCATGGGTATTTAATTGTTTTTTACTTTGTATTAACTAGTAAAAAATTATCAAAGGTCTTTAAGTCCTCACGCAAACAAAAGCCTCTTATTGTTTCCTGACACATCAAAAAATCAGCTTTCGCTGATTTATTTGTGCACGGGAGAGGAGTCTTGACCATTACATGGTCAGTATAGTCTTCGTATTTTTTCGGATTATTAAATCCTCAAAAATATGCTCAGACTTTTCAAGCCCTCTCACGCAAGCAAAGTAGTTTGCTTGCTCCTTAGCAAATGAAAAACCTCAGCAGAAAGCCGAGGTTTTTCATTTGTGCACGGGAGAGGACTTGAACCTCCATGCCTTGCGGCACTAGCTCCTAAGGCTAGCGTGTCTGCCATTTCACCACCCGTGCATATGTGCGCCCAGTTGGAGTCGAACCAACGACCTTATCCTTAAGAGGGATTTGCTCTACCAGCTGAGCTATGGGCGCAAGACCCACATGCGCAACTATAAAAATAACAGAAAAATACGGAAAAATCAATTAAAATTAGGGAATCGGTTATATTTTCTACTTGAGTCCCATCCCGAACTCTAACAGCATATTTCTTTTGGTCCCATTCAAAACAATAAACAGACGGGGAGGGACCGCTTCGCTTATCTCTCCTTACAGGAACTGTACACCTTTCGTATCGTACTCACGACGTTCCGTGCGATAGACTCAAGGTTTTTCGATTCCCGCACACAAGCAAGTAATCTTGCTTGTTCCCGAGCACAAAATTAAAATACACATTTGAAATGTGTATTTTAATTTTGTGCTCGGGGCGGGAATCGAACCCGCATGGTGTTGCCACCGAGAGATTTTAAGTCTCTAGCGTCTACCAATTTCGCCACCCGAGCAAAATTATTATCGAAACTTTACTTATGTAAAATTTCTGGAGGCCTGGGGGAGAATTGAACTCCCGCATAGAGATTTTGCAGATCTCTGCCTTACCACTTGGCTACCAGGCCTTTTTTATTTTAGAGGAATAGTATCTATTTTTTGTCTATGCTTTTCACCTAAATCGACTTCAAAATCAAATGATGGAATTCTACCAAGCTTTGTATTACTTTTGATAAAATGTCGAAATTCAGACCTTATTCTTTTGGTAAACTCCAAGACCGCATCCTCTTTATCTTCTGGAAGAACTGTAAAAAGAATATTAGCATATTTTTCATCATTTGAAAGCTTCACATCAGTAATTGTGATGAGAGATGCGCCGTTTGACTCTTTTTGCATAAATTCTGCAGCGGCTTTTTTTATTATTTTTATTATTTTATCAGATCTGTTATCGGACATTTATTTTTCTATCAATTTAAATATTTGTAATTTATCTCCAGGTGCTGGGGTGATTTCAGATTGGAATTGGCAACCAAATTCAACCCCTTCACGGACTTCACCAGTTTTTTGTTTTTGTTGTTGTAGCTCACGAATTTTTCCTCTTCCAATTTCTGCATCTCTTCGCATTATCTTTACTTCTTCACCTACAAAAACGGTTCCTTTTTCTACTCGTCCCCCGATAATATGTTTGTCTTTCATTGAACTAAATACTTTTAAAACTTTTGCTTCCGCAGTGACCTCCTCCACCATTACTTTTGGTGTTCTTTTTACAACTTCTTCATTTAACCATTCAGCAATTTTGTAAATTATATCAAAAGTCTTTATTTCTACTTTATATCTTTCGGCCAATTCTTTTGCAGAGGCGTCTGTACTGACATCAAAGCCAAGTATTATTCCAGGGTTTCTACCTGATGCAAGCTTTACATCATTTTCGGAAATATTTCCTATTCCGGCCCCAATTATTTTTATTTTTACCTTATCGCTGACTATTTTATTTATTTCATGCTCAACTGCGTTTATTGAACCGGCTGCTTCTGTTTTTATCATTATTCTTATGTAATTCAATTCTGGATTTTCAGCTGAATTATCTGCGTTGTAATTTTTAATTGGGATTTTTTTCTCATTTTCTTTTTCATCAGAAATATATTGTTCAGCTTCCTTTTTTGTTTTAAAAGTAATAAAAGGACCACCAACTTTTGGAAGTTTATCAAAACCAATAATCCTGATAGGGGATGAGAAGATTGCTTCTTCTATTTTTTTACCCAAGAAACTTTCCATCATTCTTGTAGAAGCTATTTTGTCTCCGGCGACCACATACATTCCATTTTCTATATAACCATTTTTTATTACAAGGACTGCAGTAATACCTTTTTGTTTATCTAGATTTGCTTCTATCACCAAACCCTCAGCAAGTTTTTTGCTATCACCTTTAAGGTCTTCCATTTCGGCGACAAGAAGAATCATGTCTAATAACTCTGGTATTCCTTCGCCGGATTTTGAGGAAATTGGAACAAATGGAACTGTGCCACCATATCCTTCAATATAAATTTCATTCTCAACTAAACTATTTTTTACTTTTTCGACATTAGCTGACGGCTTATCGATTTTACTAATTGCAACAATAAAAGGAATTTTACTTTCCGTAATACATTTCAATGCTTCGAGCGTTTGTTTTTTCACTCCTTCTTCTGCGGAAACAACAAGAATGGCTATATCTGCAATTGTTGTGCCACAAGTTCTCATTGCACCAAAAGCTTCATGACCAGGTGTGTCGAGAAAAGTTATTCTCTCGTCTTTTCCATCTGGCATTTTGTGAACAAGTTCATATGCTGAAATCCTCTGAGTAATTCCACCAGCTTCAGTATCAACAATATTAGTTTTTCTTATATAGTCTAAAAGAGCCGACTTTCCATGGTCAATATGGCCCATTACACAAACAATAGGAGAGCGCTTTATTATGCTGTTTTTTGCATTCTTTTCCATGACTTTTTGACAATATAAAAACAATCTGGCTTTCCATCTCGTTTATTTATTAGTTATTGACTATATTATGCTTTCTTTAGCTTTTTGCAAGGCCGTTTTCTCCTCAGCGGTAAGTTCATATTCTGAAGAAGAATTTTTTATGGGTTTAGAAAATACGCTTAAATGGTCCCTTGAATATATGCTAGAAATCACAACGCCATCGCCTTCACTGTTTATAAGTGCAGTCGCAAAGCTCTGATTGCTTCCTGAGCCATCACCCTTAAATGGATTAAACCTTATGGTTTGATTTCCAGATACTGTTTTTTTAAGTTTTTTGTCTACGATTTCTAATTCCTCAACTGTTTTTTGTGCATGCCTTTTAAGTATATCTGTATCTTTTCGAATAGAGTTTATTGCGTCATCAAGAGAACCATTTTTACTTCCGAGAAGTTTTTTTAATTTAATCTCAAGTCTAATAATCCAAACTAATAGTAATAAAATTATTAAAGCAACCCCAACAATTGTATATGTTTCAAAATTCATGTTGTTAATTATATATTTTAAAAAATATTTTGCAATTAATTTAAGGTCCCTAGTATAGATAAATTAATAATATTATGGTATTCTGGCATTTAATATTAATATATATGATTGATGCACCTACAAAAAATAATGAAATGAAGGGGCCTTTTTTTGTTAAATCGTTAGAAAAGGATTTTGCTACAAAAACACTAAAAGGAAGAAAAAAAATATCGTTTCAAACTATTCATAATATTATAAAAACTGGTACGATAAAACCAAATACTAAAAGTTTTGGTTATAAAATGAGACTTGCATGTTCGTTACTTTTTGATGAATACACAAAAACTTATCGCGCTCAAGGTATTATTTTTAAAACAAAAAATAAACCAGATTATATTGCCCCATTCGATATAGTTTTACTAACAGAAACAGACGACATCATTGTTCAATACTATAGAATAGAAGACAATCTTCATCTGTATTATAATCACAAATTAATTCCTGGTTACAAAAAGTTTATATTTAATAATATTGATATGATGACTAAGAAAATTCCTAATCCAAAAATTGCTTGGGAAGAAGTAAATAAATTTAGAATGTCGGCTGGACATAAAAAACTTTCTAAACAAAAATATAGATTAGTCCAATATGTTGAAGCTATTTTTCATAAAACAATAGACATAGAACCGGTTGCCGTATTTGGATACACAAAAAAAGCAAGAATAGTAGCAAAGGAAAACGGATTATCTTGTTTCTCTTCAGCAAAAAAGTTTTATCAAAAATTTCGTTAATTTGTTATAAAATTACTTATGAAAAAGATTTACTTAGATAATTCAGCCACAACACCTGTAGATAAGAAAGTGTTATCTGAAATGGCCAAATATTGGTCTATTGATTTTGCTAATCCAAGTTCTATTCACTCAATGGGTGTTATTGCAAAGGTGGCTTTACAAAAAGCTAGGAAAACTATTGCAGATATTATCTCTGGTCACGATAGAGAAATAGTTTTTACTTCAGGTGGTACAGAAGCAAACAATCTTGCTATTTTTGGTATTGTAAATAATTTAATTAAAAATGGTAAAAAATATTCTGATATTTATTTAATTACAACTGAAATAGAACACAGCTCAATCCAAGAGTGTTTCAAAAAACTTGAGTCTGATGGATGCAAAGTTGATTATTTAAAAGTAGATGAATTTGGAATTGTTAATCCAAAAGATTTGAGAAAATTAATAAAACCTGAAACCGCACTTGTCTCAATTGGCTATGCAAATAGCGAGATTGGTGTAATCCAATCTATCAAAGAAATAATAAAAGAGATTCGTCACAAAAGAAAAGAGTTTGAAAGAGCTGGAATTAATTTTCCGTATTTGCATATTGATGCATCACAGGCTGGACTTTATTTAAACGTAAATGTTGAAGAACTTGGCGTTGACTTAATGACTTTGGATGCACAAAAAATGTTTGGGCCAAAAGGAGTTGGTGCTTTGTTTGTGCGAGATGGGGTAAAAATTGAGCCAATGATGCTTGGCGGCGGTCAAGAAAATAACAGAAGGAGTGGAACAGAAAATATTCCATTAATTGTTGGATTTGCAAAGGCTTCTGAGTTGGCACAAAAAAATAAAGAGAAGGAAAGTGCAAGATTGATAAAGATAAGGGACGAATTTTTTGACAGCGTCAAAAGATTCGTTCCGAACGCAATTGTGAACGGTCATCTGAAAGAACGTCTTCCAAACAATATCAATATTTCTATACCAGGATTTGATGGAGAAATGATGGTGTTTAGACTCGATGAAGCTGGAATAATTTGCTCGTCATCGAGCGCTTGTGCTTCTGGTAGTGGTGAATCAGAAGTTGTAAAAAAAATCAGTTCAAGTGAAAGAGCAAAATCAACACTTAGATTTTCTATGGGTAAAGAAACAAAAAAAACTGATATAATAAAGCTTCTAAATACATTAAAAAAATTATGTCAAAATTAATAGCTTTTATTACAGCAATTTTTTTATCGGCAGTTGCAGTCCTTGCAGATTATTTTATTAAAAAAGCATCACAATTTCCTAATGTTTGGAATAAATCTTTGTTGATTGGGGCAGTAATATATGGGATAAGTGCTATTGGATGGGTTTTGGTTATGAAAAGTATGAAGCTTTCCACTTTAGGAGTTATCTTTGGATTAAGTTGTATTATTATGGTCACAGCCATTAGTGTTTTTATTTTTCATGAAAAATTATCAACTATAGAAATCATTGGTATTTTGCTCGGAATTATTTCTTTGAGTATTTTGTATAGATTTTCATAAATTGTTTTACAAGTTTCTATTTTGTTTTAAATAATATATAATATTGATGTATGGAGAATTTAACTAAACAACAATTAATTTTACTTGCGCTTTTAGTGAGCTTTGTTACGTCTATCGCGACGGGAATTGTTACTGTAGCTCTTATGAGTCAGGCACCAGTAGGTGTTGTACAAACGATTAATAAAGTCGTTGAAAGAACCGTTGAAACAGTTACAGGTCCAACAAAGGAAACACAGACGGTTGTAAAAGAAACAGTTGTCGTTAGTACAGATGATCAGATAGTTGCCGCGGTAGAAAAAAATAAAAACAGTGTAATTAGAATTTACAGAACAAATTCAGACCCAACTGCTGGATCAAACTCGATGGTATTTGTTGGTTTGGGTGCAATTATTAGTACAGATGGTATGGTTGCAACAGATAATAATCTTATTACAGACGGCGCAAAATATTTTACAACCAATGCTGATAGTAAATTGAGTGAATTGTCAGTCTTACGAGCAGTTTCTGGTGAGCAGATTGCACTATTAAAAATTAAAGGTGATGATAAAAATCCGATAAAATATTCTGCCGTCTCTATTTCTAAAAATGATTTGAAACTTGGGCAATCAGTCATATATATAGGAGGAGAATCAAAAGACTCCGTTTCAACAGGAATTGTTTCGACATTATCAGCAAAAGAAATTAAATCAACCGACAACTCAACTTCAACCCCAATCACAACTCAAATATCAAGTATCGAAACTTCCGTTCCAGCAAATTTTACATCCGGGGGCTTATTATTAAATCTTTCTGGAGAGCTTGTTGGTATAAAAGCAATATATATGGATAGTTCAAAATCAGATTTATTTACACCTAGCCTAGATATACAAAATGCACTAAATGCGCTCGCAGATTCTCAGAAAAAAGCGCAATAAAACTATTAAATATAACGTTTTTTGACAAATTGCATTTTAACCGCTAAAATGCAATTTAAGTAATGATTTACAAAAAATATGCCACCATTTAATAATTTTACAACTAAAGCAAAGGAAACAATCAGAAGAGCTCACGAGCTTGCTATTGAACGTGGACAAAATCATGTGAACCCGTTGCATCTTCTTGCAGCACTTGTGCTTCAAGAGGAAAGCGTTGTATCTTCAATTTTAGACAGACTAGAAATTGATTTAATTTTATTTACAGATTCTATTCTTGAAGCAATCGAATCTAGTGCGGGTTCAACAACTCTTTCCCCAGCAAATCAAATTTATTTAACTCCAGACTTGGCAAAAATTTTAGATTTATCTGGAAAAGAAGCGCAAGATTTGAAAGATGAATTTATTTCAACAGAGCATCTTTTTTTAGCGGAACTTGATACACCAACTTCTGCTCGAGATATTTTAGTTAGATTTAAAATTGATAAAGCAACCATATTAAAAATTCTTTCTGAATTAAAAACTTTAAAAGGTGATGAAATAAATCAACCAAAAAAATACAGAGCGATTTTGAAATATACTAGAAATCTCACAAAACTTGCAAAAGATAATAAACTTGACCCAGTCATCGGACGAGATAATGAAATCTCAAGAATAATTCAAATTCTTTCAAGAAGAACAAAAAATAATCCAATTCTTATTGGTGAGGCTGGAGTAGGAAAGACAGCAATTGTTGAAGGACTTGCGATTAGGATTGCAACAAACGATGTCCCCGAATCTTTGAAAGATAAAGAATTGGTTTCACTCGACCTCGGACTTCTTATCGCAGGAACAAAATATAGAGGAGAATTCGAGGAAAGATTAAAAGGAATTATAAAAGAAATTGAAAAATCAGAAGGTAAAATAATTTTGTTTATCGATGAGATACATACTATTGTAGGGGCAGGTTCAGCCGAAGGTTCAATGGATGCATCAAATATGTTAAAGCCAGCATTATCAAGAGGTGAACTTAGAACTATCGGTGCAACAACAATTAAAGAATATCAAAAAATCGAAAAAGACCCAGCATTAACAAGGCGTTTTCAGGCCGTCATTGTTTCTGAGCCATCAATTGAAGATGCAGTTGCAATACTTCGAGGGCTTAAAGAAAAGTACGAACTTTATCATGGAGTCAGGATTACTGATGATGCAATTTTGTCTGCTGTGAATTTGAGTTCAAGATATATTACCGATAGATTTTTGCCTGACAAGGCGGTTGACCTTATTGACGAGGCTTCATCAATGCTAAAAATTTCTCTCGAAAATATGCCACCAATTCTTGAAGAGACAAGAAGAAAAGTTATGCGACTTGAAATTGAAAAAGAAGCATTGAAAAAAGAAGTTGAAGGCGAAAAGAAAAAAGAAACAAAAAAGCGAGTTGAAATAATTGAAAAAGAAATTGCAGATTTGAAAGAAAAAACTTCTGACCTTGAACTTCGATGGACAACAGAAAAAGAAATATTAAGTGGGATAAAATTTCTGAAAAAACAATTGGAGATTTTGAGAATCGATGCAGAAAATGCAGAAATACAAGCCGACCTTTCAAAAGCTGCTGAAATAAGATATGGAAAAATACCAGAAGCGGAAAAAGAATTGGATATAAAATTAAAGAAATTAAAAAAACTTCAAACTTCACGAAGGGTTTTGAAAGAAGAAATTACAGAAGAAGACATTGCATCAGTCGTTTCCAAATGGACTGGTGTGCCGGTTTCTCGCATGCTTGAAAGTGAAGCTCATAAGCTTGTCAGGATGGAACAAGAGCTTGAAAAGAGAATTGTCGGTCAAAATGAAGCAGTAAGAAAAATTGCCGATACAATAAAAAGATCCCGTGCCGGTATTGCCGACCCAAATAGACCAATCGGTTCATTTATTTTCTTGGGTCCAACTGGGGTTGGAAAAACTGAACTTACAAAAGCACTTGCAGAATTTATGTTTGATGACGAAAGAGCTTTGATAAGAGTAGATATGTCAGAGTTCATGGAAAAACATTCAACCTCAAAACTTATTGGTTCGCCTCCAGGATATGTTGGTTATGAAGAAGGTGGAGCACTCACAGAAACAGTTCGCCATAGACCATATTCAGTTATTTTATTTGATGAAATTGAAAAAGCACATCCAGAAGTATTTAACTTATTACTTCAGGTTCTTGATAATGGACGACTTACAGATTCAAAAGGAAGAGTAGTAAACTTCAAAAATACTTTGATCATTATGACATCAAATATTGGGGCTCAATTCATAGATAAAATGGAGCAAATTGGTTTTACAGCAAAAGATGAAAAGAAAAACGAATACAATTTGGTAAAAGAAAAAGTATTGGCAAGTTTGAAAGATTTCTTTAGACCAGAGTTTATGAACAGACTTGATGATGTAATTATCTTTGATATCTTGTCGAAAGAAGCCATTAAAAAAATTGTTGATATTCAATTAAACTTGGTCAGAGAAAGGTTGAATGCGAAGGAAATTACTTTGCAGATGTCAGAAAAGGCGATCGAATATCTTGCAGATAAAGGTTACAATCCACAATACGGTGCAAGACCACTTAAGAGATTGATTCAGGATAAAATTTTAAATCACATTGCATCATTAATTATTTCAGAAGGAATATTAAAAGGTGGAACTGTTGTTGTTGATATAAAAAATGATGAGATGTCTTTTAGTGTAAAGAAGGGGAAAAGAGGAATGATTATTGAAAAGCAATTAGTTGTAAGTAAACCCTAACACCTAAATTATAAGATTTAGGTGTTAGGGTAAATAAATAAAACAAAAAGAGCGGGGCGCTTTGCGCCCCGCTCTTTTTGTTTGAAATTCCGAATAATAAATGATACTATGCTTTTATTGCGCCGGTCGTATAGTGGCAATTACACGAGACTGTAAATCTTGCGGCTTCGGCCTTCGGGGGTTCGAGTCCCTCCCGGCGCACAAAAATAAAACGCTTTAATAGCGTTTTTATTTTTGTGCGTCCGGAGTAAGTGCTAGGATGCACTTACGTGAGGGACTCGAAGCCTGTTTGAGCAGATTTTGTGAGTGAAGCGAAACAAAATCTCCAAACAGGGTACTGACCCTGTAAGGGTCGAATGTCCCTCCTCGTGTTCGTATTTCAAATTTGGCGTGGGGACCTGAATTTTATGACTTGACCGAGTCCCTCCCGGCATTTCGTTGCGCTCAAAATTTTGTTGGACCCCAAATTTTATGACTCTCATCTCTTGATTAATCAAATTTGTCATGCTTTACTTGCATTAGAAGTTAAGTCTAAAAATTCTGATGGACGGAGGTCCAATATGCACATAAAAGCGCCGATTGTTTCTAAACCTGTAGGAGCAAGTGAAATACCTGAAGGAGGCTTTGGATGGAATCTTGATCATCGCGGAACTGACGGTCCAATTCTGTGTGAATTTTGTGGAACGAATCACCCAGAGCGATTAGATCAGTCATACACACTGGGCACAGTTCTTGGTTTGCAAGTGGTTGAGGAGTGTTGCGGAAAAGTAATAGATATTTTGTACAAAGAGCTAGCGGAAGATTTTACACAAGCTTATCTTGAAGAATTTGCTAGAAACCCGACCAATCCTCGCTTTTTCTTTTTTCTAGACAAATTGTCAAAGGTACTTGAAGTAGCCGCGAAAAAAGTAAATGAAACATCCGCTGCTATTTCTAGCAGCAAAGAGTCACTCTCAAAGATAAAAAATGTTTAACAAGTATTTAAACCAGCCCGAGATAATTTCAAAGGCTGGTTTTTAAATTTTTATCAATGGTTGAACTTAAATCAAAACTTTACATTAAACTTTTTTTATGCTATAAAATGGCAAGGTGTTCTAGCTTTGGATATCCGAAAGGATAAATCAAATCCAAGGCTTAATAGGGGGATTTAATGAATAAAAGCTTGTCGGCAAGAGAAGTAATTAAGAAAGCGTGTCATTCTTTAAGTTCAGAGTTAAAAGGATGTAAATTCGATATACACGCGATTTCAGAAGTTTCTACATGCTGGGAAGGAAAGGGATACATGAAATATCACGAGGCCTACATTTTACGTGGGGCCAAAGGATATTGGGGGGTATGTTTGGGTGAACACGACAAAAGCGTGTTCACAAAGCAATACGACTGTGATTTAACAGTTATAAGAATTCTCGGCCCAGAAAAGAAATTCATTGTTAGTGCAATTGAACAGGCGAAATGGTTTTCTAAGTCTCTGATGCACGCGACGCGGGATAATGTGTTTCACTTTAATTTAGATAATTATCCCAAGCACATAAAAATACTAGAAACAAAAATGAGGGAAAATTTAATCAGACTTGACGTAGGAGGTGTCCGATATAAAGAAAGTTTCCCAAATGAATTACATGGTGTCATGAGAAAATTGGTGACATCATAAAGTAACAATCCGAGCCTCGGCGTTTACGCGCTGGGGCTTTTTTCATTTCAATTTTTTCCATTTTTCTGCTAATATGAACAAACATGAACATAAGAAATTTTAGTATTATTGCCCATATAGACCACGGAAAATCGACCCTAGCAGATCGTATGCTTGAGATTACAAATACCATAGAAAAGCGCAAAATGATGGACCAGGTGCTTGATAGTATGGAGCTTGAAAGAGAGCGTGGAATAACCATTAAAATGCAGCCAGTTCGCATGAAATGGCACCTAAATAACGAGGAATATGTAATGAACCTCATTGATACGCCTGGCCATATTGACTTCTCTTATGAGGTTTCTAGGGCTCTAAAAGCCGTTGAAGGATCTATACTTTTGGTGGATGCTACACAGGGTGTTCAAGCTCAAACTTTGACTACTTTAAATATGGCGCGAGAATCAAATCTTGTGATTATCCCCGTCGTCAGTAAGATCGATTCACCACTTGCACGCACTATTGAAGTTAAAGAAGAAATCGCAAAACTATTAAATATTAATGAAAGTGAAATCCTTGAAGTGTCAGGAAAAACAGGTGCAGGTGTCGCTGAACTATTGAATGAAGTTATAAAAAGAATTCCTGCACCACGCGGAGAGTTTGGCGAGGAAAATTATAAATTAGAAATAAATGAAAAATCTTTTAGAGCTTTGGTTTTTGATTTTAAATATTCAAATCATAGTGGGGTCACCGTTTTTGTCCGCGTTTTTAATGGTCAGGCAAAAAGAAATACACCGCTAACTTTTAAAGTTTCCGGTAAATCTTTTTCAGCAGTTGAAGTTGGAATTTTTTCTCCATCAGAGCTCGCAACTGACACTTTGTCTGCTGGAGAAATAGGATATATTACTACTGGAATTAAAGAATCTGATATAGCATCAGTCGGAGACACAATTTCTCATGTAAATGATACTCAACCGCCACTGCACGGATACTTCAAACCATCTCCTGTGGTCTGGGCCTCAATTTATCCAGAAGGTGCTGATGATTTTGCAATGTTAAAACTTGCACTTGGGAAACTTAAGCTTTCTGATTCTTCTTATACATTTGATGAAGAAACTTCTGGAACATTAGGCAGAGGATTTCGTTGTGGTTTTTTGGGAATGTTACACTTGGAAATTATTGTTGAGAGATTAAAAAGGGAATTTAATTTACAGCTTATTGTCACAACTCCTAGCGTAAATTATGAAGTAACTTTTAATAATGGGAAGAAAGAAATGATTTTTTCTCCATCACTATTTCCGGAAGATCATATGATTGCGAAGGTTATGGAGCCATGGGTAAGAGTGAGAATTATTACTCCAGGACAATATATTGGTGCAATTATGCAACAACTTTATGAGCACGAAGCTGTGATAGGCGACTCTGAAAGTTTTGGAGACAACAGAGCTTCTCTTACACTTGAAATGCCGCTTCGCGAACTTATGAGAAATTTTTTTAATGAATTAAAAAGTATGACTTCTGGTTATGCGTCAATTTCATATGAAGCAATGCCTATGAAGGAAGCTGATGTTGTTAAAATGGAGGTTTTGGTGGCGGATGAGCCAGTTGCTGCTTTTTGTAAAATTGTTGCAAGAAGAAGAATGCAAGAAGAGGCGGAACAAACAGTTGAAAAACTTCATGGTGTAATAGAAAGAACAATGTTCAATTTTAAAATTCAAGCAAAAGCCACAGGAAGAATTCTTGCTTCAAGGTCTGTTTCAGGAATGAAAAAAGATGTTACGGACTATTTATATGGCGGAGATATTACAAGAAAAATGAAATTGAGAGAAAAGCAAAAGAAAGGGAAAAAGAGAATGAAGGAGAGGGGGAAGGTAAATATTGGTCATGATGTATTTTTGAAGATGATGAAACAGGAGTAAAGATAGATATCAATATAAAAGGGCGGCGCCGTAGGCGCCGCCCTTTTGTTGTTTTTATTTAGTCCAAAGCGATGGGGCATAAAGTACAAGCATTCCGAGAATCAATATTGCTCCTACTACAACCCAAGCATACTTCATAAATTTTCTAGTTTTTTTGTGGAAAAGCATTTTACTGGTTAATTATTCTTTTAAAATGTTATATACTAACTATACACCAAAATGATAGATTTTCAACAAAAGAAAAAAATAAATAAGTTTTTGTATTCGAAAGTGACTTTGGTTATTTTTTTTATAATTATAATTTTTTTAGCTAAAGCGACCTATAATATTTACCAGAAATATAAATTAAATGCGGAAAATTATGATACAGTTAAAAAACAATATGATAGTTTGAATGAGCGAAAAGATATGCTAAATTCAGAAATAGAAAGGTTAAAGACGGACACTGGTGTTGAGGAGGAAATACGAAGTAGGTTTAACGTCGCAAAGCCCGGGGAGACAGTAGTTGTTGTCATAAATGGTAGCAGTAGCGGTTCAAGTACTAGTAGCCAAAATAAAGGATTTTGGGCAAGTTTTTGGAGTATATTCAAATAATAATACAATTTAACGGGCGAAGAACATTGGTTTCTTAAAATTAATATGCTAAGCGAGTATGATTTAGTGGTAGAATGCGACCTTCCCAAGGTTGATATGCGGGTTCGATTCCCGCTACTCGCACAAATTGAATATTACGTACCAAAATATTATTATTGCATTTTAAAACTTATGATATAATAAAAAAGTTATAAGTTAATAAACAAATAATATGCAAAAAAAAGTAGTAATGTATTCAACGCCAACATGTCATTATTGTAATCTAGCAAAAGATTTTTTTCACGATTATAATATTTCTTATGAAGTATTTAATGTACAAACAGATTTGGCCAAAAGAAAAGAGATGGTAGAAAAGAGTGGACAAATGGGAGTACCTGTAATTATTGTCGATGATGAAATTATAAAAGGATTCGATGAAGATAGATTGAGAGAATTGTTAGAAATAAAATAAACAAAAAACCGCGAAAGCGGTTTTTTAATGTGCCAAGGGCCGGAATCTCTCCCTCACCTCTCATTTCGTCGACACTCAATTCGGGCTAGGCACCAGCTCATTCATTTTTTCTGCTGAAAAAATATCATTCCGCTGTTCTCGTCCGGACAGAAGCAAAGCAGTTTGCTTCTTCCCTTAGCCCAAATTTAAAAACACCAGATACTGGTGTTTTTTAAATTTGTGCCAAGGGCCGGACTCGAACCGGCGACCACATCCTCTTCAGGGACATGCTCTACCAACTGAGCTACCTTGGCTTTACAATGAGATATTACACTATTTGATAGAAAAATTCTAGGGTCAAAAAACTTATTTTATTATATTTGTAATGGAAGTAGGAATTTTATTTGTTACCGATTTAACACTATTTATGCTACCCTGTAAGCTTTGATATGCTTTAAGTGCTGTGTTCAAATATGGCTGGACAAAATTATATGCAATCACAGCAACAACAATAATTATTATCCAATAAATCACCCTAATAATTGAAGACCAGCGATTTGCCCGTCTCATTCCTTTGAGCATGTGGTTATTTTCTTTTACCAAATCATAAATTTCTTTTTCGTTTGGGTTCATAAGTATATTATACTATACGGTTGGTATTTATCAATTATTTGTGGTGCGTCCCTGGCCAGACCATGAGTACATTTATTTCCTTCGACTAAAACTTTGCCGTCACTCAGCTTTGTCTAGGCACCTGCTCATTTGTTCCACAAGCTTGTGGAACATCATTCCGCCGTTCGATTCTGGCTCACAAGCAAAGAAGTTTGCTTGTTCAGCGACACATAATAAAACTGCTAGAAAAGCATTATTATTATGTGTCCCTGGCCAGAATCGAACTGACATCTATCCCTTAGGACGGGATTGTTCTATCCATTGAACTACAAGGACATAGAGCAAATATAACATGAAAGCAATAATTGTTTAATCTAGTAATTTATGTTATTCTCTGCTGAGATTTCTAGGCGTTGGTCTAGAAAAATTCAAATACATCTTAAAAGGGGGTAAAATGAAAAAGATTTTCTGCATTGAAGATGATGAAAAAATTTTGAATATGTGGAAACTTTCTTTTCAAAAAGAGATCATGCAAGGGAAAATCACTATCATATCGGCAATGACGATAAAAGAAGCAGAAGAAAAATTTTTATCGAACCATGATATCGACATAATCGTAATTGATGGATGTGTTCCGGGACGTGAATTAAACACAATTCCTCTCGTAAAGAAAATTAAGAAGTCCTTTAAAGGAATTATGATCGGAACTTCATCAGTAGATGAATATAGAAGGCAGTTGTTAGGCGCAGGTTGTGATTTTGAATGCACAAAATGGAACCTACCAATAACACTTTCGCAATTAATAAAATAAACAAAGGCCCCGAGGTTTTTCCTCGGGGTCGTTTTTATTATGAATTTTTAATCTTTAATTTTGCCTGTCTATGTTTATCTATCTTTGGCATTCTAATTACAAGTAAACCATTCTTATTTATTGCTTCAGATTCATCAACATCTATTTCTTGGGGAAGTATGATAGTTCTTGAAAATAAACCCCAATACAACTCTTTATGAAAATAATCATTTCCAAGCGTATCGTTTGATTCTTCTCTGTGGCCTTTTATAACAACCATATCTCTAGTGATTGAAATATCTAAATCTTCCTGTTTAACACCTGCAATCATAGTTTTTATGATTATTTCAGAAGGAGTTTGATACATATCAACAGCTAGCTGACCTTCTTCCTCAGATTCAGCATCTTCAAGCTCAGTTTCAATATCGTTTTCAGATTCAAGCTCTTGTTTATCATCATCCACCCGAATAATTCCAGTAAGTTTTTCAAAAAAAGATTTTTTCTTCATTTATTTTAAATAATTAATCTAATAAATATAAAATTAAATTTTTTCTAATCTGATTTTCTTAATTTTTTCAAAGGCTATTAGAACTATTATAACAGCTATCCAAATAAGTTCCAATGCCGTGACAGATGTATCATTATTTCCTAGCATAAAATAGTTGAAAACACTGTGAACAATAATGGCTACAATAATACCTAAAATTGTATAAAGTGTTTTTTCAATTTTTTTGTCAAAGAAATTAAAACTTATAAACAATGCGATTGTGGCAGAAGAAACGGTGTGTAAAAGTGTCGCTCCAATAAATCTCATATTGCCACTAAAAATTGACGCGATTACATTTTGTTTTGAAATAGGGTCAATCAAAAAAAGCATGTTTTCTATGGCAGCAAATCCAAGTGCTGTTGTAATCATGTAAATCATTGGATCAAGTGGCTCGTCATCTTCTTTTGATCTCAATACTAAAATGAAAGCTAAAATGAATTTTGAAAGTTCTTCTATAAGTGGGGCGCATACCATTACTAATAAAACTTTGTCTATTGAAATACCTGTTTTTATTGCAATACCTTGGAACCATGGCAAAATATGACTAAATATTCCTGTTGAGAAAAAGTTTTTTAAACCCAAACCATAAAAATATTTTTCTAAAAAAAGTGAGATAACAACGGCAACCATTCCTCCCAAGAAGGCAAGTGCTATCATACTTTTTGGCTCAGGATTTTTTTTATCTTCTCTTGTCCAAAACCAAAGCCAAACCAGCGTTGGTAAAACACCACTAAAAAATGCAATTACTATTGTCCCTAATTGTGCGTTTCCTTCAATCATATTATATTGGCCATTTTTCTATCATTAAAATACTTTTATCTTCATTTATTGATTGCCAAATTTCCTCAGTTAAAAAAGGCATGAATGGGTGAAGAATAGTGAGGATTATTCTAATTGTAGATAATAAAAATTGTTTTCTTGATGTTTTTGATGTTTCATCGGTATTTTCCTCTGCAAAAACTTTTTTACTATCCTCAAGTATTATGTCTGCAAATGTATGCCATGCATAATGATATATTTTTTCTCCTGCCATGTAAAATCTAAATTCTTCCATGTCAGATGTTATATCAGCAACAAAATTATTTCTTTCTTCAATTAATTTTTTATCAGCATCAGAAAATTTATTAAACTTTGAATCAAATTTTGTTTCTTTTACTGACTCTAAAATAAATCTAGTTATATTCCAAATTTTGTTTGCGAAATTTTTATAGGCCTTAACTTTGTCGTCTGACCACCGAGTATCTGTACCAGGAGTATTACCGATTACGAGCGCCATTCTCAATGCATCTGTACCAGATTTTTTTGATATATCAACTGGATCAATATTATCTCCCAAAGACTTTGATATTTTTTGGCCTTTTTGGTTGCGAACCATTCCGTGAAAGTAAACAGTTTTAAATGGAATATCTCCTAAAACATAAGTGGACATAAGTATCATTCTTGCTATCCAAAAGAAAATTAAATCATAGCCACTCTCAAGCACATCTGTTGGATGGTAAAATGACAAATCTTTGGTCTTTTCTGGCCATCCAAGCGTTGAAAATGTCCATAAACCAGAGGAAAACCATGTATCTAGTGTATCCTCATCTTGTGTCCATCCGCCACCTTTTGGGGCTTCTATTCCACAATAAACCTCTGTACCTTTGTACCAAACGGGAATACGGTGGCCATACCATATTTGTCTTGAAATACACCAGTCTCTTAGAGTATCAATCCAGTGGAAATAAGTTTTTGTAACATAATCAGGGATAACATTTATTTGCCCACCTTTTACCGCATTTTCCATTAGTTCTTTAAGTGTTGTCTCTTGTCCATTTTTTATACCTTTAATATTCGAGTGTTCAATTTTAAAAGATTTATTTACAGCAACAAACCATTGAAGTTTTGGTAATGGTTCAATAATTCCTCCCGTTCTTTCAGCAGTAGAAACATTTTGTTTTATTTCTTCCTCTTTTTCCAGAAGTTTTTCCGATTTTAACCACTCAACAATTATTTCTCTTGCCTCAACAACTTTTTTACCAAAAATATTTTCACCACCAACCATCATTCTTGCTTTTTCATCTATTACTTGTACAACAGGTAATTTATTTTTTTCTCCAATTTCCCAGTCAATCATTGAGTGTGCTGGAGTTACACCAAGCGCACCTGTTCCGAATTCTTTATCGACTGATTCATCCGCAATAATTTTTATATGAATTTTTACACCACAAAATACGGCATCATATTCTTTACCAATATATTTTTGATAGCGAGCATCATCGGGATGAACAGCAACGGCAGTATCACCAACTTTTGTTTCGGGCCTTGTGGTAGAGATTGAAATAGGGAAGTCCTTCGAATACTTAAAGGTATAAAATTTTGCTGGTCTTTCTTCATAAACTATTTCTTCATCAGAAATTGTTGTTTGACCTTTTGGATCCCAATTCACGATTCTGAAACCTCGATAAATAAGTCCATCATCATACATTTTTTTAAATACTGTCCTTACTGCAAGATTTCTTTTTTCGTCCATTGTAAACGCTTCACGTGACCAATCTAAAGATGCACCCATTACTTTTGATTGAGAAATAATTGTGTCATGGCTTTGTTTTACAAAAATACCTATTCTTTTTAATAGTTCTTCTCGTCCCAAATCGTATCTCGATTTGTCTTCTTTTTTCTTAATATCTTTTTCTACACGCGATTGTGTTGCTATTGCGGCATGATCTGTACCTGGAACCCAAAGTGTTTTTTTACCACGCATTCTTTGATAGCGAATCATAATATCTTCTATCGTCAAAGTCAGAGCGTGACCCATATGAAGAATACCCGTCACATTTGGCGGAGGTAACATTATTGAGTATTTTTCTTTGTGTCTTGGTGGGAGGTTATCGGGATTAAAATAACCAGAATCTTCCCATAGTTTGTATATTTTAGATTCGGTTTCTTGTGAATTATATGGCTTTAGGAATTTGCTTGCCACGTGTGAATTTTCGCTTTGTTCTTCTTTTGACATGATATTAATTTATTGAATACTAGAAAATACTAGCAGTGCTACCACTTATTACAAAATTCTTTACGTGGTTTTGCATTGTGGCTTTATAATAGCAAATATATATAAAATTGGGAATAAAATAACCCCTTTGTAAAAAGGGGCTTATAAGTCACGAAGTACTTATATATTTTGTGCGTGGGGGAACCTAGAGACTCCGGTATAGGCTATTTAGAGCCTAAGTCTCCCATAGGGTTTTGGGTCACATAGGTATCCCCCTCGCATAGGAAAGGATATTAATATAAATCAAAATAAAAATCAAGTGTTATTATTAATCATATTAATTATTAATTAATAAAAAAAAGGCCCAAGCGTCGCTCATACGCTGGGCCCCATTGGAAGACCTATCATTTCAATTTATTTGGTCCCCCTAACTCTAACAACAAGGAGCTAGCGGCATGGTCCCCGAGGCTAAATCTCATTGGATTTTAGCCTACATTACCCTCCTCCCTCGAGTTATCTTGGATATGTTATTCCTATTAATAAAAAAGGCAACATCAAACTGTTGATAACTTTTTGGCTTATTATAAGCTTAAATTTCCTTTTGCTTTAAATTCAGTTTCTGGTTTTTTACCAGCTTTAATATTTATATACCCAGCAAGTGCAATCATAAAAGCGTTGTCTGTTGATGCACTTATTTCCGGTACTAAAAATTTAATATTTAAATCTTCGGCAAGTTTTGTAAAATCATTTCTAATTTTTTTGTTTGCACTGACTCCACCTCCCATGATTATGGTTTGGGCACCATATTGTTCAACAGCTTCTTTTGTTTTTTTAACAATTACTTCGACAACGGCATCTTCAAATTCTCTGGCAATTTCTTGCTTCATTGTGTCAGTTAATTTATCAATTTTTTGCACGGTATATAGAACGGCAGTTTTTATTCCTGAAAATGAAAAATTTAAATCATGAGAATGAATCATTGGTCTTGGAAGAGGGAATGGAGGAATCTTGTTTGGAAACTCAATTCTTTCTTTTTCCGCAAGTTTTGAAATCTGTGGACCACCGGGATATGGAAGTCCAAGTATTCTTGCAACTTTATCAAACGCTTCACCAATAGCATCGTCTTTTGTATTTCCAACTATTTCGTAATTCAAATTATCTTTAATTAATACAAGCTGAGTGTGTCCACCACTTATTAAGAGTGCAATAGCGGGGAATTGAATATCAGTCATCTCGTATTCTTTGTCAGACGTTTTTTTAAGTGGAGCTACCATAATATGTCCTTCCATGTGATTTGTCGGTATCACTGGAATATCCCAAAGTGCTGAAAGAGCTTTTGCAAAGCTAACACCCACCCAAAGTGCTGGTTCAAGCCCTGGACCGTTTGTGACGGCTATGGCGTCTATTTTTGGCTTTTCAATTTTTTTGGCTAATTCTATTAATGGTTCAAATAAACCTTCTTCTCTAATCAAAATTTGTTTTAATTTAGTATTTTTTTCTTTTGAGACATTTGTTTTTTTATTTTGTTTTAAAACATTTGCTTCTTCCAGACACTTTTCCAAAAGGGGAGTTAGATTTTTTCCATGTTCTCTTTTTGCCATCATTGGAAATACACCACCATATTGTGCATGGAGTGCGACTTGAGAATATAGTTGATTGCCTAGTATTTTAACCGAATTATCTTTTGCTTCAATAAGGCAAATCGCAGTTTCGTCACAGGATGTTTCAATACCTAAAATAATCATAATAGAATCTAATTTAGCAGAAATATCAATAAAAAACCACTTCTTGAAGCGAAGTAAAATACTTTTTATTCCACATCACCATTCTCTTGAATTTTTTCTTCCTCGTATGGCCCTATTATTTTTCTGTAAAATTCTTGAGTTATTGCTGTTAAAACTCCAAGCGCTCTATTGAAATGGAAATATTTTTTTGGATAAACATTTTTTAATATTTTAGTTACAGCATAATTAATTGAACCGTCCTGATCTTCAACGGGGAGCGATTTAACATGCTCAATAATTGGTTGAACTAATTTATCTATTTGTGGGCGTTGTTCTTTTTTAATATATGGCATAATTATATTCTATCAGAATTTAATTATAATAGAAAATACTTTTGTGACCTTACGGGGAATCGAACCCCGATTCCAGCCTTGAAAAGGCCGTGTCCTAACCGTTAGACGATAAGGCCAAAACATAATTCATAAACTATACCGAACCCCGAATTTCCCTTCTTACAGAAGCTGTACACCTGTTCTGTTTTTTATTTCGCTATAACTCATAAAAAACTATCACAGGTCTTGTGTTTGGGTCCCATATCCCAAACACAACCTTTCAAAGGCCTATGTCTAACTATCAGACGATAAGGCCGATTAAATACACTATGCAATATAGCATTTTTTGAGAAAAAGGCAAAAAATGCTATTGTTATTTAATGGAAGAGTGGCTGAGTGGGAAAAAGTTAAACTACTTTAATTTTTTCCACGAGCGAAGCGAGGGCGGCAACCAGGAAGCCACGTTTCGCGAAAGCGGCTTCCATTTGAACGAAGTGAAATATATGGAAGAGTGGCTGAGTGGTTGAAGGCGCCGCATTCGAAACGCGGTAGGGGCGAAAGTCTCTCGTGGGTTCAAATCCCACCTCTTCCGCATTAAAATGGTATTTCTTTTTTCCTAGTAGTATAATATTGGTATGACAAAGATATTTATGGCGGATGATGATTCTTTGCTTGTTCATATTTACGGAAAAAAATTTCAGGCGAGTGGCTTTGATATTGAGTTTGCTATGGATGGTGAAGAAGCTATTTCTAAATTAAAAAATATGGAAATAAAACCAGTCATGATTCTTTTGGATTGTCAGATGCCAAGAAAAAGTGGTTTTGAAGTAATGGAAGAAATAATAAAAGATAAAGAATTGAAAAATATTCCGGTTGTATTTTTAACAAATATGTACGAACCAAATGATGAACGAAGGGGAATAAATTTGGGGGCTGTAGCATATTTAGTGAAGAGCCAATATATTCCTTCTGAAATAGTAGATAAAGTAAAAGAGGTTTGTGATAAGTATTGTAGTTAATAGAAAAAAACAATTACGCCGTTTTCGCTTTGCGAAAACGGCGTAATTGTTTTATAGATATTTTTGTGATAATATCTTTTTTGTTAGTGTGTGTTATTGGGGGCGGTTAGCTCAGTTGGTAGAGCATTTCTTTGACGTAGAAAGGGTCAGAGGTTCGAATCCTCTACCGCCCACAAAAATTCCCGAATAGGGAATTTTTGGGACGGTAAGAAAGCTCTGGGAGAGCTTTCGTGGGGATTCGAAAACCTTTGATAGTTTTTTGCAAGCTAACGCGAAGTAAAAAACAGAAAAGGTGTACAGAAACTGTAAGTTTCGAAATTCCTCTACATCACAAACAAAAAACTAGTGACCGAGTACTGCACCGTCCACAAAATAAAAAACCGCCATTTGGCGGTTTTTTATTTTTTCAAAAATTTAAAAATATATTTTTAGACTTTAATAGTATCACCAATAACTATGTTATTTTATTAGGAGCACCCCAGCAAAACTTAGAACTACAATTATTGCAAGCGAAAGGAATAATTTAACAGCAAATTTTCTATTACCTTGAAAGAATGAGTAAATTGATTTGCTAGCTAAGTTTGTTGCACTTACACACAAGAATGTTATCAAAGCAAATTTGTACGTGATTATTCCACCGGCCATTTCTGCCAAGTTTACAACTATCGCATCAATACCAGCAAAAGACGCAACCATAGAGCTTACAAGGAATCCTGATTGACCGAAGATAATTAAGCAAATCTTTGTCGCTAACTTAACAATGATTAATATTAAAGCAAACTTTAAAGCTGGTACTAAAGAAAATATATTACCATCTTCTTTTTTCTCTTCTTCGGAGTTATTTTCATTTGTTTCTTTATCTTTCTTTTTTAAGAAAATGATAGACAGAATGATGGCCGTAATTATCATTATTAATAAACTTGGGATTATTGCTATCAGCCATTTACCATTTAGTGGCCCAACTAAAAGAAATATTTGTAAGAAACTTGCCATATTAGCTAATAGTGCCGCGCCAACTAAATAATTTACAATCCCAGTTTTCTTACTTTTTTGTGCTAACGATTGTGTGGTTGATGTTGAGGAAATAAAGCCACCAACAGTACTAGCTAAAGTGAAACTACTTTTATTTCCAATTATTCTGCCTAGTACGTATCCAAAAACATCAATACCAGTAATCAAAGCGACCGTCATCCATATTTTATATGGATTAATTAATTCTAGTGTTGCGAATGCCCCTAAGTTTATACCTAAGTTGCTAAAAATGGACGATAAAAACGGAATATCAATCAGTTTATATCCGATGTTTGGTAGAAATGGCAAAACGACTAAAGCAATAATTGCGTAGCTTATAAAAGACTCAATTTCTTTTGACGTTATACCAGCTACTAATTTACTAATTTTTTCTTTTAATGAAAGTATTAAAACGATAACCACAAAAATAACCACAATGATTTTTAAGGGAATTATTTTTAGCATAGGTAATAATCCAATTAGGAAGGTAAAAAAAATTGCCAATTCATTTGTCATACCAAAACTTTTTGTAAAAGTTGAGTTTGTAATGTAATAAGATATCAATATGACAAAAAATACTGCGGCTATCAAAATGGCTAGGACAGTTAAATTATTTATGTAGAAAATACCACACAAGGCTCCAAGCAGTGAAATTAGGGCAAATGTACGTATTCCACCAGCAGAACCGGCATGTTGTCCTCCGCTTTCTCTTTCTAAACCAATAGCAGCTCCAAATAACAAAGCTAAAACGAGATTAATAACTATTGAAGTATCCATAGTAAAAATTTAATTAATAAATAATTCTATAAATTATATCACTTTACTAAAAAATATAGCAAACATTAAATTCACTTTTGTATCCTTAAATATTTATAAATATCTTCTAATGCTTTTATAGCATCACCGGCTGCAATATTATTTTGATGATATATTCCGTCTGTACAATCTCCAGCCGCCCAGATACCTAGCTCTGAAGTTTTTTGTGTTTTTGCATCAACGATAATTTCTTGTTTGTCGTTGAGTTTTATTATTCCGTTTTCTAAATATGCAACTGACGGATTTGCCCCAATCTCTACAAAAATCCCGTTGGTAGGCAATTCCACTTCTTTTCCTGTGTCCTTATCTTTATATAAAAGTGAAGTAACAAATTTATCACCTTTTATTTCAAGTAAATCAACATTGGAAATACCGCGAATTTTTGGATTCGAAAGTACTTTTTTAATAGTAATTGGATCTGCTCTAAAATCGCTTCTTTGTACTATTGTTACACTTTTTGCATATGCAGAAAGCTGAGAAGCAGATTCAAATGCAGAGTTTCCTCCACCAATTACCACAACGTCCATATCGGTAAACATAGGACCATCACATGTGGCACAATAGGTGATACCTTTTCCGTCAAATTTATCTGCGCCTGTAATTTTTATTTTTCTTCTAACACTTCCAGAAGCTATCAACACTGTTTTTGCTGAATATTCAGCTTTGTCGGTTTTAATTTTAAATGTGCTGTCTGTATTTTTTAATAATTCAGAAACAATTTCTTTTTCTTTTATATCAATATCTTTCGAGTAATTTTTAACATGTTTTTCTAAACTTTTTGCCAAATCTTCACCGCTTATTGAAATCGTTCCTATCCAATTTTGAATATTATCTGAAACAACACTTTGATTACGAAAGTTTTCTGTAATCAGAACAGTTTTAATTTTCTTTCTAGCGGCGTAAACTCCAGCAGATACTCCTGCTGGTCCTCCACCAATTATAGCTAAATCATATAACATATTATTTTTTGTTACCTCTTCTCAAAAAAGCTGGGACAACACCCCAGTCATCTTCATCTGTGATGGCTTGTTTGTTTGTTTCGTCATCGATTACAATAGTTGCAGTTTTTTTCTCCTCTGGCTTAATTTTCTTTTCTTCAACTTGAGGTGTATGTTTTGGTGTATTTACTACTGGTGCTGGGGATGAAAAAAATAAAGATTTTTTAGCTGGCATATCTGAAAATCCGGAAGCAATGACTGTAATTTGCATTTCGTTTTTCTTTAGTTTGTCTGTAGAAATAGTTCCAAAAATAACTTTTGCATTTGCGTCAATTGATTCTGTAATAACTTTTGCGGCCTCTTGTATTTCAAACAAGGTTATATCATCGCCGCCAGCAATTGAGAACAATACTCCTTTTGCACCGTTGATAGAAACCTCAAGAAGTGGGGAATTAATAGCCATTTTTGCTGCTTCTTCCGCTCTCTTTTCTCCTGAAGCTCTTCCGATACCCATAAGTGCAGAACCGGCATTTTCGATGACTGCTTTAATATCTGCGAAATCAATGTTAATTGTACCAGGAGTTGTAATCAAATCTGAAATACCCTCAACAGCTTGTCTTAGAATATCATCACAAATAGCAAAGGCAGATTTAGCAGTTGTGTCTTTACTGACCATAGACATCAATCTATCATTAGGTACTATAATAATAGCATCAACGTTTTTCTTTAATTCTTCGATAGAAACCTCAGCGATTTTGTTTCTTTGCAATCCTTCAAACATAAAAGGTCTGGTAACAACAGCGATTGTAAGAATGCCCAAATCTTTTGCAATTTTTGCTATAACAGGTGCAGCACCTGAACAAGTTCCTCCACCCATTCCTCCCGCGACGAAAACCATGTCAGCACCTTTCAACATTTCTGTTATTTCTTCTTTTGTTTCTTCCGCGGCCTTTTTACCAAGTTCTGGATTCATTCCTGTTCCCAAACCTTTCGTAAGATTTTTTCCAATGTGAATTTTTTTCTGAGCGAGTGATTGATGTAAATCTTGGGCGTCAGTATTTATAGCAATAAAATCAACCCCTTTAACTTTTGAGCTAATCATATGGTTGATAGCATTCTTTCCTGAACCTCCAACACCTAAAACTTTTATTCTTGCGAATGTTTCTACGTCTGGTTTGATTTGTGGCATTTTAATTATGTTATTAAACTAATAAAGCAACTAAATATTATGTGATAATAATATCAGAATAAATAAAAAAAAGAAAAGGGTTGTCGAGGGGCTATATTTATGTTGAAAAAAGTTGACTTTAAGCTTTGTAAGTTATAATATTTTTAAGGACGCAAAAATTCGTGCTTTAATGGAGGAATATTATGGTTGAAAGAAATTTGTATATTCAGCTGATTAATATTGTAAAAAAGATACAAGAGAAAAAAATTGCAGAAAGAAAAAAGAATGCAAAATTTTCAAAGATTCTAGTTGAAAAGATGTAAAAGGCGGGCTCGTTTACGAGCCCGCCCTTTTTTTGTTTTACTTTATTTTTGTAAGTGATATTATTTGAAAGGAAGTAAATTCTAGTTTTAATAGGAGGTATTATGCTTGTAGCAAAGAGTGAAAATTATATGTCTTTGCCAAGATGTATAATAATGTCAAAGAAAAAATTTTCAGATAAACAAGCTGAAGAAGCGTTCATGAATGCCGAGGTAAATTCATTGAGCGATGTTTTATCTTTGGCGGCAAGTTTAAAAAAGTATAGGCCAGCTCTATTCAAAAAAATTGAAAAGAAATATGTGTGTGTTTGATAAAAAAAGCTAGGTTGGCCGCCTAGCTTTTTCTTTATAAAAAAATCTAAAATAATTAAGGTAAGAATTTTTTAAACCAATCAGACATACCCTTGAAAGCTTTATTTGTTGTGTCTTTTGCAACATTAAAAATTTCAGTTGAGCTTTCTTCATCATTTAAATTTAACCCAAAAACTGAAAGCCCATAAGCAACAGACCAGTATGAATCTTGAAGATGACTATTTTTTAAAGCAGTCATAACATCAACACAAGACACTTTTGATGGAAGTTTAAGTGATGCCCTCGCAATATCTTCTATTGTATCTATACCAGAGCCACCGCCGGTAAGAATGATTCCTGCAGGCAATAGTCCACTTCTGCCAATTTTTTTTAGGTGCGCCTCAATCAATTCAAAAATATCTGAAAGTCTGGCTAAAATGATCTCATCCAATTTCTTTTTTTGGTATGGCATTTCTCCTGTGCAACCAAGCTTAATATTTTCTGCTTCAGTTATAGGGATTCTAAAACCTAGCGCAATGTCATTTGTTATGTCTGCACTACCGATAGGGAAAACTTCCAAAGATATTGGAATATTATTTTCAAACACAGCAAGAGAAACAGTTTCTGAACCAATATTTACCAAAATACAGCCGGCAATCTTCTGGCTTTTTGTGAGAGAAACTATACTTGCTGCGATAGGTGATGGAATGACATCTATTATATCAATATTTGCATCTTCGACAGCTTTTAGAATATCAGAAAAATGTTGTCTCAAGGAAACAATAAACAAAACTTTTGCTTCAAGTTTTGTACCCTTCATTCCGACTGGTCTACCCATAAGTAGTTGGCCATCAATCTTGAATGCTTGTGGAATAACTTGAATAATCTGCTTATTTAATAATGCAGACGCTGGTAAAGATGCTTCAGCTTCTGCTAGAACATTTTTTACATCAAGGTCTGTGATTTCCATATCAGCTCGCGTCGTCATGACAGAACCTTTACTAATCATTGAACTAAGTCCGATGCCACCGATCGAAATATAACCCTTTCTTATTTTTATTTTTGCATTTTTTTCGGCTTGGGCTACTGCGAGTTTGATACAGCGAGTTACGTCAGCAATATTTATAATATAGCCGTGTCTCAAACCTTTCGATTCTGCTTCGCCGGTAGCAATTATTTTTGGGGAGTAGGAGCCATCTTCAGTCAAAACACTTTCAGATACCACAACTTTGATTTGGTATGTTCCGATGTCTATTCCAACTGAAATTTTTTGTGACATGATTGATTTATAATGAGCGAAGCGATTAAAAAAATCATCACCCTGTGAAATATTTTGCTTCAGCAAAATCAAATCGTGTAAGATTTATATTTCACTGGGGTTGGGAATATTGCTTCACTACTTATTGATAAGATTATATCAAAATAGTTTTATAAAAGCGATAGGGAAATGTGTTATTTACAAATCAATACTAAACCTTAAAATATGCTCTAAATTTTCTTTCTAAAGCCTCCATTTTGTTTCCGTGTTTATTTCCTAAAAGGTGAACACATCCATGTATAAATAGAAAAGCAAAAAAATTATTATATTCTCTTTCAAAATCTTTACATTTTTTCTTAGCAATTTTTTTGCAAATAAATATTTCCCCAGAATTTTTTTCAAGAGGGAAGCTAAGAATATCTGTGGGCGAATCCACGTGTCTATAAGTTTTGTTTAATGCGTGTATTTTTTTATCGCTTACAAATATCAAATCAAGCTCGTATTTTTTACCGAGGATTTTGTTTTTTATTTTGTCAAAAGGCAAGCTTGGAAGCCTGCCTTTTGTTTCGTTTATAATTGAGAATTTTTCTTCCATTTAAACTTATTTACTTTTTGTGTTTTGTCTTGATTGAGCGTCGTTTCTGTCTGCCATTTTACCCATTCTTATAAGCTCTTCTATTTCAGCTTTTTTAGAAATTGATGCTAATCTTTGAACTTTTGTTTTGTATGATGATAGCTCTCTTTTTGCATATCTGATTGAACGGACACGAGGAAGAACTCCTGAACCTTGAACTTTCTTTGTAAAACGTCTAAGCATACTTGCGTTGCTTTCGTTGCTATTTTTGCTGATTTCTATATTTATTGCCATAGAACAAAGATATTAACACTTTAGATATATAAAAGCAAGATATTAAGCCTTGATTTTCTTAATATGCTCCACCAACTGATGTATTGGTACGCTTTGTTGCGTTCGTGTGATGTTTTCTCGCACAGTAACTGCGTTTTCTAAAAATTCCTTTTTACCCATGATAATCACGAAAGGAACTTTTGTTTTTTCGACATGAGCAAACTGACTGCCAAATTTATCTCGTCCAAGCATATGGTGAACAAATATTTTTTCTTGTTTTAACATTTCAATTATCTCCAAACTTTTATGTTTTGCTTCATCACCTAGCTGAATATAAAACGCGACTGGTTTTTCTACTTTTGAAACTTTTCGTACAACAGCTTTCTTTGGCAAGAAAATTTTAATTCCAACGCCAGGGTTGTCTCTCTTGTGTCCAACTTTTTGCGCTATCCCGTCATATCTAAAACCAACAGCAAGAGTTTCTCCGACTTTTCCGTCGCTTAGATTTTCTTTTATTTCAAAAATTGTTCCAGAGCAGTATTTTTTATCAGGCACCAAATTATTGTTTATTTTATATGGAATATTCATTGTTTCGATGAATTCCAAAACTTCCTTAAAGTGTTCTCGGCTTACATCGGAAAGGCAACTAATAGATGTTGGCGCAGCTTCCTTTAGCTTTCCTTCAGGGTCACATTCGTTACAATGCAAAAGACACAAAGCGTCTTTTTTGAAATTTTGTCGGCAGTGAGCTGAAAGGCTATTCAAATTTTTCTTATAATAATTTGTAAGCTCTCTTGAAAATTTATTCATTGATTCTTTGTCGCCGATGCTGTTGATTTCAATTGTAAAATCTTTGTAGCCGTTGTCTTTCAAAATTGAGACAGCGGTTTTGATAAGCATTGCTTCTGCAATACTTCTGTTTGTCCCCATAACTTCAAGATTGATTGTGTGTTTTGCCCTTTCTTTTATAATGTCGCTTTCATGAACAAGCATAACTGGCTGGGGAAGTGACGAAAGATTTTTTTCTAAATATTCACGAAGCAAAGCAATCCTTTCTTCAGCAAATACTTGAGAAAAAGTCCAAGGCAAACCGGAAACATTTTTTGTGTAAGCGTCTTTCAAAGACGAAGCTTTATGGACATCATCTTTTGTAATTTGAAGTGGTTTAGTAGGTGTAAAGCCAAAGTAAAGCGAAGCTTCAGCCATTTTGTTGATTGGCAAGAAGTTTATGTAACTAACTTTTTTAATCTTTGACTTTCTACTTGATTTTTTTGTTGTTTTTTTCTTTTTCATTCTTTTAATAATTAAAATAATCTCCCGGGTTAATACCTATTTCATTAAAAGGGAAGAGTCTGATATACGATTTCCCGATTATGTTTGCTTTTGGTAATACTCCCCAAAGTCTTGAATCGGAGCTGTTGTGTCTGTTGTCTCCCATTACGAAATACTCGTTATCTTTCAATGTTATTTTTTCTTTAATCTCTGTAAATTGTGAAGGCACGTTTTTATTTATGTTTATGTATGGTTCATTCAAAACTTTTCCATCGGGATTTTCTTTATTGAAAATTTTTACTTCATCGCCGTTTATCTCAACAGTTTCTCCAGGAAGTCCGATGATTCTTTTTATATAATAAACAGTTTGTGTCGTTGAAACTTTTTGTAATTCAAGCGCTGAAGCGGGTGCTTTCAAAACTATCACCTCACCTCTTTTTGGTAATTGAAATCTGTATGAAATCTCATCAATAATTAAATAATTTCCATCTTGATATGTATTGTCCATTGATGCGCCAGATACGACATAGGGTTGAGCGATAAAAGCTCGTATAGGCAACACAATCAAAAGTGATATAACAATAATATAAGCTGTTTCTTTAATGAACGATTTGGCTTGTTGCATCTTATTAGGAATTATTTCACTATTATTATCTTCTTTATTTGTGTCGTTCATTTCAAAAATATGGCTAAAAATATGACTAAAATTACTATTCAAAGCCTATTATATAGTAAAAAATGATAAAATGCAAATTTTAGTTATTTAATAAATAATTACAGATAAATACAAATATTGTATAGTGGCAATTATTTTTGTTTAATATATTCATGTTATACTTTTAATATGGAAGAAAAATTTAAATTTACTGGACCCAAAAATGAATATACTTTAAATTTAGAAAAGAAAGTAAAAGGCTTGAGTGAATTTCATGATAAAGGAAAAGAAAAAATTGAAGGAGAATTTGAGAAGACTCCCGAACAAATTGAGATGATAAATACTGTGAATCAAACACTAATAAGCATTTTTAATTTTTTAAATCTAAAAGAAAAAAAACAAATAAATGAAGATCGGGTTCATTTTTTAAATAACTTTCTTTTTGAAAAAAACTGCCATTCTGATAATTATGGTATATATAATTCGGTTCGTGATTCTATATATCTAAACTTAGAAAAAATTGGAAATGATAAGGCACATCTTTTTTCCACCTTACTACATGAAGCGGTCCATGCGGTCTCAGAAAAATATTTTTTCGCAGAAAAAACAGACAAAAATAATATCGATATATCTGATGCAAGGGTGGGCTTTAGATTAAATTCTCAGTGGAAGAGGGAGAGAAGTATATTAAGAGGATTTAATGAATTTGTTGTTAATGAAATAGTTTATAATTCAGTAAATATGATAGCTAAGTCACTGGAAACTCGTTTTGGTATTTCAAAAAATGATTTGAAAAGAAATATCTACAGTAGTGGTGGTGTTCATCAAAAATTGATGGAGACTATATATGGCAAGTTAATTAATAGTAAAGAAGTAGATGAAAGTTATATAACATTTATTGCAAAAACACATTTTAGTGGTTCATTAAGGATACTTCGCCCAATAGATAAAGTATACGGAAAAGGTTCTATTCATGTATTAAGTTGTCTGGACATTTTTGATGATGGTAATATAGAAAAAGACAAAGTAAATAATATGGTAGAAGAGTATTTTTTGCATGCAGACGAAAAAAGGAAATCTGAAATTCGTGATATTTTGACTAAAATAATCAAATAAACAAATTTTTTAAAATATAGTTTATAATTTTTGATTGCAGTTACTTCTTTGAAAAATGGTTTGACTAAAATTTAAAAACAAAAAGCGGCTCCTATCCAAGGAACCGCTAAAGTAAAATTTGTTGCTATTTGTTTCTATTCACCATTTCCTTATGAACAATGAATATTACAAATGCACAAATTAGTGACAAAAAAAACGGGGAAAAAGTCAATACCCTTTTTACCTGCCAAAAAATAAAAAAATACCTCGCTGAAACAATTAACATTATAACTTCTAGCAAAAATAATAATGTTTGAAACAACCTAAATAAATTTTTTCTCATTTAAACCTCCTGTGTTTTTTTAAAAATTAATAATACTTTCAACTAGATTTATTTATTGTAGAAAGAATCCATACTCCTGATTTAAGGCTAACTGAAAACATAGATTTTGTAAACAGCAATGATTTTGCGACTTTTAATAATTTATTAATAAGTTATACTTTAGAAATGAAAATTTTTATAATTTGTAGCAAAGCATTTTATGGAAAAGTTCCTGGAATAAAGAAAATTTTAGAAAATAAAGGAAATATTATAACTTTACCAAACTGTTTTGATGCACCGGAAACGGAAGATAAATATAGAAAACTTGGTTTTGAAGCACATTCAAAATGGAAGGGTGAAAAATTAAAACATAGTGCTACAGTCATTCTTGAAAATGACGCTGTTTTAGTTTTAAATTTTGAGAAAAATGGAATTAAAAATTATATTGGTGGTGCCACATTTTTGGAAATGTATGATGCTTTTAAGCTTGGGAAAAAAATATATTTATATAATGATATTCCTGATGGTATGTTGAAAGATGAAATCGTTGGATTTTACCCCGTGATTATAAATGGTGACCTAAGTAAGATTAATTAAAATCGGCTTTACATTATTGGTTTTAACCTATAAAATTGAAATATGAATTATATAATTGTTGGTCTCGGAAATCCGGGACAGGAATATGAAAATACAAGACACAATACAGGCAGAATGATTGTGGATGCTTTTGCTAAAAAAATTAGAGAAGAAGATTGGAAGGAAGATAAAAAAATAAAATCAGAAGTTGTAAAAGCAAAATTGGGAAAAAATTCTGTGCTTTTAATAAAGCCGAATACTTTTATGAATAAATCTGGAGATGCTGTTCGCTCTTTAGTAAAAAGTAAAAAAGCTGCAGAGACATTAGTCGTGGTGCATGACGACCTAGATTTACCTTTTGGAAAAATTAAAATTTCATTTAATAAAAGTGCTGGTGGTCACAGGGGAGTGCAGTCAATTATGAAAGTTGTAAAGACGGAGGCCTTTATAAGAATGAGAGTTGGAATTTCTCCAGTTACAGCAAGTGGAAAAATGAAAAAACCTTTTGGAGAAAAAGATGTTACAGCTTTGATTCTTGGAAAATATAAACCAAGCGAGCTCGAAATTTTTAAGAAAACAGCAAAAAGGGGAGCTGAAGGACTTGAATCTATAGTTATTGATGGAAGAGATACTGCGACGATGAAGGTGAATAGCAATAATTAATTTTTATAATAAAAAAAGCTCCGGTGTCCAGCCGGAGCTTCTGCTTTTTATCTATTTTGCATTATTTTCCTTCACGCCAGTTCCACATTTAGGACAAACACTGTGGTTTGGGTGTACCAGCGTCCCGCATTTACATTTGTGAATGGGGTTTGCCACATCTTTACATGTCGGGCATATAGACTGGTAGATTATTTCGTCACATTTTGAGCACAAATATTTTTTTACCATTTTTACACCTCCTTTTATCAATTTTTTTATCGGCATAATCAAAATAGTTATTTCCAAGGATAAAGATAAAATCTAAGAACATTCAAAATAACTTTGTCTCGAACTCTATAAATAAAATTAATCATTCTATATATAAAATCCAGCATTTTTCCTCCTTTGTAAAATAGCAAAATAATAACTGCGTACTACTCTAATTAAAAAATAGCAGATAGCGGGGAATTGTCAAACAAATAAAAAGAGGGGCGGCCTTCGGCCGCCCCTCTTTTTATTTTAATTATTTTACAAAATTTAACCCCATCTTCTGATTCTTTGGTTCAAAAACATTGATTTTGAAAGTATAGCTTTTACCCAAACTAATTTTTTCTTTCATTTTTGCTTCTGAGCCAAAATCTGAAATGTGAACAAGTCCTGAAACTCCTTCTTCAATACTTGCAAGAGCTCCGTATTTGTTAAATTTAATAATAACAGCTTGTATCTCATCTCCTTTTTTGTATTTCTTTTCTGCTTCTGTCCAAGGATTTGGTTTCAATGCTTTTATAGAAAGTGAAACTTTTCCGTCTTTTACTTCTATAACTTTTACGTTTACTTTATCGCCAATTTTGAACATTGTTTTTGGATCTTCAACAAGTGCCCAATCTATTTCTGAAATGTGTACAAGACCTTCAAGTCCATCTTCAAGTTTGACGAAGACACCAAAGTCTACTGTTCCTGTAACTTCACCTACAAATATGTCTCCAACTTTATATTTATCAGCTTTCTTTTGGTTTTCTTTTTTCTCAAGATTTTTCTCAGAGAAAATAAGTTTACCTTCTTTTGGAACAGCTGTGATAATCGCAACTGATATTTTTTGTCCGACAAGCTTTTTTAATTCTTCATGAATCTTGTCTTTATCTCCATCAGAAACTTTTGGATAGTGTTCAGACTTTAATTGTGAAGCGGGAAGGAAACCGATAATACCTTGCCATGAAATAATAAGACCACCTTTGTTTGCTTCCTGAATTGGAAGTTCAAAAGTTGTTTTGTTTTTGATTGCTTTGTCTGCTTCATCCCAAATAAGTGCTTGTCTTGCTTCTTTTAGGGAAATTTCTATATAACCTTCTTTGTTAATGTGGTCTACGATTTTTGCAGAAACAGTGTCGCCAATGTTTAATTTTTTAATAACATCTCTTGCTGTAATAAATTCTTTTCCGTAGATAATACCTGTTCCGTATGGTTGTAAATCTACATAAACTCTAGATTTTTCTATACCAATAACTTTTCCTTCAATAACTTCTCCAGCCATTGGCGGGTTTTTTGTGTCATTGAAATACTTTGCCATCACACTGCTGTTTTTAGCTTTTGTTTTTTCGTCTTCTATTTTAACTGCTTTAATTTTTTCTTTCGCCATGTTTTTATAATAAAAAATGCACCCTCAAGGCGCATACGTTTTGACAAAAAGTTTCGCGTCATTTTACTCTTCCACGCGAGGTTAGCTTTCTGTGCAACCTTGTAATAGATATAAGGTACTACAAGTCTTTTATAAAGTAAAGCACAATTTAGTGTAAAAATTTGGTTGATAATATATTTAATTTTGCTATAATTACTAAATGATAATAACTTACCTAGGGGTGGAGTTTTTTAAAGTTCAATTTGGCGATACCACCATCGCTTTTAATCCTATTTCTAAAGATTCAAAGTTTAAGCCAACAAGATTCTTTTCTGATATTGCACTTGTTAGTTTAAACAATCCAGATATGAATGGTACGGAAAATCTTTCCTACAACGGCAAAGACCCATTTGTTATTTCTGGTCCGGGAGAATATGAAGTCAAAGATATTTTCATAAAAGGTTTTGCTTCAAAATCAAATTATGGAGGAAAAGAAAGAATCAATACAATATATTCTGTTACTCTTGAAAATATGAACTTGTGTTTTTTGGGCGCGCTTTCCGATATCAATCTTTCATCTGAAGTCAAAGAGGCGCTTGGTGATGTTGATATTTTGTTTTTACCAATCGGAGACGACAGCGTTCTTGATGCCGGAAAAGCAGAAAAGCTTTCTGTTGAAATTGAGCCGAAAATAATTATTCCTATGCATTTTGGCCAAGTTGGAATCAAAGATGCTTTGAAAAAATATTTGAAGGAGGCAGGTGAAGATGCAGTAAAGCCGATAGATAAATTGACGATTAAACGAAAAGATTTAGAAGGGAAAATGGGCGAGGTAGTAGTTCTTTCAGAAGCATAAAATTTTGTAAAAGGAATGAAATTGATAAATCAAATAAAAAAATTATCTTTTGAGAAAAAAAGAATTTTAGCAATTTCGTTGGCGGTTTTGTTAACAATTATTTTAATCATTATTAATTCAATAATTAATTCAGTGTGGAAAGATGATAGCGTTGGTGCAGTAAAAAGTAAAAATGACCCAATAAAATCTTTACAACAATCGGTATCAGAAATTATTAATCAAGCAAAACCAATAATAAGCCAAGCATTTGGTAGTTCGACAAGAAACATGGCTTCAGGCACGGACCAAACAATAGATCAGAATAATTTGGCAAGTTCTAGTGTTAGTACAAGTTCAAATGTAGTACAATAAAAATCATGAGTAAAGAAAAAGAAATAAGCGGAGAACATAAAGCGCTTTCAAATAGAAATATAGTAACAGAGATGAAAGAATCTTATTTGGATTATGCTATGTCTGTTATTACACAGAGAGCTCTCCCTGATGTACGCGACGGTTTGAAGCCAGTTCACAGAAGAATTCTTTTTGCTATGGGTCAGATGGGAATCACTGCTGGTTCAAAAACTAGAAAGTCTGCATCAGTAGTAGGAGAAGTTATGGGAAATTATCACCCACACGGAGATGCGGCGATTTATGAATCTATGGTGAAGCTTGCACAAGATTTTGCTACCAGATATCCACTTATAATTGGACAGGGAAACTTTGGAAACATTGATGGAGATTCTGCTGCTGCTATGAGGTACACTGAGGCAAAAATGTCTAAAATTTCTGGTGAAATGTTGAAAGACCTTGAAAAAGATACCGTTGAATGGAGACCAAACTATGACAATACAAAAAAGGAGCCCGCAGTTCTTCCAGCTGCTGTTCCAAACCTTCTATTAAATGGAACGCTTGGTATTGCTGTTGGTATGGCGACAAATATTCCACCTCACAATCTTACAGAAGTTGTGGATGCGACTTTGCATTTAGCTGACAATCCAGACGCATCAACAGAAGATTTATTACAATTTATAAAAGGACCAGATTTTCCAACTGGTGGAACAATTTTTAATCAAACAGATATTAATCACGCTTATGCTACTGGCCGAGGTGGAGTTGTCACACGAGGACATGCAGAAATAGTTGAAGACAAAAAAGGCACATTCCAAATTATTATTACTTCTATTCCTTATAGAGTAAATAAAGCTGAGCTTATTATTTCTATTGCAAACCTTGTTCGCGATAAAAAAATTGAAGGTATAAAAGGTTTGCGAGATGAGTCAGCAAAAGATATTCGTATTGCAATTGATTTGAAAAATGGAGCTCAGCCACAAAGTGTTTTGAATTATTTATATAAACATAGCCAGCTTGAAGAAACATTTCACTTCAATCTTGTCGCGCTTGTAAACGGAGTTCCAAAAACTCTTTCACTAAAAACATTTTTGGATGAATTTATTGAACACAGAAAAATTGTTATAAAAAGAAGAACAGAATTTGATTTGAAAAAAGCCGAAGCACGTGAGCATATTTTGCTTGGCTTGAAAAAAGCGCTTGATCACATCGATGAAATAATAAAAATAATTAAGAAATCAAAAGACGTTGATGATGCACGAGCTCAGCTCATGAAGTCATTTAAGTTTTCTGAAATTCAAGCAAATGCGATTCTTGAAATGAAATTACAAAAGCTTGCCGGACTCGAAAGAAAGAAAATTGAAGATGAATTGAAAGCTGTTCAAGAATTGATAAAAGATTTGAAAGATATCCTTTCAAAAACAAAGAGAATTTTGCAAATCATAAAAGATGAGCTTGTTGAAATTAAAACAAAATATGGTGATGATAGAAGAACCAGAATTGTTAAAGGTGGAATAAAATCATTTTCTGAAGAGGATTTGATTCCAGATGCACCAAGTATGCTTGTTCTTACTGCTGGTGGCTATGTAAAGCGAACAAATCCAGACGAATACAGAAAACAAAAAAGAGGTGGCGTTGGTGTAGTAGACCTTGATACAAAAGATGAAGATTTTATTACCCATTTCCTTACTGCAACAACACACAACGATATTTTATTCTTTACTGATAAAGGAAAAGCTTACCAATTAAAAATGTATGAATTACCAGAAGGAAAGAGGGCAACAAAAGGAAAGGCAATAGTAAATTATCTTGCAATTTCAAGCGAAGAAAAAATTACCTCTGTTCTTGCAATGCCGAAAGAATTAAAAAATCTCAAACTCTCACTTATTTTGGTAACAAAAAATGGAACAACAAAAAGAGTGGATGCAGATGCGTTTAAAGATGTCAGAAGAAATGGTTTGATTGCTATAACTCTTGATAGTGGAGATGAACTTCGTTCAGCTTTGTTTATGTCAGAAGGCGACCAAGTTATACTTGCGACAAAAGAAGGACAAGCAATCAGATTTAAAGATAAAGATGTGAGAGTTATGGGCAGAAATGCAAGCGGCGTACGTGGAATGAAGCTTGATAAAGGTGATTCTATTGTTGGTGCTGATGTCGTAAAGAAAGAAATGAAGAATCCAGAATTACTTGTCATCAGTTCTCACGGTTATGGAAAGAAAACTCCACTAGATGAATATAAGGTTCAAGGGAGAGGAGGTTCTGGAATTATCACAATGAAAGTTACAGATAAGACTGGGCAAATAATTTCATCAAAAGTTGTCACGGATGAAGAAGATGAAATTGCAGCAATTTCAAAAAAGAGCCAGGTTATAAGAGTTGAGGTAAAAGAAATTCCAAGTTTGGGAAGACAAACACAAGGCGTAAGAATTATGAAACTTAGAGAGGGAGATTCGATTGCTTCAGTGACGTGCATTTAAAGTAGTTAATAGGTTAATAAAATAAAATACAGGGAGGCCGCTTCGCGGCCGCCCTGTATTTTTGTTTGACATAGCAATTTGCATGTGTTAATTTAAAAAAGGGAGTACGAAATTATTTATTGTCCAAAGGAGGACATTATGATAGGCAGCAAAAAAGAAATGAACAAGTTTTTTCTTTTTAAGTTGGCAAAGGTAAGGAGGAAATTTTTTAACTTACGTGCGCACTTAAAAAAGAGCGTTTCCGATTCAGTTTTAAGAAGAACTTTAATTAAAGAAACAAAGGAAATTGAAAGCAACATGCAGGATTTGGTTGAAAAGCAAAAAAAGGATTTTAAGACCATGTTTTGTGATATGGAGACCCAAGCAAAAATAAAAGAACAGTGCATACGTGCGAAGATTTTAGCTGAAATAGCTGAAAGACAGAATAAGTAAATTAAGGGCGGTCAGCGATGACCGCCTTTTCTATATTTATCCACTAGCAAGATTTCTATTGTGGGGTTATAATATAGACATAAAAAAATGTTTTCAGACCCGCAAAAAAATATTGAACAATTTGGTTTAGGAAAAGGTAATTATGTCGCCGATTTTGGTACGGGCTCTGGTTTTTATGCATTTGCTGCCGCTGAGATAATTGGTGTTTCTGGAAAAGTGTACGCTGTAGATGTACAAAAAGACTTGTTAGCCAGGATAAAAAGTGAAGCTATTAATGTTAGACATTTAAATAATATTGAGATTATTTGGGCTGACTTAGAACATGTAGGAGGTACAAAACTCCGAGAAAATTCAATGGATGCAGTCATTGTAGCAAACACTTTTTTCCAATTAGAAAATAAGGATAATGCATGTCGGGAAGTTAAAAGAATCTTAAAACCAAATGGTAGAGTGCTTTTTGTTGATTGGTCTAGTTCTTTTGGTGGCATTGGTCCTCAGCCGGAACATGTTTTTTCAGAGAATCAAGCTAAAGATCTTTTTAATAAACACGGCCTTGTAATAGACAGATTAATTAGTGCGGGGGCTCAGCACTATGGTATAATTTTTAGAAAATAATAATGAATCCAACATCAAGCAAATTTAAATTAATCCTTATGATTGTTTTCGGTTTTTTTATTGTTTTTGGTATGATAGCTTTTTCAAGTTACAAAGCCACCAAACAGGTAAACACAACAACAGAAATTAAGGTGTGGGGTACGATTGATAAGACGGTTTTTGACTCTTTTATAAAAAAATATCAGGAAGATAACAGTATTAAATTTAATTTGACATATACTTATAAAAGTATAGATACAATTGATAATTTACTTGTCGAGGCTATTGCTACTGGAAATGGTCCAGATGCTATTTTAGTTCCGCAATCTTTAGAAAAAAGGTATTTGGATAAGGTTTTGTTAATTCCATTTTCAAACATCTCAGAAAGAACTTTTCGTGACACTTTTGTACAAGAATCAGACATCTATGTTTACCCAAATGGCATTTTTGCACTCCCCCTATTTGTTGATCCAATGTTGATGTATTGGAATAAAGATATGTTTGCGACAGCTGGTATAGCATTACCGCCAACAAAATGGAGTGAATTTCCACAATTAGCAAGTAAATTATCGCAGAGTGATAGTAATGCAAATATAATTTCAAGTGCTGCCTCCCTAGGTGAATATAGAAACGTTGATAATGCAAAAGCTCTACTTAGTACACTAATATTGCAGGCCGGTAGCCCAATAGTTTCGTTTACCAATAACTCATTTAATGCAGAATTAAAATTCCAATCATCCAATGACGTTTTAGTACCCACAGTTTCAGCTTTGCAATTTTTTACTGATTATTCTAACCCCAAAAAATCAATATATTCATGGAATAGATCCTTACCTTCATCGAAACAGTCATTTATAAGTGAAAATCTTGCTACCTTTTTTGGTTTTGCTTCAGAATATCAAGACATAAAAGATAAAAACCCAAATTTAAACTTTGATGTTGCAATTATGCCGCAGGCATTGGGACAAAAAACAAGTACAACATTTGGAAATATTTATGGTTTCTCTATATTAAAAAGCTCAAAAAACCCTACACTTACATTCAGTTTATTATCCTCCATTACAGATTCTTCAGCAGCGTCAGTTTTTCTTGGTATGACAAACTATGCTCCAGCTAGAAAAGATCTTATCTCTATTGGTTCAACTGACCCAATTAAAACAATATTTTATAATTCGGCATTAATATCAAAAGCTTGGATAGATCCAGATTCAAAAAAAACAGATAAAATATTTCAAGACATGGTTGAAAATATCACTACGGGGCAATTAGATGTATCTGGTTCAGTGTCGAAGGCGAATGGAGAATTAGATGTTTTATTGTTATAATATTGTATGTTAACATTAAAAAATGAAATATAAAAAAATTATAATATCTTGTTTATTGTTATTAACGTTTTTACCATCATTCGTCATTGCTGCTGGTTTAATTCCTTGTGGAAATGTTACTGTTGAAGGTGGAAAAGTGAGCAACGACCAAAACACTGATGCACACATGTGTACATTTGCTGATGTTATGACTTTTGTGAATAAGACGATAACATGGTTTATTGATGCTTCAGTATTTATTGCTGCTATTACATTTACTGTAGCTGGAGTAAAAATATTATTTAATCCTTCTAGTCCAGAAAAAATTAAGGAAGGATGGAGTATGTTCAGGAAAACTGTAATTGGTTTGCTTATCGTTCTAGGTGCGTGGTTGGTGATTCATACGCTTATCATAACTTTTGTAGACCAACCTGAAAATCCCGGTGGTGCGCTACAATTTTTTACAAAAACAAATCAAACAACAAATACAGATTCGACACAACAATAATTTATTAATAATTTTTATAAAACAATGAAAGCAAACATAATTAAAATATCGGCAACAGTTTCAGTGGCATGTTTGGTATTACTTCCATTGATTGTCTTTGCTGAGACAGCACAGACAATCAATAATCCTTTAGGTAATCAATACAATACCTTGTCGGCTTTTATACCGTACATATTAAGTTATGTTGTTAAAATTGCTGGAGTTATTGCCATAGGTGCATTTATGTACTCCGGTTTTCTTTTTGTTAAATCACGAGGTAATCCAGAGGGAATTAAGACAGCAAAAACTGTTTTTATGAATACATGTATAGGGGTTGCTGTTCTTCTAGGTGCTCAATTAATTGCAAATATTATTCATGGGACAATAACTGGTTTAAAATAATTTATGAAAAAAATATTAAAAATTTCTTTTATATCATTATTTTTATTCATGACTATATATGGCATTGGATTTGCAATAGGTACTATTGAGGAGCCAAATGCAAATCTTAATCCATCTGGTTCGGTCCCCGTAGAGCAAACATTACATCAGGTTGTTTGTAATAATATTAGTTTTGTTAAGAGTTTCAGTGATCTTGCTTACACCGTTGTATATTGTTTCTTTAATACGGCCGTTGAGATTATTTTAGCCTTATCTGTTGTGGTTTTTCTTTGGGGTATTTTTAGGTTTTTGTCTTCTGAAGAAAAAAAGGAGGAAGGTAAACAATTTATGTTTTGGAGTATTATTGGTATTTTTGTAATGGTGTCTCTTTGGGGCTTGGTTAGCATACTTAAGAGTACTATTGCAGTAAACTATGATACATTGAATAACATTCCCGCAATTAAAGTGCCTGATATATTTAAATAACTAATAATATATTAATACTCATTGCATATGTTGATTGTGAGCTTGCTTGTTCATTAATATGGTTATATAATTGTATATGTAATTTTTATTGGTCGTTTCTAGTTTGATTATTAATTTATTAATATAATAATATATGAAAAGAAAAATTTTAGCTTTTGTTGTAGCAGGTTTGGTACCATCAGTGTCATTTGCAGCTGTAGCCATTACAACTTCAGTAAGCGGTGGTGTTTATGGTTTGTTAAAGTGGTTTGGTGATATGCTTAGTTTGGTTGTTCCGCTAATTATTTCTTTAGCGGTTGTTTATTTTATTTGGCAAGTATTTCGATATGCTATTGCGGGTAATGAAGAGGACAAAGCAAAAGCAAAAACACACATGATATGGGGTATTGTAGGAATCTTCGTAATGGTTTCTGTCTGGGGATTGGTAGGAATACTCACAAGCACTTTTGGTACTGCCGGTCAAAGTGCAATGACTGGACCATCAATAAATGTTATAGGACAATAATATAAAATGGATTTTTTTGTTCAAACAGTTTACGCTGCAGATTTTCAAAGTAGTTCATTTGATTCACTATTTGGGAAGATCATAAACAATATTGTTAACCCAGGGATAACATTATTATTGGGTTTAGCAGTTGTATTTTTTGTTTGGGGATTGTTTGAATTTATTTCAAATTCTGCGCAATCAGAAAAGAGAGATCAAGGGTACCAACATATGTTGTGGGGAGTAATAGGAGTCTTTATTATGTTAGCAGCAAAAGGGATAATAAATATTATTTTGGCTACCGTTGGAGCATAGAAAAATTTAATCTTAATTAATAAAAAACACCTATTTATAATAGGTGTTTTTTATTTTTTTATATCAGTTTGCTTAATAGTAAATTGTATTGTACAATTGCTTTTGCCTTTATATTGGATAACCGCTTTAGCTGTAAAGTTGGAGAGGAAAGTCCGAACACTACCTCGATGTTAAAGTTGAGGAGAAGGGTAGCGGGTAACACCCGTCCATAGCAATATGAGAGGTGCGAACAGTGACGCCGATGCCGAAAGGCTAGGATTCCTTCGGGAATAATCTCATTGAAAAGTGAGGGTGCAACGGCAAAATTCCTTACCTTAGTGCAAGGCCGTGCCTACCTCGTGTAGGAGCGCCGCTTGAGCCAATCAGTAATGTTTGGCCCAGATAGATGGTTATCTCGTTGTAGTAATACAGCGAACAGAATTCGGCTTATAGGTATAGAGGTTATGGAGGGGGCGCACCGAAAGGTGCGCCCCTTTCTCTTATAAATTTTTTGAAAATAATTCGAAAACCTGTATAATGAATCAAATATAAAAAAATGGTCAAAAGATTTTTTAGTGTAATTAACAAAGAAGTTAGTGGTTTGCATCAAGCAGCATATCTTTTGGCTTTTTTTGCGATATCATCTCAATTACTTGCCCTTGTGAGAGACAGACTTTTAGCATCACATTTTGGGGCAGGCCACACTCTCGATCTTTATTATGCAGCTTTTAGAATTCCTGATTTTATTTTTATTACAGTTGGTTCTATGGTTTCTGTTTCAGTACTTATTCCGTTTCTTGTTGAAAAAATGAAAGCTGGTGCGGAAGAGGGAAGAAGATTTATTGGTAATATTTTTACTTTTTTCTTTTTATTAATTATTGTAATAAGTATAATTGCATTTTTCTTTATTCCAACAATAAATAAATTACTTTTTACAGGCTTCAGTACTGCAGATTTGAGTATTGTAAACAACATGACAAGAATTTTGCTTTTGTCACCTATTTTTCTTGGTATTTCAAACATTTTTGGTACTCTAACTCAAACATACAAACGCTTTTTAATCTATTCTTTAAGCCCTATTTTATACAATCTAGGCATTATTTTAGGCATCATTTTACTTTACCCAATGTTTGGCCTAGTTGGCTTGGTCTTGGGGGTTGTGGTAGGAGCATTTTTACATTTCGCAATCCAGATCCCATTTATAGTTGAGAATAATTTTTTTCCAAAACCAAAATTAAATTTTGATTTTGCCGAAATTAGAAAAGTTTTGCTCGTTTCTATTCCAAGAACTTTTACTTTGGGTTCAGATAATATTTCTGTAATCTTTTTACTTTCTTTTGCTTCATCAATGGTTGCAGGCTCTATTGCAGTTTTTAATCTTTCATACAATATGCAGTCTGTTTTGCTCTCTGTTATCGGCGTCAGCTATTCTCTCGCTGCGTTTCCCATACTTGTGAGATTTTTTGCCGATGGGGAAAGAGGTAAATTTTTAGATCAAATTATTCTTTCAGCACAGCATATTATTTTCTGGTCGCTACCATGTGTGATTTTGTTTATTACACTTCGAGCGCAAATTGTCAGAACGATTTTAGGCGCGGGAGTTTTTAATTGGACACAAACCCGTCTTACTGCTGCAGCGCTCGCTGTTTTTGTTATTTCAGTGATTTTTCAAAACCTTACTCTTTTGTTTGTCAGGGCATATTATGCGACTGGAAACACAAAAAAACCATTTATAGCCAAATTTATTAACGCCACTTCGACAGTAGCACTTGGTTTTGGTTTTATGATTTTGTATAAAGTCTATCCACCATTTAAGGATTTGCTTGAAAGTTTATTGAGAATTAAAGATGTTCCCGGAACTATTATTTTAGCTTTACCCTTAGGCTGGTCTGTTGGGGAAGTATTAAATAGTTTAGTTTTATGGTTTGTTTTTGAAAAAGATTTCAAAGGTTTTTCAAAGCCAGTATTAAAAACAGCACTTCAGGTTTTGCTATCATCAATTTCAATTGGCGTGGTAAGCTATTTTTCTTTGAATCTTTTTGCTATTATTTTTGACCTTGATACCACTATTGGAATATTTATGCAGGGCTTTTTATCAGGGTTACTCGGTATTATGGCTGGTATAATTGTTCTAATTGTATTAAAAAACAAAGAAATTATTGATGTTCACAATACTTTAAAGAGCAAAATATCAAAAATTAAAATATTTGCACCAACACAAACTGGTCTATAATATGGTTGCTTTTTTAGTCTTTTTGATATATACTTTTTGAACTTAAATAAATAATGCAATGTCACAAGATCAATTAATCAAACTTGCTTGTAAAACCTGTAAAAGAGTAAATTACTTTACAAGAAAAAACAAAAAGAAAGTTGAGAGAAAAATAGAACTCAATAAGTTTTGTAAATGGTGCAAAAAAACTACTTTACACAAAGAACTCAAGAAATAATATTAAAAACCGCCGAGGGGGCGGTTTTTTAGTGCGGGAGATGGGGATCGGTCACAAGTATTTTTCTGCTGAAAAATCTTGCGACCATTACATGGTCAGTACACCATTTTGGATATTTTATTTTGCTGCACTCATAAAATATCTCAAAAGGTCTTTCGGTTGGGTCCCAACCCAATCCTCAACCCGACTCAGCTCGTCAGCTTCCGTCTTCCGATTCCTTCCTTATCGCGCAATGATAATTCACTCGAACAGATTACTATCTGTTCTTGTGAATCATTGCGGGAGATGGAGGAATCGGACCTCCGACAGCGGTTTTGGAGACCGCAGTTATACCACTTAACTAATCTCCCAACTAGCTAAGATATTAGCACATTTTTATTATTTAATAAAATTATTTACTGCTTTAACAATTCGCGATAACTGCTTTGGCTCAAACCAATTTATTTTTTTGTTTCTTTTAAACCAAGTTCTTTGGCGTTTAACAAAATGCCAGATTTCTGATTTAAGTTTTTCAACCATTTCTTCTTTGGTAATTTCGCCTTGAAGATATAAAGCAGTCTGTCTGTATTCAAGTCCAAATGATTCTAATCTTTTCCAACTAACCCCAAGTTTGTGAAGTTTGGCAATTTCTTCAATCATTCCTAGCTTAATTCTTTTTAATAATCTTTTTTCGATTCTTTCTTTTAACACATCATTATCTGTATCTAATCCAATAAATATAAAGTCATATTTATTTGGCTTTTCAACTATTTGTGGCACTTCACCAATGGTTTTTGCTATTTCAATAGCCCTTATTAAACGTACTTTATTATTCTTATCAATATTTTTTGCACGGTTTGGCGAAAGCTTTTTAAGTATTTCAAATAATTTTTCTGCTGAATATTTCTCAAGCCTGTTTCTTAATTTTTTATTAAGTTTCACTTCTGGTAACGAAATGTTTTTTACAATACTATCAATATAAAAACCAGTTCCACCACAGATAATAGGTGTTTTACCTTTCATAATAATTTTTTCAATTGCTTTTTCTGCAAGCTCCTTGTATTTAACAACAGAAAATATTGTTTTTGGATTTGCTACATCAAGTAAATAATGGGGAATACCAGCCATTTCTTTTCTGGTTATTTTTCCACTACCCAAATCCATACCGCAAAATACTTGTCGTGAATCAGCGCTTACAATTTCGCCGTTGAATTTTTTAGCAATAGCAACTGCAATATCACTTTTGCCAGTGGCTGTAGGACCAAGAACTACTATGATTTTTGGTTTCATAATTAAGATATTAGCATAAAATAGGACTTGGTCACGCATAATTTTCTGCTGAAAATTTACGCGACCCCGACTCGCACCGCCGTGCTCCGTCTTTCAAGTCCCACCTCTGGCACAAAAAAATTCCCATACCGGGAATTTCTTATTTGTGCCAGAGGTGGGACTTGAACCCACAAGCCCTTACGAGCGCTCGATTTTGAGTCGAGTTTGTTTACCAATTTCAACACTCTGGCGTATCAAGATATAGTATACAATTTATGCACAAAAATCAATTTTATTAGTATTTTTTGTATGATAGAATATATACATCAAATCTTAATTTTTTTAAAAAATGACTCAATTTTTTAGCGATTCAATATTCTGGATAGAGACAGAAAAAATAAAACCAAATCCTTTTCAGCCAAGAAAAGAATTTGATGAAGCAAGATTAAAAGACCTTGCCGAATCCATAAGACAATATGGAGTTCTTCAGCCTATAGTTGTCACAAGAAGTGAAGTTCAAAAAGAAGATGGTGGAATTGCTGTTGAATATGAATTAATTTCAGGAGAGAGAAGATTACGTGCATCAAAAATTGCTGGTATTCCACAAATTCCTGCCGTGATTCGTTCAAATGATGAATCAAAGTTGATGAAGCTTGAGCTTGCTATTATCGAAAACTTACAAAGAGAAGACTTGAATTGTGTTGATAGAGCTAAGGCTTTTCAGCAGTTAGTTACTGAATTTGGCTTTAAACATACCCAAATTGCGATGAAAATGGGCAAGAGCAGAGAGTATGTCTCAAACAGCTTGAGAATACTTGCTCTTCCGGAACACATGCTTCTAGCCCTATCTGAGGGCAAGATTTCAGAAGGCCATTCTAGACCACTTCTTATGCTTACAGAAAGGAAAGATGAACAGGAAACTCTTTTTAAAGAAATAATTTATAAAAAAATTACTGTTCGTGATGCAGAAATTATTGCTAGAAAAATTGCGACAGAAAGAGCAAGAAAGAAAGAAGTTGTTTTTGATCCTGAAATTACAGCACTTGAAGAAAAGTTCTCAGAGTCGTTAGGTACGAGAGTTCATATTGAAAAAGGTGAAAAGGGCGGGAAGATTACAATCGACTTCTTTTCAAATGATGATGTTCGGGCGATTCTAGATTTACTTGCATCAAAAGATAAAAGAAAAGTTGACGAGCTTTTAAATAAACATATTGAGACTTTGGGTAAGGTAGATAAATTACCACAAATTATAGAAGATGAAGCTCCACTTTTAGATGACAGAAGTCCAATCGAAAAGAAAGAAGATGAAGAAAGTGAAGATTTGTATTCAGTGAAGAATTTTAGTTTATAGGAATTGAATGTTGAATTTGGAATATTGAAAAATCAGGGCGGCCGCTTCGCGGCCGCCCTGATCTTATTGCATTTACGATATTCATTATTCTATATTCGAGTTTGTTACTTTTGTCGTGGAATCTGATTTTTATTTTTATTTTTTTCCAAATAATTCGCAATGTGTCTTTTTGCCATGTTTGTTTTTGCCATTTCAAGCCATTTAGTAGACGGCTTGCTTGAGTCTTTTGTAATTATTTCAACAATTTCAACATTTTTTAATTCTCTATCTATTGGAACCATTTTCCCATTAATTTTTGCGCCACTCATGTGGATGCCGATGTCGGAGTGGATTGCAAAAGCAAAATCAATGACACATGAACCCCTAGGTAAGTCCACAACATCTCCTTTTGGTGTTAGTACAAATATTCTTTCATTAAAAAAGTCTGCTTTTAAATCTTCGATAAATCCATCCTTATCTTTACTAGTTTTTATGTTTTTTTGTGATTCAGCAAGTTCATTTATCCATCCGGGGGTCATCTCACTACTGTTGCTTGTTTTTGCATAATTAATAATGCTAGGTAAAAATCTTTTAAACCAACGAGTTTCAGAGTTCTCTTTTCCTTTTACTGAGCCTTTTTCTTTATACAAAAGGTGTGAAGCGATACCGTATTCAGAATCGTGTTGCATTTCTTTTGTACGGATTTGTATTTCAATTGTCGCTCCATCTTTTGTAAGAACGTTTGTGTGTAAGCTTCTGTACCCGTTTGGTTTTGGAAGAGCAATATAATCTTTGACTCTTCTAGGTATTGGTCTTGCAATACTGTGAATAATACCCAATACTTTATAACAGTCTGAAACTGTATCTACAATAATGCGGATCGCAAGAATATCATAAATATTATTTATATCATTTTCATGTCTCTGTAATTTTCTGTAAAGACTATATATACCTTTTTGTCTATAATCTGTTTTAAAATGCGTCATATTTTCAGCAGCGAGAGCTTTTTTAACAGTTTTAATAAATTTATTAAGTTCTGGCATAGATTCCTTCTCTTTCTTTTTCAAAAGATTTACTGTTTTTTCGTAGCTCGTTGGGTCAACATATTGAAATGACAAGTCCTCAAGCTCACGTGACAAAACTCTAATGGAAAGTCGTTGAGCAAGAGGTGCATATATTTCTAAAGTTTCAAGTGCGATTCTTTTTTGTTTATCTGGGCGAACATATTGAAGTGTCCTCATATTATGAAGTCTATCGGCAAGTTTGATAATCAAAACACGAATATCTTGTGCAATTGCTACAAGAAATTTCCTCAAACTTTCGACGTGTCTTTCGGCTCCGCGATATTTAACTTTTCCAAGTTTTGTTACACCGTTTACTAAAAATAGTACTTCTTCTCCGAATTCTTTTTTTATTTCTTGCTCTGTTGCGACACCATCTTCTATTGAGTCATGTAGTAGCCCGGCGACTATCGTGGTAGGACCCATCTGTAGACTTGCCAATATTTTTGCCGTTTCAAATACGTGATTAAAGTACGGTTCGCCTGACATTCTTTTTTGTCCCTCATGTGCTTTTAGTGCAAAGTCATAAGCTTTTTTTATAAACTCTTTGTCTTTTTGAGTCGGTGAATCTAATAATGAGATTATTTCCTCTGAAGCCATAATATTAGTAGTGTAAAGGCAAAAGCTTATAAAGTCAAAAGGGGCGGGGCGCTTCGCACCCCGCCCCTTTTATTTTATTTTTTCTCTAATTTATGCGGGTTATGATTTGGGCACAATTTATCCGAGCATCTTTCTGGGATAGTCTTAGTACCGAGCATCATTAGAGAACCACAAGTAGGGCAGAGCTTGCCGGTTGGCTTCGCTTTAATCGCATATTTACATTTTGGATAGTTTGTACAGCTGTAGAAAATTCCAAATCTCCCTCTTCTTTCCGCCATTTCACCGGTTTTACATTTTGGGCATTTTACTCCAGTTGAGTTCACAGGCGCACCTTCACCTTTTTTAATATATTTACATTTTGGATAATTTGAGCAGGAAATAAATTTTCCATATTTTCCTTCTCGTTCTACAAGTTTGCCGTCTTTACAATCAGGACATTTTTCTCCAGTTTCTTTTGGTCCTTCCATTGCTTCGCCTGTTATTTTTCTAGCGCCATTACAGTCTGGGAATTTTTTACAACTTAAGAATTTTCCATTTTTTGAAAGTTTTATAATCATTGGTCCATCACATACAGGACATTTTATACTTGCATCTGCTTCACCAAAATTTGTGACCTTTTCAATTTTATCTTTCGCTTTTACTTCTTTTGCAAATGGTCCGTAGAAATCTTTCAAAGTTTTTACATATTCTCTCTTTCCAGTTGCGATATCATCAAGTTCATCTTCCATTTCAGCAGTGAAAGTATCACTTATATAATTTGGGAAATTCATTTCAAGGAAATCACTAACAACTTCTCCTGTATCGGTAGGCAAAAGTGCTTTATTTATTTTCTCAACATATTTTCTTTCTTCAAGAGTTTTCATAATAGAAGCATAGGTTGAAGGTCTTCCGATACCTCTTTTTTCAAGCTCCTTGATAAGTCCTGCCTCACTGTATCTTCCTGGAGGTTCGGTAAATTTTTCTGTATTTCTAATTTCAATTAGTTTTAAAATATCTCCTTTTGCAACTTTTGGAAGTTCAACATCTTCGCCACGTGCTTCTGGGTCAGCTTTTAGCCAGCCATCAAAAAGCATTCGTGAGCCGTTGATAGAGAAAGTTGGGATTTCTCCAGCACCAACAACCGCAGTTATTTTTGTTCTCAATACTTTTGCATCTGACATTTGTGAAGCAAGTGTTCTTTTCCAAATAAGTCTGTAAAGCTCTTGTTGTTCATCTGTAAGACCAGCATTTTCTTTGTTTGCGTCTGTTGGGCGAATTGCTTCGTGTGCTTCCTGTGCATTTTTGCTTTTTGTTACATAAATATTTTTGTGTGCATAATTTGCTCCATATTTTTTATTTATAACAATAGCCATTTGATCTTGTGCAGTAACACTCAAGTTTGTGCTGTCAGTTCTCATATAAGTAATGAGACCGGCTTCGTAAAGTTTTTGGGCAATTCCCATAGTTCTTGAAGGAGCAAGTCCTAGACGTGTGCTTGCTGTCTGTTGAAGTGTTGAAGTAGTGAATGGGGCTTTTGGACTTCTTTTTGTTTCGGTTTCAGTAACACTTTTTACGGACCATTCTTCTTTATTTCCAATTTCTATAATTTTTTCAACTTCATTTATATCTCGTGGCTCTTTGTCGCAACCAAGTGTTATTTTAATATTTTTTATAGTTTCAGTATCAGCTTCAATTGTCCAATATTGCTCGGGCTTGAATGCGCGAATTTCTCTTTCTCTTTCCATTATTATACGAAGAGCGGGGGATTGAACGCGTCCGGCTGAAAGTCCATAACGAACTTTTTTCCAAATAAGCCCGGAGAGGTCATATCCTACAAGTCTGTCCAAAACTCTTCTTGCTTCTTGAGCGCGTCTCAAATTGTCATCAATCTCAGTTGGATTTTGAATCGCTTCTTTAATTGCATCTTTTGTAATTTCATAAAAACGAACACGCTTTGGGTTTTTTAGCCCAACTGCTTCTTTGACATGCCATGCGATAGCTTCTCCTTCTCGGTCAGGGTCGGTTGCGAGCAGTACTTCGTCTGCTCGCTTCGCCAAGCTTTTAATTTCAGAAACAACTTTTTCTTTTCCCGGGCTAATCTCATATTTAGGAATAAAACCACCAGGAATATCAATGGCGTCTTTGTTTGATTTTGGTAAATCACGAATATGCCCAACGCTTGCTCGCACTGTGTAGGCACCATCCAAATATTTTTCTATCGTCTTCGCTTTTGACGGAGACTCAACGATTAAAAGTTTCATCCCGTTAGAGATAGGGAATATTTCCCTGTCCAAATTAAGTTAATTGAGTAATTTTTCAAACATTATCGACATTACTTATCAAACCTTTCTTAAAATATTCCCGTTGTTTTTCAAACAGAATGTTGATTATCTAAACTACATCTTGCTTATTACTTTACTCTTGAACAACAAACTTTTTAATCTCTAACGGGATCATTAATGCATAGTATTACACATAAATGTTATTTTGTGCAAACTTGCCCCGTTGGAAGTCCATAAAAAAATTAAAAATTTCACTATGCAGAGCCGATAGGCGAGTTTGCAGAAAAACATTTTTCAAAGGCGAACCCTTTTAGACTTCCTATGGGGTTTTTGGTATAATTTGTGTATGAAAAAATTATATAAATTAGTTTTATCTTTGTTATTAATTTCATTAGTTTTACCTAACTTGGCTTTTGCTTCTTGGTGGAATCCTTTTTCGTGGGGTATTTTTTCTTGGGTTAATAAACCAGTAAAAAATCAAACTGTTAATGTTGCAACCTCTACCATTTCTATTGTGAAAACCACGACAACAAACAAAATAAAACCAAAAGAAGAAATAACAGACTGTTCATCAATTCAAGATATAACTGAAAAAAACTCATGTTATTTTAGACTTGCTGTAACAAAAAAAGACCCTTATATTTGCAACAAGATTTCAGAAAATATAAATAGTGGTACCAAAGATGCTTGTTTTAGCACTTTCCCTGAATATATACCATATAAATTATTTTCTAAAAAACCTCTAGAACTTACAGTTAGTAATTCTGGAAAAAATTTCTCGTTATTAATAACTATTAGAAATGAAAATGTATTACCATTTATTACAAATTTTGGTTTATATGAATGTACAATAACCGGTGATACAAGTAAAACTCACAAATATATTGCTCGGGGTTTTTATAAGTTTACTGATAAAGCACTACTTCCTGGTGAAGAGGCAACCGTTGAATTAAAAAGTGAAATTGATTTACCAAAAACATGTTTATATAACGAAAAAGGTATTCGTGTTTGTGAAGACCCTTCAAGTCTGATTACTAGTATTGTCAGTTGTGATTTTTCTGTTTCTACTGACGGCAGTAATACAGATGGGGGGTGGGGTAAATTTTTTCAAACGCTTGTATTTTAATAAATTATCAATTTATGGAAAAAACACTAATCGACCAAGCTTTTGACGTTTGGATAAATAATTATCAAAAGTCATCTCGTTCTTATAACATAGAAACATTTTATGTTTTTGTTAAGACTATTTTAAAAGATGGCCATAATATTAATAAACATGATGGTGATTGGTTAACGACAAAGATCCAAAATAGTAAAAAAATTACTAAAAATGATACTGATTATTTTGTTGAACTTTTTTTTGAACTTAAGAATTTTTATCATTCTCAACCACTTAGTAAGCAGCGATATTTATAATATATTTAAATAGCAAAATTATACTAGTTTAATTTTACCCATACTTTTTTATCAAATCTCAATAAAAAATAATGTTCATACCAGGCGAATTAATAGCACTACTTACTTTTCCGGGAGTAATAATACACGAGTGGGCACACAAGATGTTTTGTGATTGGAGTAAGGTAAAAGTTTTTAAAGTAAAATATTTTCAATTTTGGAATAGGGAAGCAGGTTTTGTTTTGCATGAACAGCCAACAAAATTAAGTCAGACATTTTGGATTTCAGTTGGACCATTACTATTTAATTCGGTCATTGTAATTTTACTTGGATATATTATTACTCATATTGAACCAAGCACTATCAAATATTATCTTTTATTGTGGCTAGCTTTTTCCACAGGGCTTCACGCCTTTCCAAGTAATCCAGATGCACAAAATGTTTTAAGTGATAGTAAAGAATTATTAGCTAAACACAGATTTCGTTTTTGGTATTATTTTGCCTATCCGTTTTTCGGAATGATTTGGCTAGCAAATAGGTTAAGAATTTATTGGTTTGATGTTTTTTACACCGCGTTTTTAATTTATATTGGGATGTCAATTTAAATTAGTTGTATTTCTCCAATACTTTCTTTTATCAATCCCTTAATCTCCATTATTGAAAGCACCGTGCTTGCTTTTGACACAGGCATTTTTAATGCACGAATAAGTTCATCTTTTTCCATTGGCTCAGTAAGAATTTTTATTACAAGTAATTCTTCCGGAGAACAATCTGAATATTTGAGTTCAAGATTTTGTGGAGCTTCATCAATTTTAAAACCAAGCGCTTCTAAAATATCTCCGCTGTTTCGCACAGGGGTTGCTCCAAGACGGATAAGCATATTTGGTCCTTCTGAATTTTTGGAAAAGATTGAACCAGGAACTGTGAGCACATCCCTATTGTATTCAGTTGCGAATTTGGAAGTGATAAGTGTGCCAGATTTTATTTCTGCTTCAATGACAAGTATTGCATGAGAAAGCCCAGCCATTATTCTATTTCTTTGTGGAAAGCTGTAAGGTGTGGCGCGAAACTTTGGCTCAAATTCAGAAATTAGCGCTCCACCTTTTTCTAATATTTTTTCTGCAAGCTGTCTGTGTGAGCTCGGATAAAGAACAGATTCGTGAAGTCCAGAGCCAGGCACTGCAATCGTCTTTAACCCAGCATCTAAGGCTGCTTTATGGGCAATTCCATCAATACCAAGAGCAAGACCGGAAACTATACATATATTGTATCCACGAAGGCCTGAAATAAGCTTCTCACAAACATCTTTCCCGTATTGAGTATATTTTCGAGAGCCAACAACACAAAGGATTTTGGTATCAGGTGAGGGAAGTTTACCTTGATAATATATTTTTTTTGGTGCATCGGTGATTTCTTGCAACATTTCTGGCAAATATTCTTTTTCAAGTGTTTTAATTTCAAAATCTTTTAACATTGTCGTTTATTCTATCATTTGCTATTATTAAACGAAAGTTAATTAATTAAGGAGCGAAGCGACTATAATTTATTAACCCCGTGTAGTAATTTCAGGGAAAATTTTTTTATTTAAAAAAAATTTTCCCTGAAATTGAAAGGCTTGTTTTTCAAAACAAGCCACTACACAGGGTGATGATTTTAAAATTCGCTACGCTCATAATAAAATCAATCATGTTAGACATAAAATTCATCAGAGAAAATAAAGAGCTAATAATCGAAGGTGCAAGAAAAAAGCACATTAAGTTTGATCCATCAGATTTAATAAAAGCTGACGATAAAAGAAAAGAGCTTTTAGCTGAAATAGAAAAAATGCGCGCAGAACAAAATGAGGTTTCTGTTCGTTTGCCACAATTAAAAGAAGCAGGCCAAAAAGCCGAGCTTATTGCACAGATGAAAATTTTGAAAGATAAATTACAAAAAGAAGAAGAAAAATTGAAAGAAGTGATGAAAGAATGGCAGACACAAATGCTTCAGGTTCCAAATATTCCCGATATTTCTGTTCCAGAAGGCGATAGTGATGAATCAAACAAAGAAGTAAGAGCTTGGGGAGAAATACCTAAATTTGATTTTAAACCAAAAGACCACATTGAGCTTATGGAAAAGCTTAATCTTGCAGATTTTGAAACAGGGACAAAGATATCAGGTTTTAGAGGTTATTTTTTAAAAAATGAAGGAGCCCAGCTTGAATTTGCAATTTGGCAGCTTACTGTAGATTTGTTTAAAGAAAAACATCCAGAATATTCTTTTATGATTGTTCCATCTTTAGTAAAAAGAGAGACACTATTGGGTACAGGATATTTGCCACAAGGCGAAGATGAAATATACAAAACTCAAGATGGCGATTGTTTAGCTGGTACTGCTGAAGTTGCAACAACAAGTTATTATTCTGACAAAGTTTTGAAGAAAGAAGATTTGCCTAAAAAAATGTTAGCATTTTCGCCATGTTTTAGAAGGGAAATCGGAAGCTACAGTAAAGATACAAAAGGGATAATGAGAGTCCATGAATTTTATAAATTTGAACAAGTAATTATATGTGAAGCAAGTCACGAGACAAGTGTTATGCATCACGAAGAACTGCTTTCAAATTCTGAGCAAATAGTTCAGGCACTCGGTGTGCCTTATCATGTTGTTGTAAATTGTGGGGGTGATTTGGGAATGGGACAGGTAAAAAAATATGATATAGAAGCTTGGGTACCTTCTCAAAATAAATACAGAGAAACTCACTCATGTTCATATTTCCATGATTTTCAAACAAGAAGATTAAATATCAAATATAAGGATGCAGATGGAAAGACAAAATTTACCCACTCTCTAAATAATACAGCCATTGCAACTCCAAGAATTATTATTTCAATACTTGAAAATAATCAACAAGCAGATGGCTCAATAAAAATTCCTGAAGCGTTGAGGAAATATATGGGGGGGAAGGAGTATATAGGTAGGAAATAGTTATAAAGTTTCAGGTTTTAAAGTTAAACGTAAATACAAAAAGGGTGGCTCGCTTGCGAGCCACCCTTTTTCCAAAATTAAAGCCCCGCGAATTATCGCGGGGCCAAAAATTACTTACTTGAAATTCTTCTGTCTCCATACATCCGTAGGATCCAACTCTATGTGTTGAAAACGTGAACCCCTAGACATCGTGTTTTCTGGAAGGTTTTCTCCATAATATTTAAATATCGGATCTAGCCAGTTTTCGTTTTCTTTCTGTTCTTTTTTAACTTTCTTCTTTATTTTTTTCAGTACCATTAACAAACATTGGATCTTCTGTTTTTTTTCTACAATTACATTTTTCATTGTTCCTCCTTTGAGTGCAGACAGTAAAAAAAATGAAGCTTGAACACCTAAACAAATGGTATAATTATCAAATATCTTTGTCAAACATAAGTCTGGCACTTCGCGCCTGTCTTATTTGTTTCCAAATTAAAGCCCCGCGAATTATCGCGGGGCCTAGGATGTTAATATTGGCCATAGGGGTGATTAGCAATCGCAGTTGATAAATCCGGCTGCGACATACTGTTCTCTAATCCCATTTCCCAATAACCAAGTATCACATCCTGAAGCCAATTATTTTTCTTTGGCTCCACAACTTCTGATTTAGTTTTATCTTCCATCGCTCCTCCTTTATTCATAGATAGAAACAAATGAAGCTTGAACACCTAAACAAATGGTATAATTATCAAATAAGTTTGTCAAACAAAAGGCGGACGCAAAGCGTCCGCCTTTTTACTGTTTAGTTATTCCATTCAATAAGTGAATATTCACCCGTTAAAGTTTTTGCCAATGTTTGTTAAAAATTGCTTATAAAAACATAATCAAAATTTTTACATTTGTATGTTATAATTTTACCAATCATTAGGTCGGAACAAACAATTTTTATTGGCAAAATTTTCTCGGGTAAATGTCATACCAAAGATCAAACATAAGTACATCTTTACGCAGAAAGAGGCAGATAAGTCTTTTAAAAAAGATTGGTATTTATTTTATTTTTATTTTATTTTTTATTTCACTAGCGAATTATGGTTTAACTTACAATAAAATAAGAATAAGCGATATTATTGTTACTGGAAATAATTCCGTTCAAACTGATGACATTTTAAAAATTGTAAATACTGAGCTTAGCAAAGTTTATCTTGGTATTACACCCACAGACAACATTCTTTTGCTTAGAAGTTTAATAATTGAAAACAAAATTTTAGATACTTATAAAAAAATAGGAAAGGTAGACGTAATTATTCGCGGAATCACAAGTATTGAGATTGCAGTTACAGAAAGAAAATCTGACAATTTATGGTGCAAAGGGACGCCTGCAGAAAGTAAAGGTTGTTATTTTATGGATTCAAGCGGGTTTATTTTTGAAGATGCTCCAACATTTTCTAATAATAGTTTCCCAGAATATTTTGGCTTAATCTCTGGTATGAGTCCAGTTGGGCAAACCTACTTTAATAATAATTTTAGAAATATCGCAAATCTATACAATGCTCTAAAAACAATGTCGTTTCAACCACAATATTTTAATGCTTTGAATGAGCATGAATATGAAGTTTATATTTTGGGTGGAGGAAAAATTATTATAAATGACAAAAAAAGTTTTGAGTCTTCATTAACCAACCTTCAGGCTTTAGTTGATAATAAATATATTTCAAATGATGCAGTGTCACTAAAGAAAATTAAATATGTTGATTTGAGGTTCGGAAATAAGGTAAATTTTGAGTTAAAAACTAGCTTGTAGGAATTAGCTTCTTAGCTTTTTAGGAAATATAAATACAAATGGCGCGACCGTATGGTCGCGCCATTTGTATTTACCTAATAAGCTAAAAAGTTACCAGCTACAACCTAAATCAACGAATCTGGATCCACATTCACAAGTATTTCTATAGGAAGATTTTTTAATTTTTCATACAAATCTTTTTCTGGCCACTTGTTGCTTGCGATTTTAATTATTCCATTTACACCAAATTTTCCTTTTGATTGAGGAATAAAAGCAGGGAATATATCAATTTCATAAGGCTCAAGCAATTTTTGTATATTTTGCACAAGTATGAGTACATCATTTCTATTACCGATAATTGAAATTTTTATTAGTGTTGTAAAAGGTGGAAAATGTAATTTTTCTCTGTCGTCTATTTCATCTCTATAAAAATCTACGAGATTTCCTTTTACAGCATAGTCAAAAACTTTTTGTGACATATCTCTCGTCTGAATAATAAAATGTCTATCTGTAATAGAGCGAATTTTTAATAATATATTTAATATTCTTTCATTTATTCTAAAATCAGGTATTGAAAAGAAAGAATCGATTGATACCACAGCAGTGTTTTGTATTTTTTCTGTAAGATATAAAAGTGCCATTTCTGTCCCCACCAAAATTCCTTGTGGTGAATTATAGAATTTTTCTGCAACTTCCTCAGCCTTTTTGTGAGTTTTTGTAGCATCAGCATCAATTCTAAAGATATTTGCTTTTGGGTACAGTTCTTTCAACTTTTCTTCAACAAGCTCAGAGCCAATACCAAGTGTCGAAAGTCGCCATCCACTGCAATAAGAACATTTTTCCACAGCACTTCTTCTTTCACCACATTTATGGCAAAGGAAAAAGTTTTCAGTTGTGGATCTGTGAAGTACGGTATGTGCTCCGCAAGAATTGCATTTCACAACATTTCCGCAGTCGGCGCACACAGTAGAAGGGGAAAGCCCGCGTCTTCCGGAAAAGATAAACATATGCTCATTATTTTCAATATTTTCTTCTATTTTTTGTTGAAGTTTTTCGCTAAATATTCTAAAAGCACTTTTATTATTAGTTATTTCTGTTCCATCAACATTATTTTGAATTGCACGCATATCAATAATCTCTTGTGTTGAAGTGGTAAGAGAGCGGAATTTTAATGGCATCAATTCTACAAGTTCATTTTTCTTTTGTCGCCAAATAGTGTCAGTCCTCAATAATAAATCACCAAAAATTATTCTAGTATTTGTTTTAACAGCAAACATTTCAACAAATTTTCTAATATCAATATAAGGTCGAGTTTGCATTTTATAAGTTCTAGAATTTTCTTTATCTAAAATAATTGTACCTATATTATTTTTTGGTATAGAAAGAAAACTTCCGGTGCCGATAATGAGTAGAGAGTGTTTTTCCGCTAGAATTTTATTAATATTTTCAATTATCTCTTTTTTGCTCATTGAGCCATGTAGAATATATGTGTATTGCTCAATTCCTTTACACAAAGATTCTTTAGCTTTTTTTATATCTTGAATTGTTGGTAAACAAAAGAAAACTGAAGAGTTTTTTGCAAATTCTTCCCTTATTATACTTTTGTATTGCGCGTACCTATCTTCATCGGTTGACTGAATAACAAATTTTTCTGCTTTAGTTATTTTTTTATGTTCCTCAGCTTTATGTGTTGGGATTTTTATTTTTTCTGTATTTTCAAGTACAACTTTTGGGACAAGAGAATTGAGCACGGCACCAGTTGAACCAACATAATAGTTGCCAACATCTTCTGCTGTTTCAATAAAATTTTTACTTAATAAATGAGAGAACTTTATTTTTGATATTTTTTTTAAAGCAAAAGCAGAGTTTTTAATTTCTGTTTTTGATTCGCCCACATCTTTAGTACTTATAACAAGGGCTGGAATAATCCTTTTTCTGAGTGGCACTTTTATAATTGAACCAACAGGAATATCACTTCCAGAAAAATATGAAAGGGTATCGTTTTTTATGCCTTTGGCTATGGGTATTACCTCAAGGATTTTCATTTACCCTATAATGACAGAAAATAAGTATTTTTCAACCACTTTATTGTTAAATTTGATATAATCTAATAATGCTTAAAATTTACATTGCGCGTCATGGTCAAAACATTGATAATAAAAATGGTATTTTAAATGGGCATAGAGATGAACCACTAACTGTTTTAGGTGAAAAACAAGCAGAAGATGTAGCAAAAGAAATCAAAAAAGATAATTTGCATTTTGATGTTGTTTATTCATCACCACTTCAACGCGCATTTAAAACTGCAAAAATTATTTCTGACACATCAAATCAACCACAACCCATTATATTAAATGAACTAATTGAAAGAGATTTTGGAGTGATGACTGGGATTGAGGCTAATAGAATTGAAGAATTATGTGCACCTGACATTATAAAATCAAATACTATTACATATTTTTTGAATCCAAAAGGAGCAGAGACTTTCCAGGATCTTATTGTCCGAGCTAAAAAACTTCTTAAGATTATTAAGACAAAAAATGATAATAAATCAATCCTTTTAGTTACTCATGGAGATATTGGTAAAATGATTTATTCAGAGTTTTATAAATTACCTTGGAAAAAAGTTCTCATAGACTTTCACTTTGGAAATTCCGAGGTTCTCTATCTATGCGAAGATTGTGATTTAAATAAAACTCGTCTCTTTATCAGTAAACAATTCAATCATTAATCTCTAAGTATTTTAATCTTAGCGCCCAAACTATTTAGTCTTTTAGCTATATCTTCATAACCACGATTAATACTATAAACATTCCTTAAAATTGATTTGCCTTCTGCACCAAGCATTCCTATCAAAATGATTGCAGCAGGGCGAAGTGCTGGCGGACAAATAATTTCTGCTGGTTTTAATTTTGTTTTTCCATTTACGTAAAATCTATGTTGGTCTGCCAAAATGGTGTCAGCGCCAAGTTTGTCGAGTTCTTTATAATGAATTGCACGGTTTTCATAAACCCAATCATGAATCAAAGTTTGTCCTTCTGCTTGAGTAGCGATGATTGCAAAAAAGGGAAGATTATCAATATTTAGCCCTGGATATGGTCGTGATTCTATTTTGTCATCTAGTGCTTTAAGCGTTGAGGGAAAAGTTTTTATATCAACTAAATTTGTTTTTCCATTTAATGCTTTATATTTTTTTGAAATTTTATATTTAAAACCCATTTTTTTAAGTTTAAGTAATTCTATTTCTAAAAAATCAATAGGACATCTTTCGATTGTGATTGCAGATTTTGTCACGGCTGCCGTTGTAATAAAAAACATTGTGTCGATGGGATCTTCTGCAAGATAGTAAGTAATATTTTTATTTATTTCTTTAATGCCGTGAACTGTCATTGTGGTGGTACCGACTCCGTCAATCTGTATTCCAAGTTCTTGTAAAAAGAAACACAAATCTTGTACTTGATAGTTGGACGAAGCAAATTTTATAGTCGTTTTTCCAGGAATTAGTGCCGCTGCCATAATAGCGTTTTCTGTTACAGTATCTCCAGATTCGTACAAAGCAAAATCTGCTGGTTTTAGTTTTGAATTTGTAATTTCATAGCTAGAATTTTTTGTTTCAATATTTACTCCAAAGTTTTCAAGTGCAAAAAAATGTGGAGTGACGGTTCTATTACCAAGCTTGCATCCACCAGAGTGGGGAAGGGAAAATTTTTTATACATATGAATTAGCGGGCCAATAAACATAATCACACTGCGAGTTCTTTGTGCAGATTCTTTGTTAATTTTTTTAATATCAATTTTTTTGGCTTCAATTTCTAAATCATTACCAACCCATTTAATTGATACGCCAATGCTAGTCAGCGCTTCTATCATTCTATAAACTTCTTCAATTTTTGGAACATTTTTAAGTGTTGTTTTTCCTTTATTCAAAAGTGATGCGGAAATAATTCCCATTGCACCATTCTTTGATGTTTTTGTGATAATAGTTCCGGAAAGCTTGTGCCCACCATCTATTTCAAAATTGATTGCTCCTGTTGAGAGACTCATTATTTCGCTACCAAGTACTTCACTAATTTTTGAAATCATTTCAGTTGTGAGGTTTTGTTCACCGCTTTCGATTCTAGCGATAACGCTTTGTGTTGTGCCAAGCTTTTCAGCAAAAGCTGTTTGAGTAAAACCTTTCCTTTCCCTAATTTCTGCTATTAAATTTCCAATTTGAGATAATTTTTTTATTGACATATAAAGATTATAGCATATGAGCGATAAAATTTGCTAGTGAAATTTATTATTTTATAATTTGCAATTTATACTAAACAATATAATATATAAATATGTCATTTTTTGTTAGAAAACTTGGAATAGATTTAGGAACTGCAAATACCCTTGTGTTTGTCCCTGGCAAAGGAGTCGTTCTTTTTGAACCTTCCGTTGTTGCTATTTCAGAACAAGATAACAAAATTCTCGCTGTCGGAGTTGAAGCAAAAAACATGATTGGAAAAACTCCAGACAGCATTATTGCTTATAGACCAATGAAAGATGGTGTTATTGCAGATTACCGCGTTACAGAAGCAATGCTTAGATATTTTATGGATAAAGCTTTAGGAAAGTGGAATATTTTTAAACCAGAGGTGATGGTGTCAGTTCCTGCAGGGGTTTCTTCGACAGAAAGAAGAGCTGTTGTTGAAGCTGCAATTCGTGCTGGTGCAAAAAATGCTTATGTTGTGAAAGAACCGATTCTTGCTGCTATTGGTGCTGGTATTCCTATTTATGAACCAATGGGACACATGATTGTTGATATTGGTGGTGGAACAACAGACGTTGCTGTTATTTCTCTTGGGGGAATTGTTGCTTCAACTTCTGTAAAATGTGCTGGAAATAAAATTGATGCTGCTATTGCTGACTATATTAAAAAAACATTTAACCTTGCGATTGGAGATAAGACCGCTGAACAAATTAAAATCACAATCGGAAGCGCTGTGCCTATGGAAGAAGAATTATCAGTGATTATAAAAGGTAGAGATTTTTTGACAGGGCTTCCTCGTTCAACAGAAATTAAAACAAATGAAATTGTAAAAGGAATTTCGAAAGAGCTTAAAGATATGATAAAAGCAATTAAAGATGTGTTGCAAGAAACCCCACCAGAGCTTGCTGCTGATATTATTGATAATGGAATTATTATGACTGGTGGCTCATCTCAACTTAGAAATCTTACTGAGCTTGTTTTCAGAAGGGTTGGTGTTAAAGCCGTTGTTGCAAAAGATCCACTTTACTGTGTTGCGAAGGGGACAGGTATTGCGCTTGAACATTTGGACACTTATAAGAAGAGTATTATTGCGAAAAGATAATATAATAAAAGGCGGGGCGGCCGGAGGCC
>CAIKXY010000014.1 GCA_903831595.1 uncultured bacterium
AAAATCATTTTGGTTAGAAATAAAGAGAACTTAGGATCTGCTGGTGGATATAAAGCTGGGATATTGGAAGTAAGAAAACACATCTGTGACTATGTCCTACTCCTGGATGATGATAATGTGCCAGAAAATGGATGGAGTGAGGCCATTGTTTGTTTAAAATCTATGTTCAGAGAAAAAATAAATAAATCAGTATTTTCTATGGATAGAGGTGCTCATCCAGAATTTTTTACCACTAAAGAATTTTATAGTAACAAAAGTGACTTGTTTAAACTTGTGATTTCTAATTTTAATGAATTATTTAATTTTGTATTACGTGGTAGAAAATCCCAAGATAAAGAGTCTATAAAAAACAAAAGATATATTCCAATAAAAAGGACGAACCCATGTGCATATGGAGGAAGTATTATCCCTTATAAAATCTTAAAAGAATGCAATCTGCCTAATGAAAAATTGTTTGTATATTTTGATGATACACAGTTTTTTGGCGAAATGATGTTGAATCAAGATGTATGTATTTATGTAATAGATTATCCAAAAATTATTAGTGTTGACGTTTCTTTTGAAAATGAAAATATTTACCGAACATTTTATTTGCAAAAATCAAACAATCTTAAGATATATTACTGGATAAGAAATAGGATTATTATAGCCATGAAATATTCTCCACAATGGAGTTTATCAGTACGAATTATCGGATTTATTTGGGTATTGTATATAATCATGCTTGGTATTACAAAATCTAAAACTTTAAAAGTTTTTTTTAATAAAACTTTTGTTGTCCTCAAAGCTTATAAAGCCGGAGTTTGTTTAAATTTTTCTCCTTTCTCTAATTAATTAGGGCTGAATTAATATATATTCGAATATTCTTATACTTATAATATTGCAAAATAGTAAAATTATTTTAATACAAAGAACGTAAATAGATATCCTTTCTTTACCTAAGAAATAATTTATCTATAAATGACTGAAAAATATATAATAACTACTATTTAATTCTCTTTAAGTAGCCATTTACATTAAAAGTGGCGTTCTTTCCAAAAAAATCGCACCAATCTCTATCAATTACAAAATCTTTATTTATTTCCAAAAATTCATTTATAGCTCTTACTGGACCACCGTTATATCTTTTTTTCATACCAAGCTCATCAAGTATTCCATCCTCAACAATCAAATACGAACCAATAGATACTAACGGAGCAAATTTATTCATTGCACCAATAGAATGTTCATAGGTATGTGCACCATCCTCAATAACTAATATTTTGTTAAAACCTTGTGCTTCTTTTAAATCATAACCCTCCCATCCTTTTGTAAAAAATTTTATTCTAGGATTACTTGTTGGTAATTTGTCAGAGATTGGCATTATATCTATAGTATGAAGCACTCCATGACCAATAGCATTAAGAAGATCAGCTAAATATAATGCTCCACCACCACTATGGGTTCCGATTTCTATAACCAAATCAGGTTTTAGTTCAGAAATAATCATTTGATATAAAACGTAGTCAAATGGGCATCGAATAGCTTTGATTCCTCTATATGTAGTTTTTTGATGTCCTGTATAGATAGTCCTAACATTAAAATTTGTATAAATTTTTTTATCTGTAAAAAAATGATAAAAATTTTTACATGGTTCATAAAAAGATTTTGGAATTTTTTGTTTTATTAAACTAATTAAATTCATATTAATTATATATTAATGTATTAGGAGTTTAACATAAAATAATTACTGTAACCACTAAATACTATGATATAACGGCACACAAATTAATTGTACGTTTAGATACAGTTTTAGCTTTTAATCTCCTTCTTAGATATGATAACCAGTATCTGGCTTTTAGACCAAACAATGATTTTATTTCGCTCATTTCCTTACCAGGAAAAATTTTCCCGGTAATTGTAAGTCTAGGCGCTTCTGATTGAATTTCATCGATTGCGCGCACAAAATCTGGTGAATAAAATTTATTATTATATTCAGTAAAATCAATAAATTCACATTTCTTTGCAAAACTTTTGGCTATTTTAGAAATACTTTCTTCTGCAAAAAACCAAAGGTGCACTGCGGGTATATCTCCTTGCCAAATGGTCCCTGTTGGTGTTGCAGACTTATTAGGTGTGGTAACTATTAATTTTCCTCCTCCCTTCAAAAGTGATAGGCATGCTCCAATAAAACCTTTTGGATCTTCTACGTGTTCAATTATTTCAGTCATAATGACACAATCGTATTTATTGTTTTTAAATTTTGCCAATTCAAATATATCTCCTGTTTCATAAAAATTTCCATAACATTCTTTTGCTTTGAGTACTGCCTCTTTTGAAATATCAAGACCAGTGGTTTTATATCCAGCTTTGTTTAAACTATATGTTAAATAACCCAAGCCGCTTCCTATTTCTAGAATTGAAATGTTACTGTGTTCTTTAAAATTTTTATCAAGAGCTTCTTTTACAGACCAATACACACTCTCTGCATTGCACAAATACCATAGAGGATTTTTGACCTTTTTTACAAGTTTTGCAAATCTAAAATATCTTTCATACCCTGGTACTTTATCTGATTGCTCATAAATATAATTATATATTTTTGCATCTGACTTTAGTGGATCAACAAACGTAGAATTACAAATTGAACATTCATATATATCAAAGTATGAGCCTTCAATATAACCTTTCATTTTTTTAAATATCAACAAAGCATCATTGTCACAAAGAATACATTTCTTTGTTAGATTCTGTTTTTGGTCCATGGCATGGATTGTATCATAAAAAAACAACGAGTGTTAATTTTAATTTATAGTGATAAAATACTCTTATGATAATAAGATTAAAAGGTGGACCAGGTAATCAATTATTCCAATATTCATTTGGTCAACTTTTGTCTATTAAAAATGGAGTCGAGGTAAAATATAAATTTCTAGTTAACAAAAATGATAGCAAAAGAGAGTATTTTTTAGAGTATTTTAATACTAAAGTAAATATTGCCACTGACGAAGAATTTGTGAAAGCCAGATATCCATATGGAATATTATCAAAAATTGTTGAATTGTTAAGAACAAAAATTCTCAGACAATTTAACATTGGATATATTTCTAAATTATTAAATAAAAAAGATGGTTATTTGGAAGGATATTGGCAAAGCTATAAATATCTTGAGCCAATTAGAACTGAACTTTTAGAAGAAATAACTTTAAAAAAGTCTGTTAACGGTAAATATGATATTTTAAATAAAATAGAAAATTCAAATTCTGTATGTTTAAACGTTCGTAGAGGAGATTATGTAAATAATAACAAATTCAAAAAGGAATGGATTACTTTTGGATTAGAATATTATAATTCCGCATTTAAGTTAATAGAAGAAAAAGTCGGTGATCCAATTATATTTGTTTTTTCAGATGACATAGAATGGTGTAAAAATAATTTAATAACAAATTTACCACTAATTTTTTCTGATTCAAAAGTACCCATGCAAGAAAATTTTATGATTGCTACAAAATGTAAACATAACATAATTGTAAATAGTAGTTATGCCTTTTGGGTAGCATGGCTAAATCAAAATCCAAACAAGATAGTAATAGCACCTAAAAAGTGGAATAATAGATACGATAGGGAATATAAAGATTTATTACCAAAAGAATGGATAAGAATATAAAACCACAAATCAGTATAATAACACTAACAAAAAATCGAGTTGACTTTATCTCTAAAGCTATTGACAGTGTTTTGGCGCAAAGTTTTTCTGATTGGGAGCTTATAATTATTGACAACGGTTCAATTGATAATACAAAACAGATTGTTGAAAATTTTGCAAATAAAGATGTTAGAATAAAATATACAAATTCAACAGCAGAAGGCATACCGAGAAATAGAAATCTAGGACTTTCACTTGCAAAAGGTAAATATATTGCCGTACTTGATAGTGACGATGAGTGGACAGATAAAGATAAGCTTCAAAAACAATTTAATTATCTAGAAAATAATCCTGATTATGTATTTATTGGTTCAAATATAAAAATTGTTGATGAAAAAGGAAATTTTATTAAAAATACCAGTTTTAAAACAGAGAATGCAGATATCAGAAAAAAAATACTTATATCAAATCAAATCCCCCATTCAACAGTTATGTATATAAAAAATTTAAGCGACAAAATTGGTGGATATAACAATAAACTTTCTTGTGTAGAAGATTTAGATTTATTTCTAAGACTTGGCAATCTTGGAAAAATTAAAAATTTAGAGGAAATAACAACATCTTACACCAAGCATTCAGGAGGCATCTCATACAAAAGAAAATTGGCTATGGCATGGAATCACTTTAAAATAGTATTCAGAAACTTTGGTAAGTATCCGAATTGGTTTCAAGCTATTGTTTTTGCTAAATTAAGGATCATAAAAAATCTATTTTAATTATTCTATAATATCAAAATCGTCAGCAAATAAATCACCTTTTTCAATTCTTTTTATTTCTTTTTTACTATTTGCGCGTATAAAAATAACTACCGTTGATGATAAAATTATAAGAATTAGTAAAATTAAAAACCATTTAGACATAGTGTAAATATTTAGATACCAAGAGTTTTCTTTAAATCATCCTCTCCAACTTCCCCACTATTTTGTTTAGCCAAATCTTGTTTTGTATTTAAAGAATCAATTTTGGTCTTTTCTTGTGTGTCTTTCTGCGCAGATTTTTCTGAATCATTTTTCTTAATTACTAAATTTAGAGCTGCCCGTAAACTAGACAAATTTTCAGATGTCATTGTTTTTTGATGGATTTTTGATACTTTTTTATCTGGCATTTCAGTTCTATTCTCTTCAGCTTTTGGACTAGCAGTCATATTTTTCGCTAATGCTTTTAAAGGGACGAAATCATCGTTTGCTTCTTCAATTGGAGGAAAATCACTAGGTTTTTTATCAAATTTTGGCTTTTCTACTGGTTTAATTGGCTTTAAATTTGAAGTGGCAGAAACCGTTTTTGTAACTGGTATAACTGTTTCAATTTTCTTTGTCTCTTGAGTAACTGAAACAACTTTTTGTACTATATTTAATGGAGCATTTTGCACAACATCTTTTTTTATTAATAAATTCGTTATGGCTGGTTTTATGGTAACTTTTGGTATTGGTCTTCCCTCTTCAGCCCATTTCTTAATTAACCCCTCGACTTCAGCACGCGGTTTAGCAAAATTCTTTCTTGAACTTTCAATGATTTCACTCACGTAAGAAATAACTGGCTCTGAATATGGAGGCAAAGATGAGGCAGAGAAAGGTGTCGATCCAACACCATCTATCATAAGTTTAAGATACATCTGGAACATCCCGAGATTAACCAAATCTTCCGCAGTAAATTGAGGTGCAAATTCTTTTTCAAGAACTTCTGCATCATATGCACCAACGCGAAAAGTGATCATGGTTCCAGCGTTCCCGAACACGGCTGCCCTTACCTCTTCAGACATTTGCTCTATATATTGGTGAGCGATAGTCAAATTTAATTTATATTTTCTAGCTTCAGAAAGAATGTCGGCAAAAGATTCGTTTGCAAAAGATTGAAATTCGTCTACATACAAATAAAAGTTTGGTAATGCCTTCATATTTTTTTCATGAACATCAGCACGCGACATTGCACCCAAATATATTTTAGTGATCATCATGGAACCCAGTAAATTAGCGTTCGTCTCCCCCACCATTCCTTTCGAAAGATTAATAATCAAAATCTTCCTATCATCCATTATTTTTCTTATATCAAAGGACGATTTTGTTTGACCAACAATATTTCTTATCAAAGGATTCGCAGTGAATTGCCCAATTTTATTTTGAATAGCAGGAACAGCTTCTGCAGCTTGTCTTTCAGTATATTTTGCAAACTCATCTACCCAAAAACTTTTGACGGAAACATCGGTAACATTATCCACAACTTTTTTTCTGTATTCTTTGTCAGCGAGCATTCTGTTTACGCCAAGTAACGTTGCTCCTGGATATTCAATAAGTGCAAGAAGTGCATTTGTTAAAATATATTCCATTCTAGCAGACCATGCATCAAGCCAGATTTTTTTGAACGTACTCATAAGACCGGAAACAACTAGGTGTCTTTTGTCTACACCCACATCTTCAAGTACATTAAAAGAGATTGGGTTTTCTATATCAAAAGGTGCAAAATAAACAACATCATTTATTCTTTCTGGGGGAACATAATTTAAAAGTAATTGAGCTGTCTTTCCGTGTGGATCTATAAAAGCCATACCTTCGCCGTTTTGAATATCTTGAATGGCCATGTTTTCAAGCAGAGTGGACTTTCCCATACCAGTTTTACCTATAACGTAGACATGGCGAGTTCTATCCTTGGCTTTTATACCAAATTTAATCCTCTTTCCACGAGAATCAGTTTCTCCAAAGTATGTTACTTTTTCAGGATCCATTTGATAAGTATTATACCAAAATTTTAAAAACAAACAAAATAACAAAACAAAAAGATGATATTTTGTATCATCTTTATTGTAGGTTATTGTTTTGTTTCTTCGGTTTTTTCTGGCTGTTTAGGAGCACTTTCAGAAAAGGTATCTGTCTTCACTCCATCAGAATATAAATGTTTAACTACTTCCTCCAGTTCTTTTCTAATAAGCACAGACAAAATAGTAACGGCTAAACCACAAATAATATATAAAATATTTTTTACAGGAAAAGCACTGTCATTTGGAAATCCTGTGAACGGAATTATTGCTATAAAAATACCTAATGCAAATATTGTTGAAATTTTTACCATAGAAGGATTTTATCACATTTTTAATAATAAATAAACTCACACATTCTTCAATTACGCCATGGCGTAATTTAATACTCAACATTATTTCTCACTTACAAGAACTACAAATTCCCCTCTTATTTTATCTTTATTATCTAAAAAATATTTTTCGACTTCGCTTGAATTACCAGAAACTACTTCTTCATAAATTTTTGATATTTCACGAGCAATAACAATTTTTCTTTCACCAACATATTTTTTTAGTGAATCTAGTGTTTTCATTATTCTATGTGGAGATTCATAAAACGCCACAGTTCTCTTCATTTCAGATATTTCTTTAAATAAGGTTTCGCGCCCTTTTTTGTGCGGTAAAAAGCCCAAAAACACGAATTCTGAGGCTGGTAGACCTGATATAGAAAGAGCAGAAACTAAGGCACTAGGGCCCGGAATTGCGATAATTTTGACCTCTGGATAGGCTTCTCTAACCCTTGATACAAGTACAGAACCTGGGTCAGAAATCGTGGGTGTTCCAGCATCGGAAACAAGTGCAAGAGTTTTCCCCTCCCCTATCATTTCCAAAATTTTATCAATTTTTGAAAGCTTACTTTGGGAATGATAACTCATCGTTGGTTTATTAATTCCATATTTATTTAACAAATTTACAGTGACTCTTGTATCCTCACAAAGAATTAAATCTACCTCACCCAAAGTTCTCACCGCTCTGTAAGTGATGTCTTCAAGATTTCCTATTGGAGTTGCTACTACGTAAAATTTTAACATGATTTGATTCTAGCAAAATTTTAGGCAAAAAAACACCCGGCAGTTTTACCTGCCGGGGTGGTTAATAATTATGCTACTTTTTTCTTTTGTCTCAATGACTTCAACATCGCTTTTTGAAAAGGCTTTGACATCAGGCAAAAGTCATTAAACAATCTTTGCGCCTTTTCAACCGGATAAATCTTTATCAAAAGCTCTGCGTATTCCTTCGCCCTTGAATATTTTTTCAGGCAACGGCGGATTTCATTCGCCTGAAAATTTATTATGTCTTTGTCTTTTCCAGCCGTTATCTCAGCTGGCAAATCTTGATTTCTTACCCCCTTTAGAATGTATATCGTTAAATTATCCTTCAGTGCTAGACGGCAAACTTTATCCATTTATTTCCTCCTATTAAAGGCCGATGTTTTCTGGCCAAAACTTTCCACTAACTATAATAACATAGTTATTTATTATGTCAAATACAAAAAATTTGACTTAATTATCATTAAAAAATTAATACTGCTAACAAGGGCAGTGCGCGATCCAAGACTCGAACTTGGGACCTCGTCATTATCAGTGACGCGCTCTAACCACCTGAGCTAATCGCGCACTGCCCTTACTAAAAGTATTAATTTTAAATGGACACAAGACTCAAACGTATGGCCGAGTCATTATTAGGACAATCCGAGATTCGGAAGGATTGTCCGCTCATAACCACCTGAGCCCCGCCCGACCGAATTATATCCGTTCATTCGGGCAGGTAATCTCGCACAATGAATACCATACAGACTGAAAATATAACAGAAAATATACAAAAATACAAACAAAAAACAGCCTCTCGGCTGTTTTTTGTTTTAATATTATTGTTCTTTCTTTTGTTCCGTTTCCTAGCCTTACTAAAAAATAAGGACTTGGTGTGGTCTTTCCCACTGCATAGTGTATTTAAAGTTTACACAAACCTTTCAATGCTCAATTGAGGCATTGAAAACCGACCGATCAGCATCATTTCACTAAACATAGTGCGATTGCGTGTTCGATTTGAAAAATTCCACGAGCAGCTTCCGCTACCCGTGCCTTGTTACGACTTACTCCCTGTCACCAAACTTACCGTAGACAACGACTAGCGCTGGTTTCGGGTATTCCTGGCTCCCTTGAGTTGACGGGCGGTGAGTACAAGACTCGAGAACGTATTCACCACAGTATGGCTGACCTGTGATTACTAGCAAATCCAACTTCATGAAGTCGAGTTGCAGACTTCAATCCGAACTTAGGATATCTTTAAAGGATTAGCTCAGAATTTCTTCGTCGCATCCCGTTGTAATATCCATTGTATCACGTGTGTAGCCCAGGGTATCAAAGGGACATGCTGACCTGGCGTCATCCTCGCCTTCCTCCCCCGCATTTGTTCACAAACTTTCGTTTATGTGCAAATGCGGGGGCAGTCTCGTCTGACATATATAACAGACAACGAGGGTTGCGTTCGTTACCCCACTTAAGGGAACAATTCAAACCACGAACTGACGACGGCCATGCATCACCTGCCTAGCTGTCCTTGTGAGACGTCAACTATTTCTAGCTGACTTCAGCTAGGTTTCAAACCCTGGTAAGGTTCTTCGTTTACGGTCGAATTAAACCACATGATCCTCTGCTTGTGCGAGTCCCCGTCTATTCCTTTGAGTTTTAACCTTGCGGTCGTACTACCCAGGCGGATCTCTTAACGCGTTAGCTAAGCCTCGAGGAGGGTCGATACTCCTCAAAGCGAGAGATCATCGTTTAGGGCGTGGACTACTGGGGTATCTAATCCCATTCGCGACCCACGCTTTCGTGTTTCAGCGTCAGGAGCGGACCAGTCACTTGCCTTCGCTTTCGGTGTTCCCCATGATATCAACGCATTTCACC
>CAIKXY010000015.1 GCA_903831595.1 uncultured bacterium
ACTTGCTGCTGGAGTAGAAATGGTTATGCCAGGAGATACAGTTACATTTAAAGTTAAGCTTGTTGCTCCAGTTGCTCTAGAAGACAAAATGAAATTTGCTATTAGAGAAGGAGGAAAGACAGTCGGTTCAGGAGTTATAACAAAAGTTATTGCTTAAATTAAGTTTTAGTTTATAGGTGTAAGATTTTGGTAATTTATTTACTAAAAACGAAAAACTCAAAACTAGCACCTTTATAATTATGGAAAAAACAGCAATAAAAAAGAATACAAAAACTGCATCAAAACCAAAAGCGGTTAAAGCACCAAAGAAATCAGTTGCTAAAGCAGAAGCAGTCTCTGTTCTTAGAATAAGAGTTCGTGCTTATGATAGCAAAATTCTTGATGCTTCAGTTAAACAAATAATTGAAACTGCTTTGAGACATGATGCAAAAATAGTAGGGCCAGTACCTTTGCCAACAGATATTAAAAAATACACAGTCAACAGAGCATCTTTCGTCTACAAAAATGCGCGAGAACAGTTTGAGATGAGGATTCACAGAAGATTGATTGATATAATAAATCCAAACGCAAAAGTTATTGAAGCTCTTACAAACATCAGCTTACCTTCAGGGGTAAACATTGATGTAAAGATGATCTAATAAATCTAAATATTTACAGGCGATATGACCGCAAGTCATTTTAAAATTTGGCTTGTGGTCCTCTATCTATAATTAAAACAGAATGAAATTTATACTAGGAATAAAACAGAATATGACTCAAGTCTTTGATGAGATTGGAAAAGTCCATCCTGCAACAATCTTGCAAGTTGGTCCTTCATCCATTACTCAAGTAAAGACCAAGGAGAATGACGGCTATTGCGCCGTCCAAATCGGAACCGGAGTAAAAAGAGAAAAAAATATTAATAAGCCAATCAAAGGACATTTGAATGGAGTGAATGTAAGATTCGTAAAAGAATTTTGCGTTGAAGATCCATCAAAATACAAAGTTGGAGAAAAAATAGACCTTTCTGCTTTTGCTGTTGGTGATGTTATTGAAGTTTCAGCTATTTCAAAAGGAAAAGGATACCAGAGCGTTATCAAAAGACATGGTTTCAAAGGGCAACCAAGAAGTCATGGTCAGAAACACTCAGAAAATGCTCCAGGATCTATCGGAGGAGGTTTGAGAAACAAAGTTCCAAAGAATATGAGAATGGCTGGAAGAATGGGAGGAGACAGAATTACAGTTAAAAATCTTAAAGTATTGGGAGTCGACCAAGAAAATAATCAACTTTTGATAAGCGGTGCAGTGCCAGGAAGAAGAGGTACTCTCGTAGAAATCAGAGGATAATACTAATACTATGGAAAAAACTACAACAAAAAAGAATAGTGTTAAAAAAGTTATTGCAAAAAAAGAGGTAAAAGCAGTTGCCGAATTATCTTCAGCAAAAGTTTATAACCAAAAAGGAAAAGAAGTTGGCGAAGTCAAATTGCCAGCAAACGTTTTTGGACTTTCTTGGAACGCAGACCTTGTTCACCAAGTTATCACTTCAATGCTTTCAGATAGCAGAGTAATTTACGCACACACAAAAGACAGAGGACAAGTTCGCGGAGGAGGTATCAAACCATGGAAACAAAAAGGTACAGGTAGAGCAAGACACGGCTCAATTCGTTCACCTATTTGGGTTGGTGGAGGTATTTCTCACGGTCCAAATGGTCTTAGAAATTACAGCAGAAAGATAAACAAAAAGATGAAAATCAAAGCCCTTTATACTATCCTTTCAAGAAAGTTAAAGGATGGAGAAATTCTTTTTGTAGATAAATTTGAAATTTCAAAACCAAAGACGCAAGATGCGATAGAGATTTTGTCATCTTTGAGTAAAATAAAAACATGTTCAGATATTTTGAGTAAGAAAAACAACAGCGCAATCATTGCAATTTCTGGAAAGAAACAAGCATTTGAAAAGAGCTTTGCAAATATCGGAAATGTCACAGTCGATGAAGTTAGAAATATAAACCCAGTAGATTTATTGAACAAAAAGTATCTCGTCATAGAGAATCCAATTGAATCAGTCAAATTTATTGAGGCTAAAATGGCAAAATAAAAATTATGAAAAACACACAAGAAAAAAATCATATTTTGTCGATTGTAAAGAAGCCAAGAATCACCGAAAAAGCAGGGCTTAAATCAGAATCTCAAAATGTTTATACATTTGAGGTTGTAAGCGGTGCCACAAAGAAAACAGTCGGAGAAGCAATCAGATTGATATACAAAGTAAATCCAATCAAAATCAATATCGTTAATTTACCAGCAAAAAAAGTTACAGCTCGTGGAAGAAAAGGGGTCAAACAAGCTGTCAAAAAAGCTCTTGTATTCTTGAAAAAGGGAGATAAGATAGCTTTCATATAAAAATAACAAAAAATAATATGAAATTCTATAAACCAACATCACCATCCAGAAGACATTTGACCTCTATCAACTATAGAGAGTTTCTTACAGCTAGTAAGCCTGAAAAATCTCTTACAAAAGGGAAAAAAGGAAATGCAGGTAGAAATAACAGAGGAAGAATCACAGTCAGACATCAAGGAGCAGGAAACAAAAAGCTCTTCAGAACTGTCGACTTTATGTATGATAAAAAAGATATTCCAGCAACTATAAAAACAGTTGAGTATGATCCATACAGAACAGGATTTATTGGACTTGTATTTTATAAAGACGGAGAAAAAAGATATGTTCTCTTACCAAAAGGAATGAAAGTAGGAGATACATTTATTGTTTCAGAAAACGCAGAATTAAAACCAGGAAACAGAGTTCCTTTGAAAAAGATTCCAGTAGGTTCATTTGTTTACAATGTTGAAATGAAAGTTGGAGGTGGAGCAAAGCTTTGCCGTTCAGCTGGAAACTTCGGACAGATTGTTGCAAATGATGCCGGATATGTTCACATCAAACTTCCATCAACAGAAATCAGAAAAGTTCAGGAAAATGGATGGGCATGTATCGGAAGCGTTTCAAATGATGAATCATGGTTCGTAAATATTGGAAAAGCAGGAAGATCAAGATGGCTAGGTATAAGACCAACCGTTAGAGCTTCTGCACAAAACCCAGTAGACCACCCATACGGAGGAGGAGAAGGAAGACAGGGTAGAGGTTTGAGATTTGCAAAAACAAAATGGGGTCAGCACGTCGGAAAAGGACAGAAAACAAGAACACCAAAGAAATATTCAAATTTCTATGTCGTATCAAGAAGAAAGGTAGGAAAAGCGAAGGCAGAAAAATAAAATTAAAAAAACAGCCCATTCGGGCTGTTTTTTTAATTTTATTTTTCTGCCGTAGTTCCACAACTTTTATTGACATTCTTTATAAAAAGTATAATGTAATAAAAAAGCTCTTTTAAATACTTGCGAATGGCCATAGCCAAAAGCCCTTTAAATATGAGGTTTTTTGGCTATGGCTGTCAATAATCACGGCGACCAAGCGTAACAAAAAAGTCTGTCTTAGGGCGGACACAGGGAGGATTATATGAATTATATAATCACAGGTGATTTGTACGAAAGGCTCGATGGGAAATTGTTTGAAATCAAAAGACAGATATGCCAACAAAATGGCTATCCTTTTGATTCAAAAAAATTGAACCAATTCCTTCAATTAGCGATTGAAGGAAGGTTCGTAGAATTATTTACAGATGAATCTGTAAATAATTCAGAAATAAATTATTCTGGGGAAAATGAGAAGGATGTATTGGATGCAAAACTGTTTGAAATTAAACGGCAAATGCGTCAGTCTACGGGTTATCCTCATGACCCAAAAAAATTGAACCAATTTCTCCAGTTAATAATTGAGGGAAAGTTTGTTCAAATATCTGGCGGAAAACTTCTAAAAAGTTCGGAGGTTATAAATATTTTGGGTCCCCACAAACCTTTCTTTTTCTTTAAATCATTATTTCACGCTCAGAAGGAAGATCGCGAAATAATATTTAAAGCTGTAAAAAAATCAGTGAGTGAACTAGGTTTTGTGGATGGGGAAGAATTATCAAAGATATACAAAGAAGCTTTAAAAAGAAAATTAGAGCTCTTTGAAGATAATGAAGCTCCAACAGCAGCAGAATATTACGGTGAAAAAGCAAAAGAAGAAAAGTTTGTTTTAATTGCTATGAAACCAAAAGAAAATAAGCATGGCTATGAATGCTTAGATATTGCAGGTGCAATTGGGAAAGCTTATTTTGGTGAAGGCGGCTGGGGTGTTAACTACGAAACATTTTTCGAGCCCGAGCAAGAATTTCTCTTTAAGTTACCGATCAAATAGCAAGTACCCCGTTCGCTCTCTGAGTGGACGGGGTTTTTTAATTAATTTTTTTCGCAATTAAGCTTGAAATTCCACCCAAAACAATATTTTCATCAATTATAGTTGCAATTCCAGTTGAGTACACTTTTTCAAGCTTTGCATCAAGGGTTATTTTTTTCTGTTTTTTGCCAAAATTCAATATAATGTAAAATGTTTCACCATTATAAATTCTTTTAAAAATTAAAACATCAATATGATGCGAATTTAACACCTCCACTTTTCCTCTCCTGATTGTGTCAGACTGCTTTCTTATCGATAATAGTTTTTTGTATGTATTAAGTAGTGAATTTGGATCATTTAATTCCACTTCTACATTAGTTTCTTTGTAATTATTATTTACAGGCAACCATGTCTTATTTTGTGTATTTGAAAAACCCGCATTATTTGTATCATCCCACTGCATTGGTGTTCTACAACCATCTCTATTTAATGAGAATTTAAATATTTTAGTTAAAAATAATGGAATCCATTTATATTTTTGGCCAAGAGGATCTAAAGAATTTTTTAGTGGCATAAACATTTCTTCCATGCCTATTTCTTCACCCATATAAGCTATTGGTACACCACGGACCATCATTTGAAATACAGCAATAATTTTTGCTTTTTCTTTATCATTGTCAATTTTTGAAATACTTCTTATCCTGTCGTGATTACTATAAACATATGTCGGTGTGTCTGGGTATGGATAAACTTTTTCAAAGTGCAATAGTAAGCTCTTAAAAAAATGGGCAACAAAAGTAAATTTTAAAGTTTTAAATAAAAAAATCAAATTCAGGCCATCACTATTTTCTCCTAGATAATGCTTGATTGCATAACTTGCACCAAATACTTCACCGATAACAAATCGTGATGGATTATCAAATTCATCAATTACTTTTCTTAATTCTTTTGCAAGAATAAAATTTTCTGGGTGATTGATAGTATATTTTAAATTTTGAAAAAAACCATGGGAATTTGTTTCTGATGGTAGCAGCCGCCAAGATAAAGGATTATCCCTAAAAAGCTTATCTTCATAAACTGAATTAAATATATCTAAACGGAAACCATCAACCCCTTTTTTGAGCCAAAACCTTATAACATCAAACATAATCTTTTTAACCTCTGGGTTGTGATAGTTTAAATCGGGCTGAAATGGCAAAAAACTTGTCCAGAACCATTCATCGGTTGTTTTGTCATATTGCCAACCTCTGCCGCCAGTCAATGATATCCAATTGTTTGGGGGACAGTCTTTCCCTTTTCCTTTTTGCCAAAGATACCAGTTTCTCTTAGGATTATCTTTTGAAGAACGCGATTCTTTAAACCAAGAATGTTCAGTTGATGTATGATTCATAACCATATCAAAAACTATCTTCATGCCTCTTTTATGAGTCTCACCTATGAGTTTTTCGACAGTTTGCATATCACCATATTCTGGCGCAATCGATAAATAGTCACTAATGTCATATCCAAAATCTTTTTGTGGGCTTTTGTAGAAAGGGGAAATCCAAATAGTCTCAAAACCTATTTCTTTTATATAATCAAGTTTATTAATAATCCCATTTATATCACCAATGCCATCACCGTTTGAGTCCATAAACGAACGCGGATATATCTGGTATATGTTTGTCTCTTGCCACCACTTAAAATCTTGTGTTTGATTCATTATCCAAGTATGATATCACAGGTCAAAAATAATAACTATAATTATTTAAGCTGGATATTATTATATAGTTTTACTAACTTTTTGATCAAAAAAAATAAAACTACAGCACCAATAACTAACAATACTAAGTGCATACCTCCCATCTTGTCTGCCACTTTTTGCCAATATGGTCCAAGCTTCCAACCTAAAAAAACATAGCTACCGCTCCAAATTACTGCTGAAATTGAGGCAATTATTGTGAAAATGTGCGGTTTTACTCTCAATAATCCAGCTGCTACAGAAGTATATCCGCGTAAAAATGGAATTAACCTTCCAATAAATATACTCAAAACACCCTTTTTTGAGACATAAGTAGTTATAGATTCAATTTTTTCATGAGAAATAGGAATCCACTTTGGTTTATGCTGAATAATATATTTGCCAAAAAAATAAAAAACTAAAAAAAGAATTAATGTACCTGTGAAATCAGCGGCAGCGGCAATCAAAAAGACAATTATGAATGAAAAAGTTTGAATCGATGCAAGATAACCAGAGAACAACAAGACAAGTTCATTTGAAACAGGGTTTGGTACGCCAATTTCTTGTAAAAAAATTAATAAAAATACTGCCAGATATCCGTGTTGCAAAATATAATGACTAATTGTAATCGGCATATGCAATTATTATCACTTCTTTATTTAATATAAGCAAGTTGCTTATATTAATAATATCTTTACTTTTATCAATTTTCTGCTAATATATCTGTATTAAGGCCAAAGACAACCAGCATTGAATAGTATTAGAAAAAAGTATAAGTATTAGGAAATTAATTGAATTTCTCATACTAATACTAGATACTCATACTACTTCGTAGAAGCCTGGTCGAGGCAGTATATAAGTTTTGTGTTCATACTGAATACTCATACTATATACTAAATACTCATTTACTGAGGCCTTATAAATTATAAGGTCGATTTTTATTATAAAAACACAAATTAGAATGTCCATTACAAAAGCAGACAAAAAAGAATTAGTTGAAAAGATATCAAAGGCTTTGAAAGGCTCAAAATCAGTTGTTTTTGCAAACTTCCATCATTTGGTAGTTGCAGACGATATGTCTATGAGAAGAGCTTTGAGAAAAGAGGGAGTAGGATATTTGGTCGTCAGAAAAACTTTAGCAAAAATTGCTCTTAAAGATGCTGGAATAGCAGGGACTATGCCAGAATTTCAAGGAGAACTTGCAATCGTTTACGGAGATGACCTTACTGCTCCAGCAAGAGAATTCTTTACTTTTCAGAAAAAATATAAGGATAATGTAAAAATAGTTGGAGGTATTTTTGAAGGAAAATATATGACAGTTGAAGAAATGACAGCAATAGCTATGATTCCTTCACAAAAAACTCTTTACGCTCAATTCGTTAATCTTATCAATTCACCAATTCAAAGATTCGCTGTTGTTCTCGATGCAATTGCAAAGACAAAGACAGCTTAGTTTTATTAATTAATTAACAAAAAACATGGAAGATACAAAAAAAGTTGAAGTTCCTGCAAAATTTAAAGATTTGGTAGAAACAGTAGAAAAAATGTCAGTATTAGATCTTCATGAGCTTGTAAAAGTTCTTGAAGCAAAGTTTGGAGTATCAGCAGCTGCAGTAGCAGTCGCTGGTCCAGCAGTAGCAGCCGCAGCAACTGAAGAAAAGTCATCATTTAAAGTTGAACTTACATCAGCAGGTGCTCAAAAAATTGCAGTTATCAAAGCAGTTAAAGAAGCCCTAGGTCTTGGTCTTAAAGAGGCAAAAGACCTTGTAGATGCAGCTCCCTCAGTCTTAAAAGAAGATATGAAGAAAGCAGATGCAGAAACTCTTCAGAAAGCAGTTGAAGCAGCCGGAGGAAAGGTAACTCTTAAGTAACAGCTTGTAGTTCATTAGCTTTTTAGCTAGTAGGAAATACAAACACAAAGAAAGGCCGAGTCGCGAAGCGACTCGGCCTTTCTTTGACCTAAAAAGCTAAGAAGCTAATTCCTACAAGCTAGTTATATTATTGAGAAAATAACCGCATGGTGTTATACTCTAGCTTATCTATGGATGTATTAAGTATAATGTTTGGAAGTGAAGCGAGGGTCAAAATAATGCGCCTTTTCCTATTTAATTCAGAAGAAATTTTTGATTTTCTTTCTATTGCCAAAAAATCTCAAGTAAATAAAAATATTGTTAAAAAAGAAGCCAAAATTCTTGAAAAGGCAGGATTAATTCAGAAAAAAACATTTATTAAAGTCACTCAAAAGAAAAAAGGTAAAAAGATAATAAATAAAAAGCTAAAAATTCAAGGGTACTCATTAAATCAGGAATTTGCATATATTACAGCACTCCAACAATTGCTTATTAAGACAAAAACACTTGAAGGTGGGGAAATAGTCAGGCGACTTTCAAGGGCCGGTAAGTTAAAACTAGTAATTATTGCAGGCGTGTTTACTCAAGACAAAGATAGTCGGGTGGATATGTTCGTTGTTGGTAATAATCTAAAAAAATCTGTTTTAAACACAGTAGTTAAATCTATAGAGGCGGAAATTGGCAAGGAATTGGTATATGTATATTTTGAGACACCGGATTATCAATATAGGTTGAGCATGTATGATAAACTCATTCGTGATGTCCTAGACTATCCGCATCAAGTTTTGCTAGATAAAATAACGATATAGTTCTATTTTTTACACAAAATTATCCACACAGATCTATTCATGCCTGTTTTCTTCTTGATTAGTAAAATGGTATAATACAGCAGTACATAAGGTCGTTGGAATCTGAAATGATTCCAACTTTAATTACAAAATAAGCTTACCAAGAATGTTTTGTAGTTGAACCGTCAGGATTTGGCGAAATTTGGACGGATTTATTAATTTATTAGTTTAATAAAATAATTTATGATTAATACATGGGGAGATGTTTTGTCCACTTCACTAAAAGGTATTTGGATGGGTATCGCAAATAGCATTCCAAACATATTGGCTGCTATAGTTATAGTAGTAATTGGTTGGATAATCGGCAGAATATTGTTTAAATTGGTAGATAAGTTAATTAAATTTGCAAAGGTAGACGGTGCCTTGAAAGCCGCTGGTTTTGAGAAAATTGTTGAAAAAGCCGGAATAAGATTAGATTCAGGCTATTTTCTAGGGAAACTAGTAGAATGGTTTTTTGTAGTCGTATTTTTGGTAGCAGCATTTGATGTTTTGGGCTTAACACAGGTAACAGCTTTCTTGGGTACGGTTGTTCTTGGTTATTTGCCACAAGTTATCGTCGCTGTTCTTATAGTTCTTATCGCAGCTATCGTTTCTGAAACGATGCAAAGAATAGTAGTTGCAGGAGCAAAAGCAGCCGGTATGAAGTCATTCAATTTTGCTGGAAGTATCACAAAATGGGCAATTTGGATATTTGCAATCCTTACAGCAATAATGCAACTTGGAATTGCAGTTTCATTCATAAATACTCTATTTACAGGTATAGTAATTGCAGTTGCTTTGGCACTTGGCCTTGCATTTGGTTTAGGTGGACAAGATGCAGCAGCTAAATTCATTGAGAAAATCAAGGGAGATATATCTGATAGATAGTATATATAGAAAATTAAAACAAAAGGCGGGTTTCGCGAAGCGAAACCCGCCTTTTGCATTCTAATTATTAAAAAAAATATCAACCTGCCTGCGCAGGCAGGCTTTTGCTCAATTTTCTCTTGCACTCTTATTTGCGAGTAGTATAATTACAGTAGGATTATTAGAAAGCATTATCCAATTGAATTTTTTAAGGGAGTCTAACTTTTGTTACACCTTGGTGTAGCATCGAGGACACCCACCTAGATTTATCTAGGGTAATGCTTTTCCGGTAATCCTTAATAAGAGACTCACATTTGTGGGTTTTTTATTTTGCCTATAAAAATATTTTTCTGGTATACTATTAGATATGCTTAAGAAAAAAATATTGCTTATATCAATTATCACACTATTATTAGTAATAATCTTTCATTATTTTGCTTTGGAAAACGAATGGTACTGGAGAGTTCGATGGATAGATATTCCAGCCCACATTATTGGTGGTTTTGGCGTAGCGCTTTTTTCACTTTGGCTTGCATTAAAATTCAATCATATAAATAATATTTGTAATTATAAACCAAAAGCATTTTTAGCAGTTCTTGTTTCTGTTTTGGCAGTAGCGGCTGTTTGGGAAATATTTGAACTTATTTTTAAGTTTACTCATTTTGGTTACGCAAATTATTTGAGCGGGGCAATGCTTGATATATTCTTCAGTTTAGTTGGTGGTATATTCGCGTATCTATATTTTATTAAATATAAAAACACTCAGTGTTGTATAGACCATAATGATATTACGAAACATTATTGTGAACATTTAAAAAATAAAAAATAAAAAATGGAAAACCAAAACGGAATCAAATTGAAATTTTGTGGGGGAACTGGCGCGGTAACTGGTGCGAATTATTTGCTTGAATCAACTGATGGGGGCGGAAGTATAAAAATACTTATTGATTGTGGTCTTATGCAGGGGACAAGTATCGCGGACGCTTTCAATCGCGAACCTTTCCCATATAATCCGGCAGAAATTGATTATCTTCTAGTTACACATGCACATATGGATCATATTGGAAGAATTCCAAAATTGGTTCACGATGGTTTCAAAGGGAAAATTATTAGCACTCCACCAACGAAAGATTTATCTGTAATTTTATATGAAGATGCTCTGAAAATTATTGATTCAGATGCAAGGAAAAGTGGTATTTCTGCACTGTATGATAAAAATGATGTCGAGAATGCACTTGGTTTGTGGGAAGTACTTGAATATCATAAACCCTTTGGTTTAGGCCATGGAATATCGATTTATTTACGAGATTCTGGGCATATCCTCGGCTCTTCGATGATAGAAGTAAATGATGGCAAAACAAAAACAGTTTTTACTGGAGATTTGGGTAATTCTCCGTCTCTACTTCTAAATGACACTGAGGAAATAAAAGATGCAAACTATATTATTATGGAAAGTGTTTATGGAGACAGAAACCACGAACCAAAAGAAGAAAGAAAAAATAAATTGAAAGAAGTTATCAAAGATACTATTGTAAACAATAAACTTTTAATTATTCCGGCATTTTCTTTGGAAAGAACGCAAATGTTGCTTTATGAAATGAACGGATTTTTTGAAAATCACGAGCTAAGCCAAATACCTGTTTTTCTAGATTCTCCGCTTGCGATAAAAATTACACAAATATATCAAAAATATTCTAGCTACTTGAATGCGACAGTCCAACAAGAAATAAAAGATGGTGATGATGTGTTTAATTTTCCAAGACTAAAAGCAACTCCATTTTCTCGCGAGTCAGAAAAGATAGACAGGACGGCAAACCCCAAAATAATTATTGCAGGAAGTGGTATGTCAAACGGTGGGAGAGTAGTGCATCACGAAAAGGACCATGTTGGTGATAAAAACGCAACAATTCTGCTCGTAGGGTACCAATCCGTGGGTACACTTGGCCGACATCTTGAAGATGGGGAAAAAGTTGTAAAAATTTATGGCGAAGATATGCAAGTACGTGCAAGTATCATAAAAATCGAAGGGTATTCTTCACATAAAGATTCTGACCATCTCGTGGGCTTTGTAGAAACAGCAAGTCAGTCTGGCACTTTGAAAAAAGTCTTTACTGTAATGGGTGAGCCAAAGTCGTCGTTGTTTTTGGTACAAAGATTGAGAGATGAATTAAATGTGAACGCTGTTTATCCCGAGCTTAATTCAATAGTTGATTTAAATTAATAAATATACAAAAACACAGGGCGGCCTTCGGCCGCCCTGTGTTCTGTTTGACAAACTCACTTTAGAAATATAGTACCAATTTGGATATGCAGGTTTTCCCTGCAACTGAAACTTACGGCAGTATCCGTAAGTGCCTGTTAGTAGCAGGCAATGTATTTTGAAAAAAGGAGGATAGGTCATGAGCAATGACAACGGTTTTGAGAAAGTTTTGAAACAACTAATTTTCGTTGGAAAATTAGTGGTTGATGGAAAACGGTCTCCAGGAAGTGTTTCAAAAGTTCTCCAAGAGATAATTGATGAGAAGCAGAAATTTGCTCTTGTCAAAGATCTTGGGATAGTTATTATCC